>NZ_JAOWHB010000037.1:0-224486 GCF_030332845.1 Citrobacter sp. Cpo061
GTTCCCGAGCGGCCAAAGGGAGCAGACTGTAAATCTGCCGTCATCGACTTCGAAGGTTCGAATCCTTCCCCCACCACCATCACTTCATAAAGCACCAACAGCAAATCAATCTCTAATGCCCCATATTCTGCCCATGCGGGAAGGATGAGAAGCTTTGACTAAGGTTCGATTCGAGCGTAGCGAGAAAGCGTTGCCACAGGCAACGACCCGAAGGGCGAAGCGCGTAGCGCTGAGTAATCCTTCCCCCACCACCATCACTTCATAAATCAACACACTCAATTCCTCTGCAATGCCCTTTATTTGCCTGATGCGCTGCGCTTATCAGGCCTACGAACTCAACACGTGCCCGCAATTTGTCTGCTGCGCTGCGCTTATCAGGCCTACGAACTCGTCACGTGCCCGCAATTTGCCTGATGCGCTGCGCTTATCAGGCCTACGAACTCGTCACGTGCCCGCAATTTGCCTGATGCGCTGCGCTTATCAAGCCTACGAACTCGACACGTGCCCGCAATTTGTCTGCTGCGCTGCGCTTATCAGGCCTACGAACTCGATACGTGCCCGCTATTCGTCTGATGCGCTGCACTTATCAGGCCTACGAACTCGATACGTGCCCGCTATTCGTCTGATGCGCTGCACTTATCAGGCCTACGAACTCGATACGTGCCCGCTATTTGTCTGATGCGCTGCGCTTATCAGGCCTACAGCGCTCGCTGATACCTTCGTAGGCCGGATAAGGCGCTTGCGCCGCCATCCGGCAAACAGGCATAAAAAAACCCCGCCGAAGCAGGGTTTTGTCATTCTCAAATATACGATTAGTGACGCGCGCGAACAATCTGGTATTTGCGTGTCAGATATTCGACCGGGACGCTCCAGATGTGTACCAGACGAGAGAATGGGAACAACAGGAACAGCGTCATACCCAGCACCAGGTGCATACGGAAAATGAACGCAACACCATCGAGATACTGAGACGCTCCGCCCTGGAAGGTCACCACTGTCTGCGCCCAGTTCACCAGCTTCATCATCTCGCTACCGTCCATATGCTGGGCGGAAAACGGAATGGTCAGCAGGCCCAGCGCACACTGGATCACCAGCAGTGAGAGGATCAGAATATCCGCTCCGGTGGTGGTGGCCCGCACGCGTGGGCTGAACAGACGACGTTTCAGCAGCAGTACACCACCAATCAGACACATCAGGCCACTGGCACCGCCCGCAAACATTGCCATCTTTTGTTTCACTTCAAGCGGTAGCCAGGCTTCATACATCCAGTGCGGCGTCAACATGCCAAGGAAGTGCCCAGCAAAGATTCCCAGGATCCCGATGTGAAACAGGTTTGACGCCAGGTTCATCCCTTTGCGATCCAGCATCTGACTGGAAGCCGCACGCCATGTATATTGCCCATAGTCATAACGCAGCCAGCTGCCGATCAGAAAGACAGAACCCGCGATGTACGGATAGATGTCAAAGAAGAACGTATTCAGGAAGTGCATTAGTGCTGTCCTCCGGTGGTGATATTCAGATACTGCGGCGCAACGGCCCCGGCAAAACGACGCTGGTGAGCGGAGATTTCCGACTCGCCACACCCCTGATCGGCGAAGAATTTTACCTGCTCTTCTTCCCAGACCGCATCCAGCGCTTGTGGAGTATCGTCACGGGCTTCATCCGCAATTTTTTCAGCCACTTTATCGCTGTCGATAACGGTATTCGCCAGTTTTAACAGCAGATCGAACAGCACCGCATAACGGCTTTCGCGCTGTTGCAAACGAGCGCTGAGCAGCGCCAGAATCGGCGCAATATCCTGTAAGCCACCTAGCGCTTCGCTTTTCGGCAGTTGCGCAAGATATTCCAGATACAGCGGCAGATGATCGGGAAGTTCGCGGCTGTCGAGCTGCAAACCGTGCTGCTCATACTGTGCCATCAGGTCAACCATAGCCTGACCGCGATCGCGGGATTCACCGTGAACATGTTCAAACAGCAGCAGCGATGTCGCGCGGCCACGGTCAAACAGTTCGCTGTAGGCGGCCTGCACATCCAGCATGTCCTGCGCGGTTAGATCGCGCAGGAAAACGCCCAGAGTCTGGGCATCCTCTTTATCCAGGTTCTCAGATGACGCGAGTGCATCGAAAAGTTCCTGCTGATGCTGCCACAAGGCAGCATCCGGGTACTCGAGCAGACGCGAAACAATGACGAGTTCAATCATTGGTGCGGCTCCGTTTTGCTGGTCACATCGACAGCGTCGATGCGGCGGCTGTTGAACAGATTGAATTTAGTATCAGAACCGTGGCAACCGTCGCCGAAGGTAAAGCCACAACCGCTTTTCTCCGGGAACGCGTCACGCGCCAGTTCACGATGGCTGCTCGGTACCACGAAACGATCTTCGTAGTTCGCGATTGCCAGGTAACGATACATTTCCTGTGCCTGCGCTTCGCTTAAGCCCACTTCTTCCAGCGCACGGGTATCAACTTTGCCGTCAACAGTTTCCGCACGTTTGTAGTGACGCATCGCCAGCATACGTTTCAGGGCCAACAGTACCGGCTGGGTGTCACCTGCAGTCAGCAGGTTCGCCAGGTACTGAACCGGAATACGCAGGCTGTCAACATCCGGCAGAATACCGTTGCTGCCCAGCTCGCCCGCATCAGCAGCTGACTGAATCGGTGACAATGGCGGCACGTACCAGACCATCGGCAGTGTGCGGTATTCCGGATGCAGCGGCAGCGCCAGCTTCCAGTCCATCGCCATTTTGTAAACCGGAGATTGTTGTGCAGCATCGATGACGCTCAGTGGAATACCATCTTTCAGCGCCTGTTCAATGACTGCCGGATCGTTCGGATCGAGGAACACGTCCAGTTGGCGCTGGTACAGATCTTTCTCGTGCTCGGTGCTTGCTGCACTTTCGATCGCATCTGCGTCATACAGCAGTACGCCGAGGTAACGGATACGACCTACACAGGTTTCGGAGCAAACGGTCGGCTGACCAGCTTCGATACGCGGGTAGCAGAAAATGCACTTCTCAGATTTCCCGCTCTTCCAGTTGAAGTAGATCTTCTTGTACGGGCAGCCGGTGATACACATACGCCAGCCGCGGCACTTGTCCTGGTCGATCAGCACGATGCCATCTTCTTCACGCTTGTAGATAGCGCCGCTCGGACAGGTCGCCACACACGCCGGATTAAGGCAGTGCTCACACAGACGCGGCAGGTACATCATGAAGGTGTTTTCGAACTGACCGTACATCGCCTTCTGCATGTTTTCGAAGTTCTGGTCTTTGGCGCGTTTTTCAAACTCGCCGCCCAGAATTTCTTCCCAGTTCGGACCGCTGGTAATTTTATCCATTCGCTGACCGGTGATCAGCGAGCGTGGACGAGCAATCGGCTGCGCTTTGCTGTCTGCCGGGGCGTTATGCAACGTCTGGTAGTCAAAATCAAACGGCTCGTAGTAATCATCCATGCCCGGCAGATGCGGGTTAGCAAATATTTTACCCAACAGCAGCGCTTTGTTACCCATGCGCGGCTGCAGTTTGCCGTTGATTTTACGGATCCAACCGCCCTTCCATTTTTCCTGGTTTTCCCAGTCGTTCGGGAAGCCAACGCCAGGCTTACTTTCGACGTTGTTGAACCAGGCGTACTCCATACCTTCACGGCTGGTCCAGACGTTTTTACAGGTCACTGAACAGGTGTGGCAGCCGATGCACTTATCGAGATTCAGCACCATGCCGACTTGTGAACGAATTTTCATTTTACGCTCTCCTGTACCTGGTCATTGCCTTCGCCATCCAACCAGTTAATGTTCTTCATCTTACGTACAACTACGAACTCATCACGGTTTGAACCGACGGTGCCGTAGTAGTTAAAGCCGTAGGCCAGCTGCGCATAGCCGCCGATCATATGGGTCGGTTTCGGTGTAATACGGGTCACCGAGTTGTGGATCCCACCGCGCTGCTGGGTGATTTCTGAACCCGGCAGGTTAACGATACGTTCCTGCGCGTGGTACATCATGGTCATCCCGGCCGGTACACGCTGGCTGACAACTGCACGTGCCGTCAGCGCACCGTTGCTGTTGAAGACTTCGATCCAGTCGTTATCTTCGATTCCCAGATCCTTCGCATCGACTTCGCTCATCCACACAATCGGGCCACCGCGTGACAGCGTCAGCATCAGCAAGTTGTCGCTGTAAGTGGAGTGGATACCCCATTTCTGGTGCGGCGTCAGGAAGTTGAGCGCTTTTTCCGGGTTACCATTAGATTTCTCGCCGATCACCGCTTTCACCGAACGGGTGTCGATTGGCGGACGGTAAACCAGCAGGCTTTCACCAAAGTCACGCATCCACTGATGATCCTGATACAACTGCTGGCGACCAGACAGCGTACGCCATGGGATCAGCTCGTGAACGTTGGTATAGCCGGCGTTATAAGACACGTGTTCATCTTCCAGTCCTGACCAGGTCGGGCTGGAGATAATTTTGCGCGGCTGCGCCTGAATATCGCGGAAGCGAATTTTTTCGTCTTCTTTATTCAGTGCCAGATGCGTATGGTCACGACCGGTAAATTCACTCAGCGCAGCCCAGGCTTTAACGGCTACCTGACCGTTAGTTTCCGGCGCCAGCGTCAGGATCATCTCGGCTGCATCAATTGCGGTATTAAGCCAAGGCTGGCCTTTTGCCGGACCTTCAGCCTTGGTGTAATTGAGCTTACGCAGCAGATCCATTTCGCTCTGGGTATTCCAGGCAATCCCTTTACCGCCGTTACCGATTTTTTCCATCAGCGGGCCGATGGAGGTGAAACGCTCGTAGGTTGCCGGATAATCACGCTCAACGGTCATGATGTGCGGTGCGGTAACACCAGGAATCAGGTCACATTCACCTTTTTTCCAGTCCTTCACGTCCAGCGGTTGTGCCAGTTCTGCGGCAGAGTCGTGCTGAATTGGCAGCGTAACGACGTCGGTTTCTTTACCGAGATGGCCCACGCAAACTTCAGAGAATTTCTTGGCGATGGCTTTGTAGATTTCCCAGTCGCTCTTCGATTCCCAGGCCGGGTCAACGGCCGCAGACAGAGGATGAATAAACGGATGCATGTCCGAGGTATTCATATCGTCTTTTTCATACCAGGTTGCGGTCGGCAGCACGATGTCGGAATACAGGCAGGTACTCGACAGGCGGAAGTCCAGTGTGACAACCAGATCCAGTTTGCCGTCCAGGCCGTTATCCTGCCATTCCACTTCTTCAGGCTTCACGCCGCTCTGCTGGCCGAGATCTTTGCCCTGAATACCATGTTCAGTACCCAGCAGATACTTGAGCATGTACTCGTGGCCTTTACCGGAAGAACCGAGCAGGTTAGAACGCCAGATAAACAGGTTGCGCGGATGGTTTTTACCGTTTTCCGGCTGCTCTGCCGCAAAGCGAATAGAACCTTCTTTCAAGGATTTAACGGTGTAATCCACCGGCGTCATACCTGCTTTCTGCGCTTCTTCGGCGATATGCAGTGGGTTAGTCCCTAACTGCGGCGCAGATGGCAACCAGCCCATACGTTCAGCGCGAACGTTAAAATCAATCAAATGACCGCTGTAGCGGGATTTGTCTGCCATCGGGGAAAGCAGTTCCTGCGCAGTAACCGTCTCATAGCGCCATTGGCTGGAGTGGTTATAGAAGTAGGAAGTGCTGTTCATATGACGAGGCGGACGCTGCCAGTCAAGAGCAAACGCCAGCGGCTGCCAGCCGGTTTGCGGACGCAGTTTTTCCTGGCCGACGTAGTGGGCCCAACCGCCGCCGCTCTGACCGATACAACCGCAGAACACCAGCATATTGATCAGGCCACGATAGTTCATATCGAGGTGGTACCAGTGGTTCAGGCCCGCACCGACGATGATCATCGAACGACCGTGTGTTTTATCGGCGTTATCCGCAAATTCACGGGCAATGCGCACGATCTGAGAACGTGATACGCCAGTGATTTTTTCTGCCCATGCCGGCGTGTACGCTTTCACGTCATCGTAGCTGGTCGCGCAGTTTTCGTCGTTCAGACCACGTTCCAGGCCATAGTTAGCCATGGTCAGGTCGTAAACGGTGGTCACCAGCGCGGTAGAGCCATCGGCCAACTGCAGGCGTTTAACCGGCAGTTTGTGCAGCAGAATATTTTCCAGCTCTACTTTACTGAAGTGCTCGGTACCTTCGCCGCCAAAGTACGGGAAGCCCACTTCAGCGATATCGTCCTGGCTACCCAGCAGGCTGAGCTGCAGTTCGGTTTCATCACCGGACGTACCGTCGCGTTGCTCAAGGTTCCATTTGCCCTTTTCGCCCCAACGGAAACCAATTGAACCGTTTGGCGCAACCATTTCGCCGTTGCTGTTGATAGCGACAGTTTTCCATTCTGGGTTATTTTGCTGGCCCAGAGAGTCGACCAGATCCGCCGCACGCAGCATACGACCAGCAGCATAGTAACCGTCACGCTCTTCGAGCATCACCAGCATTGGCATGTCAGTATAACGACGAACGTAGTCGGTGAAGTACTGGCTCGGGTTATCGAGGTGGAACTCGCGCAGCATGACATGGCCCATCGCCATTGCCATCGCAGCATCGGTTCCCTGCTTCGGTGCCAGCCACAGGTCGCAAAGTTTGGCGATTTCTGCGTAGTCCGGAGTAATCGCTACCGTTTTGGTGCCTTTATAGCGAACTTCAGTAAAGAAGTGTGCATCCGGAGTACGGGTCTGCGGTACGTTAGAGCCCCATGCAAGAATGTAGCTGGAGTTATACCAGTCGGCAGATTCCGGTACGTCGGTTTGCTCGCCCCAGGTTTGCGGGGAAGCCGGCGGCAGGTCGCAGTACCAGTCGTAGAAGCTCAGGCAGGTACCGCCAATCAGCGACATATAGCGTGCGCCGGAAGCATAAGAAACCATCGACATCGCCGGGATCGGAGAGAAGCCTGCAACGCGGTCAGGGCCATAGGTTTTGATGGTGTAAACGTTAGATGCAGCAATCAGTTCATTCACTTCCTGCCAGGAAGAACGAACAAATCCACCACGACCGCGCGCTTGTTTGAAGCTTTTTGCTTTGTCGGCGTCTTCGATGATGGATGCCCATGCGTCTACCGGATCGCTGTGCAGTCTTTTTGCTTCACGCCACATCTTCATCAGACGTTTGCGCATCAGTGGGTATTTCAGACGGTTAGCGCTGTAGAGATACCAGGAATAGCTTGCACCACGTGGGCAGCCGCGAGGCTCGTGGTTAGGCATATCTGGACGCGTGCGTGGGTAGTCAGTTTGCTGGGTCTCCCAGGTCACCAGACCATTTTTCACATAGATTTTCCAGCTGCATGAGCCCGTGCAGTTTACCCCGTGGGTTGAACGCACGATTTTGTCATGCTGCCAACGCTGGCGGTATCCGTCCTCCCAGTCCCTGTTGGTATTGAGAAGCTGGCCATGCCCATCGGCAAAGGTTTCGCCCTTCTGCTTGAAGTAGCGAAACCGGTCCAGGAATTTACTCATCGGTTTTCTCCTGTAGGAGCCTGACGGCTCTCTGATAAATCGACATTGCTTGATTGAGAGCGAAGGTAACGCTCTGAAAGGGCGTGAGAATTGATAACGATCAAGGCATGCAGGGATGAAAAATGAAGGTTGGTTTTTACATACCCCCAAAGTGGGATATTGGTTTTTGGCGTAATGCTTTGAATTTAAAGAATTTTAAATAATTCACTTATCATACAAATGTTAAATTCTTTATAAGTGGGTATTAAGGGGTATCCCCCTGCCAGGCATATTACCAGCACCGTTTTCGCAGACTTTCGTCATGAGCTCACATATAAGTATGTTGTAACTAATTTAGAGCAAAAAAAAGCGCGGTCTAACACCGCGCAATGGATAATCAACTGCTACTACTTTTTTACTTTTTAGAATGACGTCCGTATACCGCCCAGGTGATAACCACACAAGCGACATAGAAGATCAGAAAGACTTTCATCGCATCGACCGGCGAACCAGTTAACGCCAGAGACGTACCAAATGCTTTCGGGATAAAGAAGCCGCCAATCGCACCAATGGCTGAGATAAAGCCCAACGCTGCCGCGGTGTCGGTTGCTGCTTCGCGCATTGCTTTCTCTTCTGATCCGCCTTCAGCTTTCACTCTGTCCATCGTCAGCTTGCGGAAGATAACGGAGATCATCTGGAAGGTTGAACCACTCCCCAGACCAGCCGTCAGGAACAATGCCAGGAACACCGCGAAGAAGGCGATAAAGTTGCCGCCAACACCGTTTGATGGCAGCGTCAGGAACAGTAAGGCACTGAAAATAGCCATCAGCACGAAGTTCACCAGCGTTACACGGGTTCCGCCCAGACGGTCAGAGATTGCGCCGCCCGCTGAACGAGCCAGCGCGCCAATCAACGGTCCAAAGAAGGCGTAATGCAGGATCTGTACCTCAGGAAACTGCGTTTTTGACAACATGGCAAAACCGGCAGAGAAACCGATGAATGAACCGAAGGTTGCCAGATACAGCAGGCTCATAATCCACAGATGCCCACGTTTCAGCACCGGCAATTGCTCTTTCAGCGACGCTTTTGAGGTTGCCAGTTCATTCATACCAAACCATGCAGCCAGCGTTAACACCGCAAGGAACGGTACCCAAATCCATGCGGCGTTTGCCAGATACAGCTGCGTACCATCCGGTTGTTCAACCCCGTGGCTACCAAATGCGGCAAAGATTGACAGTGAAACCACCAGCGGCGCAACCAACTGCATCACGCTGACGCCCATGTTGCCCAGGCCACCGTTCAGACCCAGCGCACCACCCTGTTTCTGTTTTGGAAAGAAGAAACTGATGTTTGCCATGCTGGACGCAAAGTTCGCACCGGCGAAACCGCACAACAGAGAGATAATAATAAAGGTACTAAACGGCGTGGAGGTATCCTGCACCGCAAAACCTAACCATACACAAGGAATGATCAGGATACCGGTGCTAAACGCTGTCCAGCGACGTCCACCAAACAGGGGAACCATAAAGGAGTACGGAACACGCAGCAGCGCGCCGGACACCGAAGGTAATGCCGTCAGCATGAACAGCTGTTCAGTGGTGAAATCAAAACCGACTTTCGGTAAGTTCACCGCCACGGCGCTAAATAACATCCACACGCAAAACGCCAGCAGCAAGCAAGGGACTGAAATCCACAGGTTACGGCTGGCGATTCGTTGACCACGCTGCTGCCAGAAGGCGGGATCTTCCGGCCGCCATTCGGTAATTACAGCTCCAGATGCCCTTTCCGGGGCAGATGAGTGACTCATAGACACCTCTGATACTTGTTTCGATGCCTGCAACATTAGGGTTTACAGCTGGAGGTAAGTTGATATAAATCAAAGGAAAAGGTGTCATTATTCATGCCTAAAATTTATCATTACCCTAAATGAGTACATAACTTCGGTAAAAAAGATGTGGTTTTTCACGCTTCTGTCGCCCCCTACTCCCCCTCGCCTGGGATCCCTCCCTCCGCTGGCAATTAAGAGGTAGCCCGTTTGAGGTATGGGTATACTCCAGTGTATCGCCGAGAATAACGCCACTGCCTGCAGCAGAATCGTCATTCAATAAGGTTTTCTGTTCGACGAAAACCCGAAGGAACAAGTCACCATGTTTAAACGTTGTCTCTCCCCGCTTACGCTGGTCAACCAGGTGGCGCTGATTGTTTTATTGTCCACAGCCATCGGCGTGGCTGGTATGGCTGTCTCCGGCTGGCTGGTTCAGGGCGTTCAGGGTAGCGCCCATGCAATCAACAAAGCGGGATCGCTGCGCATGCAGAGTTATCGCCTGCTGGCAGCCGTACCGCTGGACGCTAGCGATCAACCGCTTCTGGATGAAATGGAGAAAACGGCGTTTAGCCCGGAGTTGACGCGTGCCGCAAAGCGAGACGGACAACAGGCGCAGTTAAAAGCACTACAGGATTACTGGCACACTGAACTGGCGCCGGGGCTTGCGCATGCGCAAACGCCTGATGCGGTAGCGCAGGATGTAACGCGCTTTGTAGGCGGTCTGGATAAGCTGGTTACCGCCTTTGACCATACCACCGAATTACGCATTGAACGCGTCGTCCTGCTGCATCGCCTGATGGCCATATTTATGGCATTGCTGCTGGTTTTTACCATTATCTGGCTGCGCGTGCGCCTGTTAGAGCCATGGAAGCAGCTGCTGGCGATGGCGCGAGCCGTCAGCCAACGTGATTTTACCCAACGCGCGCGTATCAGCGGGCGTAATGAGATGGCCGCTCTGGGCTCGGCACTGAATAATATGTCGGAAGAACTGGCCGAAAGTTATGCCGTGCTGGAACAGCGGGTGCAGGAAAAAACGGCGGGACTGGAGCACAAAAATCAGATCCTTTCTTTTCTGTGGCAAGCCAACCGCCGCCTGCACTCTCAGGTGCCGTTGTGCGAACGCCTCTCTCCGGTACTGAACGGTCTGCAAAATTTGACCTTGCTGCATGATATTGAACTCCGGGTTTACGACCTGGAAGATGAAGACAATCATCAGGAATTTACCTGTCAGTCCAATGCCAGCTGTGATGAAAAAGGTTGCCATCTGTGTCCTCGCGGAACGCTGCCCGCGATTGACGGCGGGATCACATTGAAATGGCGGCTGACCGATGCGCATACCCAATATGGTATTCTGCTCGCCACCTTGCCGAACGGACGCCATCTCAGCCACGATCAGCAGCAGTTGGTTGATACCTTGGTTGAGCAACTGACCGCAACGCTCGCGCTCGACAGACATCAGGAGCGTCAGCAGCAGTTGATCGTGATGGAAGAGCGTGCCACCATTGCACGCGAACTTCATGATTCTATTGCACAATCGCTCTCTTGTATGAAGATGCAGGTTAGCTGTTTGCAGATGCAGGGCGATGCGCTTTCAGATAACTGTCGCGAGTTGCTCAGCCAGATTCGTAACGAGCTGAATGCTTCGTGGGCACAACTGCGTGAGCTGTTAACCACCTTCCGTTTACAGCTCACAGAACCTGGATTACGGCCGGCGCTGGAAGCCAGCTGTCAGGAGTACAGCGCCCGTTTTGGATTTACGGTTAAGCTGGATTATCAGCTACCGCCACGCCTGGTCCCTTCGCATCAGGCGATTCACCTGCTACAAATTGCGCGCGAAGCCCTGAGTAATGCACTTAAACACTCTCAGGCCAATGAAGTGGTCGTGACGGTGGTGCAAAATGGCAAGCAGGTCAAACTAACAGTGCAAGATAACGGCTGCGGCGTACCGGAAAACGCCGAACGCAGTAACCACTACGGCATGATTATAATGCGCGATCGTGCGCAGAGCTTGCGCGGCGATTGCCGCGTACGCCGTCGCGAGACGGGCGGTACTGAAGTTGCTGTCACTTTTATTCCCGAAACAAACTTCACAGAAGTCCAAGGAGATACCCATGAGTAATCTGGAACCGGCAACCATCCTGTTGATCGACGATCATCCGATGCTGCGAACCGGTGTAAAACAGCTTGTCAGCATGGCGCCCGATATTACCGTTGTCGGCGAAGCCAGCAATGGTGAGCAGGGTATCGAGCTGGCTGAATCCCTTGATCCCGATCTGATCCTGCTTGATCTCAACATGCCCGGCATGAACGGCCTGGAAACTCTCGATAAGCTGCGTGAAAAGTCACTGTCGGGCCGTATCGTTGTGTTTAGCGTATCCAATCATGAAGAAGACGTAGTTACCGCACTGAAACGCGGCGCTGACGGTTATCTGCTGAAAGATATGGAGCCTGAAGATTTACTCAAAGCCTTACAGCAGTCAGCGGCCGGTGAAATGGTGCTGAGTGAGGCCTTAACGCCGGTTCTGGCCGCCAGCCTGCGTGCTAATCGTGCAACGTCGGACCGTGATGTCACCCAACTGACACCGCGTGAGCGCGACATTCTCAAGCTCATTGCCCAGGGGCTGCCGAACAAGATGATCGCCCGTCGTCTGGACATCACTGAAAGTACGGTAAAAGTCCATGTGAAGCATATGTTGAAGAAAATGAAGCTCAAATCACGCGTCGAAGCCGCGGTATGGGTACATCAGGAACGCATTTTCTGATAACGCGTTGATGCTTCATTGCTAACGAGGATCATTTTCCGAAACGGTAATAAACGGTTCGGTCAGTGATAGCGTGATCTCATTGGAAGAGACACGCTGACCCTGCTCATCTTCTACCACCACAGACAACCGCCAGCGGTTTGTCGCGCCTTCGCTGCTGTCCCACTTCGGCATAATAATCGTCCAACCTTGCGTACTTCGGTTATCGCTACCCGCCGTTAAACTTAACGCCTGAGTATCACCCTGCCAGGTCAAATGGTGGATCCCATGCAAACTACGCACCTGCAGCTTCAGCGCCACCGTCTCACCAGACTTGAGATCCCAGGGCGGCGTGGCCAAAAATACCGACAATGTTTTACGCTGGCGATATTCCAGCGTCGGCAGATTGTTACGCTGCGGATCGTCATAACGACTGCCGCGCAGCGATCGGCTGTTTGCCACCTCGCTGACCATCAGCTGTTTTTTTAGCGGCACGCCAAAGCGGTAATTCAGCGTTAAGCCGAGGTTATTCTGGCTGACTCCGCTTTCCCCCTGCTTATGTTGTGCCGTCACGGTAATCAACGGCACCGGCGTATAGCTCAATCCCAGATTCACCGCCACAGGATTGTGGTACCCGGTTCCGGAATGAAACAAATCCACCCGGTCGCCAAAATACTGTTCCACGCTGACGCTGGTATTGAGGTGTTGATAGAACGGCATGCGCATTTGCGCAGTCAGGTCGTAGCCGCGGGCCATCCGTTGTTCCTGGGTTGTGGAACGCTCCTGCCAGGAGGACAACGGTTGGTAATAGTTAGCGGATAAGCGCAAGTATTCGCCCCACGCCTCGGCGCCAAGGCCTCCCCGGGGCAGATTTTCATCCAACAGGTTGTCATAAAAGGTGTTGTAACCCAGAAACCAGCCGTCGCGTACCCAGCGCTGCCCAATCCCCGCATTGCTGACTAAACCTTCGTCTTGTTGCGTCAGCCCCAACTGGCTCCAGGTTAAATATCGTTGATTGTCCTGCCATGGGATAAACCAACTTCCCCGACTTCCGGTAAAGCTGCCTTCGTTATCCACCTGCAATCCAACGCTGGCGTTTCCCCAGGGAGAGAGCCAGGATTCCAGTTGCTGATTAACCTGTTCGCTGACCGTGTCACGCACCTGACCAAACGCGAACTGCCTCGCCTGTTCACCCGTATCAAGCCCGTTATCGGTCATGCTGGCTTCACCAAACGCTTTGACCATTTCGGCAAAGTGCTTTTCGCCTGCCCGCGACTCCGGCGCCATACCGAGATCGGGCAAGCCATCACTATTGTTATCGAAAGGGTTTTCAGCCTGGTGCACAAAAGATGGCTGCGCGCTGGCAATACCGCCTGCCAGCGGCAAGAGTAGGAGAAGAGAAAATCTGCAGCAAACAAAACGGCTCAAATCGTTACTGGCTTTTATATCATTGAATTTGGGGACCACAGCGTAAATCCTACCTGTCCGACGTCCCCTTTGCAGCTTTTTCTCAAATTTTCAGGAATATCCTTAATCATTGAGTGTGATTTTTTGTGCCAGTAATGTCTTCAGTTCCGGAATACACGATCCGCAATTACTCCCGCAACGTAACGCTTTTCCCAATGCCTGAACCGTATCACAACCGTTAGCGATAGCCTGGGTAATGGCCTTTTCTCCTACGCTATAACAACTACAAATAGTCGCGCCCTTATCAGCCGTAATACCACCGGGTTTCCCGCCCAACAGTGCGTGACGAGTCTGAGCATTTTCCGGCGTTTGCACGAATGCGCTGAGGATCGCCGCATCATCAATCTGCGGCAGCGTTGCCGCTGACCAGAGCCCAAGCATCAGCTTTCCTTCATGCCAGGCCAACAGATTCAGTCCCTGCTCCCATTTCGCCTGCTGAAGTTGCCAGCTTTGCGTCACACAATATTGTTGCAGCCACGTAGAAATATCGCTGTCGCCCGCCAGCGTATAACGCAAGGCATTGTCAGCACTTTTGCGCCACCAGTGAACGAACCCCGGAAACGTCAGCGCGGAGCGACAAAACAGCTCTCCCAGCCACCGGGGCTGCCATGCCATAATGCGCACCGCTGTCTGTTTGCTTTCCGGCTGTCCAGAGTCAGGATCACAAATCGGCGCCACCAATGCATTTACCCGCCCTTGACGGGCAAAATGATTATTCCAATGCATTGAAGTGAAGACGCTCCCTGGCCGCTGTCCACGGTGAATGGTCACCCTACCAACCATTACGCCGAGCGGGGAGTTAACCCGGCATAGCGCACCTTCATTCAGCTTGAAGCGATAGGCATCCTCTGGTGCAATTTCTACCAGCGGTTCATTGATGTGCTGCATCAGGCGTGAAATCGTCCCCGTCCGCGTCATAGTGTGCCACTGATCGCGAATGCGACCGCTGTTTAGCACCAATGGATAGAGGGCATCACAGGCCGTTTTCATACCCTGTGGTGTAACAGATACCAGGCGTAAACGTTGGTTACCACGCCACCCCTGCCAAAAATTTAGCGTTGATGAGCCGGTACTCACTGGCCAGCGAACCGGCGTCATCTCATCCCACTGTTGATGCGTCAGCTCCGCTAACGCGCCGATATCAAATGCACGTTCCCCCCTGTTTTCATAACCGGAAAGCGCCGCATGTTCACAAAATACCTCCCATGCGCTTTGCCAGCCAAACGCATGGGCAAAACCCAACTGTTTCGCCATTTGCGCAACGATCCACCAGTCCGCCCTCGTCTCACCCGGCGCAGGTAAAAATGCACGCTGGCGCGAGATCCGTCGTTCTGAGTTCGTCACCGTACCGTTTTTTTCGCCCCAGGCCTGCGCCGGAAACCGAATATGCGCGTAGCGGCTGGTGTCCGTGTCTGCCACGACTTCAGAGACGATCACCAGTGGACAGGCTGCCAACGCCTGGCACACGGCATGGCTGTCCGGTAATGACACCGCCGGGTTTGTCCCCATGATCCATACCGCTTTAACGTCGCCTTTACCGATCGCCTCAAACAAATCCACGGCCATCAAACCAGGCGTCTGCGCCAACCTTTCAGTCCCCCAGAAGCGGGACAGGCGGGCAAGATCCTGGGGTTCAAAATTCATATGCGCCGCCAGCTGCGTCGCCAACCCGCCAACTTCCCGGCCGCCCATCGCATTGGGTTGCCCGGTCAGCGAAAATGGACCGCACCCCTGTCGACCAAACTTACCGCTGGCCAAATGCACGTTAATAATCGCATTACACTTATCGCTACCGCTGGCAGACTGGTTAATGCCCATGGTGTATAACGTGATGGCTGTTGGCGCGCGCATAAACCAGTCATAGAAGGTGACAACATCGGCAACATCCAGCCCGCAAAACTGCGCCACACGCGCGAGGCTCCAGTCGTGCGCGATAGCAAACGTTTCTACAGCGTCATCAAATTCACTTTGCGCATTCCCCTCAGCCACAATCGTGTTCAGTAAGCCGACAAACAGCCCAGCATCGCTACCGGGCAGCAGGGAAAGATGCAGATCGGCGATATCACAGGTTGCGGTGCGACGAGGATCGATAACCACGACTTTCATCGACGGATTAGCATTACGCGCCTGCACCAGACGCTGATACAGCACCGGATGCGTCCATGCTGCATTCGATCCCACCAATACCACCAAATCACTGCGTTCGATGTCCTCATAACTGCAGGGCACGACATCCGCTCCCAGCGCCCGCTTGTATCCGGTCACCGCAGACGACATACAAAGCCGCGAATTGGTATCAATATTGGCCGCGCCAATGAAGCCTTTCATCAGCTTATTCGCCGCATAGTAATCCTCCGTCAGCAGTTGCCCAGAGGCATAAAAGGCCACGGCATGCGGTCCATGCTGAGCGATGATAGCGCGCAGACGTTCACCGGCGGTGTCCAGCGCCTGCGACCAACTCGCCGTTTCGCCATCCACCGTCGGTTGCAACAACCTGCCGCTAAGTCCTGTGGTTTCAGCCAGCGCCGCGCCTTTGACGCACAAGCGGCCAAAGTTTGCCGGATGTTCGGGGTCGCCTCTGACGGTGACGCCATTATCGTCTACCTGCGCAATCACGCCGCAGCCAACGCCACAGTACGGGCACGTTGTACGAGTCTCACTCATGATGCCTCCGCCCGCAGGATCAACGCCTGAGTTCCCACCCACACTTTGCCCGCCTCCACTTTCACCGGCCAGGCGCGTACCGCCTGTTCTCCGCTGTCATACTGGCGGCCATCGCGCAGACGAATACGTTGTTTATACAGCGGCGAGATAACAATCGGCTCACCCTGCACATCCCCCAGAATACCGCGCGATAACACCTGCGCAGCGCTACCGGGTTCAAGGTTATCAAGGGCATAAATCGTCTGCCCAAAGCGGAATAATGCAATTTGCACATCTCCCAGACGTGCGCCAATACCCGCCTGCTCAGGGATAGCATCAAGGGCGCATATCTCCTGCCAGGGTTTTGTCGGTAATGACTCACGGCCCCTGGATGCAGGTTTAGCCAACTGCGGTTGCCCGCGTAAAGGCGCACGGGCAACCGTCTCATCCGCCTCATCACTATTGATATATGAACGAAACAGCGCCAGACGCTGCGGGCTACTGAGCGTGGTTTGCCATTCGCACTGGTAGCTTTCCACAACCCGCGCCATCTCTTGTTCCAGTTCACTGGCAATCCCTAAACTGTCGTCGAGGATCACTTCACGCAAATACGCAATGCCCCCTTCCAGGTTATCCATCCAGGTGCTGGTACGTTGCAGACGATCCGCGGTGCGAATGTAGAACATCAGGAAACGGTCGATAGTGCGCATCAGCGCGGTATCATCTAAATCACTGGCAAACAAATCGGCATGGCGTGGTTTCATTCCTCCATTGCCGCACAGATAGAGATTCCAGCCTTTATCCGTCGCAATGACGCCCACATCCTTACTCTGTGCCTCGGCACATTCCCGGGTACAACCGGACACTGCCATTTTAATTTTGTGTGGTGCACGCAACCCTTTGTAGCGATTTTCAAGCATCACCGCCATTGCCGTTGAATCCTGTACGCCGTAGCGACACCAGGTCGATCCAACGCAGGACTTCACCGTTCGCAACGACTTCCCGTACGCATGTCCTGTTTCAAATCCCGCAGCCACCAGTTCGCGCCAGATATCGGGTAACTGTTCCAGACGCGCGCCGAAAAGATCCACCCGTTGCCCGCCGGTGATTTTGCTGTACAGCTGATAACGTTTCGCAATCTGTCCTATGGCGATCAGGCCGTCCGGTGTGACCTCTCCCGCAGGCATACGCGGGACCACAGAATAGGAACCGTCTTTTTGAATATTGGCAAAATAGCGATCGTTCGTGTCCTGCAGCGGTAAGTGCGCTGGTTTAAGCAGATACTCATTCCAGCAGGACGCCAGCACTGACCCCACCAGAGGTTTACAGATTTCGCAGCCGTGACCCTGGCCGTAACGGCTAATCAACTGTTCGAAAGTATGGATATGGTTCACCCGTACAAGGTGATAAATCTCCTGGCGCGACCAGGGAAAATGTTCACAGATATCCTTTTTGACCTCAACGCCCTGGGCCGCAAGTTGGTGCTCCATCACCTGTTTCACCAGCGCGCTGCATCCGCCACAACCGGTCGCCGCTTTAGTGCACTGTTTGATGGCGCCAATGTCCGTCGCACCAGCACTTACCGCCCGGCATATATCGGCCTTACTGACGTTATGACAAGAGCAGATTTGCGCTGTATCGGGCAATGCCGCAACCCCAAGCGCTTTTGGCGCATCGCCCGCCAGCGCGGGCAGGATCAGCGATTCCGGCTGACCAGGAAGCGGCATCCCATTCAACATCATTTGCAATAGCGTGGCGTAATCGCCAGCATCGCCAACCAGCACTCCGCCCAACAGCGTTTTGCCCTCTGCGCTGACGACGATCTTTTTGTAGATCTGCTCGGGACCATGCGTCCATTGATAGCTTTTCGCGCCCGGCGTACGGGCATGCGCATCGCCAAAAGAAGCGACATCAACGCCCAGCAGCTTGAGCTTGGTGCTCATATCCGCACCGCTAAAACTGACATCTTCTCCGGCCAGCTGTGCGGCGACTACCCGCGCCATTTGATATCCCGGCGCGACAAGGCCAAAGACTCGCCCTTCCCACAGCGCACATTCGCCGATCGCAAAAATGGCGTCATCTGACGTGCGACAGTGGCTATCGATACAAATCCCACCGCGTTCGCCAATATCTAAACCGCTGCGACGCGCCAGCGCATCCTGCGGACGAATACCCGCAGAAAAAACCACCATTTCGGATTCCAGCTTTTCGCCGTCGGCAAAGTGCAGTACCAGTCCGTCAGTGGTGCTTTCAATTTCCGTGGTCGATTTTGCGGTGTGGACGCCAACGCCGAGCGCCTCTATCTTTTCTCGTAACATCGCGGCACCGGCGTTATCCAGCTGCACCGCCATCAGATTAGCGGCAAACTCAACAACATGCGTTTCCAGCCCAAGCTGACGCAGCGCGTTCGCAGCCTCCAGACCAAGCAGGCCACCGCCGATCACCACCCCGCGGCGCGCACTTTTCGCTTTCGCTGCAATGGCATCCAAATCGTCCAACGTACGATAAACAAAGCAGGCGGGTGAGTCCCCACCTTTCACAGGGGGGACAAACGGATACGATCCGGTGGCAAGCACCAGCGAATCCCAGTGGGTTTCATGTCCGTCGGCGTTGCGGATGACGCGCATCTCACGATCGATCTCGGTCACGCATTGCCCCAAACGTAGCTCTATGCCACTACGGGCAAAGAAATCATCAGCGACAAGCGAAAGTGATTGCGCGCTGCGCCCGGCGAAATACTCTGACAGATGCACCCGGTCATAGGCGGCATAACGTTCTTCGCCAAACACCACAATGTGATAATGCAAATGCAGATTACGGCTTACGCATTGCTCAAGAAAATGGTGGCCAACCATACCGTGTCCCACAACAGCCAGCGTCGGTTTTGTCATCGTCATCTGTCCTGCAGCCGATGGCTGCGTATCAAAGCGGTCGAAGAGCCAGTCGGAGTGGGCTGTCGCCCCCTGGGCCAGCAAATCGGTTAATGGCGCTGCGCTATGGCAATCGCCCATCAGCAGCACACCATGGAGTTTTCCATCACGCGTCAGCAAGCGGCGATAGTGCCCGCTGAGCGGATCGTATGTGCTCAGGGTGGCATCCGTCGCCGTCGTGTCCGTTACGCCTGCACTAAACAGATCAATTCCCGTCACCTTGAGGCGCGTTCCGCTCGCCTGCCAGCCAAATCCGGCACCGGTAAAACCCGCCAGTCGCGCAGCCAACACCTCAGCCTGTTTCAGGCACGGCGCAACCAGTCCCCACGTCTGGCCGTTAATCTCGCAGCATTCCCCAACGGCGCTAATGCCGGGCATTGAGGTGCGAAGCTGTTCATCCACCACGATCCCCTGCTGACAAACAACACCGCACGCCTGCGCCAGGGGGATATTGGGTTTGACCCCCGTGGCAATCACCACGCCATTCGCCGCAATACGCTGGCCATCGAGCAACGTTACGCAGTCGGCTTCGATACTGACGAGCCCGGAACTAAGCTCGCAGCGAATACCGCGTCCTGTTAGTTGTGCCTGCAACAGATCGCTGGCCTGTTGATCAAGCTGTTGTTCCATCAGCCGTCCCGCGCGATGAATCAACGTGACATCGTCACCGTGAAGACGTAAGGCTGTCGCGGCCTCCACGCCGAGAACGCCACCACCCAACACCACCTTTGGCCCAGACCGTTGGAGAATCGCCTCGACATCCTGCATCGTGCGAAAAGCATGAACATGCGGTTGTTGGACGCCGGGAATGGGCGGAATAAACGGATACGATCCGGTGGCAAATACCAGCTCATCCCAGAACAAAAGCCGTTTTGTGGTGGTCAGGCTGCGGCTGGTGGCATCAACGGCCAACACAGCTTCATCGCTCAGAACCGTCACGCCGTGATCGAGATACCACTGCGCCGGATGAAGCAAAGTTTGCGCAAAGGGCTTTTCTCCCCCCAGCACCGGGGAAAGTTGGATCCGGTTGTAGGCAAGCTGCGGCTCTTCACCAATAACGGTGACGGAAATGCCGCCGTTTTTGTACATAACAAGCGCCTCAATCAGACGAGTTGCCGCCATGCCATGACCCACAATGACCAGTCGCGTCATCTTCCCCTCCTTACGCCGCCTTCGGCTGTTTCTCATACAGAAAATGGAGAATGCGTTGTCGCAGGTGGTGGTATCGGCTGTCATCGGCAAGCTGGACCCGATTGCGTGGGCGCGGTAAATCAACCGTCAAGATCTCGCCCACCGTCGCCGCTGGCCCGTTGGTCATCATCAGAACCCGGTCGGAAAGCAGCACCGCTTCATCAACGTCGTGAGTGATCAGCACAATGGTGGTATTCAGCGACTGCTGGATGTGCATCACCGTATCCTGCAAATGCGCCCTGGTGAGCGCATCCAGTGCGCCAAACGGTTCATCCATAAGCAGGACTTTGGGTTTCATCGCCAGCGCCCGGGCAATGCCCACGCGTTGCTTCATCCCACCAGAGACTTCACCGGGGTGTTTGTGCATCGCGTGGCCCATCTGGACGCGGTGCAGGTTGTGTTCGATCCACTCACGTCGCTCGGCTTTACTCATGGTGTGGCGAAAGACCTGATCGACGGCCAGGGCTACGTTGTCGAAACAGGTCAGCCACGGCAGCAGCGAATGGTTTTGGAAAACGACCGCCCGCTCAGGCCCCGGCCCGGCGATTTCGCGGTTATCGCAAATCAGGCCACCTTCAGTAGGCAGCGTAATGCCGGCAATCAGATTCAAAAGCGTCGACTTTCCGCAACCGGAGTGACCAATCAAACTCATGGTCTCCCCTTCATGGATATCAAAAGAAACATTGTGTAGCGCGAGGAACTCACCGCTGGCGGTCGAAAAACGTTGGCTGACCGCCTGGACCTGAATAATGGGTTTCATGTTGTCTCCTTATTTTTCCTGCCAGCTATAACGACGCGCCACCAGCATTAGCCCCTGCTCAAGCAGCAGACCGACAACGCCGATGATGACGATAGCGATGAGAATGTTTTCGACATTAAGGTTGTTCCACTCATTCCAGATCCAAAAACCAATCCCCAACCCGCCGGTGAGCATTTCTGCTGCCACAATCACCAACCAGGCGATGCCGATCGACAGGCGTACGCCAGTGAGGATCGCCGGCAGCACGGCGGGGAAAAGTATCCGCCGCATCACCGTCCACTCAGAGAGTTGCAGTACGCGAGCAACGTTGAGGTAATCGTCAGGGATTCTCCGCACCCCTTCGGCGGTGTTGATCACCATCGGCCATATAGAGCAGATAAAGATGGTCCAGCTCGATGCGGGTTCCGCTTTTTGAAACAACAGCAGTCCAATCGGCAGCCAGGCCAGCGGACTGACCGGGCGCAACAGCGCAATCAGCGGCGAAAACATGTGCGAAAAGAAGGTGAAACGCCCAATCAGAAAGCCCAGCGGGATCCCCACCAGCGCCGCTAATCCGAAACCGATCGCGACCCGTTGCAACGACGCCAGCACGTTCCAGCCGATACCCATATCATTCGGCCCGCCGTTATAGAACGGATCGGCAAACAACGTCAGGGCTGAATCCAGGGTGCTCAGCGGCGTCGGAAAGCCTTTGCTGTTGATGGCGGCCAGTTGCCAGCACACCACCAGCAAGGCAATCCCCAACAGAGCGGGTACGGCGCGTCTTAGCCATGTACTAAGCCTCATTGACCATGGCATTTTGCGCTTTCTGACCTTCATCGTTGATAGCGTGATGACCTCACCGACTACCGGCTCAGGGGATTTAAGCTGCGTATTTTGTTTCATCTCAGGCTCCTGTACGGTGGAGGGTAAAACTGTTGGCATAGGCTTCTGGATTGCGGCCATCCCATACGGAACCGTCCATCAGCGTACTGGTTCGTAGCAATTTCGCAGGAGGTGTTATCCCTCCAACCGCCGCTGCCGCATCGCGCCAGATGTCGGTCCGGTTGATGCGCGCGGCAATGGCTGCATAATCCGGTTGCTGCTTCAACAATCCCCAACGGCGGAACTGGGTCAGAAACCACATGCCATCGGAATGCCAGGGGAAACTCACCTCGCCGTCGCGAAAAAAGCGAATGGCATGCGGATCCTGCCAGCGACGACCGGCACCGTTGTCGTACTCGCCCAGCATTCTCGCCGTCAGATAGCCTTCTTTGGTATTGAGCCAGGCCCGGCGCGCCAGAATTTGTGCTGTTTCGCGTTTATTGGCTTCACTGGCGTCTATCCAGCGCGATGCCTCAAGCAGCGCGCTAACCAGTGCCCGGGCAGTATGTGGATATTTTTCTACCCACTCCCGGCGCGTACCGAGTACTTTTTCCGGATGGTCGGGCCAGATATCCTGGGACGTCGCCGCGGTAAAACCGATGCGGTCATTGATCGCCCGCGCATTCCACGGTTCGCCGACGCAGAAGCCACTCATATTGCCAATGCGCATGTTCATCACCATTTGCGGAGGCGGTACCACAACGGTGCGAACATCGGTGAAAGGATTGATGTCAGCGCTGGCCAGCCAGTAATAGAGCCACATGGCATGTGTGCCAGTGGGAAAGGTGTGCGCGAAGGTATAGGTTCCAGGCGCCTGCGAGACGATCAGTTTCTTCAGCGCAGACGCATCGGTAATCCCCTGCTCCAGCAGCGTTGCGGAGAGCGTGATCGCTTGCCCGTTCTGATTGAGCGTCATCAGATTGGCCATGGGCTGCGCTTTACTGGCAATACCCAGTTCCAGACCATACAACAGGCCGTACAGAACATGAGCCGCATCCAGCTCTCCAGAGACCAGTTTGTCACGCACTGCAGCCCAACTGGCCTCTTTGGTCGGCACCAGCGTAATGCCGTATTTTTTATCAAAACCTTTCAACGTGGCGATAACCAGCGGCGCGCAGTCGGTTAGCGGAATAAAACCGACCCGAACGGTAGTCATCTCCGGCGCATCAGACCCTGCCGCCCAGACCGAAGACATCAGTCCTGGAATCAGCGAGCTGGCCCCCATCACGGCACTTGCCTGTAAAAACCGCCGCCGCGTTAACGAAACTGTTCTGTCACCCATACATGCTCCCCATAAAAAAAGGCGTCCAACAATGCCGAAGCATTGCGGGACGCCTTTATCCTCAAAACAGTCAGACCGCCGTTGGCCTGCTGCTAAATTGTATGTATGAGTGAATGCAATTCAGATGCCAGAATTACACTGGCGGTTTTAGCGGGTTCGACGCGTACCAGACGCCGCGGTGCACCCAAATATGGCAGACACTGCCCGCCTGTTGTGCAGTCGCTATCCCTGCATCAGGGATTTAACGGTAAGCAATGCCCGGGCGATATCGACCATCCGTTGGTTTTTATCCATCGCCATTTTTCGCAATAGCTGCCACGCCTGTTCTTCGCTGACCTGCTGGTAATTCATCAGGATGCTTTTTGCTTTATCAATCACCTTGCACTCCTCTAAGGCATCCTGCAATGAGGCAAGTTGGGCGCTCATTTGCTCCAGCTGGCGAGCCTGCTGGCGAACAACCCACAATAATTGTTTATCCCGGCGCAGCGAGAGGGGTTCGTCAGCACGGTCGTCAAGCCAGTTGTCGAGCGGCAAGGCGTAGGTTTCTTCCGCCAGCCGACGCGCCACGGCGTTCAGCAATTCGGTAATCAACATCTCTTCGAGATGGCGTAATTGTTCAAGGCGCTGCGTCTGTAGGGTAAACCAGCGTAGCGCGTGTTCACCGTTATCGAGTTGAGGTTGTCGCGTACAGGCCTGGCGCCGCAGTTGTTCGATGGCGCCCGATGCCTCGCATTGCTGACGAAAATGCTGCACCAGTACAGGCGAAGCCAGGGAGATAAAGGTATCAAAGCACGGCTGCTGCCCGTCTATTCTGTCCACCAGCTCCTGGCGCATTTGAGGGTTAAACTCGCCCTGGGTAAAGCCAATGGCCCCTAACGCCCGCTCTTGTCCTACCAGCTCTTTACCCTGCATAAAACTGTATAGCGCCACCAGCCCACCTGCGACATGGGGATAATCGATGCTGTCGTTAAGCTGCGGCACAATACCCAGCAGATGGCGTAACGTCCGGCTGTACTGCTCCATCGCCTGCTGAGCATCGATAGTCTGCCCGCTGACAGACTCACGCAGCGTCGTTAGCTGATCGAGGCACCAGACGGTGCCAGCAATGCGGTGGCACAACGCACTGCCCGCCACCGGCATAATGTGCTGGAAAAGGATATGCAGTTGCCGACACTCTTCATCCACCAGCGCCCGACTGGCACGGACCTCCCGCTCATAAAGCGTACCTTGAGAACACAACCAGATATTGGATGCACCGCGTTCGCACTGTAGCATATGCACCAGATGGCTAATACGCATTACCAACTTACCGGACTGTGCCAGTTGGCGAAGCTGGGTGTTCTCAAGCTGGCGGGCATGGCGAAACCATTGCGTCGCGCCGGAATTTTGTGCATTTGTCATCATCTCTGCCCTCACCGATAACGGGTTATCCCTGAGGACAAGCAATATCCATGCCCCCCTGACAACAGGAGTAAAAATGCAAAAGATAGTGATCGTCGCGAACGGTGCGGCCTATGGAAGCGAATCGTTATTTAACAGCCTGCGTCTGGCAATCGCCCTGCGCGAACAGGAAGCGGATCTCGACCTGCGTCTGTTTTTAATGTCGGACGCGGTAACCGCGGGATTACGAGGTCAGAAACCTGCAGAAGGATACAATATTCAGCAAATGCTGGAGATCCTGACGGCGCAAAATGTGCCGGTCAAACTGTGCAAAACCTGCACCGATGGCCGTGGGATCACGACGCTGCCGTTAATTGACGGAGTGGCCGTCGGCACGCTGGTTGAACTGGCTCAATGGACGCTGGCTGCAGATAAAGTGCTGACCTTCTGATACACCGTTTTCAGGCAAGCACACTGAAAGTGTCGATAATTTCCGGATTTAATCGTAGATGGGCGCGGTTTCGTTGAACGTTAGCACGCCCTTTCAACCCTTTTAAGGAATTTTGTCACTTTTGTTTAATCGTTATGCCATTTTTTGATCAAAATCAGCATCCCGTTGCTCCCCCTTTGGTGTTATGCAATGAGTGAAATGTGAACAACATCACGCAGCACTTTCGACAGAAAGTACGTTGTTTTCAAGAACGGGGTGAAAAATGGCATTAGTGAAGGCGAGTTTAAAGTTATTTGGTGGCGATACGGTGGTTGTGCGCTGTTCCGAGCGTTGTCACATCCATCTGATGAGCGAGAAAAATCACGTCAAAGACACGCAGTCCGACATCTTAAGCGTGCAGGATCGTGATAACGCATGGTTGACCGTGCCCTATACCGGCATCTGGAATGTGCTGATTGACAGCCACAGCCAGTCGCTAGAGCATTCAATAAGTTATATTGCAGCCTAAGCGTTAATTGCCCGAAAAGCGCCTGGCTTTCGGGCATTCAGTTCCAGGCTGGGTTCAGGCAAACCCAGGCCGCATAACGCCTTCCGGCAGGTTCTCTCCCAACAATCGTTTAACCGTGATCACCAGATCGTTAAGACAATCATCCTGCATCCCCAACTTGACCAGCTCTTGTTCCAGTGAGAACAGATACTGGGCGTTGGTACCTAAAGGTCCGCTCGCCGCGGCGATAAGCGGCGCAATCACCTGCGCGCGCGTGTCTGACTCAAACAGCGGATGACGCGGATCCATAATAAAGACCAGTGCGTTCACCGTCCTGCCGTCATCAAGCGCCAACTGACACCAGGTCGGCAGATAACAGCCGGTGATCATTTCTCGCTTCCACAGCAGCGAAAGCTCTTGTTCCAGGGATGCCTCCGGCAAGCGGTAGGCCACACCGGTGGTGCGTCCCCCTTCTTTCAGGGCCAGCATACGTCCTGGCTGACACGCCGTTCCTCGCCCCGCCGTCAGGCGCAGACAGAAAGCACGGTGCCAGCCGACTAACGTCCCGGTACAGGACTCTTCAAACTCTAAGGCCGGGTTCCACATCAACGATCCATAACCGAAGATCCACACCGGTCCATCATCTGGTCGGCAAGCGAGCGTGGCGGCCAGTGAGGCTGCACGTTGTTCCGCTGACCAGAGTAGTGATTCTTCAATAGCACCAAATGCCGTCTTACAGTCGGCATTCAATAAAAAATCACGCGTTAACACCTTACACCTCCGCCACTGCAGCTTCCCTGCGACAACTTTTTTGACGCCTTCCGGGCTTTTTTACTGCTCATTTTGAAACCAATAGCTGGACAATAGGCAATTCACCGCTCGCTTGCAAGCCAGCAACGGCGCGGCGTAGCACGATTCGCTAACGCCTGATGCTGGCTAGTTCATAAAGGCATTATAATTGATACTGTTACGCCTTTTTATGCCATTTATCATCATCACCTTTTTGATAATCATTTTTGACCGCGGCCCACGCCACCTTGTGTGCTGTCTCTTCACGGGTAGCATCATCACGACGGTCAGATTTATCTTTATACTGTTCCCAGGCGCTGTTGAAAGCTTCTTTGTAGATGTCCTGAGCATGGGCTGGCAGAACATGCTGCACGCTTTCAGGCAGATCGCTTTTGGATTTATATGGCATTGTGAACTCCTCTTTTTAGGCTAAACCTTAAGTGTGGTTAACAATGCGGCGATGCGCCAATAATGGACATTTATAGAAAATTTCTTCATCTAACCTTCTGTTAATTAAACAGTCTATAAACAATAATTTTGTTTTTGACCGCTTTGAGAGGAAAAATAAGCGATGTAGTAAAATTTCGTAAAATGTCACCTACAAAACCAGGTTTTCTGTTATTTTTTACATTCTTTAATACTTTTTATAATTATATACCCTAAATAATTCGAGTTGCTTAAAGGCGGCAAGGGAGTGAATCCCCAGGAGCATAGATAACTATGTGACTGGAGTGAGCGAACGTAGCCAACGCATAAGCAACTTGAAGTATGACGGGTATAAATACCTGCAGAGACGGAGAATTAATTCAATGACACACGTACATGAGGCGGTAAAAACCCGCCACAAGGAGACCTCTCTCGTCTTCCCGATTTTGGCGCTGGTAGTACTGTTCTTCTGGGGGAGCAGTCAGTCACTACCAGTGGTCATCGGTATTAATGCGCTGGCCCTTATTGGTATATTAAGCAGCGCATTCAGCGTTGTCCGTCATGCTGATGTATTAGCACATCGACTTGGCGAACCCTACGGGTCGCTGATCCTCAGCCTGTCCGTTGTTATTCTTGAAGTCAGCTTAATCTCCGCATTAATGGCGACCGGCGATGCGGCGCCTACGCTCATGCGCGATACGCTATATTCAATCATTATGATCGTAACCGGCGGCCTGGTCGGTTTTTCATTACTGTTAGGTGGCCGTAAATTTGCCACTCAGTATATGAATCTGTTTGGTATTAAGCAGTATTTAATCGCCCTGTTTCCGCTGGCCATTATTGTACTGGTGTTCCCGATGGCTTTACCGGGTGCAAATTTCACTACCGCCCAGGCGCTATTAGTGGCATTAATTTCTGCGGCGATGTACGGCGTATTTTTGCTGATACAAACTAAAACGCATCAGAGCCTGTTCATTTATGAGCATGAAGACGAGGGTGACGACGACGATCCGCATCACGGTAAACCGTCAGCCCACAGCAATATGTGGCATGCCGCCTGGCTTATCATTCATCTGATCGCTGTTATTGCCGTGACCAAAATGAACGCCAGCCCGCTGGAAACATTGCTGACTGAACTGAATGCGCCGGTCGCCTTTACCGGTTTCCTGGTCGCATTGCTGATCCTCTCCCCTGAAGGGCTAGGTGCGCTGAAAGCGGTTCTGAGTAATCAGGTACAGCGGGCGATGAATTTGTTCTTCGGTTCAGTATTAGCCACCATTTCACTGACCGTTCCGGTAGTGACCCTGATCGCATGGGCAACCGGGAATGATTTGGTCTTTGCGCTGGGCGCACCAGAGATGATTGTGATGGTTTCATCACTGGTACTGTGTCACATCTCTTTCTCCACCGGACGCACCAACGTGCTTAACGGTGCGGCGCATCTGGCGCTGTTTATCGCCTATCTGATGACGATATTTGCCTGATTAGTCTTTCTGATAGAACCCACGGCCCTTCTCAGGGCCGTTTTCTTTTACCGCTCACAGCTCCGGATAAACCTGTTGACCATCGACAAACGTTAATAACGACTCCGTTTGGTGCAATTTGTCTGCCGGAATAGCCATAATATCCTGATTAAGCACCGCAAAATCGGCGAGCTTACCTGCCTGCAAACTTCCCCTCTGCTGTTCTGCAAAAGCTATCCAGGCGGCATTGAGGGTATACATTTTTAAAGCATCTTCTCGGCTTAACTGGCGCGTATCATGACGTACCGAACCGTCGAGCGCTTTACCTGTTACATGATATTCAATGGCATGCCATACTCCTGCAACGCCAATCCGCGTCGCATCCGTACCACCTACAACGATAACCCCCTGCTTTGATGCGGGTTGATATGAGGCACCGCCTGATTAAGTTCCCATTTTCCCCATCATATTTATCTACCTTATCTTGTGATGATCATCTGGAAAGCTGATGCCGCACCGCTACGCTGGCGATTCGCGCGCTGGCTAGCAGACGTTCGAACGAATGCCCGCAACGCGCTTTTCCCGACAGGCCAAGCATTGTGGTACTGACGTAATCAGTCAGGCTGTCAGCCTCTTTAGGATGCCGCTGTGCGATAAAGTCGTGAATTTTATGTTCGGCAGCCGAGTAGAAATTCCGCGCGACCTTCCGCGCCTGCGGATCGTTACTGTGCGTGCCCTCCAGGACCAAACATCCCGGCGTATGCGGATCTGCGGCATAACGTCGCGCCGCCTCCTCAAGCAGATCGGTAAGACATGCAGAAACGGGTTTGTCGGGGCGAAGAATGTCATCAAAAGGGATCGCCTCGGTTTGTACGTAGCGGTCAAGAACTCGTTTATAAAGACCGATTTTGTTCCCAAAAGCAGCATAGAAACTGGGGGGCTTGATCGACAACACCGCGGTGACATCCGCCACGCTAACCGCGTCATAGCCATGTGCGTGAAACAAGGGTTGTACTTTAGCAACGGCCATTTCTGGATCAAAATTACGTGGGCGTCCAGGTGCACGAGTGCATTTTGTAGTGCTCATTACAAATCCATTGACAGAAAACTGTGCACCAATTATATATCGATCACTACATAATTGTTCAAGGAGTACCTCATGTCTTCTTTTAACGGCAAGTCAGTTCTGGTTCTTGGCGGCAGTCGTGGGATTGGCGCGGCTATCGTGCGCCGTTTTGCCGCGGATGGCGCATCGGTTACCTTTACCTATTCAGGCTCCCCTGACGCTGCCAAAGCGCTTGCTGATGAGACGGGTACCCAGACAGCGCAAACCGATAGCGCCGATCGTAACGCCGTCATCAACCGGGTACGCGAAAGCGGCCCGCTGGACGTGCTGGTAGTTAATGCAGGCATTATTCTGTTTGGTGATGCGCTGGAGCAGGATCCGGATGACGTGGAGCGTCTGTTCCGGATTAACATTCACTCCCCATACTATGCGGCCGTGGAAGCGGCACGACAGATGCCTGACGGCGGACGCATTATCATTATTGGTTCTGTGAATGGCGACCGCATGCCTCTTGCTGGCCTGGCCTCTTATGCGGTGAGCAAATCAGCGCTGCAAGGGCTGGCCCGGGGGCTGGCACGTGATTTTGGACCGCGGGGCATTACGGTAAACGTGGTTCAACCGGGTCCTATTGATACCGATGCCAACCCGGAAAATGGCCCACTGAAAGAGGTGATGCACAGTTTTATGGCGCTAAAACGACATGGCCGTCCAGAGGAAGTTGCGGGAATGGTTGCCTGGCTTGCAGGCCCTGAGGCTGGGTTTGTGACGGGGGCAATGCATACAATTGACGGTGCGTTTGGCGCCTGACGGCCATCCTTAACACTTTTCTCAAACAGCAGTCCGAAGAGATATCTCTCCGGACTGCAATACTTTCTTAGTTCTCGGTATCCAGCTCGTCGAAGCTTTTAACCAGGTCATCAATCGCTTTAATCTGAGTCAGGAACTGTTCCAGTTTCGCCAGCGGCAGCGCGGATGGACCGTCGCATTTCGCATTGGCTGGATCCGGATGCGCTTCAATAAACAGACCGGCCAGACCTACCGCCATACCTGCGCGCGCCAGTTCGGTAACCTGCGCACGACGACCGCCGCTTGCTGCGCCAAACGGGTCACGGCATTGCAGCGCATGGGTAACGTCAAAAATCACCGGCGAGTTGCCAGAAACTTTCTTCATCACGCTGAAGCCCAGCATATCCACAACCAGGTTGTCATAACCAAAGTTCGCGCCACGGTCGCACAGAATTACTTTGTCGTTGCCGCCTTCATGGAATTTGTCCACGATATTGCCCATCTGGCCCGGGCTTACGAACTGCGGTTTTTTCACGTTGATAACGGCACCGGTTTTCGCCATCGCTTCCACCAGATCGGTCTGACGAGCGAGGAATGCCGGCAGCTGAATCACATCCACCACGTCAGCAACAGGCTGAGCCTGGCTGGCTTCGTGAACGTCGGTGATCACTTTTACGCCAAAAGTCTGCTTCAGTTCCTGGAAGATTTTCATCCCTTCTTCAAGGCCCGGCCCACGGTAAGAGTGGATGGAAGAACGGTTGGCTTTATCAAAGGAGGCTTTGAACACGTAAGGGATACCCAGCTTTTGAGTAACGGTTACGTAGTGCTCACAAATGCGCATCGCCAGATCGCGGGATTCCAGCACGTTCATTCCGCCAAACAGCACGAACGGCAGGTCATTTGCCACGTTGATGTCGCCAATGCTAACCACTTTTTGTTTCATAGGATCGCCTTAAACGGTAGGTAAAGTGTCATTAATCAATGCAATACAATTTGCTTGTGCGAAATAGTATTAATCTGCGCACGAATCATTTCGCTGATCGGGTCTTCCGGACACTGTTCAACGAAATAACTTAAATCGGTCAGCGCAACATGTTCACACTCCAGCTGCGCGTAAATTAATCCACGATCGCGTATTTCATACGGATCTTCAGGATTAAACTGTAATAGTGCTTCGCTGGCACGCAGCGCCAGCTCCATTTGCCGCTCTTCCATCAGCGATGATTTCAGCGTGTCGAGCAGCTTACGAATTACTTCTGCATTATCCGCCTCATCCAGGTCTTCGTTAAACAGCTCCGCGACCGGGCTGATATTCCCCTTCAGCCACACTTCCAACGTGTGCTCATTTAACGTTTCGCCATTGAACGGATTGATTAGCCACATTTCGCCATCGAGCGATTCAATACGCAGGATGAGTTGTGTCGGGAAAATCACCGGCACCAGTGGCAGCTCCAGTCGGTTGGCAATCCACAATAAGATCGCACCCAGGGATACGGCGCTGCCCTGACGATTTTTCAGTACCTGATCAAGCCATAGTGCATCAGAAAGACGATAGACGCCGTGGGTATCCGTAAACCCCCATTCGCCGTAAAAAAGTGCCAGCAGTTTTTCCAGTTGCTCATCCTGAGACAGGAGCTGGCTAATTTCTTCTTGCGCCAGACTGACCAGACGTTCCAGTTCGTCATAGACAGTTTGTGTTGGAAAATCCAGACGGATAGACTCCGACGCCAGGATCATCCCATCACACAATGGCGCTTTATTAAATTCGAAATCAGCTAACGACCTCATGCTTACCCCAGTAACGGTATTTTTGTGGTGGCGAGTTTAATGATGATGTACAGCACCACCAACGCCAGCGGAAAAGCGATTAATCGCGCCTGCTGACTGCGCGCCCGACGATAATCGAGCGCAATAAAACCCAAAACGATGTAAATGATAACCCCAAACAGCTTTTCAGTCAGCCATGTCCCGTGCTCAGTGAATGGCAGGATGTGCGCTTTAACCATTAACGCTACGCCGCTGAGTAATAAAACGGTATCGACAACCGGCGGCACGATGCGCGTCCAGCGCGCGCAGACAAGGCGCGAGTCGGTGTAACGCCACCAAAATCGCAGCGTCAGCAAACCAACCGAAAGCGCAATGCTGATGAGATGGACGTTGAGTAACACACCGAAGATACTCATGATGGGATGCGTCCAAGCGTAATTCGCTCGTTGCCGCCATAGTCACGACAGGTTTCAACCGCCAGGTAACCCGCACGAGTAAAGGCATCACGGACGGCCTCGCCCTGCTGCCAACCATGTTCCAGCAACAGATAGCCGCCGGGCGTTAACACGCACTGAGACTGGTCAATGATATGCACGATGTCCGCCAGCCCCTGATCGCCCGCCACCAGCGCCGACAGCGGTTCAAAGCGAACGTCGCCTTGCGCCAGGTGCGGATCCTGTTCGTCGATATACGGCGGATTGCTGACAATCAAGTCAAACTGCTGTCCCTGCAATGCGCTAAACCAGTTACTTTGCAGCACGCAAACATTGTCGATGCCCAGTTGCTGCTTGTTGCGAATGGCCAGTGCCACGGCATCAGGCATGCGGTCTACGGCAGTCACTGCACAATCCGGACGCTCGGTTGCCAGCGCCAACGCAATGGCACCCGTGCCGGTTCCCAAATCAAGAATACGACACGCTGAGGCCGGCAGGCGAGCCAGCGCCTGCTCCACCAGACACTCGGTATCCGGACGCGGAATAAGCGTGGCTGGAGACACAAACAGCGGCAACGACCAGAACTCGCGCACACCGGTTAAGTGTGCCACCGGCTCTCCCCGCTGACGCCGCTCCAGTAGCGTATCAAGCTGTTGACGCTGCGCCTCGGTTAACTCCGTTTCGCCGAAAGCCAGAATAAAGGTGCGCCCTTTGCCAGTAACGAACTCGAGTAAAATCTCGGCGTCACGGCGCGGGCTTTCGCTTGCCTGTAATTGGCTAATCGCCTCACGCAGCCAGTGCTGATAATCCATTAATCCTGCTCGGACAACGCCGCCAGTTGGTCGGCCTGGTATTCCTGGACAATCGGCTCAATGAGCATATCCAGTTTGCCTTCCATCGCTTCATCCAGACGGTAGAGCGTCAGGTTAATGCGGTGATCGGTCACACGACCCTGCGGGAAGTTATAGGTACGGTTACGATCGCTGCGATCGCCACTGCCCAACAGGTTGCGACGCTCAGAGGCTTCCGCCTGTTGACGTCTTGCCACTTCGGCCGCACGAATTCGCGCCCCCAGCACCGACATCGCTTTGGCTTTGTTTTTATGCTGTGAACGTTCGTCCTGGCATTCCACTACGATACCGGTCGGTAAGTGGGTAATACGGATTGCGGAGTCGGTGGTGTTAACGTGCTGACCGCCCGCGCCTGATGAACGGAAGGTGTCAATACGCAGATCGGCCGGGTTGATGTCCGGCAGTTCGGCATCCGGCAGTTCCGGCATAACCGCGACCGTACAGGCAGAGGTATGAATACGCCCCTGCGATTCCGTCGCAGGTACGCGCTGCACGCGATGGCCGCCAGACTCAAACTTCAGTCGCCCGTAAACGCCTTCGCCGCTAATCTTGGCAATGACTTCTTTAAACCCGCCATGCTCGCCTTCGCTGGCGCTCATGATCTCAACCCGCCAGCGACGCGATTCAGCGTAACGGCTGTACATGCGGAACAGATCGCCGGCAAACAGCGCCGCTTCATCACCACCAGTTCCCGCGCGCACTTCGAGGAAGGCGTTACGTTCGTCATCGGGATCTTTAGGTAATAGCAGGACCTGCAGATGCTGTTCCAGCTGCTCACATTTCTCTTTTGCTTCGCGCAGTTCATCCTGCGCCATTTCACGCATTTCAGGATCGTCGAGCATCATCTGAGCCGTCTCGATATCTTCCTGAACCTGTTGCCAGTCCGTAAAACAGCGAGATACATCGCTTAATTGCGCATATTCGCGCGACAGCGCACGAAAGCGATCCTGGTCTGCGATAGTACCCGCATCACCGAGCAGCGCCTGAACTTCTTCATGGCGTTCATGCAGGGCTTCCAGTTTGGCAACGATAGAAGGCTTCATAGGCGTAAATGCACCCTGTAAAAAATAAGATTGGTGTGCTGCTACTCCAGCCCGAGGCTGTCGCGCAGAATATTCAGGCGTTCACTATCCCCGTCACGGGCGGCCTGTTGAAGTGATTTGGTTGGTGCATGAATCAGGCGATTGGTCAGTTTCCAGGCCAGATCCTGCATAATGGCTTGCGCATCACCGCCCTGTTGAAGAGCGGCCAACGCTTTGGCGGTCAGTTCATCACGGATCTGTTCTGACTGACTGCGATACTCGCGGATAGTGTCGCTTGCGCCCTGGGCGCGTAGCCAGGCCATAAACTCGCTGGCTTCCTGCTCCACTATCGTTTCGGCTTCCACCGCCGCCGCTTTGCGCTGGGCCAGGTTATGCGAAATGATGCTTTGCAGGTCATCAACACTGTACAGATAGGCGTTAGACAATTTACCCACTTCCGGCTCGACATCGCGCGGTACGGCGATATCCACCAGCAACATAGGCTGATTGCGGCGGTTTTTAAGCGCACGTTCCACCATTCCTTTGCCGATAATCGGCAGCGGACTGGCGGTAGAACTGATAATGATATCGGCATCCTGTAAACGCGCGTCTATATCACTCAGTGAAATCACCTCGGCGCCGACTTCATCCGCCAGCACCTGCGCACGCTCGCGAGTGCGGTTGGCGATGATCATCTTCTTCACTTTGTGCTCGCGCAGATGTCGCGCAACCAGCTCAATGGTTTCGCCCGCACCGACTAACAGCACGGTTACCGTGGAGAGCGATTCAAATATCTGCCGCGCCAGGGTACAGGCGGCAAACGCCACCGACACGGCGCTGGCGCCGATGTCAGTTTCTGTACGTACACGTTTTGCGACAGAGAATGATTTCTGGAACATGCGTTCCAGCGCACTGGCGTTCAGGTGACCTTTTTGCGAATCCGCAAACGCTTTTTTCACCTGCCCCAGAATTTGCGGTTCACCGAGCACCAGTGAATCCAGACCGCTGGCAACACGCATCAAATGACTGACCGCGTCGTTGTCCTGGTGCCAGTACAAGCTGTTGCGCAGATCTTCTTCATTGAGGTTATGGTATTCACACAGCCAACGAACCAGCGCTTCTTGCAGGTTATCCTGCTCTTCAACGCTGAGATACAGCTCCGTGCGGTTACACGTCGACAGCACTACCCCGCCCTGCACCATTGGCTGCGCGAGCAGGCTGTCCAGCGCCTGATCGAGCGTATCCGGCGAAAACGTTACGCGTTCTCGCAGCGATACAGGTGCCGTTTTATGGTTAATACCAAGCGCTAAAAGGGTCATGTGTGCGGGAATAGTACCAGCGTTGATAAGGTTAGACTGGGTGCATCATACAGGATGCGTGCGGTCAATAAAAGAGACTGACCCCTTTTGGAGTAATAGCTTAGTGCACAAATTTAAGCGATTTAAGATAACTTGAACGTAGACGATGTCTGATGGCGGCGCTAGCATTAAGAGTTATAACTGCAACGTATCTCAAGGATTTGTCATCATTATGACCCTGCCTGATTTTCGCCTGATTCGCCTGCTGCCGCTGGCGGTCCTGGTTCTTACTGCCTGTACGCTCAACGCGCCTAAAGGTCCCGGTAAAAGCCCCGATTCTCCGCAGTGGCGCCAGCACCAACAGGAAGTTCGCGCCCTGAACCAGTATCAGACGCGTGGTGCGTTTGCCTATATTTCCGATCAACAGAAAGTGTATGCTCGCTTTTTCTGGCAGCAAACCGGTCAGGATCGCTATCGTCTCCTGCTGACCAACCCACTGGGCAGCACGGAACTGGAACTTAATGCGCAGCCTGGCAACGTCGAACTGGTCGATAACAAAGGCAAGCATTACACCGCCGACGACGCTGAAGAGATGATCGGCAAACTGACCGGCATGCCTATCCCATTAAACAGCCTGCGCCAGTGGATCCTTGGACTGCCTGGTGACGCCACCGATTATAAGCTCGACGACCAATATCGTCTGAGTGAAGTGAACTACAGCAAAGACGGTAAAAACTGGAAAGTGGTCTATAGCGCCTACGACAGCAAAACCCAGCCAGCGATGCCAGCAAACATGGAGCTGTCCGACGGCTCCCAGCGTATTAAGCTGAAAATGGATAACTGGATTGTGAAATGATGACCCATTGGCCCTCTCCGGCAAAACTGAATTTGTTTTTATACATCACCGGACAGCGTGCGGACGGTTACCACACGCTGCAGACCTTATTTCAGTTTCTTGATTATGGCGACACGATAGATATTGCACCGCGTAGCGACGGCGAAATTCACCTGTTAACCCCAGTGGAAGGCGTTGCGCATGAAGACAATCTGATCGTCCGTGCGGCACGTTTGCTGATGAAAGCGGCATCTGAAAGCAATCGCCTTCCCAAAGGGAGCGGTGCGGACATCAGTATCGACAAACGCCTGCCGATGGGCGGCGGTCTTGGCGGAGGTTCGTCTAATGCGGCAACCGTTCTGGTGGCGCTGAACCATCTCTGGCAGTGCGGACTTTCAGTTGATGAACTGGCGGCACTCGGCTTAACGCTGGGGGCGGATGTTCCCGTATTCGTGCGCGGCCATGCGGCTTTTGCCGAAGGCGTAGGCGAAATTCTGACGCCGGTCGAGCCTGAGGAAAAGTGGTATCTGGTTGCTCATCCGGGAGTCAGTATTCCGACACCGGTGATTTTTAACGATCCCGACCTCCCGCGCAACACGCCAAAAAGGTCAATAAAAACGTTACTAAAATGTGAATTCGGCAATGATTGCGAGGTTATCGCAAGAAAACGTTTTCGCGAGGTTGATGCGGCGCTTTCCTGGCTGTTAGAATACGCGCCGTCGCGCCTGACTGGTACAGGGGCTTGTGTCTTTGCTGAATTTGACACTGAGTCTCGTGCTCGCCAGGTGCTTGAGCAAGCCCCGGAATGGCTCAAAGGCTTTGTGGCGAAAGGCGTCAACCTCTCCCCATTGCACAGAGCGTTACTCTAAATCCTTCGGATTTCAGGAAGATGGCGAAATGACGAATCGCCAGGTGCATACAACTTCAGTATGTAACTGGTGTGAGGAATTGATGCCAGCGCAAATGAAACGCGAAGGACAACGAGTAAGCCGGGCAAGCTGAGTTGCGGTGACAACGTCACCCTGTTCCAGACGTTGCATCGCGCTCTTTAATACACCGCATGGAGAGGATACTGCCTGGCCCGCACAGTTTTCGGCAGATTCTTTCCACCAATGGACGCATGCCTGAGGTTCTTCTCGTGCCTGATATGAAGCTTTTTGCTGGTAACGCCACCCCGGAACTAGCACAACGTATTGCCAACCGCCTGTACACTTCACTCGGCGACGCCGCTGTAGGTCGCTTTAGCGACGGCGAAGTCAGCGTACAAATTAATGAAAATGTACGCGGTGGTGATATTTTCATCATCCAGTCCACTTGTGCCCCTACTAACGACAACCTGATGGAATTGGTCGTTATGGTTGATGCGCTGCGCCGTGCTTCCGCAGGCCGTATCACCGCCGTTATTCCTTACTTCGGCTATGCACGTCAGGATCGTCGCGTACGTTCCGCTCGTGTACCGATTACCGCTAAAGTCGTCGCTGATTTCCTGTCCAGCGTTGGCGTTGACCGCGTCCTCACCGTTGACCTGCATGCTGAACAGATCCAGGGCTTCTTTGACGTACCGGTTGATAACGTATTCGGTAGCCCGATCCTGTTAGAAGACATGCTGCAGCTGAACCTGGACAACCCGATTGTGGTTTCTCCGGATATCGGTGGCGTCGTGCGTGCCCGCGCTATCGCTAAACTGCTGAACGATACCGACATGGCTATCATCGACAAACGTCGCCCGCGTGCGAACGTTTCTCAGGTGATGCACATTATTGGTGACGTTGCAGGTCGTGACTGTGTTCTGGTTGATGACATGATCGATACCGGCGGTACGCTGTGCAAAGCAGCTGAAGCACTGAAAGAACGTGGTGCTAAACGCGTATTTGCTTACGCCACTCACCCGATCTTCTCAGGTAATGCGGCAAACAACCTGCGCAACTCAGTGATTGATGAAGTCGTTGTCTGTGACACTATTCCACTGACTGACGAAATCAAAGCGCTGCCAAACGTGCGTACATTGACCCTGTCGGGTATGCTGGCCGAAGCGATTCGTCGTATCAGCAACGAAGAATCCATCTCTGCTATGTTCGAGCATTAATCGAGCCCGGCTCAAAAACCCGCTGCGGCGGGTTTTTTTATCTGCAATACTTATTTGTATGACTTATGCCTCCTTCACCTGCCATTTAGTTGACAGATGATGCGCTCATGGATGAAACATTATTGTGAACAGATTATTTTCCTCACATGTGATGCCTTTCCGCGCCCTCATCGACGCTTGTTGGAAAGAAAAATATACTGCCTCTCGCTTTACCCGTGACCTGATCGCCGGGATAACCGTTGGGATCATCGCCATTCCGCTGGCAATGGCCCTGGCAATAGGCAGTGGCGTTGCGCCGCAGTACGGCCTGTATACCTCAGCCGTCGCTGGGATTGTTATCGCCCTTACCGGGGGATCGCGCTTTAGCGTATCTGGCCCAACCGCCGCCTTCGTGGTGATTCTGTATCCAGTGTCGCAACAGTTTGGGCTGGCAGGCCTGCTGGTTGCCACGCTCATGTCCGGGATATTCCTGATCCTTTTCGGTCTCGCTCGTTTTGGCCGCCTGATCGAATATATCCCCGTGTCGGTAACGTTAGGTTTTACATCGGGTATTGGTATCACCATCGGTACCATGCAGATTAAAGATTTTCTTGGCCTGCAGATGGCCCATGTCCCGGAGCACTATCTGCAGAAGGTCGGCGCGCTATTTATGGCCTTGCCGACCATCAACGTTGGCGATGCCGCCATTGGCGTAGTGACGCTGGGGATCCTGATTTTCTGGCCGCGCCTGGGGATCCGACTGCCGGGTCACCTTCCCGCACTGCTGGCAGGCTGCGCGGTAATGGGTATCGTGAACCTGACCGGCGGCCATGTCGCCACCATTGGTTCTCAGTTCCACTACATTCTGGCTGACGGCTCACAGGGTAATGGTATCCCGCAGTTGCTGCCGCAGCTGGTCCTGCCGTGGAATATGCCGGAGTCAAACTTTACCCTGAGCTGGAGCTCGTTACAGGCGCTGTTACCGGCAGCCTTCTCGATGGCGATGCTGGGGGCAATTGAATCTCTGCTGTGCGCCGTCGTACTCGATGGAATGACCGGCACCAAACATAAAGCTAACAGCGAGTTGATTGGCCAGGGGCTGGGTAACATCGTGGCACCATTCTTTGGCGGTATCACCGCCACAGCGGCAATTGCCCGCTCTGCGGCAAACGTCCGCGCCGGGGCGACCTCGCCAATCTCTGCGGTTATCCACGCGATTCTGGTGATCCTTGCCCTGCTGGTACTTGCACCGCTGCTTTCCTGGTTACCGCTTTCCGCCATGGCCGCCCTGCTGCTGATGGTGGCATGGAACATGAGTGAAGCGCATAAAGTCGTGGATTTGCTGCGCCATGCACCGAAAGACGACATCATTGTCATGCTGATGTGTATGTCGCTGACGGTACTGTTCGACATGGTTATTGCCATCAGCGTCGGTATCGTTCTCGCCTCTCTGCTGTTTATGCGTCGTATTGCGCGCATGACTCGCCTGGCGCCGGTCAACGTAGACGTACCGGACGATGTACTGGTGCTGCGCGTTATTGGTCCGCTGTTCTTTGCCGCGGCGGAAGGATTATTTACCGATCTCGAGTCACGTATTGAAGGTAAACGCATCGTAGTCTTGAAGTGGGACGCGGTCCCGGTACTGGATGCCGGTGGTCTGGACGCTTTCCAACGCTTTGTAAAACGTCTGCCGGAAGGTTGTGAATTACGCATCAGTAATCTGGAATTCCAGCCGCTACGTACCATGGCGCGCGCGGGCATTCAGCCGATTGCCGGGCGCCTGACGTTCTTCCCGAATAAAGATGCTGCGCTAGCAGATATCCGCTGACGTGTAGCCCGGCCAGGCGAAACGCCGCCGGATTACAAATGACAGACAAAAAAATGGCTCCCGTACGTGGGAGCCATTTTTATAACAAGCTTATTGCTTACGCGTTCAGCAGTTGCTCAGCCGTTGCCTTCACGCTTGCCAGCAGGACTTTAACATCCTCCAGACATACCGTCGGATTGAGCAGCGTTAGCTTCAGGCAGGTGACACCATCTGCTTCGGTCACGCCGACGTTGGCGCTACCTGAAGCCAGAAGAACGTCGCCAATACGCTGGTTCAGCAGCGCGACAAATGCCACGTCGTCACTTTGCGGGCGGAAGCGGAACAGCACGCTTGCCAGCTGCGGCTCCATCACCAGTTCAAGATGCGGCTGGGTTTTGACAAACTCAGCAACATCACGCGCCAGCGTCACACCGTTATCAATGATCTCGGCATACTGCTTTTTGCCCAGCGCTTCGAGGCCCATCCACAGCTTCAGCGCATCGAAACGACGCGTGGTCTGCAGCGACTTCGATACCAGGTTTGGTACGCCAGCCTCTTCATCGAAATCAGAGTTCAGGTACGCCGCCTGGTAACGCATCAGCTCGTAGTGGCGCGCATCTTTTAACAGGAACGCACCGCAACTGATGGTCTGGAAGAACTGCTTGTGGAAATCCAGCGTCACGGAATCTGCCAGTTCAAGGCCGTTCAGGAAGTCACGGTACTTATCAGAAAGCAGTAACGCCCCGCCCCATGCCGCATCCACGTGCATCCAGATCTGATGTTCTGCAGCCAGCGCTGCAATATCCGCTAACGGATCGATTGCGCCCGCATCGGTAGTACCGGCAGTGGCGACGATTGCCATCACCTGCTCACCGTTGGCTTTCGCCTGGGCCAGCTTGACTTTCAGGTCAGCCAGATCCATGCGTGAAAACGCATCGGTCTTCACCTGGGTGACGGAACGGTAGCCCAGCCCCATCAGCGCCATGTTCTTCTGCACGGAGAAGTGCGCGCTTTCAGAGCAGAACACTTTGATTTTACTCAGATCACCGGTCAGACCATCCTGCTGAATGGAGTGCCCCTGGCGAGCGAAAAAAGCATCACGCGCCAGCATCAGGCCCATCAGGTTACTCTGCGTACCGCCGCTGGTGAATACGCCCGCATCGCCTGCCGGGTATCCAACCTGCTCACGCAACCACTCGATCAGCTTGATCTCAATGATGGTGGCCGACGGGCTCTGGTCCCAGGAGTCCATACTCTGGTTGGTGGCGTTGATCAGCACTTCCGCCGCCTGGCTAATTACCAGGCTCGGGCAGTGCAGATGCGCCACGCACTGCGCATGGTGAACCAACAAGCTGTCTTTGAGAAAGTATTCAACCGCACGCTCAATAGCGGCCTGGTTGCCCAGGCCCTGAGACGTAAAATTCAGGTTGATACGTTCACGCAGTTGCTCAACGGTTTTACCCTGATACATCTCAGGCTGCTTCAACCATTCAACGACCGCTTGCGTACTCTGCTCGATAGCGTCCTGATAAGCTGCAATGCTTTGCGCCGAGCCGGACAGAATCGGGTTTACGTCTGACATTCGATCCAACTCCGTTTAAACCGGCTTCACGCCAGCGCCCAGCAGGGCGTTTTCGAATTTATCGAGGAAGATTTCCAGCTCAGCGTTGGTGATCAGCAGTGACGGCAACAGGCGCAGCACGCAACCATTGCGGCCACCACGCTCCAGAATCAACCCATTTTCGAAGCATTTTTTCTGCAGCAACGCGGACAGCTCGCCATCGGCCGGGTAGCAGCCCATGTGATCCTGCGCTTCGTTCGGCTTCACGATTTCCAGGCCGATCATCAGACCCAGACCGCGCACCTGGCCGATAACCGGGTAGCGTTTCTGCAGGTCAGCCAGTTTGCCTTTCAGCCACTCGCCCTGGGCAGCAACTTTATCGGCAATCTTGTCGTCTTTGAGGATCTTCAGCGTTGTCAGACCGGTCGCCATCGCCAACTGGTTGCCGCGGAAAGTACCAGTGTGGTGGCCCGGAGCCCACGCATCGAACTGCTTTTTAATGCCCAGCACCGCCAGTGGCAGACCGCCGCCAACCGCTTTGGACATCACGATGATATCTGGCTCAATACCGGCATGTTCGAAGGCGAACAGTTTACCGGTACGTGCAAAGCCCGCCTGAACTTCATCGATGATCAGCAGAATGCCATGTTCCTGCGTCACTTTACGAATGCGTTGCAGCCACTCGACCGGAGCCGGATTCACGCCACCTTCACCCTGCACCGCTTCAAGGATCACGGCAGCCGGTTTACGCACGCCGCTTTCAACGTCGTTGATCAGGTTTTCGAAGTAGTAGGTTAATGCTTTAACGCCAGCGTCGCCGCCGATACCCAGCGGGCAACGGTATTGATGCGGATACGGCATAAACTGCACTTCCGCCATCATGTTGCTGACCGCTTCTTTCGGCGACAGGTTGCCGGTCACGGACAGCGCGCCGTGGGTCATCCCGTGGTAGCCACCGGAGAAACTGATGATGCTGGAACGGCCGGTGACTTTCTTCGCCAGCTTCAGCGCCGCTTCAACAGCATCAGCGCCGGACGGACCGGTGAACTGCAGGCAATATTCTTTGCCCTGACCCGGTAATAAAGAAAGTAAATAAGATGAGAATTCATCTTTTAACGGCGTGGTAAGGTCAAGCGTATGTAACGGTAAGCCGCTTGTGATGACACTTTGAATGCTCTGCAGCACTTCAGGATGGTTATGACCAAGCGCCAGGGTTCCGGCACCTGCCAGGCAATCAAGATATTGATTATTTTCTACATCAGTAATCCAGACGCCCTGCGCTTTAGCGATCGCTAATGGCAGTTTACGTGGATAGCTGCGGACATTAGATTCAAACTCAGCCTGTCTTGCTAAAAAGGTATCATTGCTCTGTGGTAATGAATTAGCACTTAAAGTATCAATACGGACTTTATCCGTCATCATATCACTCCTACAACCAGGTGTAGATAAACGCCTGATTGAATAAATGGTTATAAGGATTACCTGTAAAAAAGCGCGGCTAATATATGTTGTTTTAGCTTAGGACTCAATCATTTATTTTTCGGCATTGAAAATAACAACTTTTCCCTTTAAATTCAAAGCGTAACAACTATTTACCATTACTAAATCCTAAAGAAATATATCTATTTAATTAACAATGTTGTAGCTAATTGCAACGCAGACAATCTAATAAAAACCATGGAATTTTCGTGTTTTTATTATTTTTTTACACGTTTTTACCATTAATGATGCTCGCGATATCTTGTGATGCCATGATTTTTCACTTATTTGTCGATAAATCGAATAAAAAAGTCGATCCCTAAATATAAATCACTTAGTATGGCGCGCTTATTTGCAGGCTATGTAGATAAAATTAATGCGCAGCACCCGATAACGCGTACAGGCGACACGCGTTATCGACAACAGGTATTCCCTGGGTTGTCAGCAGAAATGTTCGCGGGCGGACATTTCGTAAGGCGAACGTCGTTCCCTTATGCCGAGAATGAAAATTTTCTAGCCATACTTTTATGGCGCCCTGATATGAGATTGTTATGACTCGCATTTATCCACCATCTGTCGTTGCCAAATTTGGCGGCACCAGCGTCGCTGATTTTGATGCGATGAACCGCAGCGCCAGCATTGTCCTTGCTGATCAAGATGTCCGTTTAGTCGTTTTGTCTGCTTCGGCAGGCGTGACAAACTTACTGGTTGAGCTTTCTGAAGGTCTGGAAACACATCAACAATTAGATAAGATTGAGACTTTACGCGCCATCCAATACAACATTATTTCCCGCCTGAAGCAGCCGTCCGTTATCAGCACGGAAATCGATAATCTTCTAAACAATATCCGTCGTCTTGCACAAACGGCGATGGTTTCGCCGTCTGATGCGTTAAGCGATGAATTAGTCAGCCATGGCGAGCTGATGTCCTCGCTACTGTTTACTGAAGTCTTACGTGAACGGCATGCTGAGGCCGGGTGGTTTGACGCCCGTAGCGTGATGCGTACTAACTCGAACTTCGGCTGTGCCGAACCCGAGCTTGGCACACTGCACCACCAGGTGGAGACTCACCTGCGCCCTCGTCTTGAGCAAGCGATTATGGTGACTCAGGGATTTATCGGGCGTGATGCCGCAGGGCACACCACAACGCTTGGACGCGGCGGTAGTGATTACACGGCTACGCTTCTCGGTGAGGCGCTTCACGCCACACGCGTTGACATCTGGACCGACGTCGCAGGGATCTACACCACCGACCCACGCATTGCGCCGCGGGCCAAACGAATCGACCATATCTCATTTTCCGAGGCCAGCGATATGGCCGCCTACGGTGCGAAGGTCCTCCACCCGGCGACACTGCTCCCGGCAATGCGTAAAAGCATTCCGGTCTTTGTTGGCTCAAGTAAGGATACTGCCGCCGGAGGTACGCTGGTGCACAACACCACCGATAATCCACCTCGCTATCGCGCGCTCGCCGTGCGTCGTAAACAGACGCTGTTGCGGTTACACAGTCTGGAGAAGCAACCTTCCTGTTCTTTCCTGGCGCAGTCCTTCGCCATTTTAGCTCGCCATGCGGTCACGGTGGATTTGGTTACAACCTCAGAGAATAGTATTGCGCTTGCGCTGGACGCCACTCATGCAACCTCAGGTGAAGACCATGTGCTGACCACCGCATTGTTTACCGCCTTGTCCTCCCACTGTCGTGTGGAAGTGGAAACCGGGCTGGCGCTGGTCACTTTGGTGGGGAATCAACTCACACAGGCTGCGGGAGTTTGCAAAGACGTTTTTGCCTGGCTTGAAGAGCATACGGTACGAATGATTTGCCATGGGGCGTCAAACGACAACCTGAGTATTCTGTTGCCGGCTGACAATGCAGACAGCGCGATCAAAGCGTTACATTATCGGTTATTCGAATAACGCTTCTTTGTAGTATGCCACCAAGGGTAGAAGTCGTTTAATCCAGTACTGACGAACAAGCAGAGCCCTGGTTTTTAAACCAGGACTTTGTGTTCAAACAACTGCACTCCGAGTTGGGAGAGCTATTTAGTTATGCCGGTGATTGGTATCACCGCGACGGCAGCGTTTGTCATAGTGGCGCACCCACCAGTAACGATCGCTGATTTGTTCGTGCCCCCCCACTCTGGCACCCGCCAACCAGAGGACACCACCAACAAAAATACTGAGCACGGCACCATGTGCGAAAAACTGTGGCAGATTAAATTGCGGCAGTTGGTTTAAAATAGAGTAACCAACACCACCCACCATCACCACCAACCCTAAAGCCATGAGCACGTTACCGAGTAACGAAGCGTTTTTGCGTTTCATGTGTCACCTCCGGAACTTTGGGTTGTTACAGGGAATACCCCTAATCCTTATGTGTAAAGTATAGACAACACTGCCGTTCGCAAGTGCGGGAGCGATCACAATTACAAACACTCATGCAACAAAACTTTACAAATAAGCTACTGAACATACTCATTTTCTAATAGTCCATTTGTGCAATTATTCAGCTTTTGGCGATAAGCACGCAGTTTTTTGTCAACAGCAGCGTCAGACAGTAAACTACACGTCGTTTATCGAAACACTCAGGACAAAACACGTGGCGATTAAATTGATTGTCGGCCTGGCAAACCCCGGCGCAGAGTATGCGGCAACGCGACACAATGCAGGCGCATGGTATGTCGATCTGCTGGCAGAAAGATTACGCGCTCCCCTGCGCGATGAGCCGAAATTCTTCGGCTACACCTCCAGAGTTACGCTTGAAGGTGAAGACGTCCGTCTGCTGGTGCCAACCACATTTATGAATCTGAGCGGCAAGGCTGTCGGTGCGATGGCCAGTTTTTATCGTATTAACCCCGATGAAATTTTGGTCGCACACGATGAGTTAGACCTGCCCCCTGGCGTGGCCAAATTTAAGCTTGGCGGCGGTCATGGCGGACATAATGGCCTGAAAGACATCATTAGTAAGTTAGGTAATAACCCCAACTTTCATCGTTTACGCGTTGGAATTGGCCATCCGGGCGATAAAAACAAAGTTGTCGGATTTGTTTTAGGCAAACCGCCTGTTTCAGAACAGAAGTTAATTGATGAAGCAATTGACGAAGCGGCACGTTGTACCGAGATATTGTTCAAAGACGGCCTGACCAAAGCGACGAGCCGGTTACACACCTTTAAAGCGCAATAAGCAGCGATGTGCGGCATTTTTCTCGCGTGCTGTGTATAATAGGCAAAGTTATTTACATTTCTACAATCTGTTTTCCATAACAGGTTGAATATCAAAAGATTAAGGTGATTTAAACATGGGATTCAAATGCGGTATCGTCGGTTTGCCAAACGTAGGCAAATCCACCCTGTTCAACGCGCTCACAAAAGCGGGTATTGAAGCGGCAAACTTCCCGTTCTGTACTATCGAGCCGAACACCGGTGTTGTCCCGATGCCCGATCCGCGTCTGGATCAGCTGGCCGAAATCGTCAAACCGCAGCGTATCCTGCCAACAACGATGGAATTCGTCGACATCGCCGGTCTGGTAAAAGGCGCGTCCAAAGGTGAAGGTCTGGGTAACCAATTCCTGACCAACATCCGTGAAACCGAAGCTATCGGCCACGTGGTGCGTTGCTTTGAAAACGACAACATCATCCACGTTAATAACAAAGTGGATCCGGCTGATGACATTGAAGTTATCAATACCGAGCTGGCGTTGTCCGACCTCGACACCTGTGAGCGCGCTATCCATCGCGTGCAGAAGAAGGCCAAAGGCGGCGACAAAGACGCTAAAGCAGAACTGGCTGCGCTGGAAAAATGCCTGCCACAGCTGGAAAACGCTGGCATGCTGCGCGCGCTGAAAACGCTGACTGACGAAGACAAAGCGGCTATCAAATACCTGAGTTTCCTGACGCTGAAGCCAACAATGTACATCGCCAACGTCAACGAAGACGGTTTTGAAAATAACCCGTACCTCGATAAAGTGCGCGAAATCGCGGCTGCCGAAGGTTCTGTTGTGGTTGCCGTTTGCGCAGCCGTTGAAGCTGACATCGCAGAACTCGATGATGCTGACCGTGAAGAATTCATGGCTGAAATGGGTCTGGAAGAGCCGGGCCTGAACCGCGTTATCCGTGCTGGCTACGAATTGCTGAACCTGCAGACCTACTTCACCGCTGGCGTGAAAGAAGTCCGTGCATGGACCATTCCTGTCGGTGCCACGGCTCCGCAGGCAGCCGGTAAAATCCATACCGACTTCGAGAAAGGCTTTATCCGCGCACAAACCATCGCGTTTGAAGATTTCATCACCTATAAAGGTGAGCAAGGTGCGAAAGAAGCTGGGAAAATGCGTGCCGAAGGTAAGGACTATATCGTCAAAGATGGCGATATCATGAACTTCCTGTTCAACGTCTAAATAAAATCTGCTGTCTCATGAGGTTTCGCTGAATCTCATAAGAATCACAAAAAGCTATAAAATCCACGCAATTGCGTGGATTTTTGTTTTCACAGCATCTCATCTCGTCACAGCACCGTCAAAAATGAGTACATATTGACGCTGACCCCTTCGTGAAGCACACCGCCCTACAGTTTCTCCAGAATTAAACACGCTTCACGATTAAGCATAATGAACTCCTGCCAGCTATATTGCTGTTGGTAGTTAAGCTGATACTGCTTTTCTACCTGGCAAATAAGCGGACGTGTTTCATAAATCGCGCACAGCTTTGTCTCCATCTGATAGTGACGACAAATGCCGTCACCGCGATCAAGAAATTGCGTTTCACTGGCGCGATCGACGTGGCGACAACAAGCGCCACACTGGTTACAGGGAAACGCGGGCGTGAGCGTCATAGCTTACTTAACCAGCTACGTACAGAGCGGGTATTCCCTGCTTCAAACGGTAGCGCAATATTTCGGCGCTCAACCTCTGCACGCAGCAACAAACCACGCTCAATTTCACTGTTCACCGCGTTAAGATGCAGCGAGAAACGCGATAACGCTGACGTATCAATAGCAAACTCTAACGCCGAAAGCTCCAGTAGATAACGATCGAGTTCAGCATTCACCTGTTGATAATACTCTAGTGCTTTCTGATACTTATCTTTAAACGTATCCAGAAACGCCCAGACCTTTTTCATCAATGCGCTGTGTTCCAGGAAGTAGTTCATTACCAGCGTCAGAATACCTGTCGCCAGCGCACCGCAGAAAGCGGCCAGTTCCGGACCAAAAGGAAAGACGAGCATCTTGGCTAAAGCTTCGTTAACCACCACACCAGCAGCCACGGCCACACCCGCAGCCACCAGCTTGCTTACCGCTTTAGCGAGCTGCCCCGGCGCTAACCCTTCAGGGTTAAAGACCATAACTTTAAAGGCCTGTACCAAATTGTTCCACATCTCACGAATCAGGCGCACCATCATCTTCTTAGTCGTAAAGAAGATATTGAACAGCGTCGTTGTAATGCTGGAGAGCACGCCACCGATGGCACCGTCTTTAAAGGACGTCAGGAAAGTGCTGAATTTACCCTGCACTCGCTGCCAGACTGCGCGTAATGCCTCCCCCGCATCTTGCAGGAAGTCTCCGGCATCGAATGAATGACGATGCTTCTCAATCATCACGGGAATACGCTCGCGGAACTCAAACCAGGTCTCTGCCAGAATCAGCCCCAACATCTGCCGCGTTCCCATGCGAAACGCATTGTTCATTGTGGCGGTGGCAACATTCTTCGCAAACTTACTGCTGGTGTAATATTCCTGATTGATCGTACTGTTGTATTTTGCCCGCGCCTTTTTGTCGGCCTCTTTCATCCGTTCAAAATCGGCGGCGGCTTTATTTTCCAGCTTATTCAGCTGTTTTTGCTCTTGCTCGGAAAGCGTTGCCTGGCTGCGTAAACGGGCAATTTCCTGCGTGGTCACAGCATGCTGTTCTTGTAGCGTTTGCACGAAGGCATCCATCGTTTTCGCCTTCTTCGCCTTATTCAGCGACTCATTCGTGAAGGTCAGATTTGATGAATCATTAGCCAGATCGGCACCATCGCATTCGGCAAGGATACGCCCTGGATCGTTGTGAATTTCATGGGCGGCAATAATATGGTCGAGGTTCTTTTTATCATTAGCCGCAAATTTCTCACCGGTGTAGGTATCGGTCAACGTACCGGCCTCGTGCGCCTTTTTTCCCGCCCGGTTGGTGGCAATGTAGTTTTCGTGGCTATGGTAATGATGAGAATCATACCCTTCACGAAGCTCGTACCGTTGACGCTCGGCGTCGGTGGCATACACTCCCTCGCGAGCGTTATGAATGGTATTCACATCGCCGCCGTGTTTATCCTCCAGCAAGAGAAAATCCAACCCAAAAGAGGTGGTCAGACTCTTAACCACCGTCTGATGTAACTCTTCACCCCAGTCAAACCTGGCTGTGTTCATTGTGCTCGCCCATAGCAATGCCGGGCAGATTCGCCCGGCGCGTCGATTAAATACGAGAAGAAAATGCGTCAAACTCAGAAGCAGAAACCGCCAGTTTTTCGTCCAGAATCTCTTTGTTCAGCAGGTTCATACCGTTGCTGTCGGTCTGCAGTTGGATCACGCCATCTTCGATAACGGCTTCACCGTTTTCCTGCGTCACCGGCTTGAACAGCGGCGTGGTGATCACGTCGGTCATGATGGCGGCTAATTCATAACCATGGTCGATAATCGCCATGATCTCTTCCGACTCACTAATCTCGGTGGTTATATTCTTCTCATGACGTTCAACAATGATGGCATGCATCGCTTTCAGCGGTTCAAAGTAGTGTTGAACAAAGACGCTATGCATACGGGTTATTGATTCATAAATGCTATTTACATACTGCTGCACCTTCGTCAGCTGCGCTTCAGCCGCATTCATTTTTTCCACCGCAGCTGTCACTTCACGGGAGCTTTGATAAGCATTGTTAAGCGCCTTTTCGGCATGGCTATCGTAAGCCCAGCCTGCGATAGCAATCAACGGAGCCACTACCGCGCCGCCAAGTACCATCGCACCGCCCGCCATTCCCCAGCCGCCTGCGGCCAGAGAACCGCCGCCGATAGCCGCCATTGTGGCGTTATACGCCGCCGCACCAGACAGGGCGGCAATCGGCGTACCGGTAGACGCTGCGGCAAACGCCATCACGCCGCTGTACACGGCAAAACCAGCGGCAGCACCGGACACCCCGGCACCGACGACCGTCGTCAGGTATTCCGTGGCGGAAATCGCCAGACTCTGAATTTTATTGATGTTGTGCTGCGGTACCTTCAGACGAAGATCTTTATGTCCATCCTTAGCCATACGCGCCAACAGATCGTCGGCAATCGTTTTAAATTCATTGAAATCTTTACCGATCTTCAGTTCTTTTTCACCCAGCTCGGCCAGTTTTTTCGACGTTGTTTCATTCGCCAGATCAAAGCTCTCTTTATGCTTATCAAAGCGACGCTGCGCGCGATCTAAAACATCGTCGGCTTCTGATTTTTTCTGGTAGCCATCATAAGCTTTTTTGCCACCAAACGCCGTTGCCGCTGCCGCGACGCCCAGAATAATGAAAGGTAATGCCATAAATAAAAATCTCCTGTGCAATAAGTCGTTGTTACCCGCTACGCATCACATTCCAGAACAGGAACAGAGTCGCGATCGCCAGTGATGTAGTTATGCAGTATGTTGATGACCGTTTTTTTCAACCATTCAGGTTCCAGAATTTCTATATTCGGTAACCAGAATAGAATTAATGGAATAATTTGATTCTGATGGGCTGCCTTGCAAAGCAAAGTCACTCCATCATTCTCTTCACGCACTAATTCTTGCTGAGGCAGTAAATCTCGTCTTGCGAAGTAGCCAGCAATGCTGTGTTTAATACGCACCCGCACCTCAAACGTCTCTTCACTTACCCAAGGATCGCGATGCTCATCAATTAATGACAGTGTGGGTGTATCGACCGTAAAATGCTCTTTCCGGATATCCAACCACCGAATTTTACTTAACGAAAAAGACTTTAGCTTTCCGTCCTCGGTCGCCTGCAGATACCAAATATTTTTCTGGTTAACTAATTTATAAGGGTGAACGGTGCGCGTTTTGTCTTTATATAAAATATGACAGACACTGTTTTTCTGAATCGCTTTTTCTAATAAGTTAAAATACTTTCGCAAATCATTTCTGACTGAATGTTCAGGGCGACCAAACTGAACTCTAACATGCTGTTCTACCGCTCGTTTTTCTAAGCTAAGCCAAAAATCCTCATCTCTATCAGGAAAAACCGCGTCGGCGTCCAGCAGCTTTGCCAGAGGGTCATGAAGGGCATAGGCGCTATTATTCTGCGCGCGAATCGGTATCAATCGATACTCTCCACCACCACACCCCTCAATAAAGGAGGAAAGCATATTAAGATCACGATAGACCGTTCGTTCAGTGATATTAAATTTCTTCATCAACTGATAGCGATTCACAACGCCACAAGTTTGCAGCTCTATTAGGATATCGACTAAACGTTCTGCTGAGCAACTCCTTGCTGAATCAGCCATAAGCACCTACTTTTCTGTTTTCCTGACATGAATTATATATAAAATGCTGACATATCCTGTCAGTGTATCGGCACGCTGATCATTTTTTTTAGAGAAATCGACAATTTATTTGACCATTAGTCGCATTGGACAATTTTTAGGGACAAAAAGCGCTCCTCATCAGGAGTAAATGCCAGAGACATGGCGGCCAAAAGACCACCTACATACATCCTCATCAAACTGGCTAACGGCTATCTCTTCCACTAAGCCAAATTCAACGTTGAGTTTGCAAAGGTGGATTGTCAGGAGAGTTTCTTGATGATGGCCAGTATCGTGGTATGAACGCCGGTATTTGGTTTCTTCACGCTGAGTAAAAAAACATCATCTGCAGAAGGATGTGGACGCGCTGGCGGCTGTTAGTGCTGCTGACTGAGTCGTTGAAACACGAGCTAATTCGTTGTACAACCGGGCTTACCCATTGATTTCATAGTGACAAGGGGCTAATTTGTATCTCATTAAACATGATTATGACCCTCATTAAAGCCAGACTATGAACATCAGCGAAAAAACATATCATCAATTGAAGGCCAAAATCATCGCCAATGAGTTGGTGGGGGCTATCTCAGAAAATGAGCTATGTCAGGAACTTAATGTCAGCCGTACGCCGCTGCGCGAAGCTTTGTTTCGCCTGATGACTGAAGGCTGGATTGAGCCTTCCAAAAATAAAACGAAAACCATTAAACCCATTACGCTCAGTGAAATACGTGATATTTTCCAGATCAGAAAAGATATTGAAATAATGGTATTGAATTTGTCATGGGAGAACCAGGACCCGCAACGGTACCAGACGATTAAAGATAAAATTGAAGTCGGTTTTCATGATTCGAATGTGTCTTTATTACTCGAAGCTGATAACGAGCTACATGAACAAATGCTATCCGATTGCCACAACGCTATTGTGACTAAAACGCTGACCTTCATGTATGACCGGTTACGCATGCTGCGTTCAGACAAAATGAAAAATGATTCAATCATTGATTCATCCAAAGAACATTTGAAAATTTGCGCCGGTATTATTGCCCGCGATATAGAACAAACCCGTGAGGCCATTGCCCATCACGTCAACAACTCCTACAACCGCCTGTTCTCCAGCTTTAAATAGGCTATGCATATAACATGACCGGTATTTCTACCGGTCATGTGGAAAGTTAAAAATTAGTAGAGTTGTCGGTACAACGCCTTAATCTCTTCAATACAAGTATCTCGAGGGTTTCCACCTGTACAGACGTCCGCCATTGCCGCGGCTGCCAGAGCATCGATATCTTCATATTTCATGCCGATATCGCGCAGTCGGGCGGGAATATTTACGTCGCGGTTAAGCTGTGCCACGGCTTCAACGGCCGCCTGACGCGCCTCTTCGATCGGCATCACCATGGCCTGAGTATTGCCCAAAGCCTGTGCAATTTGGCGATATTTGTCTCCTGTAAACTCGGCGTTGTATGCCATGATATGCGGCAATAGCACTGCATTGGCGACGCCGTGTGGCGTACCATAGAATGCACCCAGAGGATGGGCCATCCCATGCACCAGGCCCAATCCGACATTAGAAAAGCCCATCCCGGCAATATACTGCCCCACCGCCATGCCTTCAGCGTCCTGGGCGATTCCCTGTATCGAACCGCGTAGCGAACGCCCTATCATCTCAATCGCCTTTAAATGAAGCGTATCGGTTAATTCCCATGCCCCTTTCGTAATATATCCTTCGATTGCATGAGTCAGTGCGTCAACACCGGTTGCCGCTTTTAAACTGGGCGGCATGCTGGCCATCATGTCAGCATCAATAATGGCAACGACCGGAATAGCATGAGGATCGTAGCAAACGAACTTACGTCGGTTCTCTACATCGGTAATCACATAGTTAATAGTCACCTCAGCTGCCGTACCCGCGGTCGTTGGAATGGCAATCATCGGTACAGCGGCATTTTTAGTGTCAGCCCCACCTTCGAGGCTGCGGACATCGGCAAACTCAGGGTTGTTAATGATTATCCCAACCGCTTTGCACGTATCCTGCGGTGAACCGCCACCAATAGCGACCAGGTAATCCGCCCCCGCCTGACGAAATGCCTCAACACCTTGCTGCACGACGTCAATCGTCGGGTTAGGTATGACCTTATCAAAAATTTGGTAAGGCAACCCTGCGCTATCAAGAATATCAAGTACCTTGGTCGCTACATTAAACTGGATAAGATCGTGGTCAGTAACTACCAGCGCTTTTTTAAAACCTCGGTTTTTAACTTCATCAACGATAGCGTTAATTGAACCCACGCCAAAATATGAGGTTTCATTTAATATCATTCTATAAGACATATTCTATACCTTATAACAGAGAGGTATAACAGCAATACAGCATTGCCGTAGCATAATGTATGCTGTTATTGATTTTTGATTATTTGATACTGAACATTATGTCAATCTGTTGCGATTCCTGACGAGTTAGTTCCCCCGCAAAGCTTCTTGATTTCCCCCCAGAATACTGAAACTTATGAGCCACTGCGGTTTTAATTGTAGTAACAAAATCATTACCAATATTATAAATAGCAGAAAGCCGGCTTATCTCACGCTGTACGCCAGTAAGCTGGGTAAGATCATTTTCATCCCAGGCTTTAATTGCCTGCACAAAAAGTTCGGGACAAATATTATTTAATCCTGAAATAACTCCCGCGCCACCAGCCAGGAGATTTGGGATAAGATATTCATCATAACCGGACAGAACAACAAAATCGTCTCTAACGGACGCGACTGACTGAATAATTGCGCGAGTATGAGAGAGGCAATCAACAGTATCTTTAACACCCACAAAATTGGGAAATTCTGCCGCTAATTGCGCTACCAGTACCGCGTCCAGATCGCATCCAGTTCGGGCAGGAAAGTTGTATGCGAACCATTTTCCATTCAGGCGCTGCCCCAGATCCCGGTAGTATGCCAATAGTTGGGCCGGCGTTTGTTGAAAATAGTAGTGAGGTAGAATCATCACTGCTTGATACCCGCAATGCCAGGCCTCTTCTGCCAGACATATCATATCCGCCATACAGGTAGCTGAGATATTTGCCACCAGCGGCAGCGATGACATTTTCCGTGCCTCACGGATAAGCATCAGTCGTTCATCCAGCGTTAATGCGGTGAACTCCCCAATACTTCCCATTAGCAATACGACATGAGTCCCAGCCTCTTCCAACCGTCGCAAATGCTGCTGCAGTGCCGATAAATCAATATTTCCTTGTTGATCAAAAGGCGTAATTGATGGGCACCATGCACCGTGAAATTGAGCATGATTTTCAGACATAATATATTCCTGAGAAAATAAAAATTGTTTTATTCAATGACATGGTAAACAACAGTATCAGCCTGTATTTTCTGCCAGTCCCACTGAATACCCAAACCAGGTTCTTCTGGTGGGAAAGCATATCCCTCGCGAATATTCACCTTATTCAGAGTAACACTATCGAGCTGTGGAATATATTCCAACCAACGGCTATTAGTAATGGCGCAACATAATGATATATGCAATTCCATCAAGAAATGCGGACAGACAATTTTATTAAAGCATTCCGCCATATGTGCAACTTTAAGCCATGGTGTAATACCACCAATACGAGCCACATCAACCTGAATAATATCTGCGGCATTATTCTGTAAATACTCTTTGAAGTGCTGGATAGAATAAATGGACTCACCCACCGCGACAGGAATCGTGGTTGACTCACACAATTTTTGATGAGAATCAACATCATGCGCCAGAAACGGCTCTTCAATCCATGAAAGATTAATATGCTCCAACAACGCTGCGCGCTGTTTGGCTTCCGAGAATTTAAACGCCTGGTTGCAATCAGTCATGATCACGTACTCATCCCCCACCGCTTCACGTACAGCAGTCAAACGCTCGATATCACGCACCGGACTTTCAGAACCAATTTTGATTTTAGAACCGCAGAATCCCTGCGCCTTAACAGCCAGCGCATCATCAACTAATTCCTGAGTGCTTAAATGCAGCCAGCCCCCTTCGGTGGTGTATAACTTCATGCGCGACTTCGCACCACCTGCGACTTTATACAGCGGCAAATTCATGCGCTTACACTTCAAATCCCATAATGCGGTATCAATGGCTGCCAATGCCAGAGACGTAATGGCGCCAACCGAGGTCGCATGAGTTGAGAACAGCAATGATTCCCAGATGCCCTCAATCATCGTCGCATCCTGACCAATCAATTTCGGTAACAGGTGATCTCGTAACAGCGCAACCACAGATGAGCCGCCAGTGCCAATTGTGTAGGTATAGCCCTCACCAATTTCTCCACTCGATGTTGTTAAACGAATAATCGGCGTCTCTTGTGAGACAAAAGACTGAATCGCATCGACACGTTTTACTTTAGGTTTCAAATCAACCATAAAGATTTCGGCTTTAACTATTTTCATTACATCCTCAATATCTGTTAATTTTGTCGCACAATTACAAATGACGCTTACTGAATACCAATGCTGGCCAGTTCATCCCACAATTCCTGCGGAATATCCCAGTTAGCCCAGGCAAAATTAGTCAACGCTTGTTCTACGGATTGAACGCCGCAGGTTACGGTGACCACATTTTGGTTTCTTAATGGGAATTGCAGCGCCGCAGCACCAATCGGTACGGCATGTTTTGCGCATAGCGCTTCTATCGCATTTACTTTTTCAATAACCTGCGCTGGCGCGGAACCGTATTCATACAACGCCTTCGATTTATCTTTCGCGACTAAAACTCCGGTAGCGAAAGGTGCAGCAACAGCCACCGAAACATTGTTGCTTTCACATTTGGCAAAGAACGCATGGCGGTCTGTTTCCAGCAGGTTGTAGCGGTTGGCGAGCATTAAGATATCCGGGGCAGCGTTATCCATCACCTCCATCAGGATTGCCTCTTCATTCGCGCCTGCGCCCCAGGCTTTGATATCACCATTGCGCTTTAGCTCTTCTAAAGCCTTCTGCCCTGACTCGCAGAAGGTTTTAAAATGTTGGCGTTCCAGTTCCGTATTGCCGTAGGTATAAGTGCCGAGATCGTGTACATAGAGAATGTCGATATAACGGGTTCCCAGCCGCTGGATAGAGTTTTCGTATGAGCGCATGATGCCCTCATAGGAGTAATCAGCCTGTCGGTTAAAAGGGTTCTCATCATAAAAAAATTCTCCTGCTTCAAGGCCTGGCTCTTGTTTCCGGGATTGCAGCAGGCGACCAACCTTGGTGGACAAAACATATTCACTACGCTCCAGTCCACGTAATCCCAGACCTAAACGCAACTCAGAAAGTCCGCTGCCATAATGTGGTGCAGTATCAAAGTAGCGCCAGCCAACCTGAATGGCCTTATCAACAATGTCCATGGCTTCGTTATTGCTCAGCGTTCTGAATAAATTAGCCAGGCTGGCTGCGCCGAAGGTTAAAGAAGGTACACTAAGCCCTACACTTTTAATTGTATTCTGAGTGATCATAATATTCCCCTGATGTTTATCAGTATTCTTAGTCAACTTTGTTTGCAGTTAATGAGGCCGCGGCCGTTGATTTATTATTAATATTAAAAATCAACTTCAGCACATAAATAATAATCCCGGTTACTACGATAGAAAAAAGACACAAGAGCGCAGGATTCATTCCTTTTAACAGCTCGAACATTTTGTAGAAGATATAAGATATAGCGTGTGAGCCACCATCGATTGATGAGGCCATCATCTCTTTTGGCACATTCAATTGTGCCTTTTCGGCCAAAGCCTGCGACACTACAGCGAGATCCGAACCAAACCACAGGATCCCACACACGATGACAATGCCATTAATTAATCCACGGAACATGTTTCCGTTGCATGCAACCGTGCCAAAGACAACAAATATCGGCAGATAAGGAATATCGGCGAATGGCATCATGGTATTAAAAGGCAAAATAGTACTAATCAGGATCGTGAGTGGCACCATCAAAATACCTACAGACAATACCGCAGGGTTTTTAAAAGCAATTTCACCGCTGATACCAAAATAAAGTGACTTTGTTGGAAAACGTTTCTTTACCCATTCAGAAGCAATTTCAGTAATCGGTACCAGACCACTGACCAGCACTCCCGCCATCGTCGGTAATAACACCATGACCGCAGCAAAATTCATTCCACTCTTAATAATATCGCTGAACGGTAGCGCGCCAAGCATACCGATGATCACCCCCAGAATGGCCCCCATCGCTAACGGACTACCAAAAAACCCTAGTTTGGCTTCAATTTTGCTGAGATTAAGGTCAATTTTGTTAATCAACGGAATGCGATCAATTACACGGTCCATTAAAAATGCCAGCGGGGCCCATGCGACGATCTCCGCCTGAGTAATGGTCACGTTTGGCGTGTCACAGAATTTCTGCACATGTGGGGCAATGTAATCGGCGATTTTTAGCGTAATAATAAATGTGATCCAACTTGCAAAAATCCCCATCCAAAATGAACCCGTCACCTGTTCAACGATGATTCCGGCAAATACAAAGTGCCAGTAATTCCAAAAATCAACGTTAAGGGTTTTGGTGGTATTGGTTGAAATCATCAACAAATTAGTGGCAAAACATAACGCATAAACAATCGGCAGAGAAAGCGCAGCCAGACTGAAGGCGCTAATTAACGGCCAGCCCAGATCCAATACTTCATAATGAAGATTGAGGTTTTTTACCATCGCTTCTGTCGAACTGCTGAGTGATGTCACCATAAAACCGATCAGCAACGAAAGACCGAGAAAACCAATACCTACCGTCATTGCATTTTTCGCCGCATCGGCAAGTTTTGCGCCAAATAGCACGGCAAATAAAAACATAATCATTGGAATGACCACTGCCGGGCCAAATCCGAGGATATATTGAACGACTTCCATAAGTGCCCCCCTGTTACTTTAATGAGTAAACCTTCTCTGCCACGCGATAAAAAAAGTTATCGCTGGAAAGAGCCTGGTGAGATTGCAGGTAGTTCTGGTAAAGCCCTAAAGTGTCGGCATACGGTAATGCCAGTAGAGAAACAGGCCAGTCAGATCCATACATCACTCGCTCATCACCAAATGCGGCAAAAACCGAGCTAAAATAAGGTTCAAGCTCCTGGCTCGCCTGCCCAGGTCCCGTCCAGCGGGCATAATCTGCTTCCGTGACCAGGCCTGATAGTTTGCAAAAAACATTGCTGTAAGCCTCACCAATCAACATTAACTGTTCACGCCAGCGGGTAATTTCTCCGTCGCGAACTGCGGGTTTTGCCGCATGTTCGATAACAAAGGTCACTTCCGGACAAGCAGAGATAAGCTGGCTTGCCGCCTCCAGCTGTTGGTGCGTAACCAGCAGTTCATACACCAGCCCCTGCTCTCCAACGCAACGTACCCCCTGGATAAATTGCGGGGTCACTAAATGGCTCTCAGGCAAGCCCTGAGACATATAGCGGATCCCTTTCAGATAGCGGGATTTTCTCTGCAGTCTCTGCAAATCCTCTGCGATCCCAGCCCCGCGGTTTATATCCACCCATCCCACAACACCTTTTACTTCATCGTGATGCTCAGCTATTTCCAGCAGCCATTCGGTCTCCTCAATTGAAGGGATGGCTTGTACTAAAATGGCGCCTTCGATGTGGTTTTCAGCCAATACGGCCTGCAAATCGTCAATAAGAAAATCACGGCGAATTGCCGCCAGATCGTCTGTGATCCAGGCAAAATGCTCTCCCTGGCAATGCCAAACATGGTTATGGGTATCAATCACTTTCATACTCACCATCCTGTATTCTAATTGTATACAATGAGAATACAATAAAAGTCTGTGGTTAAAAGGCAACCACGGAATGCACTATCTGAGTACGGGATCACAATTTTCACGGTTTATCTGTAGGCTAAAAAAGGGACGTAAAAGCCTATAACCGCCGTAGAATCCGATGTCACTGAGCTGAACTATTGCATGTGGTTAATGTGGTGGACACTTGTGCGTCCCGCTGAAGTTACAGAAGCAGAATGAGCAGAGAAGAGCGATGGATGGGTAAGTACGAACTAAAATCTAAACGTTTCGTAAGTTACGATGTATTGATACGTTAACATTAATAAATAACGGTTATTTTATTGAAACCCTAAATTACGACGAGAGCTTAATACACGCCCCAACTTTGAGCCTTGCGCGCTAAACCGTGACTTAGCAGTACCCCCACGTTTCAGTTTTGTAACATCCACCAGCAAATTAGCGACCCCCCCCACATAATTCACACATCCCTCCGGTTGATGAAACGAAGCAGTTAGGTTAATCATATTGAGGCGCGCGGAAGCCAGGGGCTGTCTACCCGCACGGTATCCCGGTGATCGAGCCCCTGGATAAGATGCAGCGCGCTAAGACGACCGATTTCATAGTGCGGCAGCTGTACCGTTGAGAGCGGCGGCAAAAATAGCTCGCCGGTGCCCACCATATTGTCATAGCCCAGCACAGCGACGTCCTGCGGAATGCGCAGCCCTCGCCCCAGCAAGAGCTGGTAGATAACAAAAGCCACGCGGTCGTTACCGCACACCACCGCATCGAACATCGGGCGCGCGCCGCTCAGGTAATGCCCGGCAATCTCCGCCGCATCAATATGGTGGCGCTCGCCCGGCGGAAGATAGTGGTGGAACATTGCATCAGGGTCGACACCCGCTTCACGACAAGCCCTCTCCATTCCCGCCCGACGGCGATCGGTCGCCACAATTCCTTTCGGTAGGTGGATACACAGCAGTCGGCGATAGCCTGCGGCCAACAGAGCTTTCACGCCAAGATATTGACCTTGTTCATCATCGGGAATATAGGTGGGGAAAGGGCCGCTTGTGCTTTCACAGTTCGCCAGCACGCAGCGATACTTATGCAGCTTTTCCGGTACCGGTACCTGGCGCAGTCCCATCGCGGTGTAGATAATACCGTCCGGGCGATGCGCCAACAGCAGATCAACCATTTTCTCTGGCTTGTCATTGCTGAACATATTCACCACAAAGCTATTCCAACCGTGCGCCCGCGCGGTCTCTTCGATAGAGAGCGTTATCTCCACGGAAAATGGCGTAGTCATGGTGTCAAGCGCCAGCACCCCAATCGTGTTAGCCGTGGTTTTTGCACCACGAATTTTTTTAGCGGAGAGATCGGAGACATACCCCAGCGCATCTACCGCTTCCATCACCTTTTTATAGGTTTCAGGCCGTAGTCGTTCGGGCTCGTTAATCGCCCGCGATACGGTCATTAACGAGACGTTAGCCCGCTGCGCCACATCCTTTAAAGATGCCATACCCTCTCCTTCGCCGATGTTCACTTTGCCGGGGTCTGAAAATGCGATCTCGATAACGCCCGCAAAATGTTAACGTTAACTTTTGTGATTAACATCGATATTACCATCAAATCTGCGAGAAAACCGAGAATGTTAACGTTATCTTTTGATCAATTCACTTACAGGGACAAGCAAATGACGTCACTACTTTCCAAAGCCAACGAAGCCTTAAGCCAGCAGAAAGACCTTGTAAACCCGCGCTGGTATCCACGCTATCACCTGGCGCCACCAGCGGGTTGGATGAACGATCCCAACGGTCTGTCCTGGTTCGATGGTTACTACCATGCGTTCTATCAGCACTATCCGTGGCAGCCGGTCTGGGGACCAATGCACTGGGGCCATGCGCGCAGCCGCGATATGGTGAACTGGGAGCACTTACCCATCGCACTGGCACCAGAAGGGCCGGAAGATAAAGACGGCTGTTTTTCCGGTTCAGCGGTGGTTGAAGGTAATAAGCTGGCCCTGATCTACACCGGACACAAGTTTGACGGCGAGGCGAAAGAGGAAAACCTGTATCAGGTACAGTGCCTGGCCACCAGCACCGACGGGATTCACTTTGAACGCCAAGGCATGATTCTGGATACCCCGCGAGGTGTACACCATTTTCGCGATCCGAAAGTCTGGCAAGAGGGAGACAACTGGTACATGGTGGTGGGCGCCCGGGTCGATGACGTGGGCGAAGTGCAGCTCTATCGCTCGCAAGATCTACAGCACTGGCAGTTTGCCAGCACGCTCGGCAGGGCCGATGACGGCATGGGCTACATGTGGGAGTGCCCAGACCTCTTCCCACTCAACGATAAGCTCGTCTTCATGTTCTCGCCGCAGGGCATCGCCGCAGACGGATACGATTGCCGTAACCTGTTCCAGAGCGGCTATATGGTCGGCGAATGGCAGGATAATCTCCATTTTCACGTCACCCACGCCTTCCAGGAGATGGATCACGGGCATGATTTTTACGCCCCCCAGTCATTTACCACCCCGGATGGGCGCCGCATCGTGATTGGCTGGCTGTCGATGTGGGAATCGCCAATGCCAGAACAAGCCGACGGCTGGGCGGGCATGCTTACCCTCCCCCGCGAGGTGACGCTCGATACCGATCAGCGGTTGCGCATGAACCCGGTCAAAGAGCTGGAATTATTACGCGGTGAGCTTCATGTCTGGCCGGTCAGCGAACTACACAATCGCACCCTGATGGTAGAGGAGCAGGCGCACGCTATTGAAGTCGAACTGAGCATCGATATCGCCCGCAGCAGTGCTGAAGAATATGGTATCGCGCTGGGTGGCGGACTACGGGTCTACGTCGATGCTCAGGCACAGCGTCTGGTGCTGGATCGTCGCTACCCGCAGCATGGTCTCTCTGGTTATCGCAGCGTGCCGCTGCCAGTTGGTGACCGGCTGGATCTGCGCTTATTTATCGACAGCTCCTCGGTAGAGGTATTTGTCAATCACGGTGAATATACCCTTAGCAGTCGTATTTATCCTGAACCGGACGATCGCCAACTGACCTTATTCAGCCTGAACGGACACGCCATTTTTAATCAAGGGCATGCCTGGCCGCTCAGCGCCAAATAAACACCCGTCTTACTGCTTTGGGGAAAAATAATGACTATCTGGACGCTCGGAGACGCTGTGGTGGATTTATTGCCGCGCGACAATATGCAGTTTGAAGCCTGCGCGGGAGGCGCTCCCTTCAATGTGGCAATCGGCGTGGCTCGCCTTGGCCGCGCCAGCGGTTTTATTGGCCGTGTGGGCAATGACACTTTTGGTCGATTTCTGCATCAGACTCTGGAAACAGCGCAGGTGGATACAGGAAGTCTGGAGTTTGATGCACATCAGCACACCAGTACCGTACTGGTTTCACTGGCTCCCAACGGCGAGCGGCAGTTTGAGTTTTTGGTCAATCCGTCTGCCGATCAATTTCTCAGCCCGGCGAGCCTGCCCGACTTTGGCGCCGATATTCTGCACTTCTGCTCGCTGGCGCTGGTTGCCCCTGACTGCCGCGCCACCCTCGCCCAGGCTATGGCCGCATTGCGACAGACCGGCGGCACTCTGAGCTTTGACATCAATCTGCGTCCGCAGATGTGGAGCAACGAGATGCAGATGTTTGACCTTGTCAACGAGTTTGCCCGGCAGAGCGACATTCTGAAGATGTCGGAAGAAGAGCTGCTGTGGCTAACGCAGACCAACTGTCTCAGTAGCGCCTGCGAACGTCTGGTTGATTTTCCTGCACGCCTGAAAATCGTCACCCGCGGTGCCGACGGCGCTATCGCTTTCTGGCAAAACAGCAGGCTAACTTTAAGCGGCTATAACGTCGAAAGTATCGATACCACTGGCGCCGGTGATGCCTTTATGGCCGGGTTGCTGGCGGCACTCGCCGAGGAAGGCTGGCCCAAATCGACGTCAACGCTACTTCCACTTATCGAGCAGGCCAGCGCTTGTGGTGCTCTGGCGACCACCCGGCGTGGCGCGCTAAGCGCGTTTCCCGACAGCCAACACCTGAGCAGCTTTATTCAGTCACAACCGTCGCTACGGAGGACGATTACCCCGTAATAAAGCGCACTCGTTACGTCGTATCAGAAAGACCTTACAATGACCTGATCTGGATTGGAAAAATCATGAAGATAAATATGCCGTTCAGTAATGACAAATATCGGTACTCGTCCGGGTATCTGCTTTTTTTCTTTGCCGCCTGGTCGTTGTGGTGGTCTTTTTATGCGATATGGCTAAAAAATAAACTTGGCCTGTCCGGAACGGAGCTGGGAATGCTGTATGCCGTAAACCAGTTCTTTAGCATGCTGTTTATGCTGGTCTACGGTTTTCTGCAGGATAAGCTCGGCACCCGTAAACACCTTATCTGGCTGATGGGGATAGTCATCACGCTCAGCGGCCCGTTCCTGATTTATGTTTACGAACCGCTGCTGACCTCCAACTTCAAACTTGGTATGGCGCTGGGAGCCATTTTCTTTGGCCTTGGCTACCTCGCGGGTTGTGGTCTGGTAGAAAGCTTCGTCGAAAAAGTGAGCCGCAAATTCAACTTTGAATTCGGCACCGCCCGCTTGTGGGGATCGCTTGGCTACGCCGCAGGGACATTTGTTGGCGGTATCTTCTTCAGCATCAACCCACACATTAACTTCTGGTGCGTATCGGTAATGGGGGTGTTATTCCTGTTGATTAACGTGTTGTTCAAAACCAACTCACCCGCCCCATCTTCTGTAAAAACGCGTTCTCCTGAACCTGACGCGCTGACCCGAAAGGATTTTCTCACTATCTTTAAAGATACGCAGTTCTGGTTTTTCGTTATCTTTGTCGTCGGTACCTGGTCGTTCTATAGCATCTACGATCAGCAGATGTTCCCGGTGTTTTACGCCAGCTTATTTGACGATCCCGAACTGGCACCACGCGTATACGGCTACCTCAACTCGGTACAGGTCTTTATGGAAGCAGTCGGTATGGCGCTGGTTCCATTCCTGATTAACCGCATCGGGCCTAAATCCGCATTGCTGCTGGGTGGCACAATCATGGCCTGTCGAATCCTGGGTTCAGCACTGTTCACCGATATCTATATTATCTCCTTGATTAAAATGCTTCATGCGCTGGAAGTTCCACTGTTTGTTATTTCAGTGTTTAAATTCAGCGTAGCGAATTTTGACAAACGCCTGTCATCAACGATATATCTCATTGGCTTCAATATCGCCAGTTCCATTGGCATTATCGTGCTGTCACTGCCTGTCGGTAAGTTGTTTGATAAAGTGGGCTATCAGGAAATCTTCCTGATTATGGCCAGCATTGTGGTAATAACGCTAATATTTGGCTATTTCTCGTTGAGCAAAAAGCATCATCAGCAGAAGATGGGAAATGAACTGGTGACAGAGTAGCGAAGTTTAAAATATATCGGACAGGGCCATTGGCCCTGTCGTATCCCCCAACAGTAAGTACGAACTGTCGATTTACTCAGGCATGTTCCAGCCAGTTGCGGAATATTTTCGCTCGCAGTATTCCCTGAAAATCAATCAGCCCAGAACAACCAAGCTTCTTGATCAGATTCTGCCTGGCCTGGTAAATCGTTTTTAAATGTAGATTTAACAAAGCGGATATCTCAAAAATAGTTCGCCCCTCCCCTAACTGCGTTAAAATATATTTATCTCGCGCAGTCAGCGAAATATTTAGTTCTGACTGATTGTCGTGTATACCGCCAGAACGAGTAATATCAATAATAAATTGTTTGAATGTGGCAACGCTAACATCTATTGGCAGTCTGTAAAGTGATAAATCATTGAGATATCTGTACAGATGACCATCAATCAGCAGTACCAGACGATGCGTTTTCAGATCGTAATTTTGCCTTTTTACCGCCTCAAAGTGATTGGCGGTGAAAAAAACCAGATGCGTCTTATCATCTTCGAAAACAATATCTGCAAGAATATTCTTTAGCCCTTGCCTGATAAAAATATCATCAATCCATAAATCTGCGTTTCCAGTGTGTTCCTGAACGATGTTCATCATTATGGCCTCAATGAAAAATCACAATTGTTCTAGAGAGGGTGCTATGTATAGTCTTAATCAAAAAAATGCTCAGCATGAGTGCTTTCAGCATATAACAAAGGTACTGTACATATTATATTAATATGAAGACTTTTTAGACGTCGTCAGCTGTGTAGCGCAGCACTATTTCCAGGGTTTTTCTGATAACATCTGCTTGGACAACGTCAACTGTTGATTCCAGAGAACTAATCAGGCTTAAAATGATGTTTTTATTATTAACATTATCACCTGCCAGAATTACATTGGTTACCGCCTGACCCAATACCACAGACTCATCTGCTAATAGCTCACCTGCATTATGGAAGTAACTTGATAAAGCTTTATCCGTCATTACACTGTGGACATTAATTTCATGAAGCATGGTAACCTCGCTTGTATAGTCTGGAAGATTATCTTTAATGTAATTTAGGGTTTTTGCTGGCACTGAAAGCACTCTCATCTCTGGTTTTATCCGGTTTTCTACTTATCTTCCCCGGATTAATGTTTGTAAAATCATTGATAACGCTGTCAATTAATTGCTTGCGTGTGCCATCTATTTCACTGGCCTGCATAAGTCGCAATTGCTTAATCACTGCAGCTAACGAAACGTCTGTATGCATTCGCAAAATTTCTAGCACAGCCAAACCTGTAATTTCATGTTTCAGGCGTTCACTATCAGTTTTCTTCATAACTCCTTCACTACTTACCCCTATAAGTAAGGGGTTTATTTTATTCAAAAAGCAGGCCAATTAACGCATTGTAATGTTTCTGTTCTTTCTCCCCAGATGCTTTTTCAAGACGACACAGAAGCTTGGTGCAAAGTGATTTGCGGTTCAGATTTCGTCCATCCTTGAGTATCTCAGTGACGATTTCTCCCAATGTTTCCTGTTGAGTTGGCAGATGCGCCTTCGCAAAGTAACGAGAAATCGCGCTTGCAGTATCAGTGCGAACGGTATGCTGCTGCATGTCATGCTCCTGTAACAAAATGCTGGTGAATATTAAGTTTTATAACAGTAGCAAAGTTGTACCAAAAATGTGTACAACGAGAACCATCAATTTTTATTAAAAAGTGCTAAATCAATACAATCAGTAAGTTAGATAAATACCAAACTACATGAAATCAAATTAGATTGTACAATTCACTTCGTTTAACGAATGAATTCGATCTGTTTGAGGGTCTTTGTTTGTAAAAATAAAGTTAGAATAATGTATTAAAATCAGGACATAAGCTGGTTTGTTTGATACTGTCCATATCTCTTCCCTTCCCTTGATCCCGGACTGTCCATGCTCACGACCATTATTTACCGTAGCCATCTACGTGATGACGCCCCCCTCAGAGCGCTTGAGGATATGGTGACAGCCGCAAATCTAAAAAACCGGCGATCCGATGTTACGGGGATTTTACTCTTTAATGGCCGCCACTTTTTCCAACTGCTTGAAGGACCTGAGGAGCAGGTAAAAGAGATTTATCGTTGTATATGTAACGACCCACGGCACCACAATATCGTTGAGCTGATGTGTGATTACGCGCCTGCGAGAAGATTCGGAAAGGTGGGAATGGAGTTATTTGATTTACAAAAACATGAACGCAATGACGTCCTGCAAGCGGTACTTAACAAGGGAACATCAAAATTTCAGCTCACCTATGATGACCGGGCATTACAGTTTTTCCGCACATTTGTCCTTGCGACGGAAAAATCGAGTTATTTTGAAATACCTGCGCCTGATTACTGGAGTTTTATTGCCGACAACTCTTGTACTCTCCTGGATGAAAGCACACTCCAGTCCAATATCGATTTCAGCTTTGCTTTTCAACCCATTATCGATCCTATGTCGCAGCGCGTCATTGCTCTGGAAGCACTTATTCGTGGTAGAGACGGTGAAACGCCCGCAACTTATTTTGGCAACTTAAATCCTGAAGAACTGTATACCGCGGATCTGCAGAGCAAAAAGACTGCTTTTGCAATGGCAAGCGCGCTGGGACTTAACGACAAAATGCTGTCAGTCAATCTGCTCCCCATGACCCTGGTAAACAAACCCGATGCAGTCAGCTTTCTGATAAACGAAATCGCGGCGCACGGACTGGTGCCTGAACAAATCATTGTAGAGTTTACCGAAAGCGAAGTTATATCGCGCTTTGATACGTTCGCGCAGGCCGTAAAGTCACTCAAGGCTGCGGGGATCTGTGTGGCGATAGATCATTTTGGGGCAGGTTTTGCCGGGCTTCAGCTTCTGTCTCGTTTTCAACCCGACCGAATTAAGATAAGCCGCGAGCTGATCACGGATGTGCATAAAAGTGGACCAAGACAGGCCATCATTCAGGCAATTATCAAATGTTGCACTTCACTGGAAATCATGATTTCCGCAGTCGGCGTTGAAAAACCTGAAGAGTGGATGTGGCTTGAGTCCGCAGGTATTGAAATCTTCCAGGGTAACCTTTTTGCACAAGCCTGCCTGAATGGTATTCCGTCTGTTGCATGGCCAGAGAAAAATGATTTCTCAGCGTCAAAATAACTAACGCATTGTTATAAATAAACAATCACCACAACCGCCCTCATGCTGAACATAAAAATTCAGCATTTACTCCCTGCGTGATAGTAAAGTAAATCTTAATTTTGCTAGAATCCTCTGTATGTTTTGTACAATTTGATGCATGTTGTACAAAGTAACAGGAACCGCATATCGGTGACGGAGAATCAGGAGTGTCCGGGGGAACTATGGCTTATTACAGCATTGGGGATGTCGCAGAACGTTGCGGGATAAATCCTGTCACCCTTCGGGCATGGCAACGACGTTACGGTTTACTCAAACCTCAACGCAGTGAAGGTGGCCACCGACTCTTTGATGAAGAAGATATTCAGCGTATTGAAGAAATAAAACGTTGGATTAGCAATGGCATACCTGTTGGGAAAGTTAAGGCATTGCTGGAAACCAGTACCCGTCAAGCTGACGACGACTGGAATCAATTACAAGAAGAGATGATGAGCATTCTTCGCATGGCGCATCCGCCGAAGCTGCGAGCCAAAATTACCGCACTCGGTCGCGTTCACCCCGTAGATGCGCTGATCGATCACGTTTATCTTCCCGTACGTCAACGGCTGATACTTGACCATAATACATCCCGCATAATGAACAGCATGCTTGATGGCGCATTGATTGAATATGTTGCCACACTGCTGTCTGAAACGCGGCGCAAGTCAGGAAAGGATGCCCTCCTGATGGCCTGGGATGTTGAAGACAGAACCCGTCTGTGGCTCGAAGCCTGGCGCTTATCGCAATCTGGTTGGCATATTGCCGTTCTGGCTGAACCCATTGAATCGCCAAGACCTGAACTTTTCCCTGGGCAAACCCTTTTTGTCTGGACCGGTATTACGCCAACCCGCAGACAAAATGAACTGCTCCAACACTGGAATGAACAAGGTTATAAGGTCATTTTCCACAGCCCGTAACCTACACGTAATACGTGTAAGATAAATCATACAACTCTCATTTTTTGGCTGGTTATTTTTAGTACCACCCAAGGAATATGTTGCCCTCTATCCTCCTGACTTAACCCCGGCCATAGCATAAAAATAAAACAATATACTAACCCATTGGTATTATTTTTTTGCAGACGACATCACCTTTTTCCTAAGTAAAATTCATTAGTTCAACTGGCGTACGTCTAATACTTATTCTAGGGTTAAATTATGTCTTCTTGTGCCACATTATTGTTTTTCTAAAGTAATAAATGTGGTTATTTGAAAAAGGTAAAGGATATGGCTCTAGTCTTAGACAAACGCTTAATTCTTTGTTGCTGCGCCTTTTCCATTATTTCTGTGGCAAATGCAGCAACCGTTAACGGAACATTTCAGGTGCTGATGACGATTCAAAAGGCCTGTACCGTGACTGCCGGTTCGGCTTCAAATATTACACTTGGTCCGGTGAATACCACGGCGACAAATACCAGTGCAAGCAACACTATTTCAATTAATTGCTCAAAAACCACGCCCTATTTTATCGGTCTGGCACCGTCGGCTGCCAATGGAGGGACGACAACGGGATCTGGCGCCATGTCCTCCGTAGCTAACGCTGCCACCAATACCGATAAAGTGCCCTATCAGCTAAATCGTACATCAGCAACAGGTCCGGTGTGGGGGAATACCGCCACCGACACCGCACCTGGAAATGGGGTAGCGGCGACGGGCACAGGTCTGGCGCAAACGTATACTGTTTATGCCACCGCACCGAGCGCCAACTTCACTCCTGACGACTATGCCGACACGGTAACGGTTAACGTTAACTACTAACTTCAGGAAGCCATATGAGAGTAAAACTGCCTGTAAAGCAGTGTGCCTGCGCATGCCTGCTAGGGATGGTTGCAAGCGTCAATCTTGCCACCGCCAGCGGACTGCAAATAGCCCCGGTCACGTTAACGTTGCAAGCGACGCAAAATGCCGATGGTATCTGGCTGAGTAACGCGGGTGAAAATGTGCTCAATGCCCAGGTTCGGGTTTTTCGCTGGAGTCAAAGCGCTTATGACGACAAACTTTCTCCCTCTCAGGGGCTGGTGATTAGCCCGCCGATGTTGGCATTGGCCCCTGGAGAACGACAGCTGATACGCGTTATTCGTACAAGCCCTCCCTCGGCACATGCCGAAGACGCTTATCGTTTGTCGATAGATGAGTTACCGCCTGCAAAAGTAGAAAAAAACAAGCTTCAGTTTGTGCTGCATTATTCTGTTCCCGTTTTCATTCAACCAACATCAGCGGCACAAACGCAGGCAAAACTGCAATGGAAATTACAGCAGCTGGATGGCAAAAAATTTATTGAAGTCAGTAATCAGGGAAATGGGCATGCACAGTTATCTGCTGCAACATTTATAAGCCCTGACGGTACTAAAAAAGTCATTACACCCGGACTATTAGGCTACGTTTTACCCGGATCAACAATGCGCTGGATAGTTTCCCCGTCAGCCAGGAATAATCATTACGGCGGGAAAGTTGAAGTCACAATCAATGGCCAAAAAACAGTACAAGATCTGTAACAGATCCTGGCTTCTGGTGAAATATTGCTTTCTCAATGGAGTATTAATATCGGGAATGGTTTGCGCACAAACGCTGAATAATAACCAGAACGAAAATGGTGTTATTAATAGCGCCTCGCAGATTACGGGAGTCGATTTGTATCTCGACGTCACCTTAAATGGGAATCCCGTTGGGCTGGTTCATTTTGGCTACGATAATGGAAAGCTTTATGCAGGAGCAGATACTCTGCGTAAAATGGGCTTTCGCTTTGCTCCAGACGCCACTAACGCCGTCTGCCTGAACGATATCCCCCAGCTAACCATTGACTACAACGTTCAGTTGCAAACGCTCTCGCTTACTGCGCCGCTCAGTTCACTCGATCTTGCGACCACGCAGCTTAACTCGCCCACCGAAACCGCGCCAACGGCAACAACATCACGCGGGGCGCTGCTCAATTATGATATCTATACGCAACAGGGGGATGAAAGCGCAATCAATACCTTCAGCGAAATTCGCGCCTTCAATGCGACCGGCGTGCTCAGCACCACTCAGTTGACGCAGTACTCTACCGAGGAATATGCCGATAACAGCGTTGAGCGCCTCGACACCAGCTGGCGTACGTCATTTCCTGATTCGATGTTGGCGTTAACCGTTGGCGATACCCTGACTAGTTCACTCATCTGGTCCCGACCGACGCGAATCGGCGGCATTCAGATAGGCACCGATTTTGGGTTACAGCCCTATATGCCAACCACCCCGCTTCCAGCATATCTGGGATCCGCGACGTTACCGTCAAACGTTGAGCTGTACGTCGACGGCGTCAGGTACTACAACGGAGAAGTCCCCGCAGGTAGCTTTCAGATCAACACAATGCCTAACATCAGCGGCGCGGGAACGGGTCAGGTGATGATGACAGATGCGTTGGGCAGAACGAGCGTACAAAATTTCTCGTTCTACAACGATCAGCAACTCCTGCGGGAAGGATTAACCGCCTGGTCGGCAGAATTAGGCACGGTACGCGAAAATTATGGTTACTCCTCTTTTGATTATGCCAGCGCACCAGTATTGAGCGCTACGTGGCGTCGCGGGTTTAGCAATACGTTCACCGCCGGGACTCACGCGGAAACCAGCGATGGACTGATTAACGCGGGCTTCAGTAACGACTGGATCCCAGGAACCCGCAGCGGCACGTTTTCGACCTCACTTGCCGCAAGTACCGACTCAGGAAAGAACGGGTTTTTGTACAGTTTTGGTTACCGTTGGTCCGGCGAACGGTTTAATTTCAGTACCAGTACCACGGCAACTTCCGGCGATTATCGCGATGTCGCCACCCATTACTGTGAGCCGCCCCCCACGCTTAACAGCAACACGGTTATTGGTTATTCGCTGGAAGCAGCTGGAAATGTCAGCCTGAGCTATTTGCAGTTTCGATATCCACACGAAAATGCGGTGCGCTACGCCAATGCCAGCTGGTTTAAATCTCTCACCGACAACATCTCACTGAATGCCGGATTCAACCAGAACATTGACGACAACCGCGATCGTAGCCTCTATCTGATGGTAACCATCACGACCGACAACAATCTGAGCGCCAGCAGCACCCTACAACGTACCAACGACGAAACCGGTTACCAGCTCAACGCCAGCCTGACGCCCCCTGCCGACGGCGGCTGGGGCTGGAATCTGGCTGCCAGTCAGCAGGCTTCCCGGCAAAGTGGCCAGGGCGAAGTGGGATATCTGGGACGTTATGGTAAAGCGTACGCGGGATTCAGCCGTTTACCGGATAACCATTACGGTTATGCAGGCGCAACCGGATCGCTGGTGACCATGGGAGGCGGCCTGTTTGCAGCAAGAGAAATCAATAATGGTTTTGCCGTCGTCTCAACTGACGGCGTGCCTGATGTTCCGGTCAAATTGCAAAATAACCTGATTGGCCGCAGCGATGACCAGGGACTACTGCTGGTCACCCCGTTGAACAGTTATCAAAAAAACCTGATCAGTATTGACCCGATGGATCTCCCTGCCAATATGCGGATCGCACGCGTTGAGACGAATGCCACGCCAGCCGATCGTTCCGGTACTTTGGTTAGCTTTGGCATCACCCCCGTCCGCGCTGCGCAGATTATCCTCGTCGACAATCAGGGTAAGCCAATTCCTGAAGGCAGCATGGCTTACGCCATCAACGGAAAAGGACAATCGTCTGTCGTTGGCTTTGATGGAATGACTTGGTTCGACACCCTGGAGCAGCACAACACGCTGCGCGTTGATACGGACATCGGTAGTTGTCGCGTGCAATTTGACTATCCCGCGTCAGCAAAGGGGATTGTGCAAATAGGTCCACTGGTTTGTCGCCCACACTAACAGGAGTGCGCTCATGAGGTTAAGACATCTGCTACTCATCGCTGCCGTACTTTTTTGTCCGGCAATTAGCCATGCGGTAACCTGTTCGGTGAGCAATGTGCAAGCCATAAATTTAGGTTCGGTCAATCCACTGTCTGCGACAGGCGCAACGTCATCAATGACGTTCAGTTACACTTGCACCAAAGAGCTTGGTGACGTGCTGGCAGGGATCAATCTCTGTTTTAATATTGGCGCCTCGGCCGTCAGTGGCCAGGTGACACCGCGAAATATGTCGTTAAGCGGAAACCCCGCCAGAACGCTGGCATACCAGCTTTACCAGGATCCCGGACACAGCAAAATTTGGGGGAGCCAATACCAGACCGGAACCACTTTTCCGATGGTACAGCTTAACCTGCTGAATCTGACGCCAGTGACGGGTTCACTCACGGTATCGGCGCAGATCGTCACGCCACAAATCGCCGCCGTCCCCGGAAACTATCAGGATAGCTATACGGCGGCGACAGCCCTTGTCACCCTTAATCCTGGATTGCTTTTCCCACCGACCACCTGTGGTGATACCGTTGCCGCCAGGTTTCCTTTCACCGTCACAGCTGCTGTCAGCAAACAGTGTAATATCACCTCCGCGACTAACATCAGCTTTGCCCCCACCAGCGGAACGGGTCGTAATCTCACGGCGTCAAACACCGTTGGCGTAGCATGCTCTAATAACACCCCTTACACCATCGGACTTCAACCCTCCAACGGCAATACGGCAGGCAGCGGCTTGATGGCAGGCACGGGGTCAAATACGGATAAAGTCCCCTACCAGCTTAGTTCGACGCCAGGTCCTTCCGGTACGATCTGGGGCAATACTGCGCTTAATACCGTTGCGGGCAACGGCACGGGGACAACGACTACCTACCCGGTTTACGCCACCGTTCCCAGCGCGAACTACACGCCAGACAACTATGCCGATACTGTCACCATCGCCGTGACCTACTGACGCCCAGCTTAACAGCAATAAAGCAAACACATTTTATTATCATATTATTTACTTTTAGAGGTGCGTCATAAATCTGACAAATTGCGATTTTTACAAGTTATGCATATTAAACTACATAAACCGCAAAACAACCGCGATGACAGCCAAAATAAAGAATAACTATTCACCACCAAGCCAAAACCCACACTACTCATACCGATAATCCGTGTCAGCCAGGCAGGCTGTTCTATGAAAAAAATGTTAAATTTAGGTTTATATGGTGAGATTCACTGTATACCACGGCCAAATTAAGAACATATTACTTTTATAACTAAGGTTTATCATGGATAAGTTATCTTACGCTTCAGATAGCAGCACATCTGCCTGGAATACCTACCTGCAACAAATCGAGCGTGTGGCCCCTTACCTGGGCGAACTTTCCCATTGGGTGGACACCCTGCGCCACCCAAAACGCGCGCTTATTGTCGATATCCCGGTGCAGATGGATGACGGCACTATCCGTCATTTTGAAGGGTATCGCGTGCAACATAACCTCTCCCGCGGTCCGGGCAAAGGCGGTGTGCGTTATCATCCTGATGTTGATCTTAATGAAGTGATGGCCCTGTCTGCATGGATGACCATCAAATGCGCAGCGTTGAACCTGCCGTACGGCGGAGCCAAAGGCGGTGTGCGCGTCGATCCGTTCTCACTTTCTGAAGGTGAACTGGAGCGTTTAACCCGCCGTTATACCAGCGAAATCGGCATTATCATTGGGCCGCAGAAAGACATTCCTGCGCCGGATGTAGGTACTAACGGAAAAGTCATGGCCTGGATGATGGATACCTACTCCATGAACCACGGCACCACCGTGACCAGTGTGGTCACCGGTAAACCTATTCACCTCGGCGGCTCGTTAGGCCGTGATAAAGCCACCGGTCGCGGCGTTTTCGTCAGCGGTCTGGAAGTCGCGCGCCGTGCGAACATTGAAGTTGAAGGCGCTCGCGTGGCGGTACAAGGTTTCGGTAACGTCGGCAGCGAAGCCGCCCGCCTGTTCGCCGCAGCGGGTGCGCGTGTCGTCGCTATTCAGGATCACACCGCAACGCTGTTTAACTCCACGGGTATCGACATGACCGCGCTGTCTGCCTGGCAGTTGGAGCACAAACAGATTGCCGGTTTCCCAGGCGCTGAAACCATCGCCAGCGAAGCCTTCTGGAGCGTGGAGATGGATATCCTGATCCCTGCCGCGCTGGAAGGACAGATTACCCGTCAGCGTGCAGAAATACTGACCTGCAAACTGGTACTTGAGGGCGCTAACGGCCCGACTTACCCGGATGCCGATGATATGCTGGCAAGCCGCGGTATCATCGTGGTACCTGACGTCGTATGTAACGCAGGCGGCGTAACCGTCAGCTACTTCGAATGGGTCCAGGACATGGCAAGCTTCTTCTGGAGTGAAGAAGAGATCAATAATCGCATGGACAAAATCATGACTGATGCAATGGTGCACGTATGGGAAAAAGCAGCTGAGAAATCCTGCTCCCTGCGTACCGCAGCCTACATTGTTGCCTGCGAACGCATTCTGCTGGCACGTAAAGATCGCGGAATTTATCCGGGCTAATACCGATAATTTTCCCTCGCATAAACCACCTGCCTGGCAGGTGGTTTTTTTTAGCAAAATCCTGCACGTAGTCTTTCCCCATTAAATACTGCCCGATCTCTCATTTTCGCTGTTTTATGCACCACTACGTTTCAATATGGAACGTTATAAAATGATGGCGTTCCGTATTGAAACGCCTTTCACAGCAATTTTCTTTTGCGTACCCGTGTGCAAAATTACCTTATCGGCAGCGAGCGGTCGCCGTGACGTTGAACCAACCGATACCCTACATCAGATGCCTGCCCGAATTTGGCAGCCATCCAGGACTGTCTGCGGAGCATAAATAATGAAAAAATTGATCAACCGTGTTGAAGACGTACTGAATGAACAACTCGCCGGACTGGCGAAAGCGCATCCTTCCCTGGCACTGCATCAGGATCCGGTATATGTCACCCGCGCAGATGCGCCGGTGATGGGCAAAGTGGCTCTGCTTTCCGGTGGCGGCAGCGGACACGAACCTATGCACTGCGGCTACATTGGTCAGGGCATGCTCTCTGGCGCCTGTCCAGGTGAGATTTTTACCTCACCCACGCCGGATAAAATGTTCGAATGCGCCATGCAAATTGACGGTGGCGAAGGCGTGCTGCTGATAATCAAAAATTACACCGGCGACATTCTTAATTTCGAAACCGCCACCGAGCTGCTGCATGAAAGCGGTGTCAAAGTCACCACCATGGTGGTGGATGACGACGTGGCGGTGAAAGACAGTTTGTATACCGCCGGTCGACGTGGCGTGGCGAATACCGTATTGATCGAAAAACTGGTCGGCGCGGCCGCCGAACGCGGTGATTCGCTGGAAGCCTGTGCGGCGTTGGGCCGTAAGCTGAATAACCAGGGCCACTCCATTGGCATAGCCATTGGCGCCTGTACCGTTCCAGCCGCTGGACAACCGTCGTTCACGCTGCAGGATAACGAAATGGAGTTTGGCGTAGGTATCCACGGGGAACCCGGCATTGACCGTCGCCCCTTCACCTCTCTCGATCAGACCGTTGATGAAATGTTCGATACCCTGCTGGAAAACGGTAACTACAGCCGTACACTCCGCCACTGGGACAACGTCCAGGGCACGTGGCAGGAAGGTAAAGAAAGCAAGCGTGCGTTACAAAGTGGCGATCGCGTTATTGCGCTGGTCAATAATCTCGGCGCGACGCCGTTGTCTGAACTCTTCGGCGTGTATAACCGCCTGGAAAGCCGTTGTCAGGATGCAGGCATCGTCATTGAGCGCAACCTGATCGGTTCTTACTGTACCTCTCTGGATATGACCGGTTTCTCGATCACCTTGTTACAGGTAGATGACGAAACGCTGAGCTTATGGGATGCACCGGTTCACACCCCTGCCCTCAACTGGGGTAAATAAGGAGATTCATGATGTCCCTCAACAGAACGCAAATTGTTAACTGGCTCTATCGTTGCGGCGAGATCTTCACCACAGAAAGTGATTTTCTCACCGGACTTGACCGGGAGATCGGCGATGCCGACCACGGTCTGAACATGCATCGTGGTTTCAGCAAAGTCGTTGAAAAGCTGCCGTCCATCGCAGACAAAGACATCGGCTTTATTTTGAAAAACACCGGTATGGTGCTGCTCTCAAGCGTCGGCGGGGCCAGTGGACCGCTGTTTGGCACCTTTTTTATTCGCGCCGCCCAGGTGACTCAGGCTCATCAAAGCCTGACGCTTGAAGAGCTGTATCAAATGATGCGTGATGGCGCAGAAGGTGTGATTAGCCGCGGTAAGGCTGAACCTGGCGACAAAACCATGTGCGACGTCTGGCTGCCAGTGGTCGAATCTTTACGTCAGTCCTGCGAGCAAAAGTTAAGCGTACAGGCAGCGCTGGAAGCGGCAAGCCAGCAAGCGGAAGCCGCAGCACAAAGCACCATCACCATGCAGGCTCGCAAAGGCCGTGCCAGCTATCTTGGTGAGCGCAGTATTGGGCATCAGGATCCCGGCGCAACGTCGGTCATGTTTATGATGCAAATGCTAGCTCAGGCGTCCAGAGAGTAAGGATAAAGCGATGGTAAACCTGGTTATTGTTTCTCACAGCGCCCAACTGGGCGAAGGCGTCGGGACGCTGGCCCGGCAGATGTTAATGGGCGGTGATTGCAAAATCGCCATTGCCGCAGGCATTGATGATCCTGAGAATCCGATTGGCACCGATCCGATCAAGGTGATGGAAGCCATCGAGTCCGTGGCCGATACGGACCACGTGCTGGTGATGATGGATATCGGTAGTGCATTACTGAGTGCGGAAACCGCGCTGGAACTGCTCGACCCTGGCATTTCCGCCAAAGTGCGTTTGTGCGCAGCACCACTGGTTGAAGGCACACTGGCCGCGACGGTTAGCGCCGCCGCGGGTGCTGATATCGATCGGGTCATCCGTGATGCCATGAACGCCCTCGACGCCAAATGTGAGCAACTGGGTTTACCTTCGCCATCCGCAGCGAAACCCGCATCTGCTGCACTGTCTCCCGATGCAGATGCCCGTTCTGTTGCCATTGTGGTGAAAAACCCTAACGGCATCCACGTTCGACCGGCTTCGCGACTGGTTTCCGCGTTGTCTGGTTTTAACGCCGACATATGGCTGGAGAAAAACGGCAAGTGTGTGGTTCCTGATAGCCTGAATCAGATAGCTCTGCTGCAGGTACGCTGTAATGACACGCTACGCCTGATTGCCAAAGGCGAACAGGCAGAGGATGCGCTGGCCGCATTTAAACAGCTGGCAGCAGAGAATTTTGGTGAATCGCTCGAGTCCGCTAATGCTGATAACAAGGCAACTCAGGCTCCCTCAAAAGTCACGGGGACGGCATTCTGTCACACCCCGTTCTCGCCCGAGGTAAACCCGCAGCCAGCCACATCACTCCAGGCTGAGCAGCAGCGATTACAGACCGCCATCCAAAGTACGCTGAACGATCTGAGCGAACTCACCGCACTTGCTGAAGAACGATATTCCGCAGATATCGCCGCCATCTTCTCCGGTCACCATACGCTGTTGGACGATCCTGAACTGTTTGAAATGGCCTGCGATGTAATGCGCGAAAAGCAGTGCAGCGCCGCCTGGGCCTGGCATCAGGTGCTGAGCGATCTCAGCCAGCAGTATTTACAGCTCGATGATCCTTATCTGCAGGCGCGATACATTGATATTGAAGATTTGCTGTCCCGTTCACTGCAGCATTTGACGGGAGAGAGCGCACAAATTCCCGCGTTCTTGCGCCCCACTATCCTGGTCGCTGATGTCATTTATCCGTCTACGGTACTGCAACTCGATCCGAAGACCATCAAAGGTATCTGCCTGCGGGACGGCAGCGAAGCCTCGCATCCGGCGATTATCGCTCGTGAAATGGGGCTGTGCTGGATGTGTCAGCAAGGCGCGGCTCTCGATAGCATCAAGATGGGCGATACTCTGACCATTGACTGTGTTACACAGCGGATAACCCGCGCAAACTGATACCGAAGCACACCCTTTCCAACAAAGGGTGTGCTTCTTCTCTATTCACGCCGGGAAATGTCTGTTTATTCGCAAAATGGGGAGCCGATCACGCGCAACGGTCATTCCTGAACTAAGGTTTTCTCATGGTAAATGCCGCTACTTCGGCACGCCACTAAGGAGATTAACCGATGATAACGCCAGCAACTCGCCATCCTGGCCTGCTCTCTGTTGCAATAAAACTGACGCTCGCAAGCACCTTTTTTGCCCTTTCCTCTTTTACTGTCAACGCCGAGGACGCACCAGCCGCTACGCCTGCGCCGCCTGATATTCTGCTTGGCCCCCTGTTTAACGATGTACAAACAGCCAAACTGTTTCCTGACCAGAAAACCTTTGCAGACGCGGTGCCAAACAGCGATCCATTAATGATCCTTGCCGATTACCGGATGCAGAAAAACCAGTCCGGATTCGATTTACGTCATTTTGTCGAGGTGAATTTTACGTTGCCGAAAGACGGCGAGAAATACGTGCCCCCGGCCGGGCAATCATTACGCGAACATATCGATGGCCTGTGGCCGGTACTCACCCGTTCGACAACCGACGCTGAAAAATGGGATTCGCTGCTGCCGCTCCCGGAACCGTATGTGGTACCTGGCGGGCGTTTTCGCGAAATATATTATTGGGACAGCTATTTCACCATGCTGGGGCTTGCCGAGAGCAATCACTGGGATAAGGTCTCGGACATGGTGGCAAACTTCGCTTACGAGATTGATTCCTGGGGACACATTCCTAACGGTAACCGCACCTACTACCTGAGCCGTTCGCAACCGCCGTTCTTTGCCTTTATGGTTGAACTGCTGGCGCAGCACGACGGAAATGACGCGCTGAAAAAATACCTCCCGCAGATGCTCAAAGAGTACAGCTACTGGATGGAGGGCGTCGAAACACTCCAGCCCGGTCAGCAAAATAAGCGCGTAGTTAAACTGGATGACGGCACCATTTTGAACCGCTACTGGGATGAGCGCGATTCGCCTCGGCCAGAGTCGTGGGTAGAGGATATCGCCACCGCTAAAAGCAACCCGAACCGCCCGGCCACAGAAATCTACCGCGACCTGCGTTCAGCAGCCGCGTCCGGCTGGGATTTTAGTTCCCGCTGGATGGACAATCCTAATCAGCTGGGCACTCTGCGCACCACCAGCATCGTTCCGGTCGATCTCAATGCGCTGATGTACAAAATGGAAAAAATGATCTCCCTCGCCAGCAAGGCTGCTGGTGATGATGCCAAAGCGGCGCAGTACGATGGCTTCGCTAATGCCCGACAAAAAGGGATCGAGAAGTACCTGTGGAACGACAAAGAAGGCTGGTATGCCGACTACGATCTGAAAAGCCACAAAGTACGCAACCAGCTCACGGCTGCCGCCCTGTTCCCGCTATATGTCAATGCAGCGGCAAAAGATCGCGCCAGTAAAGTCGCCACGGCCACCCAGGCACATCTGCTGCAACCGGGCGGCCTTGCTACCACGTCGGTGAAAAGCGGCCAGCAGTGGGATGCTCCCAATGGCTGGGCCCCGCTCCAGTGGGTAGCAGCATCCGGGTTACAGAATTACGGTCAGGATACTGTCGCCATGGACGTGACCTGGCGATTCCTCACCAATGTTCAACACACCTACGATCGCGAGAAAAAGCTGGTTGAGAAGTATGACGTGAGCACCACTGGAACCGGCGGTGGCGGCGGTGAGTATCCGTTGCAGGATGGTTTCGGCTGGACCAACGGCGTAACGCTGAAAATGCTCGACCTGATTTGCGCCAAAGAAAAGCCCTGTGACAACGTACCCGCATCACGACCTACCCCGGCAAGTACTGCGCCAGTCGAGTCTAAAAAACAGACTCAACCGACGCCATAACATCATAGCCTGAGCCGTTTTACTTCCTGAATCCGCGCTTCGTCGCGGATTTTTCTTTCTTATATTTCCCCCTTCCAGCTGTCTCTATGGCCTCTAGCCCTTATGGGGTATCCGGGGTTTTCATCCGTGAGAAATTGATTCTGAACATGTTTTTATTCGCTGTATATGTAAATATATAGCGATTTTGTAACCTTCAGGATAACAATAATGCCACTGACAAGACGGATGTTTGCCCAACTCGTGGCATCTGCACTGCTGCTACGCCATCTTCCCGCGTTTGCTCAAACCTCGCTGACTGTGGCCATTGGAGACTCTCCGAAGCCAGAAACGACCCAACGCGTGGTCAGCGCGGGCGCGCCTGCTGACATGCTGCTGCTGGCCGTCGCACCGGAAAAACTGGTGGGGCTTTCCTCCTTTGATTTCTCTCGCCAGACCGCCATCCCGTTTAACGATAACATTCGGACTTTGCCGAAACTCGGCAGGCTGGCGGGGCGCGCCAGCACGCTCTCGCTTGAAGCACTCCTGGCGCTTAAACCTGACCTGGTTATTGACTGCGGTAATGCCGATGAAACCTGGCTTTCTCAGGCCAGACAAGTGAGCGCACAAACACACATTCCCTGGCTGCTGATTAACGGCGAATTGCGCCATACCCCAGAACAGTTACGCGCAGTCGGTGAAGTATTGGGCGTCGTCTCGCGAACCGCAATGCAGGCCGCGCTGGCCCGTCGATTTATCGATGATGCAATAGCTTTCTCGCATTCACCCGCGGCGAATCTGCGTTTTTATGCCGCGCGCGGTGCCAGAGGACTGGAGACTGGTTTACAAGGTTCTCTGCATACCGAAGCAGCAGAACTACTGGGGTTGCACAATGTGGCGCACATCCCCGGACGACAGGGGCTCACACAGGTCTCAATGGAAAATCTGCTCAGCTGGCAGCCGGATATTATCCTGGTGCAGGATGCAGTGACAGCGCAGTTCCTACGAGAAGATCCGGTCTGGCAAGGAGTCAAAGCGGTTGCTGACCGGCGCATTCTGTTTCTCAGCGGTCTGCCGTTTGGCTGGCTGGATGCACCTCCTGGCATCAACCGTTTACTGGGGTTACGCCGCCTTCATGCCTGGCTTGATCCTCAGGTTAACGCGAGCTTTAAAGCCGATATGCAGCGCTACAGTGAATTGTTCTGGCACACCACGCTAAGCGACGCACAGTATCAAAGGTTGGTGGCAGTCTGATGAAAACATCAACCCTCGGTTTTCTGATGATTGCTGCGGTGGTGCTTTGCGCGAGCGTCGCTGCGGTATCAGGCGCGTATCGCCTGGATGCACAGCAGGTTCTGAATCTCGTGGCCGGTACAGATGGCGTTCCAATGCAGGACAAAATCGTCTTCTGGCAAATCCGCCTGCCACGCATACTGGCTGCATTGCTGCTCGGCGCGGCGCTGGCGGGCGCAGGAACCACCTATCAGGGCATGTTCCGCAACCCACTGGTCTCGCCGGATATTCTCGGCGTGGCGGCGGGTGCGGGTTTAGGTGCCTGTTTAGCAATCCTGTTAGGTTTACCGATCCTGTTCATTCAGCTTTATGCGTTCATGGGCGGTTTATTCGTGGTCGCCGGTGTCTGGTTAATTACCCTGCGAGTTAAGCGACACGATCCGGTGTTAACGCTGGTTCTGGTCGGGATTGCGCTGGGTACGGTATGTGGCGCGGGAATTTCGCTTATCAAAACGCTGGCCGACCCGTATACCCAACTCCCCTCTATCACTTTCTGGCTGCTTGGCGGTTTATCGACGATCACACCGCACGATCTGTGGTTCTCGGCACCGCTGATCTTCGCAGGACTGGTCCCGCTATTGCTGCTGCGCTGGCGCATGAACCTGCTCACCCTGTCGGATGATGAAGCACGATCGCTTGGGATCAACGTCTCGCGATTGCGGCTGGGACTGATCGTCTGCGCTACGTTAATCACCGCCTGTACCGTTGCCATCGCGGGCATTATCGGCTGGATTGGGCTGGTTGTACCGCACATCGGCAGACTCCTCAGTGGCAATAACCACCAGCAGTTGCTGCCAGTTTCCATGGGGATCGGCGCCATTTTGCTGCTGCTCACCGATACTCTTGCCCGCACGCTGAGCAGCACAGAAATCCCGCTGGGGATCCTGACGGCATTTATTGGCGCACCGTTCTTTTTGCTGCTTTTGCTACGGGGAAATCGCCCATGACGCTTCTGACCGTCCGCCATGCGTCGTTGGGATACCACAGTCACCAGCCCGTGTTACGCGATGTCTCATTTCAGGTTTCGCCCGGCTCCGTCTGTTGTCTGATTGGGGCCAACGGCAGTGGAAAAACCACCCTGATGCGCACCATTCTCGGCGTTCTTTCGCCGCTTCACGGTGACATTCTGCTTGATGGCGTCGCCATAAATCATCTCAGCGATCGGCAACGCGCCGCCGCTATTGCCTGGGTTCCTCAGGCACATGACGGCGCGTTTGCCTTCACTGCGCTGGACATGGTGATGATGGGGCTGGCCCCGCAATTGGCGGCATTTGCGGTTCCCGGCGCTAAAGAGCGTGAAAATGCGCACCAGCAGATGACGATGCTGGGCATCTCTCACCTGGCGCCCCGACGCTGGAACACGCTGAGCGGCGGAGAGCGGCAACTGGTGTTAATTGCCCGCGCGCTGGCGCAGCGTCCGCGTCTTTTGTTGCTGGATGAACCTGCTTCCAGCCTGGATTTTGGGCATCAAATCCGTCTGCTCGACACGCTAGTGACGCTGAAAAACTCGGGTATGGCCATGCTGATGTCGACCCATCATCCGTTGCACGCCCGGGCAATCGCCGACAGCGTGGTACGCGTTGAACCGGATGGCGAAGTGTCACAAGGACTTCCTGAACATCAGCTCGCCACCGATCGCCTGGCGGAACTGTATCGCGTTACACCGTCACAAATCGCTCACCATCTCTTTGGCTCACATAACTAAGGAATAAGAATGCTCATTGACGACATTGATTTTGCCGATCTTTACCGTAAACAGTTACAGCTGGCGAACAGAACCGAGAAAAAGCCGGAGCACTGGGATAAACGTGCGGAAAAAATGGCGGAAAATTGCGCCTCATTAACCGACAGCTATCTGCTGCAACTGCTGGGGAAAATCGACCTGAAAGGGGCGGAGTCGCTGTTTGACATGGGTTGCGGTCCCGGTACGGTCTCGCTGGCGCTCGCTAAAAAGATGCCAATAATTTACGGCGTAGATTACAGCCAGGGCATGCTTAGCGTAGCTGCCCGCCGCGCTGCGCAAATGAACGCCCGTCACGTGCAGTGGGTGCAGCGGGCCTGGGAGGAACACTGGGATGATTTACCCCAGTGCGATATCGCCGTCGCTTCGCGCTCTACGCTGGTTGCCGATATGCGCCAGGCGATGACCAAACTGAATAATCAGGCCCGACTGCGGGTTTACACCACTCATCTCGTCAGTTCATCTTTCGTTTCCCCCACCATTCAGCGTGCACTGGGCCGCGAAGTGATTGAGCTTCCCAACTATATCTATGCGCTTAATGTCCTGTATCAGATGGGGATCCACGCGCATGTTGATTTTATCCGCGGACCCAACTGCCAGCAGGACAACAGCACCTGGACGCGTTTTCTGGAAAACGTGCGCTGGAGTATGGGTGAATTGAGCGCCGATGAGGTCGAACGTCTGGAAACCTGGTATCAACAGCAGGATCCACGCACGATTGCCCCCGCCAGCCGTGACTGGGCGCTTATCTGGTGGGACAGCGTGCCGCGGGAGGCGCTGCTATGATCTACTTTTCGCAGGCGCAAACCGACGCGCTGCTGCTGGAAGATATTCAGGGCGGCGATCTGACTACCCGCGCGTTGGGGATCGGCGCACAGCCGGGCGTTATGGCGTTTTATCATCGCCAGGGCGGATGCGTTAGCGGCACCGCCGTTGCCAGACAAATGCTCACCTCATTAGGGCTGACCGTCAGCGACATGGTGGCCGATGGTGAACAGGTAAGTGCAGGACAGCGATTGATTCGCGCACATGGGAATGCGGCGGCGCTGCACCAGGGCTGGAAAGCGGTACAAAATGTCCTGGAGTGGAGCTGTGGGTTTTCAGGCTATCTTGAGAGCATGTTGAGCCAACTGCGCCAACGCTATCCTGATGGGCAGATTGCCTGCACCCGCAAAGCCATTCCCGGCACGCGTTTGTTGGCGACTCAAGCAATACTCGCCGCGGGAGGCATTATCCATCGCGGAGGATGCGCCGAAACGGTACTGCTGTTTGCTAATCACCGCCATTTTCTTACCAATCCAAACGACTGGACAGGCGCGATTGCGCGCTTACGCCGCCATGCGCCAGAAAAAAAGATTGTGGTTGAAGCAGATACGCCAGATGAGGCATTAGCCGCGCTACGCGCCGCGCCCGATGTCCTGCAACTCGACAAATTTACCCCTGAGCAAGCAACAGAAATTGTCCGTCAGGCCCCTTCTCTGGCCCCCCATTGCACGCTGGCGCTGACTGGCGGCATTACCCTCGCCTCGCTGGCGAGTTATCTCGACTGTGGCATCAGACTTTTCATCACTTCCGCGCCTTACTACGCTCCGCCCGCGGATATCAAAGTTAGCCTGAGTCCGGACGCACGTGGCATATAACATTAATAAATGGACTAAAAATAATGAATTTCAACAAAAGTTGTCTTTACACAGCCCTGTCGTTTGCTTTCGCGCACAGTGCTTTTGCTGGGCAGGAAAGCGAAACCATGACCGTCTGGTCAAGTCCGGCCTCCGCCGCAACCACTACGGTTCTCGGCCAGGAAACGATGCAGCAACTGGATAAGCAAAACGTGGCGCAGGCACTGAGCGTTGTTCCCGGCGTCGTGCTGCAAAAGTCAGGCAACCGCAATGAACAGCAGGTGAAAGTCCGCGGTTTTGACAGCCGTCAGGTTCCCGTCTATTTTGACGGCGTGCCGGTATACATCCCCTATGATGGCAACCTCGATTTAGGCCGTTTTCTGACCTCCGATATCGCTTCGGTTGAAGTCTCCAAAGGCTACTCGTCGCTGTTACAAGGGCCGAACCAGATGGGCGGTGCCATCAATATCACCACCCAAAAGCCCACCAAACCGATTGAAGGCAGCATTGGCTATCGCCAGGGCTGGAGTCGTAGCAAAGACAATGCCCACGATATGCACGCTTCATTTGGCGCCAGCAACGATCTCGGCTACATCCAGCTCAGCGGCAGTCAGTTGAAGCAGGATTTCCTTGGCTTACCGCACGGCGTGGACAACCCTATTGCGGGCAGCAACGGCAAGATGATTAACTCCTCCGCCGATGACAAACGCGGCATCGTGAAGCTGGGCTTTACCCCACGTGGTAATGACGAATATGTGCTGACCTATATTAATCAGGACGGTGAAAAAGATAACCCGCCGTACGCTGGAACCAGCAGTCAGAAATCACGCTACTGGCAATGGCCACAGTACGATAAAGAGAGCTATTACTATCAGGGCACCACCCATCTGGGCGATCGTTTCACCCTGAAAAGCCGTCTGTATCGCGATACCTTTGAAAATACGCTGATGATGTACAACTCGCTTGCCGATCTGAAAAACAAAAAAGGCAGCTACAGTCATTATTCAGACTATAGCGATGGGGCTGGTCTGCAGCTCGCTGCGGATATGCGTGAAAACGACCAGCTCTCTTTCGCGGTGAACTGGAAGGATGATGTTCATCGCGAGAAAGGCGCACCTAATGCGTCTTACGATCGCTACGAAGACCGCACCTGGTCCGTTGCCAGCGAATACCAGTGGGCAGCAGCGGATAACGTCGATGTCGTGGCGGGAATAAGCTATGACTGGCGCGACAGTCTGGAAGGCATGAAGCACGAAAAAAATGGTAGCGTCACCCACTATGATGACAACAATCAGTCGGCCTTCAACTGGCAGATGATGACCAAATATCACTTTGAAAATTCAGACACATTAGCGCTGTCCTACTCTGACAGAACACGTTTCCCAACACTGAAAGAGCGCTACACCACCTCGAAACCGGCCTATAACCAGGTGGCGCTGGTCAATCCGCAGCTTAAACCTGAACGCGCCCGCAGCGTAGATCTGACCTGGAATGGTTCACTTGGTAAAGACTGGGGATTCGAAGCCAGCGTCTATTACAACCGCATCAGCGATGCCATTCTTTCACACAATATTGATGCCGATACCATCCAGAATCAGAACAGCGGCCGGGTGGATTACACCGGTCTGGATGCAGGCGTTAAAGGTAAAGTCTTTGATATGCTGGATGTTGGGCTGAGCTATGGCCTGATTCATGCGGACGTCAAACGCAGCGACATAGGCAAAATAACCGATTTGCCGACGCAAACCCTCACCGCATGGATGACGCTGAAACCGTGGGATCCGCTGAGCATTACGCTGTCTGAAGAGGCCCGCTCATCGAGCTATAGCAATAGCTACGGCTCGCAGAAAGCCGCAGGTTTCGCCATTACCCATTTACGCGCCGACTACGCCATCGGTCACGGGCTTAGCGTCAACGCTTCGGTCAATAACCTGTTCGATACACAATACGTGTACAGCGAAGGATTTATCGAAGAAGGCCGTAATTACTGGGCGGGAATTGAGTATCAATTCTGATTTAACGATGCAAAGAAACGGCCCCCACAGGGGCCGTTCGATTAATCTCGTCGTACAAGCCGGAAGACACCCAGCACAACAATCGCGCCGACCACGGCCACCAGGAAGCTGTGGAGATTAAATCCGCTGACATCGCCGCCAATACCAAACATCGTTGCCAACCATCCACCGACCACAGCACCGACAATACCGAGAATACAGGTCAGGATAAACCCACCGCCATCACGCCCCGGCATAATCAGTTTGGCGATAACCCCCGCAATCAGACCAAAAATAATCCAGGCAATAATTCCCATTTTCAGGCCCTCTTTCCAGTGAACGCACGCGCAAGACATTCCTGCGCCAGCACTTAAAGTATAGGCAAGCCATCGCGACCTGCTTTTATCACTCAGACTTAATTCATTGGGTTTGGTAAAAAATTTCATCCATTTGTATTAAGTTCCGTAGATTAATGCCGATAACCCAACGACAAACCAGGCATCCAGGAGTCATTAGGTGTGAGTAACTACAATGAGCAGTTCCTGAAGCAAAATCCGTTAGCGGTGTTAGGTGTACTTCGGGACTTGAAGTCGCAGCAGGTTCCACTGCGTATCTCCTGGTCAGGCGGCCAGTTCATCAGCAAAATTCTGACCGTCAGTCCCGATGAACTGATCATGGATTTTGGCAGCCAGGAATATGAAAACCAGGCCGTACAGCGGGCCAGCCAGATCTCAATTATCGCCGAAACGCAGGGAGCCAAAGTAGAATTCACCCTGCCACAGCTGAAAAAAGGCGAGTATCAGCAACTGCCGGCGTTTATTTCATCCTTGCCGCCTTCTCTGTGGTTTGTGCAGCGTCGGGAATATTTCCGTATCGGCGCTCCGCTGCATCCTCCCTATCGCTGCACGGCAAAAATGCCGGACAACAGCATTCTGCATTTTCGCTTATTCGATCTGTCTCTCGGCGGCATGGGCGGGCTGTTAGAAGTGGCAAAGCCAGAGGGGTTGGCAGAAGGTATGCGCTTCTCGCAGGTTGAACTAAATATGGAGCAATGGGGGGTGTATCACGTTGACGCCCAACTTATTTCCATTAGCGAACGCAAGGTTATCGATGGGAAAAACGAAACCATTACCACTCCCCGCCTGAGCTTTCGTTTTCTCAACGTCGGCCCGGCGGTGGAGCGGAACTTACAGCGGATTATTTTTTCCCTTGAACGTGAGGCCCGGGAAAAATCGAATAAGGTGCGCGAGTAAACTCACACGAACTACATCACATCCAGCGCTTGTTGAAGCTTCCAGATATAGCGCGGGGCCTGAGGCGCCGGATGATTGTCCGCAACATGTTCAATAAATTCATCCGGGCTGAGGTCGTTGATTTTATTGATCGCTTTTTTCCTGTCGGAGGAGAACGTGCGTAACAGTGCGCCCGCACCGTTGGCGTACGATACTACCAGCGCGTACTGCATCACCTGCGGATCTTCAATCCCGGCCAGCGGCCCGGTTTCGAGAATACTCAGGTATGCGGCCCCCATTGAGATATTGCGCTCAGGGTTTTTCAACTCGCTGGTCGACGGCTCTCCGCTCCAGCCCATGCGCCGATAAACATCGCGTCCTGAAGTTGATGCTTTCAACTGCATCAGACCAATCGCATTGGACTTACTGACCGCATTCGGATTTCCGCCTGATTCAATGGCGATAATAGCGGTAATCAATTGTGGACTGACACCCCAGGCCGCACCGGCTTTTTCACTGATCGGCATCCATTGCATTGCGCGTTTAACCGGAACTTCAGCATTCCACGGCGGGTTTTTGTAATCCTGTTTTGAACTACAGCCCGCAAGTAATACAACCAAAAAAGCAAACCATCTCAATTTCACGTCATCTATCCTTATAGCCGGAACCTGTCGCTGAGGTGACAACGACATACCTACGCGGCATGATATACATTTGGTTTTAGTTGTAGCAAGGAAATGCCATGTCCCGGTTTCACTTAATTGCCCCATCGGGCTACTGTATCAATCAGCAGGCTGCCTTACGTGGGCTTGCGCGTCTTATTGAGGCCGGTCATCAGGTCGACAATTCAGCGGTCATTGCACGCCGCTGCCAGCGTTTTGCGGGGACAGAGGCAGAAAGGCTTGCTGATGTGAACTCGCTCGTTAATCTGAAAACCCCCGATACCATTGTGATGGCGGTACGCGGCGGCTATGGCGCGAGCCGTTTACTGGAAGATATTGACTGGCAGGGGCTGGCAGCCCGCCAGCAACAAGATCCGCTGCTGCTGTGCGGACACAGCGATTTTACGGCGATCCAGTGTGGTCTGCTGGCACAGGGGAATGTGATTAGCTTCAGCGGCCCGATGCTGGCGGCGAACTTCGGCGCCGAAGAAATGAACGCATTCACCGAGCACCATTTCTGGCAGGCTTTGCGTAATGCCCAATTTACCCTCGAATGGCAGGGTGACGGTCCACAGTGCGCAACTGAAGGTACACTGTGGGGCGGAAATCTGGCGATGATCATTTCGTTGATGGGTACACCGTGGATGCCGGCCATCAAAAACGGCATTTTGGTGCTGGAAGACATTAACGAGCATCCATTCCGTGTCGAGCGTATGCTGCTGCAGCTGTACCACGCCGGAATACTGGCCCAGCAAAACGCCATTATCCTCGGCAGTTTTAGCGGTAGCGCACCCAATGACTACGACGCTGGTTACAATCTTGATTCAGTTTGTGATTTTCTGCGCGCCAGATTGTCAGTACCGTTGATCTGCGGCCTCGATTTTGGCCATGAACAACGCACTGTCACTCTGCCTTTGGGAGCCAATGCGGTGCTGAAAAATGATAAAAACGGCACTCAGCTCACCTTAAGTGGGCATCCGGTACTAAAATCGTAAAAAAAGCGGCTAATGGGGCTAAGCAAAACGCTGTTTCTGTCGTTATTATGGTAGGGTTTATTAATACGAAACAGCGTAATTCAGGAGTAACCGAACGTTGGATGCCGCAGCAATTATTAGCCTTTTTATTTTGGGTTCCGTTCTCGTCACCTGCAGTATCTTACTCAGTTCATTCTCATCACGCCTTGGTATCCCTATCCTGGTGATATTTCTCGCTATCGGTATGTTAGCGGGCGTAGATGGTATAGGCGGCATACCTTTCGATAACTATCCATTCGCCTACATGGTGAGTAACCTGGCACTGGCAGTTATCCTGCTCGACGGCGGGATGCGCACCCAGGCCAGCTCTTTTCGCGTTGCGTTAGGCCCGGCGCTATCGTTGGCGACGGTCGGTGTGCTGATTACTTCCGGACTCACTGGCATGATGGCCGCGTGGCTGTTTCATCTGGATCTTATCGAAGGACTCCTGATTGGCGCGATTGTTGGTTCAACCGACGCCGCGGCGGTCTTTTCCCTGCTTGGCGGTAAGGGGCTTAACGAACGCGTTGGCTCTACGCTGGAAATTGAATCCGGCAGTAATGACCCGATGGCCGTGTTTTTGACCATCACGCTCATCGCCATGATCCAAAACCACGAAACCGGTTTAAGCTGGATGTTCGCGGTGCACATTATCCAGCAGTTTGGCTTAGGCATCGTTATCGGTCTGGGCGGTGGATATATGCTCCAGCAGATGATTAACCGCATTTCTCTGCCTGCCGGACTGTATCCGCTATTGGCGTTAAGCGGTGGGATACTGATTTTTGCCCTGACCACTGCGCTGGAAGGCAGCGGTATTCTGGCGGTTTATCTGTGTGGTTTCTTGCTGGGTAATCGCCCTATTCGCAACCGGTTTGGCATTCTGCAAAACTTCGACGGTCTGGCCTGGCTGGCGCAAATCGCCATGTTCCTGGTGCTCGGACTGCTGGTTACGCCGTCCGACCTGCTGCCTATCGTGGTTCCTGCGCTGATTTTGTCTGCGTGGATGATTTTCATTGCCCGCCCACTTTCGGTTTTCGCCGGACTGCTGCCGTTTCGCGGCTTCAATCTGCGCGAACGCATTTTCATCAGTTGGGTGGGTCTGCGCGGTGCGGTACCCATCATCCTCGCCGTCTTCCCAATGATGGCGGGTCTGGAGAACGCGCGCCTGTTCTTTAACGTCGCGTTCTTCGTGGTACTGATCTCGTTGCTGTTTCAGGGAACCTCACTTTCTTGGGCCGCTAAGAAAGCCAAAGTGGTGGTCCCTCCCGTCGGCTGGCCCGTGTCGCGCATTGGCCTGGATATTCATCCGGATAACCCGTGGGAGCAGTTTGTTTATCAGCTCAGCGCAGATAAGTGGTGTGTGGGCGCCGCATTGCGCGACCTGCATATGCCGGAAGAAACGCGAATAGCCGCCCTGTTTCGTGACAACGTGCTGTTTCACCCCTCCGGCAGTACGCGTCTTCGCGAAGGCGATGTATTGTGTGTTATTGGCCGCGAGCGCGATCTCCCGGCTCTTGGCAAGCTGTTCAGCCAGTCGCCACCTGTGTCGTTAGACCAGCGCTTCTTCGGTGATTTTATTCTTGAAGCCAGCGCAAAATATGCCGATGTGGCGCTGATTTATGGCCTGGAAGATGGCACCGAGTATCGTGATAAGCAGCAAACGCTGGGTGAAATTGTCCAGCATCTGCTTGGTGCCGCGCCGGTCGTCGGTGACCAGGTGGAATTCGCTGGCATGATCTGGACCGTAGCCGAGAAGGAAGATAATGCGGTGCTGAAGGTCGGTGTTCGCGTTGCTGAAGATGAGGATGAGTAAAGCGGATGTTTTGCCGGGTGGCGGCTGTGCCTTACCCGGCCTACAAAATGCACTGACTCTGGAGGCCTGATAAACGCAGCAGCATCAGGCAATGCTATATAAAGTTACACCGTCACAACTGGCACGCGCAGCGCCAGAGAACACATTAACTCGTAGCCTACCGTACCTGCGGCGGTGGCCACATCGTCAATTTTAATCTCTTTGCCCCACAGCTCTACCGGCGTCCCGATCCCTGCCTGCGGGCATGGTGTCAGATCTACCGCCAACATATCCATTGAGACTGTCCCCACCGTCCCGGTACGTACACCGTCCACCAGCACCGGAGTACCACTTGGCGCATGGCGTGGATAACCGTCTGCATAGCCGGTCGCTACAATGCCAATGCGCTGCTCGCCGCTGGCAGTGTAGCGTCCACCGTAGCCCACCCGATCGCCAGCTTTCAGCGTCTGTATGCCGATGATCTCACTGCTCAGCGTCATCACTGGCTTCAGGCCGGTGTTAGCGATGTCCCGCCATTGTCCTGAAGGCGACGCACCATACAAAATAATGCCCGGACGAACCCAGTCATAATGCGCTTCAGGGTGCCACAGCGTGGCTGCCGAATTCGACAGCGATCGTCTGCACTCCAGCCCTTCAGTTGCCTGCGCAATACGTGTCATAGCCTCCTGGATACCTTCCGGGTGCTCTGCATCGGCAAAATGTGACATCAGCGTCATTTCACCGACGTTGGGCATCGTCCGCAGCTGTTGCCAGACCGTGGGAACTCTTTCCGGTAAAAAACCAAGGCGGTTCATACCACTGTTCACCTTCAGGTAAACATCGAGCGGCGCCTTCAGGCGCGCATTCTGCAATGCTTTTAGCTGCCAGTTACTGTGTACACAGGTGGTGAGTCGATAATTGTCATATACCGTCAGGTCTTCGGCGTGGAAAAAACCCTCCAGCATGAGTATCGGGCCTTTCCATCCGCGCTCGCGTAGGGTTATCGCCTCTTCAAGATTGAGCATGGCAAAACCATCGGTTGTGCCCAGCGCATTCCAGACGCGTTCAATACCGTGTCCATACGCATTGGCTTTCACCACCGACCAGACGCGGGCGTCCGGCGCGGCCTGGCGGGTAATGGTCAGATTTTGTTTCAACGCCTGCAGGTCAATGCTGGCCAGTATCGGGCGGGTCATCTCACGTCCTTATCAGTTATGTGCGCCATGTAAATGCCGTGGACGAGAGGGGGTAAACCCCGGACTGTAACGCGCCACGCTCAGATCGTCATAAGGTATGGCTGGCGTGCGGCCAGAAAGGATATCGCTCAGCAGCTGACCGGAGCCGCAGGCCATGGTCCAACCCAGCGTGCCGTGTCCAGTATTGAGCAGCAGATTCTTAAAGCGGGTGCGCCCCACCACCGGCGTTCCGTCCGGCGTCATCGGACGCAGTCCGGTCCAGAAGGTTGCCTGCTCCACATGACCGCCGCGCGGGAAGAGATCGCGTACGACCATTTCCAGCGTTTCACGACGAGGTTGTAGCAGTTCTGTATTAAAGCCGACAATCTCCGCCATGCCGCCAACGCGAATACGATTGTCAAAGCGGGTAATAGCGATTTTGTAGGTTTCATCGAGGATAGTAGAAACCGGCGCACCGTCGTCTTGCGCCACCGGAATGGTCAACGAATAACCTTTGAGCGGATAGACCGGGATATCAACGATCCCTTTCAGCATTGCCGTGGAGTACGAACCAAACGCCATCACATAGGCATCGGCTTTAACTATCTCTTCGCCGCACTGGACGCCATAAATCTGCTCACCATCGCTCAGCAGCTTATCGACCGGGGTGTTAAAGCGAAACTTAACGCCCGCCTGCTCCGCCATCTGAGCCAGACGCTGGGTAAACAGCTGGCAGTCGCCGGTTTCATCATTCGGTAAACGCAAACCACCGGTCAGTTTGTGCGCTACTTCTGCCAGTGCGGGTTCGACTTCCGCCAGACGGTTTGCTTCCAGCAGTTGATATGGCACGCCAGCGTCTTCGAGCACGGCGATGTCGCGGGTAGCGTTCTCATACTGTTGAGCGGTACGGAAAAGTTGCAGGGTTCCGCCCTGGCGCCCCTCGTACTCGATACCGGTAGAGGCGCGCAGCGCTTTCAGGCAATCACGGCTGTATTCCGCCAGTCGCACCATGCGTCCTTTGTTTTCCATATAGTGGCTGGTGTCGCAGTTGCGCAGCATCTGCCACATCCATTTCAACTGGAACTGGGTTCCGTCAAGACGGACGGCCAGCGGAGCGTGGCGCTGAAACATCCACTTAATTGCTTTTAGCGGTACGCCTGGTGCCGCCCATGGTGCTGCATAACCTGGAGAGATTTGCCCCGCGTTCGCCGCACTGGTTTCCAGTGCCGGACCGGGCTCACGATCAATGACGGTGACATCGTGTCCAGCCTGACTTAAGTACCAGGCGCTGGTCACGCCAACGACACCACTTCCCAGTATGACAACTCGCATAGCCACTCCGTTAACAGTAAAAGAACAATCATCTAATTACATCTTGATAACTCAGTTGAAAATATTATTCAACATATGGCTTTTTTATGGTGACTTACCTCACATATAGCGGTGATGGCTGGGGACTCTCCGCTTTGGCATCTCCTGCTGTGCGTTATTTTTATCCAGCATAAAATTTTGCGGCCATGCCATTTTTCGACGCCTCGCTAACGTGAAATCGCAAAGAAAAAATTTCTGCCGCAGCACGTTTTTTAACACCATGATCTATGCTTGACATGAGGTACTCCAGACAGAGAGTGCCGCCAACAATGAGGGTGCGCGAATGGCTACGATTGATTCCATGAACAAGGACAGCACACGGTTAAGCGATGGACCCGACTGGACGTTTGATCTGCTGGATGTCTATCTGGCAGAGATAGACCGCGTGGCGAAACTCTACAGATTGGATACCTACCCGCACCAAATCGAGGTGATCACCTCCGAACAGATGATGGACGCTTATTCCAGCGTCGGGATGCCGATCAACTATCCTCACTGGTCGTTTGGTAAAAAGTTTATTGAAACCGAGCGCTTGTATAAGCATGGTCAGCAGGGGCTGGCCTATGAGATCGTTATCAACTCCAATCCGTGCATCGCGTATCTGATGGAGGAGAACACCATCACCATGCAGGCGCTGGTGATGGCGCATGCCTGCTACGGACACAACTCCTTTTTCAAAAACAACTACCTGTTCCGAAGCTGGACGGATGCCAGTTCCATTGTCGATTACCTGATCTTCGCGCGAAACTATATTACCCAGTGTGAAGAGCGTTACGGCGTGGATGAAGTCGAAAAGCTGCTCGACTCCTGCCATGCGCTGATGAACTACGGCGTTGACCGTTACAAACGCCCGCAAAAAATCTCCCTACAGGAAGAGAAAGCCCGTCAGAAAAGCCGTGAAGAGTATCTGCAAAGCCAGGTGAATATGTTGTGGCGCACGCTGCCGAAGAAAGAGGAAGAGAAAACCGTGGCGGAAGCCCGGCGTTATCCCTCTGAGCCACAGGAGAACCTGCTGTACTTCATGGAGAAAAACGCCCCGCTGCTGGAGTCCTGGCAACGCGAAGTGTTGCGCATTGTACGCAAGGTCAGCCAGTATTTTTATCCGCAGAAACAGACGCAGGTGATGAACGAGGGCTGGGCCACTTTCTGGCATTACACTATCCTGAACCACCTTTATGATGAAGGTAAAGTCACCGAACGGTTTATGCTGGAGTTTCTGCATAGCCATACCAATGTGGTATTTCAGCCGCCCTACAACAGCCCGTGGTATAGCGGGATAAACCCGTACGCTCTGGGGTTTGCCATGTTCCAGGATATCAAACGTATTTGTCAGTCGCCGACCGAGGAGGACAAATACTGGTTCCCGGACATAGCGGGTTCCGACTGGCTGGAAACCTTGCATTTCGCGATGCGCGATTTCAAAGATGAGAGCTTTATCAGCCAGTTCCTGTCACCGAAGGTGATGCGTGATTTCCGTCTGTTCACCGTGCTGGATGACGATCGTCACAACTATCTGGAGATTTCTGCGATTCATAACGAGGAAGGATATCGTGAGATCCGCAACAGGTTGTCGTCGCAATACAACCTCAGCAACCTGGAGCCGAATATTCAAATCTGGAATGTCGACCTGCGTGGCGACCGTTCGCTCACCTTACGCTATATTCCGCATAACCGTGCACCGCTGGATAAAGGACGCAAAGAAGTGCTCAAGCACGTACACCGGCTTTGGGGTTTTGACGTGATGCTGGAGCAACAGAATGAAGATGGCAGCGTGGAGCTGTTGGAGCGTTGCCCGCCAAGGATGAACGGTCTGTAAATCTTATTACCGGAGGCGGTGTAAACACCTAAACCGGCCTACGAAGTGCACACATTGTAGGCCGGATAAGACGCTTTGGCGTCGCCATCCGGCTTTGAGCAATTAACGGCCCTGAATCGCCAAATCGCCCGGCAGGCTCTTTTGCATGCGATGCCAAATTTCGCCACTGTCGTGACCATAGCGACGCACCGTTTCATACACCTGCTCATGAGCGCCCTGCTCGCAGAGTTCTGACAGTTTACGGTAGAAGCTCAGCGCCAGCGCGCGCGCTTCCGGATTGGCAAAATAATGACGACCAATGCGGGTATATAATCCTTTCATACCGTTGAGGATCAAACCGTAAATCGGATTGCCGGAGGCAAATGCCAGGCCGCGGAAAATGTTATAGTCCAGATCGGCAAATGCGTCAGCGTGGTCGGCCACCTGATTTGCCGTCGCCAGAACCTCCTGTGCTTTATCAGGATGCTGGCGAAACGCAGTGCGAACAAAGATCGTCGAAATATTGGTACGCACAGACAGCAGATTATCAATCAACTGCGGGACACTCTCGTGATCGAGACGCGCCAGCGTTTCAAGAATATTCAGCCCGGAGGTTTCCCAGAAGTTATTCACCTTAGTCGGTTTGCCGTGTTGAATGGTCAACCAGCCATCTCGCGCCAACCGCTGCAATACTTCGCGTAGCGTGGTACGTGTCACCCCAATAAGTTCGGAGAGTTCACGTTCAGCGGGCAAAATAGTGCCAGGTGGGAAGCGGTTATTCCAGATACTTTCAATGATGTACTCTTCCGCGAACCCAGCCGGGCTTTGCGCCTTAATGACCATAGTAAAAATTCCATTACACAGCAAAACATAGTTACACACATCATACCAGATGGGTATCTTAGCTGATAGCTGACGCAATGAAGAAAAAGTGGATCAAGGCTTCATTTTCCAAATAACGCTACAGTACAGCCAACCTTACCAGTCTCGTGAATAGCTTGCCTGTACTCCCTCCTCCCGCTAAGCTTTGCGGTCAAACATAAAAACATGATTTCATTTTTAAAGGTAGGGAAATCACCATGGAGCTATCATGGGGCCGCGCTATGTGGCGCAATTTTTTAGGTCAATCACCAGACTGGTACAAACTTGCACTGCTTGTCTTCTTAGTCGTTAACCCGATTATTTTTTTCATCAACCCTTTTATCGCCGGCTGGTTGCTGGTGGCCGAGTTCATTTTCACGCTGGCGATGGCGTTAAAATGCTACCCACTGCTGCCAGGCGGGCTGTTGGCTATCGAAGCTGTCATTATTGGCATGACCAGCGCCACGCATGTGCGTGAAGAGGTTGCCGCAAATCTTGAGGTGTTATTGCTGCTGATGTTTATGGTGGCAGGCATCTACTTTATGAAGCAGCTATTACTGTTTATTTTCACGCGTCTGCTGCTCACTATTCGCTCCAAGACGCTGCTGTCACTGTCTTTTTGTGTTGCAGCCGCTTTTCTCTCGGCGTTCCTCGATGCGTTGACCGTCGTTGCCGTGGTAATCAGCGTTGCGGTCGGTTTTTATGGTATCTACCATCGCGTTGCTTCTTCTCGCGCGGAAGACAACAACATGCTCGATGACAGCCATATCGATCAGCACAATAAGGTCGTTCTTGAGCAGTTCCGCGGTTTTCTGCGTAGCCTGATGATGCACGCGGGTGTCGGTACGGCGTTAGGCGGCGTGATGACCATGGTGGGCGAGCCACAAAACCTGATTATTGCCAAAGCGGCTGGCTGGCATTTTGGCGACTTCTTCCTGCGCATGTCGCCAGTTACCGTCCCGGTACTGATTTGCGGCCTGTTAACCTGTGTACTGGTCGAGAAATTGCGCTGGTTTGGCTATGGCGAAACGCTGCCGGAGACCGTCCGTGATGTCTTGCAACAGTTTGACGATCAGAGCCGCCAACAACGTACCCGCCAGGACAAAATCAAACTGATTGTCCAGGCGATTATTGGCGTCTGGCTGGTCGTTGCTTTGGCCCTGCATCTGGCAGAAGTCGGATTGATCGGTTTGTCGGTCATCATTCTGGCAACCTCGTTGACCGGCGTAACCGACGAACATGCGATAGGTAAGGCCTTTACCGAGTCGCTACCCTTCACCGCGCTGCTGACCGTGTTCTTCTCTATTGTCGCGGTGATTATCGATCAACAACTCTTTTCACCGATTATTCAGTTTGTGTTGCAGTCGTCTGAACATGCACAACTGACGCTGTTTTATCTCTTCAACGGCCTGCTGTCTTCGATCTCTGATAACGTTTTTGTTGGTACGATTTATATCAATGAAGCCAAAGCCGCGATGGAACATGGGACCATCAGCCTTAACCAATTTGAGCTGTTGGCGGTGGCGATCAATACCGGGACCAACCTGCCTTCGGTGGCCACGCCAAACGGCCAGGCTGCATTCCTGTTCCTGCTGACCTCTGCACTGGCGCCGTTGATTCGCCTCTCTTATGGTCGCATGGTGTGGATGGCCCTGCCTTATACTCTCGTCCTGACGCTCGTCGGCCTGCTTTGCGTCGAGTTCACGCTAGTTCCGGTGACCGAGTGGATGACCCAAACGGGCTGGTTAGCTACACTTTCATAACAATTAACCGGGCAAATCACTGCCCGGTTTGACTTTTTGCATGATAAATATCCGATTACGCAAATTTTCAATTCCCGCTAGTGGCGCATAAAGTGAATTGGTTTAAACTGCGGTCTCTACGCATGTTGCAGGGAAATGATTATGTTGCGATTTTTAAACCAGTGCTCCCGAGGTCGTGGAGCATGGTTATTGTTGGCGTTAACCGCCTTTGCGCTGGAGCTCGTCGCGCTGTGGTTCCAGCACGTCATGCTGCTAAAACCTTGCGTGTTGTGTATTTACGAACGTAGCGCATTATTTGGCGTGATGGGTGCAGGGCTGGTGGGTGCTATCGCACCAAAAACACCGCTGCGCTATGTGGCGATGATAATCTGGATTTACAGTGCCTGGCGCGGACTTCAGTTAGCGTATGAGCACACCATGATTCAGTTGCACCCATCCCCGTTTATGACCTGTGATTTTGCCGCCCGCTTCCCAAGCTGGCTGCCACTGGACAAATGGCTGCCGCAGGTGTTTTTAGCGTCCGGTGACTGTGCTGAGCGCCAGTGGTCTTTTTTAACCCTGGAAATGCCGCAGTGGCTGTTGGGGATCTTCGCCGCCTACCTGGTGGTCGCCGTGCTGGTAGTGATAGCACAGCCGTTCAAACCGAAAAAACGTGACCTCTTCGGTCGCTAACAGAGACGCTCCTTCGGGAGCGTTTTTTTTGCCTTAAATTCATTGCCTGCTGGCATCTATAAGATATATATTAAATACATCTTATAGATACCACACCAAGGAGATGTCTTATGTCCCATTTACGCATCCCGGCAAACTGGAAAGTTAAACGCTCTACTCCCTTCTTCACGAAAGACAACGTCCCGGCAGCACTTCTTTCTCACCATAACACTGCTGCAGGCGTTTTTGGCCAGCTTTGCGTGATGGAAGGTACGGTAACGTATTACGGCTTTGCCAATGAAGACGCAAAAGAGCCTGAAGTGAAAGTGGTGATTAATGCCGGTCAGTTTGCGACCAGTCCACCGCAGTACTGGCATCGCGTTGAATTAAGCGACGACGCCCAATTCAACATCAATTTCTGGGTTGAAGATGACAACCATGGCGATGAGATGTATCAGGCGAAAAAGTCTTAAGCCTTAACGCCTGCTAATCGATGGGCGGTTTAGTCCGCCCATGAAGGTTTGTTTAAAATATGATCCTGCCAGTCACGCACTTCCGATTCTTTCACCGCAATATGACGTACTGAAATACGTTCACCGTGCATTGCCGCTTTTGATCCCGTCAGCAGTGGATGCCACTCCGGCAGCCCTTTACCTTCCGCTAGCAGACGATACGCACAGGTCATCGGCAGCCATTCAAAGGTGGGCAGATTATCGCGCGTCAGTTTGATACAGTCAGGCTCGTACTCGAATCGGCGTTCGTAATTACGGCACTGACAGGTTTTGATATTGAGCTGCTTACACGCGACGTTAGTAAAATAGATTTCGTCGGTGTCTTCATCCATCAGCTTATGCAGGCAGCATTGACCACACCCGTCACATAATGACTCCCACTCGGCATCGGTCATTTCATCCAGGGTTTTACTTTGCCAGAAAGGTATGTCGCTCATCAGGGTATCCGCTATTGCAATAAAGCTGCACCTTATAACCAGTCTGACACGCTGATGCAAGTTTTGCCGCCCGAAAAGGCGGCAAGAAGAGATTACAGCACGCGTGTCGTCAGCGTTTGACCATGAAAACTGATAGCCAGCTCATCACCGCTGTTTAACGGCCCAACTCCTGCTGGCGTCCCCGTTAACACAACATCGCCCGCTTTGAGGGTAAAGAAACGACTCATGTAGGCAATCAAAGGAACGATGTGATGGATCATATCCGCCGTGGTGCCGTGCTGGCGCTGCTCACCGTTAACCGTTAACCCGAGCATCGTATCCTGAGGATCACCATTAAATTCCGCCACCGGAATAAACCCTGACAGCGGGCAAGAGTTATCAAAACCCTTCGCTTTTTCCCACGGTTGCCCCGCCTTCTTCATTTTGCCCTGAATATCACGCAGGGTCAGATCCAACGCGACGCCATAGCCCGCAATGGCTTTGCGCACATGTTCTTCCGTCGCCTGACGTAGGGTCGCGCCAATCAAAACAGCCAGCTCAACTTCATGGTGAACCGAACCCATATCAGATGGGATCACCAGCGGCTGGCGTAAATCGCACAGCGCGGTTTCCGGTTTAATAAACAGCACCGGTTCTTCCGGAGGCGTTCCACCCATCTCTTTAATATGGTTGGCATAGTTACTCCCTACGCAAACCACCTTACTCACCGGATAATCCAGCAGAGCACCATGCCAGTTATGATGTTGATACATTACTTTCCCCTAACGTAGTTATCAATTTCAGGTACTGCATCGATGGGGCGTGCTGCTGCCGGATGCAGTTTAACGTTTATCGTCTGGTGTATTTTGTTTCGTCGCGGCCAGATGCTGTTTAAGTAAATCTTCTGGCGGCGGTGGTATTTGTAAATAATAGCCCTGCTCGGTGAGTGCCTGTTTTACTTTTTCCAGATCGGCATTAACCAGCTTTTTACGGCCATCAAGCGGCAACATCATTGCCAGCGTCGGCTGACCAAATCCTTTCATCAGTTCTTCAGGAACTCGCGAGAAATCGTCTTTTTTTTCGACATATAAATAGGTCTGGTCACGTTTACTGCTTCGGTAGATCACACAAAACATATCTTTTACTCTGAATTCACGGAATGGTGGCTTGCCTCAATATAATACTGACTATAACATGCCTTATAGTCTTCGGAATATCACCCCGCGCTGGGGATGATAAATAGCAAATTGAGTAAGGCCAGGATGTCAAACACGCCAATCGAGCTTAAAGGCAGTAGCTTCACCTTATCAGTGGTTCATTTACATGAAGCAGAACCCGAGGTTATTCGTCAGGCGTTGGAAGACAAAATCGCGCAGGCACCTGCTTTTTTAAAACATGCTCCCGTAGTGGTTAACGTGAGTGGTCTTGAAAGCCCGGTAAACTGGTCAGCGCTGCAGAAGGTTGTCGCGTCTACCGGATTGCGCATTATCGGCGTTAGCGGATGCAAAGACGCCAGACTCAAGGCAGAAATCGACGAAATGGGTCTTCCTTTACTGACTGAAGGTAAAGAAAAAGCTATTCGTCCTGCGCCCGTTGAGGCCCCGGCTCCCGTCGCTCCGCCACAAAACGTTACTCCCATCACAAAAACACGATTAATAAATGTGCCGGTTCGTTCCGGTCAGCGCATTTATGCACCACAATGTGATCTGATTGTTACAAGCCACGTCAGTGCAGGCGCAGAGCTTATCGCTGATGGCAATATTCATGTTTATGGAATGATGAGAGGCCGTGCGTTGGCAGGCGCAAGCGGTGACCGGGAAGCGCAAATTTTTTGTACCCATCTGACGGCAGAACTGGTGTCTATCGCAGGTGTTTATTGGCTGAGTGATAAAATCCCAGCAGAATTTTATGGCAAAGCGGCACGTCTGCAATTAGCAGAGAACGCTTTGACAGTTCAACCGTTGAATTGATCCCTTTTTAACAAGGAATTTCTATGGCACGCATTATTGTTGTTACTTCGGGTAAAGGGGGCGTTGGCAAAACCACCTCCAGCGCGGCCATCGCTACAGGTTTGGCCCAGAAGGGAAAGAAAACTGTCGTTATTGATTTTGATATCGGCCTGCGTAATCTTGATCTGATTATGGGTTGTGAACGCCGCGTCGTTTACGACTTCGTCAACGTTATTCAGGGCGATGCGTCGTTAAATCAGGCGCTAATCAAAGATAAGCGTACCGAAAATCTCTTTATTCTTCCGGCCTCACAAACTCGCGATAAAGACGCGCTGACGCGTGAAGGCGTCGCGAAAGTTCTGGACGATCTGAAAACGATGGAATTCGACTTCATCGTCTGCGACTCTCCGGCGGGTATTGAAACTGGTGCGCTGATGGCCCTGTATTTTGCCGATGAAGCGATTATTACCACCAACCCGGAAGTCTCCTCTGTACGTGACTCTGACCGTATTCTGGGTATTCTGGCGTCGAAATCTCGTCGCGCGGAAAACGGTGAAGATCCAATTAAAGAGCATTTGTTGCTGACGCGCTACAACCCTGGCCGCGTTAATAAAGGTGACATGCTGAGCATGGAAGACGTACTGGAAATTCTGCGAATCAAGCTGGTTGGCGTGATTCCTGAAGATCAGTCAGTCCTGCGCGCGTCTAACCAGGGTGAGCCGGTTATTCTCGACATCAATGCTGATGCCGGTAAAGCCTATGCTGATACCGTAGACCGTCTGTTGGGAGAAGAACGTCCTTTCCGCTTCATTGAAGAAGAGAAGAAAGGTTTCCTCAAACGCCTGTTCGGAGGATAAGTTATGGCATTACTGGATTTTTTTCTCTCGCGGAAAAAGAGCACAGCGAACATCGCTAAAGAGCGACTGCAGATTATTGTTGCGGAACGTCGTCGTAGTGACGCCGAGCCACATTATTTACCGCAGCTGCGTAAGGATATTCTCGACGTTATCTGTAAGTATGTACAAATTGATCCCGAAATGGTCACAGTACAACTTGAACAAAAAGACGGCGATATTTCGATCCTCGAACTTAACGTGACATTACCTGAAGCGGAAGAGTCTAAATAAGCTCTTTTGTCGCTAAATCATGGTTACGAAAAAGGCAGATTATTCTGCCTTTTTTATTTTCTGTCTCTGACTAACCTATCGAGCATTTATTCCAAAGTAAACTTTGGGTAGTTTTCGGCAAAATAGCGGCGTAAATACTCAACCGTAATACGGATTTTTGCCGACGTCGCCAGCCGGGAGACATAAACCGCCCATATATTGGCGGGTTGATAATACTCAGGCAATATATGCACCAGATGTCCGCTGGCAATGTTGTCGCAAACGTCCCACCACGAACGCAAAGCAATTCCCTGCCCATCCAGACACCATTGATGTACCACTTCGCCATGGTTAGACGACAGCGGCCCCGTAACCTTTATTGAGTGTGCGCCCTCTTTATTACGCATTTGCCAGATACCAAACGGATGGTCGCGTTCTTTAATAACCAGGCAGGGAAAAGTAGAAAGATCGTTCAGTTGTTTCGGCACTCCATGCTGCGCCACAAACTCCGGCGAGGCGCACAGAATACGATAGTTAGTCGCCAGCTTGCGGGCAATCAGGTTCGGCGCGATATCATCCCCGATACGAATATCGAGATCGACGCCCTCATTGACCATATCTACCAGACGGTCTTCAACATCGAACCTCAGTTCTAACTGCGGGTACTCTTTTGCCAGCGCAGACAGCGCCGGAGCGACCACCCGGCGGCCAAAACCAAAGCTACTGATAATTCGTAGCATCCCCTGCGGGATCTGCCTGGCATCGGACAGCTCGTCCATCATCTGATCGACATCCTGCAGGATCCGCTGTGCCCATTCGTAGATCCGCTCCCCCTCTTCCGTGATGGTTACGCGCCGCGTTGTTCGGTGCAACAGCACCACGTTCAGCGTTTGCTCCAACAGGGCAACGCGCTTACTGATAAAAGCCGGAGATACGCCCAGCTCTTCGGCAACGGCGGCAAATCCCGCACGACGGGCAACCAGCATAAAGACGCGTAAATCATTTAGCAGCGGCAGATTATTCATGATCTGTGTTTTATGTTTCACCAGTTAGGGGGATTAACTATTAATCAGTCAATTATAGGATACGGGGAAAGTCAATTTTGATGGCGTACAAGTGAGAGCTGCTATGAAGAAAACCTGTCGTATTGCCGCTATCCCCGGAGATGGCATTGGTAAAGAAGTCCTGCCTGAAGGCATTCAGGTGTTGCAGGCAGCCGCCGAGCGTTGGGGGTTGTCACTCTGCTTTGAGCAAATGGAATGGGCCAGCTGCGAGTACTACGCCCATCACGGGAAGATGATGCCGGATGACTGGCACGAGCAGTTACAATCCTTCGATGCTATCTATTTTGGTGCCGTTGGCTGGCCGGAAACCGTACCGGACCACATCTCATTATGGGGCTCGCTGCTTAAGTTTCGCCGCGAATTCGACCAGTATGTCAACCTGCGCCCGGTACGCCTGTTTCCGGGCGTACCTTGCCCACTGGCAGGTAAGCAGCCTGGCGACATCGATTTCTACGTGGTGCGCGAGAACACCGAGGGAGAATACTCTTCACTCGGCGGACGCGTGAGCGAAGGTACAGAACACGAAGTGGTTATCCAGGAGTCGGTCTTCACCCGTCGCGGCGTTGATCGTATATTGCGTTACGCTTTCGAGCTGGCGCAACATCGCCCGCGCAAAACCCTGACCTCGGCGACAAAATCCAATGGACTTGCCATCAGCATGCCGTACTGGGACGAGCGCGTGGAAGCAATGGCGGCTCACTATCCCGAGATCCGTTGGGATAAACAGCATATTGATATACTCTGCGCCCGCTTCGTGATGCAGCCGGAGCGTTTTGACGTGGTGGTTGCCTCCAACCTGTTTGGCGACATCCTCTCCGATCTCGGTCCAGCCTGTACCGGAACGATTGGCATTGCGCCTTCAGCCAACTTAAACCCGGAACGCACCTTCCCGTCTCTGTTCGAGCCAGTACACGGTTCGGCCCCCGATATCTACGGCAAGAACATCGCCAACCCTATAGCGACTATCTGGGCTGGCGCCATGATGCTCGACTTCCTTGGCAACGGTGATGCTAACTATAAAGCCGCCCACGACGGTATTCTGGCGGCAATTGAGCAGGTTATTGCCAGCGGCCCGAAAACACCGGATATGAAAGGCACTGCCACCACCCAACAGGTTGGCGAGGCCATCTCTCGGGCATTGCGTTAGAGGTCAAACCACGGAATATGAGCCGCGTCACTGACGCGGCTTTTTTATGCTTTTTATGGCGCCAATAACCTGCGCCAATTCACCTTTTATTATTTCCGTTCCGTGTTTTATTGCTTCACGCATCGAGCAATTGTTTAATTCATGTAAAGAACAAATAATAAAATTGTTAAATACAAAATCACTGATTCCCTACAGCATGATAACAACGACAGGCTAATGCCATACGCGGGCAACTGTGCCCAGGAGATCCCATGTTGAGCAACGTTAAGAAAAAAGACATGCCGCTGATAGCCATCAGTCTGGTGGCTATTCTTTTCATCGCCGCCACACTTAGTCTCTTCCCTCAGCAGTCTGCACAAGTCGCAAATACCCTTTTTAACGGCGTTACCCGGATGCTGGGTTCCGCCGTGCAGATCCTCGTTCTGATGGCGATGGGTCTGGTCGTCTGGCTGGCCACCAGCAAATACGGCAACATTCGTCTGGGAGAAGGAAAAGCGGAATACAGCACGCTGTCCTGGCTGTTTATGTTTATTTGTGCCGGACTAGGTTCCTCCACGCTCTACTGGGGCGTTGCTGAGTGGGCCTATTATTACCAGACCCCGGGTCTGAATATCGCTCCGCACTCGCAAAAAGCGCTGGAATACAGCTTACCCTACTCTTTTTTCCATTGGGGAATCAGCGCCTGGGCGACCTATACGCTGGCTTCATTAACCATGGCCTACCACTTTCATGTGCGGAAAAACAAAGGGCTGAGCCTGTCCGGAATAATCGCCGCTATCACCGGCGTGCATCCGCAGGGCGTCTGGGGCCGGCTGGTTGATTTGATGTTCCTGATCGCCACAGTTGGCGCGTTAACCATCTCTCTGGTTGTCACCGCCGCCACCTTTACCCGTGGTTTATCTGCTCTCGCGGGTTTACCGGATAACTTCACAGTACAGGCGTTTGTTATCCTGTTCTCTGGCGGCATTTTCTGTCTGAGCTCCTGGATTGGCATCAACAACGGCTTGCAACGTCTGAGCAAAATGGTCGGCTGGGGGGCGTTTTTACTGCCGCTGCTGGTGCTGATTGTCGGCCCGACCGAGTTCATCACCAACAACATCATTAACGCCATCGGTCTGACGACACAAAACTTTTTGCAGATGAGTCTGTTCACCGACCCGCTCGGCAACGGTGAGTTCACCCGCAACTGGACGGTGTTCTATTGGCTGTGGTGGATCTCCTACACCCCTGGCGTGGCAATGTTTGTCACTCGCGTATCCCGTGGTCGCAAAATCAAAGAGGTTATCTGGGCGTTAATCCTGGGTAGTACCGTTGGCTGCTGGTTCTTCTTTGGCGTGATGGAAAGCTACTCCATTCACCAATTTGTGAACGGTGTGATCGACGTACCGCAGGTTATGGCCACGTTAGGCGGCGAAACAGCCGTACAGCAAGTGTTGATGTCGTTGCCTGCCGGGAAACTGTTCCTGGTGGCGTATCTGGCGATCATGATTATTTTTCTCGCCTCGCATATGGATGCCGTCGCCTACACCATGGCGGCCACCAGCACGCGTAACCTGCAGGAAGGGGAAGATCCGCAGCGTAGCTTACGTCTGTTCTGGTGCGTGGTCATCACCCTGATCCCATTATCAATTTTGTTCACCGGCGCGTCCCTGGAAACCATGAAGACCACGGTGGTTCTGACCGCACTTCCCTTCCTCGCCATACTGTTGGTGAAGGTTGGCGGTTTTCTTCGTTGGGTACGGCAGGACTATGCCCACGTTCCTGCACATCAAATTGAAGGTCATCTCCCCGAAACGCCAGTGGACGTCCCCGTCGCACCACCGGCCGGGACATTACTCAAAGGCGACAATTAAGCGCCAGTAAAAAATCCTCTTACTCACAAATTAAAGGTATTCCAATGAGCAATCTGAGCCCTGAGTTTATTCTGCCGCAAAATTTCTGTGCCAACCCGCAGGACGCCTGGACTATCCCTGCCCGGTTCTATACCGACCATCAGGCCTTCGAGCACGAGCAGGAGAAAGTGTTCGCTAAGAGCTGGATTTGTGTAGCCCACAGTAGCGAACTGGCGAAACCCAATGACTATGTTACCCGGGAAGTGATTGGCGAGAACATCGTGCTGGTACGTGGTCGCGATAACGTGCTGCGCGCGTTCTACAACGTTTGCCCGCATCGTGGTCATCAGCTGTTGAGCGGCGAAGGGAAAGCGAAAAATGTGATTACCTGCCCTTACCACGCCTGGGCATTCAAGCTTGACGGTAACCTGGCGCATGCACGTAACTGCGAAAACGTTGCCAACTTCGACAGTGAGAAAGCACATCTCACCCCGGTACGGCTGGAAGAATATGCCGGATTCGTGTTTATCAACATGGATCCGAACGCGGGCAGCGTAGAAGAACAACTCCCAGGTCTTGCAGACAAAGTTATCGAAGCCTGCCCTGATGTGCATGACCTGAAGCTGGCGGCGCGCTTTACGACCCGAACTCCAGCCAACTGGAAGAATATTGTCGATAACTATCTGGAGTGCTACCACTGCGGCCCGGCTCACCCTGGTTTTTCCGACTCGGTTCAGGTTGATCGTTACTGGCATACTATGCACGGCAACTGGACGCTACAATACGGTTTCGCCAAACCGTCAGAGCAGTCATTTAAGTTCGAAGAGGGTGTTGATGCCGCCTTCCACGGTTTCTGGCTGTGGCCGTGCACCATGCTCAACGTTACGCCAATCAAAGGCATGATGACCGTTATCTACGAATTTCCAGTGGATGCAGAAACTACGCTGCAAAACTATGACATCTACTTCACCAACGAAGAACTGACCGAAGAGCAGAAACAACTGATCGAATGGTATCGCAACGTCTTCCGCCCTGAAGATTTACGTCTGGTTGAAAGCGTCCAAAAAGGGTTGAAATCGCGCGGGTATCGCGGTCAGGGCCGCATTATGGCCGACACCAGCGGCAGCGGTATCTCCGAACATGGCATTGCCCATTTCCATAATCTGGTCGCGCAGGTGTTTCAGGAATAACCAGAGGCTGTAACGACAGGTTCCGGCGCATCGTTAAGCCGCGCCGGACAGATTTTTTAGGGAGTGCCGCAATGTCTGATTATCAAATGCAAGAAGTCCGGGTCAGCCGGATTGAGACGATTACCGCGCAGGTAAAACGCTTTACTTTAACGGCGACATCAGGCGAGCCGTTGCCCGCGTTTCAGGGTGGCAGCCATATTATCGTGCAGATGCGCGATGGCGAGAATCTGTACAGCAATGCTTACTCGCTGATGAGTTCCCCCTTTGATACGAGCGCCTGGCAAATCGCCGTACGACTAGAGGAAGCATCCAAAGGCGGCTCACGATATCTGCATCAAAACGTGAAACCCGGCGACACGCTCACGATCTCCACACCAAACAATCTGTTCGCCCTCGCCCCTCAGGCACAACAACATCTGTTGATTGCCGGAGGTATCGGCATCACACCGTTTTTATCGCATATCCCGGAACTGGAACACTCTAAGGCGCAATGGCAACTGCATTATTGCTCTCCCAGTCAGGACAACTGCGCGTTTTATGACGAACTTCTGCAACACCCCAGCGTCGATCGTATTCATCTGCATCAGTCAAGCGCAGGGACCCGCCTTGATTTATCTCGCCTGCTGGCCGATGTCGAACCCGGAACACATATTTACACCTGCGGTCCAGCAGTGCTCAACGATGCCGTCAGAGAAGCGGCTTCCCTCCATAGACTGGACAGCAATACGCTACATTTCGAACAATTTGCGCTGGAAGATAAAAGCGGTGATGCCTTTACCCTGATTCTGGCGCGTTCCGGACGCGAGTTTGTGGTCCCGGAAGAGATGACCATTTTGCAGGTTATCGAAAATAACAAAGCCGCGCGCGTTGAGTGCCTGTGCCGGGAAGGTGTTTGCGGCACCTGTGAAACGACGATTCTTGAAGGGGAAGCGGATCACCACGATCAGTATTTCAGCGACGACGAAAAAGCCAGCCAGCAAAGCATGCTTATTTGCTGCTCACGCGCCAAAGGTAAGCGCCTGGTGCTTGATTTGTAGCGTTGCGCAGGCCGGGTTAGCAATGGCGCAACCCGGCGAGCCTGGTGACTTACTGCGGATATTCCTGCAGCAGCGCGTTGAGACGATCGGACATCAGTTCGCCACGCCAACCGGAAACCAACTCCGGCAGGGTCTGCTGCGGCTTTAATTTCCAGTGCCAGTTGAGTAGCTGGTTGATTTGACGGCGTGAAGCCAGCAGTTCGACGCTAAGATTATGCTCAGTACTTACCTCGGCAACCAGCGCCTTAATAGCTTTAAACGCTTTGCGGTATCCAGGCATATCCATCAAATTCAGCAGCGGCTGTGGCAGTGATTCTTCCGGTAAAGCCTGCGCTTTTTCTACCAGAGAAATCAGCGTTTTGCCGTGGAAGCGAATTTCACTACCGGAAAGGCCGAGGCTGTCCAGTTCACCCAGACTCCCTGGCATATAACGAGCGACCGCCCACAGGTGTTCTTCACGCACCACAAAGTTCACCGCCAGATCGCGCTCACGCGCTTTACGCAGTCGCCAGTCGGCAAGCAGTTGCAGGCAGGCCAACTGACGAGTACGCAACTGCCAGGCGTTAGTGATATCGCGCCATGCGTCTTCAGGCGCCAGAACCTCCTGGCGACGCTGCTGCATTAAGCGACATTCGTCCAGTGCGGCTGGCAGCCAGCCGCTGGCTTCAGTTTCAACCATCAGTTTTGTGGTGATCGGTAATAGATACCAGACATCAGCCGCCGCGTACTCACACTGACGCTCGGTCAGCGGTCTGGCCAGCCAGTCGGTGCGGGATTCGCTTTTGTCCAGCGCCACCCCCGTAAACTCTTCCACCATCGCGGCAAACCCCCACGACATCGGACGACCGCAAAAAGCAGCCAGAATTTGTGTATCAATCAACGGCTGCGGCAGTTCGCCAAAAGCGTTGAGAAACACTTCCAGATCTTCGCTACCTGCATGCAGGAATTTGGTGATGGCAGTATCACGCAGAATATCGCGCAGCGGCGACCAGTCGGTGATCCCCTGCGGATCAATCAGAGCAACGTGTTTGCCATCAAACAGCTGGATCAGCCCCAACTGCGGATAATAGGTACGCGTGCGAACAAATTCTGTATCCAGGGCTATCGCCGGAAATTCACGGACGGCTTCGCACAGCGTGGCCAACGCGTCGTCCGTGGTGATCATTTGATAATTCAAATCGTGCTCTCTTAGGTTTGCGCCAAAAAAAACGCCGGATTTCCCGGCGTTTTCTACTGGCTGACTTAACGCTCAGCCTTTATTGTCCACTTTGGCACGCGCTTCGTCACGTAATTCTCGTCGCAAAATTTTACCAACGTTAGATTTCGGCAACTCATCGCGAAACTCCACCAGCTTTGGTACTTTATAGCCCGTCAGGTGACGACGACAGAAAGTGACCAGCGCTTCATCGGTTAACGAGGCATCTTTCTTCACCACGAAAATTTTCACCGCTTCACCGCTGCTGCCGGACGGAACCCCAACAGCAGCCACTTCCTGCACGCCAGGGTGTTGCATAACCACGTCTTCAATTTCATTAGGGTAGACGTTAAAGCCGGACACCAGGATCATATCTTTCTTACGATCGACAATACGCAGGAAGCCTTCATCATCCATCACCGCAATATCGCCGGTGTGCAGCCAGCCGTCTTTGATGATTTCGTCAGTGGCGTCTGGTCGCTGCCAGTAGCCCAGCATCACCTGTGGACCTTTCACACACAGCTCACCTGGTTCTCCCGGCGGCACTTCGTTGTCGTCGTCGTCCACCAGCTTGACCTCAGTGGAGGGAACCGGTAAACCGATACTTCCGCTGTGGTAGTCAATATCGTGAGGGTTGACACTCACCAGCGGGGCGCACTCCGTCAGACCATAGCCTTCCAGCAGATACTGCCCCGTAAGCTTCACCCAACGTTCAGCTACCGCCTGTTGAACCGGCATTCCGCCACCTGCTGAAAGGTGCAGTGACGAGAAGTCCAGTTGCTGAAACTCTTTGTTATTCAGCAGCGCGTTAAACAGCGTATTGACGCCGGTCATCGCGGTAAACGGATACTTCGCCAGCTCTTTTACCAGTCCTGGGATATCACGCGGGTTAGTAATCAGCAGGTTTTGACCACCCAACTCAATAAACAGCAGGCAGTTCATCGTCAGCGCAAAAATGTGATACAGCGGTAGAGCCGTTACCACCAGTTCTTTGCCCGGATGCAGCAACGGGCCGTAGGTGGCGTTAACCTGCTCCAGGTTAGCCAGCATGTTGCGGTGCGTGAGCATCGCGCCTTTCGCCACGCCGGTTGTCCCGCCGGTATATTGCAGAAACGCCAAATCTTCCGACACCACTTCGGGCTTCACATACTGCATGCGATAGCCGTTTTGCAGCGCACTGCGAAATGAGATGGCATCCGGCAGGTGATACTTCGGCACCAGGCGCTTGATGTACTTCACGACAAAGTTAACCAGCGTTCCTTTGGCGGTAGACAGCTGATCGCCCATACGCGTCAGGATCACGTGTTGCACCGACGTTTTGTCGACCACCTTTTCCAGCGTATGAGCAAAGTTAGATACGATGACAATCGCCGACGCGCCGCTGTCGTTGAGCTGATGTTCCAGCTCGCGAGGCGTATACAACGGGTTCACGTTCACGACGATCATGCCGGCACGTAAAATCCCAAACAGTGCGACCGGATATTGCAGCAGATTCGGCATCATCAGCGCGACGCGATCGCCCTTTTTCAGCCCGAGCCCCTGTTGCAAATATGCGGCAAACGCACGGCTACGCTCTTCAAGCTTGCGGAAGGTCATCACCTCCCCCATGTTTACAAACGCGGGCTGATCGGCATACCGTCTTACTGAGTGTTCAAAGAGTTCCACCAGGGATTGATAACGGTCAGGATTGATCTCCGCAGGAACACCAGCGGGATAACGGTTAAGCCAAACCTTTTTCAATACATCACCTCTAAAATGCGTATTCGTCGTCATCACAACCCCAGGCAATAAACAAACTGTTAACATAATATTAACTCAGCGTACCAGTTTGTTTATTACACAACGACAAGGTTGCGAAGCACGTCACTATTTATTTTTCTTATATCCACGTTAATGCAGAAACAGCGGACGAGCCGCTGTTTCTTTTACCATTAAAACAAAGAGTTACTCTGTTACTATGGTCTGAACCTGTGCCGGGCCGGGATTGTACCAGCCCCATCCGCCGTAGCCACCGTAAGGCCAGCCACGCGCACCGTAGAACCAGGGGTCGATAGGCTGAGGCGGCATGACAATCTGCTGAGTAATATGCCAGCGTTTATAACCAGTTACCTGCATCAGCATGAATTTATACGGCGTATTACCGATTTTTCCGTCCACTGTACCGCTTATCGGGCCGACGACGGTGACCAGTTGCCCGCGAAAGTCCACCGGGTCAAGGAAGCCATTTACATCAGCATATATCCGCCCACGAGAGGCTTCACCCAGCACGGGGCGTGCACCGCTATCGAGCGGAACGGTGGCAATTTCCAGACGGGATTTTCCCTGCTGGTTCTGAATATCCACCACTTTGCCGCCGAAACGCGCTTCCTGTCCGACATACAGCTGCGGCGCATTCATCACCCGCACCAGATCCTGCTGCGGCATCGGGCTCGAACCTTTAATCGCATCCGGGATGGTGACGCAGCCGCTAAGCATTAACGCTAAGGCCCCCGCCAACACACCTTTCAATAACTGCTTTTGCACCGCCATATTGTGACTCCCTTTTCTTAGCTTCTGCCCCGGCCTGTTCACAATGCTGTGCACTGACGACTGTACGTCTTAGCCGGGGTTCTACTACTAAGATTCATTCTTTACCGGGAAGTTTCTTCCACGCCACGGTGTTACGTAAATAAACCGGTTCAGCGTGTTCGACCGCTACGGTCTCACCCGCAGCCAGCATTTGCGTGGCGACGGGCAGCATGTCTTCAGCCGCTGGAAGCAGCACGTCACCATCGCTGAGCGTCAGCCCGCTGTCTTTACCAAGCTCAGGCCATGCCGGCCAGCCCGTCCCGACCGTCACCCAGTCGCCAGACAGCTGCAATAAACGCTCATGTACTTGCTCGGGGGTTAACACCGCTTCGGTTTCTTCACCGTGCCAGTTACCGTTGTCATCACGCTGGTATTCGGCCCAGTAGACTTCGCCCATTCGCGCGTCAATCGCCGCCAGCACGCGAGTCGCGCCCGACTTACGCCAGGCGCCCTGCGCCATGGTAGCCAGGGTGGAGACGCCGATCATCGGTAAGTTTGCGCCTAACGCCAGCCCCTGAGCAATGCCAATACCGATACGCACGCCGGTGAAACTGCCGGGACCGCGACCAAACGCCAGGGCGTCGATATCGGTTAACGTGAGATCGCCAGCGGCCAGGATTTCCTGAACCATCGGTAAAATTCGTTGGGTGTGTTCTCGTGGGCAAAGCTCAAAGAGAGCCTTGATAGTACCGTCATTCCACAGGGCAACAGAGCACGCCTCTGTGGCGGTATCGATAGCCAGAATTCGCATGGGTGTTTGTGATCAGATCAATAAATTTGGCGCGCATCTTACCACACTCCGTAACAAATTACTCAGTCGTTGGTATGGCAAGAAAGCGAACCGCGCGAGCGATGTCACGCGTCCGCGGCGCAGGAGGAAGACTCGCCAGGAAGGTGGCGCCGTATGGCCGCATAACCAGACGATTGTCGCAAATCACCAGCACGCCGCGATCGTCAGCATCACGTATCAGACGCCCTACACCCTGCTTCAGGGTGATTACCGCATCCGGCAACTGGACGTCTTCAAACGGATCGCCGCCGCGCAGTCGACAATCCTCCATTCGGGCTTTTAACAGCGGGTCGTCCGGCGAGGTAAATGGCAGTTTATCGATTATCACCAGCGACAGCGTATCGCCGCGCACGTCCACGCCCTCCCAGAAGCTGCTGGTGGCAACCAATAGCGCATTACCTGCGCTGACAAACTGCTGTAGCAGTTGTCCTTTGCTGGTTTCGCCCTGCAGCAGTACGGGAAGCGTCATGGTAGCGCGGAATTGTTCCGCCAGATCACGCATCATCGCGTGCGAAGTGCACAGCATAAAACAGCGGCCGTTGTTCGCCTCGATAATAGGTCGCAGCATAGATGCTAACTGGCGTGCAGCCCCCGGCTGATTGGTTTGCGGGAGATTACGCGGCACGCACAGCAGCGCCTGGCGCGTGTAATCAAATGGGCTTGGCAGCAGCATCGACTCGGCATCTTCAATACCCAGTCGTGCAGTGAAATGATGAAGGTCATCGTTTACCGACAGCGTCGCGGAAGTAAAAATCCAGCAGCCCGGCTTTTGTTCCATCACTTCTTTGAATTTATCCGCCACCGTAAGCGGCGTCAGCGCGAGGGTGAAATGGCGGGAGGTGCATTCATACCAGTAGCTGAAGCCTGGCTGGTTGATCTCTTTCAGGCGCTTCAGACGCGCACGATAAAGCGTGGCGCGCTCAAACGCGGCATCCAGCAATGCCGAACGCCCAAGAGACAGCTTCGCCACGTCATAACACAGCTCCAGCGTGTCATCGAGCAGCAAAAACGCGCGCTGTACGCGCTGGTCGACCAGCAGTTCCCGCAGGTTTCCGCGATAGCCCGGCTCACCAAGCTGCAAGCGGAAGTCCTGAGCGCTTTGTGCAAGGCGATCGGCGCACTTTTGCAGCTGCTGAGTGTCTTTCAGCTCGGTGCGATAGGCAATGGTGATGTCTTTCGCCAGGTCTAACAGCTGGCGACTGGAGAGCGATTGACCAAAGTACTGGCTGGCGATATCCGGTAACTGATGCGCTTCATCGAAGATCATCACATCAGCTTCCGGGATCAGTTCGCCAAACCCGCTCTCTTTTACCACCATATCGGCGAGAAACAGATGATGGTTAACCACGACGACATCCGCATCCATCGCTTTTTTACGCGCTTTAACGACAAAACACTCTTTATACAGCGGGCAGTCGCTGCCCAGACAGTTGTCATTAGTGCTGGTCACCAGCGGCCAGGCCTGAGAGTCTTCCGCCACGCTGACGCAGGTGCTGATGTCCCCATCAAGGGTTTGATTTGACCAGGAGCGCAGCAGAATGACGTCGCTTAACGTTTGTACCGGCAAGTCGCCACCCGCCAGCGCCTGCTGTTCAAGACGCTCAAGGCACAGATAGTTTGAACGCCCTTTCAGCAGCGCCAGTTTACCGGTGAACTTCAGTGCTTTAGCGACGGTCGGGAGGTCGCGGCTGTATAGCTGATCCTGTAACGCCTTCGAGCCCGTGGAGACAATGACCTTCTTTCCGGCACGCAGCGCTGGGGCAAGATAAGCGTAGGTTTTACCCGTTCCGGTTCCGGCTTCTACCACCAGCGGTTGTGATTTTTCGATGGCATGACTGACGGCGATGGCCATCTGCCGCTGTGGTTCTCGCGGTTTAAAACCCGGTATCGCTTTAGCCAACTGACCGTCTGCTGCAAAATCGTCCGTCACACTGCCCCCTGTTCATTTGAACAGGGATTATGTCAGGCCAGCGGGTCTTTCGCCAGTTGAAGAGGTGACGTGGGCACAACATTATGGCAGTCTTGGCGCAACCCAAAGCTATTATGAAAAAACGTAAATGAGGAATGTGATTTATGACGATTGTGCGCATTGATGCCGAAGCGCGTTGGTCCGACGTGGTAATCCACAACAACACGCTGTATTACACCGGCGTGCCGGAAAATCTGGATGCAGACGCCTTTGAGCAGACGGCAAATACGCTGGCGCAAATTGATGCGGTGCTGGAAAAACAAGGCAGCAACAAGTCACGTATTCTTGATGCCACCCTATTTTTGGCAGACAAAAACGATTTTGCCGCCATGAACAAAGCCTGGGACGCGTGGGTCGTTGCTGGCCACGCGCCGGTACGTTGTACCGTTCAGGCCGGATTGATGAACCCGAAATACAAAGTTGAGATTAAGATAATCGCTGCAGTTTAAGCGGCGTTATTCGTCTTCATCTTCAAAACGCGCCACGATCCGCTCGCCGGTATGACTGGCGCGTAACTCTTCAGCAACCAGAGCAATGGCTTGTCCGCTGCTCATCCCCTGCGACATCAGCTCCTGAATACGCTCTACCGCTTTTTGCTGCTGCTCATGACTGAGTGAAGGTAAACCTGCAAACATTGTTAACTCCTGCTAAATTGTCTGCGCTAATTATTTCATGCTACCGGGCAGTTAGCCAGTAGAGTAGCAACGAGTCAGGACTGATGAAGACGTTATCTCCCGCAGTAATCACATTACCCTGGCGTCAGGACGCCGCTGAACGCTATTTTTCGACATTAAGCCATCTGCCCTGGGCGATGCTGCTGCATTCAGGTCAAGCCGACCATCCGCATAACCGCTTTGATATTCTGGTGGCGGATCCCGTCACCACGTTGGTTACACGTGCTGAAGAGACCGTAGTGCAGGACGGGCACGCAATCACGCGCTCGCTTGATGATCCAATGACGGTATTACATTCCGCGCTAGCTGCACACAAGATTCACCCCGAGTATCAACCGGATCTGCCGTTTCAGGGCGGCGCGTTAGGTCTGTTTGGCTACGACCTTGGCCGACGCTTTGAATCTCTGCCGACTATTGCTGAGCGCGATATTACGCTACCGGATATGGCCGTTGGCATTTACGACTGGGCGCTGATTGTTGACCACCAGTTGCAGACCGTATCGCTGCTCAGCCATACCGATGTCGAGGCTCGCCTGAAATGGCTCGACGCGCAACAACCGCCAACGTGTGAGCCGTTTACATTGACCTCGGCGTGGCAGTCCAATATGAGCCGCGCCCGGTATGGCGAAAAATTCCGCCAGGTTCAGGGCTATCTGCACAGCGGCGATTGTTACCAGGTCAACCTCGCGCAGCGTTTTCAAGCGCGTTACGAGGGGGATGAGTGGCAGGCATTTGTCAAACTCAATCACGCTAACCGCGCCCCGTTCAGCGCGTTTATTCGTCTTGAGGAAGGCGTTATCCTCAGCCTTTCGCCAGAACGTTTTATTCTGCTGGAGAACCAGCATATCCAGACCCGTCCTATTAAAGGTACGTTGCCCAGGCTTGAAGATGCCGATGCCGATCGTGAGCAGGCCCGGCGGCTGGCGAATTCGCCGAAGGATCGTGCGGAGAACCTGATGATCGTCGATTTGATGCGTAATGATATTGGCCGCGTTGCCGTACCGGGTTCGGTACAGGTTCCGGAGCTGTTTGTCGTCGAACCGTTCCCTGCCGTTCATCATTTGGTCAGCACCATTACCGCACGTCTGCCAGAGTCATTACACGCCACCGATCTGCTACGCGCCGCCTTCCCCGGCGGCTCTATTACCGGTGCGCCGAAAGTGCGGGCGATGGAAATTATTGACGAACTGGAGCCACAAAGACGTAATGCCTGGTGCGGCAGCATCGGTTATCTGAGTTTCTGCGGCAATATGGATACCAGCATCACCATTCGCACGCTGACAGCCACAAACGGACAAATTTATTGTTCCGCTGGCGGCGGCATAGTGGCGGACAGTCAGGAAGACGCTGAATATCAGGAAACATTTGATAAAGTGAATCGTATTTTGCACCAACTGGAGAACTGAGACGTGGAATACAGCAGCCTGACGCTTGATGATTTCTTATCGCGCTTTCAACTCCTGCGCCCGCAGGTCAATCATGCCGCGTTAAACCAGCGCCAGGCCGCCGTACTGATCCCCGTCGTGCGTCGTCCACAGCCGGGGTTGTTGTTAACCCAGCGTTCCGTTCACCTGCGCAAGCACGCCGGACAGGTCGCCTTCCCCGGTGGGGCGGTGGATAGCAGTGATGCCTCGTTAATTGCCGCCGCCCTTCGCGAGGCACAGGAGGAGGTGGCGATCCCACCTTCATGCGTAGAAGTGATCGGCGTTCTGCCGCCAGTCGACAGCGTGACCGGTTTCCAGGTCACCCCAGTGGTAGGCATTATCCCGCCTAATCTGCCGTATCGTGCCAGTGAAGATGAAGTTTCAGCCGTGTTCGAAATGCCGCTGGCCCAGGCCCTGCATTTAGGTCGTTACCACCCGTTGGATATTTACCGTCGTGGCGATTCACATCGCGTATGGCTTTCCTGGTATGAGCAATATTTCGTCTGGGGAATGACTGCCGGAATAATTCGTGAGCTGGCGCTGCAAATTGGCGTCAAGCCCTGACTATACTTATCTTTACGCGCGCCATAGACAACTTGAAACTCAGGTCACAACATTAGTAAAACCGCGGTTATCTATTAGTTTAATTCATGTGAATAGTTAAGCCGATCGCCGCGTTCCCTCTTACACTATGCGCAGTTATAACATCGTTACTGGAAAGCCCAGTCGCCCTGTAGGAGTATTATCGTGATTAGTCTATTCGACATGTTTAAGGTGGGGATTGGTCCCTCATCTTCCCATACCGTAGGGCCTATGAAGGCGGGTAAACAGTTCGTCGATGACCTGGTCGAAAAAGGATTACTGGACAGCGTTACTCGTGTCGCCGTCGACGTGTATGGTTCACTGTCGCTCACGGGTAAAGGTCACCACACCGATATCGCCATTATTATGGGTCTGGCGGGCAATGAGCCTGCTACCGTGGATATTGATAGCATCCCCGGATTTATCCGCGACGTAGAAACGCGTGGACGCCTGCTGCTTGCACAGGGTCAGCACGAAGTGGATTTCCCGCAGAATGACGGGATGCGTTTTCACAACGGCAACCTGCCGCTGCATGAAAACGGAATGCAGATCCATGCGTACAATGGCGAAACCGTCATTTATAGCAAAACCTACTACTCAATCGGCGGTGGATTCATCGTTGATGAAGAACATTTTGGTCAGGATGCCGCGGGCGAGGTCAGCGTGCCTTATCCGTTCAAATCCGCGACTGAAATGCTGGAGTACTGCAATAGCACCGGCCTGTCTCTCTCTGGCATGGCGATGCAGAACGAACTTGCTCTGCACAGCAAAAAAGAGATTGAAGAGTACTTTGGCCACGTCTGGCAAACCATGCAGGCCTGTATCGATCGTGGCATGAACACCGAAGGTGTGTTGCCGGGTCCGCTGCGCGTTCCTCGTCGTGCTTCAGCTCTGCGTCGTATGCTGGTTTCCAGCGATAAGCTGTCCAACGATCCGATGAACGTGATCGACTGGGTGAACATGTTCGCGCTGGCCGTTAACGAAGAAAACGCCGCGGGCGGTCGCGTGGTGACAGCGCCAACCAACGGTGCCTGCGGTATCGTGCCTGCGGTATTGGCCTATTACGATCATTTCATCGAGTCCGTCAGCCCCGATATCTATACCCGCTATTTCCTGGCGGCCGGTGCAATTGGCGCGTTGTACAAAATGAACGCCTCAATCTCTGGTGCAGAAGTAGGTTGTCAGGGTGAAGTGGGCGTAGCCTGCTCCATGGCTGCCGCTGGTCTGGCTGAACTGTTGGGCGCGAGCCCTGAGCAGGTGTGTGTTGCTGCCGAAATCGGCATGGAACATAACCTCGGCTTAACCTGCGATCCGGTTGCCGGTCAGGTACAGGTTCCGTGCATTGAGCGTAACGCCATTGCTTCAGTGAAGGCGATCAACGCTGCGCGTATGGCAATGCGCCGTACCAGCGCGCCACGCGTCTCGCTGGATAAAGTCATTGAGACCATGTACGAAACAGGTAAAGACATGAACGCCAAATACCGCGAAACGTCACGCGGTGGCCTGGCAATCAAAGTTCAATGTGACTAATACTTAATTTTCGCCCATCTGCGACGGATGGGCGAATTTGCCCCCTCTCCCTCGTCTACTGTAATTTTCCCCACTACACTTGCTCTGTTGCTGTTGGCTTCTGTGACCAACGGCTTATCGGGCGGCCCGCATGCAAACAGCACAACGGATCATTAAAAATTATCGCCGGAATCGCTTAATCGTCTGCACAGTATGTGCACTACTGACGCTCATCCTCACATTAACTGTTCGATTTATTTCGGAGCGTAATTTAAATCACCGAAATATCGTCACCTTTGCCAACCATGCTGTAGAAGAACTGGATGACGTACTTTTACCCTTGCAGACCGGACGTGATGTATTGCTGCCGTTAATTGGCCTCCCCTGCTCAGTGGCACGTTTACCGTTAAGCAAACATGCCGCAAGACTGCAAACGGTGCGTTCTATTAATCTGATTCAAAGCGGGATCCTCTACTGCTCCAGCATTTTTGGGTATCGCAATGTCCCCATTCGCCAACTACAGTCCGAATTACCCAGCCGGGAACCGCAACTGCTGCTGTCTACTGACCATTCGCTGATAAAAGGCAGCCCGATTCTCACGCAATGGTATCCATCCTCTGCCGATGGTGAAGATGGCGTGCTGGAAATCGTCAATATCGATTTATTGTCGTCTATGTTGCTTGAACCCCAGCCGCCGCAGATCACCGATGCCAGCTTAACCGTTGGTAATCGGCATCTACTGTATGATCAAGGTGTGGTCGATACACTGCCTAAGCTAAATGATGAAAAACGCTACCAGCTGTCATCTCAACATTTCCCGTTTACCATTAGCGTCACCGGCCCCGGTCCCAGTGAACTGGCGATTAAACATCTGCCAACACAGCTGCCGCTGGCGGTGATCCTAAGTTTATTAGTGGGTTACCTGGCATGGCTGGCGACCGCCAGCAGAATGAGTTTTTCCTGGGAGATTAATCTGGCCCTTGCTGCTCGGGAATTCGAGCTATTTTGCCAGCCGCTGCTTAATGCGCAAACCCAGCAATGCATGGGCGTGGAGATTCTTCTACGCTGGAATAACCCACGCCAGGGTTGGATCTCTCCGGAAGTGTTTATTCCCATCGCTGAGGAGCACAACCTGATTGTGCCGCTAACCCGTCATGTCATCGCAGAAACCATTCAGCAAAGACACGTTTTCCCGATGAGCAGTCAGTTTCATATTGGGATTAATGTCGCCGCCAGCCATTTTCGTAACGGCACGCTGCTAAAAGATCTTAATCAGTACTGGTTCAGCCAGCACCCAATCCAGCAGTTGGTTATCGAACTGACCGAACGAGATGCGTTACTGGATGTGGATTATCGGGTCGTACGCGAATTAAATCGTCTTGGCGTAAAACTGGCAATTGATGATTTCGGTACCGGTAACAGCTCGCTCTCCTGGCTGGAAAAACTCCGCCCGGATGTGCTGAAGATCGATAAATCATTTACTTCGGCAATAGGAACAGACGCCGTGAACTCAACCGTCACAGACATCATTATCGCTTTGGGGAAAAAATTGAATATAGAACTGGTGGCGGAAGGCGTTGAAACCCAGGCGCAGGCTCAGCATTTGCGCCGACACGGCGTACATTTGTTGCAAGGTTTTTTGTACGCAAAGCCAATGCCGCTGCGTGATTTCCCAAAATGGCTGGCGGGCAGCACGCCGCCGCCCACCCGACATAACGGGCGACACAGTATGCCCGTCATGCCGTTTCGCTAAACCCGATTACTCGTCTTCGTCGTGAGCGGGTTGTTCTTTAACAATGCGAACTAAATCCACACGATAGTCATTCGCTTCGACAATCGTAATGCTCAGCGGTGCAACTTCGATAACATCACCGACACGTGGAATATGGCCGTTAGCCGCAATGACTAAACCTGCTACCGTGGCGATGTCTTCGTCTTCATTCACTAACGTATCCACGTCCAGCGCCTGTTGCAACGCATGCAGATCGGTACCGCCTTTGACCAACCAACCACCTGCATCAGCAATAATTTCAGGTGTTTCATCGGCATCCGGGAATTCACCGGCAATGGCTTCTAATACGTCCAGCGGCGTGACCAGACCCTGTACTACGCCAAACTCGTTAGTGACGATAACGAAGCTACCGCGGGCACGACGCAGTACGCCTAACAGATTGATCGGGTCCAGCGTTTCCGGAACAACGATAGCCGGAGAAGCAGAGGCAATCGCCGCCACATCCACACCGTCTTCCAGCGCCACCAGCAGCTCTTTAGCACGCACGATACCGATGATTTCGTCCAACTCGCCACGGCATACCGGGAACAGGCTATGAGGTGACGAAAGCAACTGCTCACGAATTTCCGCCACGCTCAGGTCGGCATCAACCCAGCTGATTTCACCACGAGGCGTCATAATGCCGCGTAACGAACGCGACGCCAGGGAGAGGACGCCGTTGATCATATAGCGTTCTTCTTCCACAAACGCGCCTTCCGGGACAGGAACCGGCACCGGGTTATCGGATTCCATCTGCACGCTGGCTTGACGTTTACCGCCCATCAGACGCAGGATTGCATCGGCAGTACGTGCACGCAGCGGCAGCGTCGACTGGTGACGAATAAAGTTACGACGGGCAATCTGGTTAAACAACTCGATGATGATCGAGAAACCAATCGCCGCATACAGATAACCTTTCGGAATATGGAAGCCAAACCCTTCGGCAACCAGGCTCAGACCAATCATCAACAGGAAGCTCAGACACAGCACCACCACCGTCGGGTGTTGGTTCACAAATCGTGTCAGCGGCTTAGAGGCCAGCAGCATCACGGCCATGGCAATCACTACTGCCGCCATCATCACTGGCAGATGGTTGACCATGCCGACCGCCGTAATCACGGCATCCAGCGAGAACACCGCATCGAGGATGACAATCTGCGTTACGACAACCCAAAAGCTCGCATACCCTTTCGTCTGGCCGGTATCATGTTCACGGTTTTCCAGCCGCTCATGCAGCTCTGTCGTAGCCTTGAACAAGAGGAAAATACCCCCCAGCAGCATAATCAGATCGCGCCCCGAGAACGCATAGTCCATTACCGTGAACAGCGGCTTTGTCAGCGTCACCATCCACGAAATCACGGACAACAAGCCCAGACGCATAATCAGTGCCAGTGACAAACCGATTAAACGCGCTTTATCACGCTGTTTCGGCGGCAGCTTATCAGCCAGGATCGCAATGAAGACCAGGTTATCAATACCCAGAACAATTTCGAGAACGACAAGCGTGAGCAAACCCACCCAAATCTGCGGGTCCATTAATAATTCCATGACAAGCTCCTGCTTAAGGAATGACCAAACTGCGCGCTGAGGATCTCAGGCGTTAAAGCGATATGCAGAGAAAATTTGTGGCAAAAAGTGCCAATCTGACAGGCTTGATACGGCCTGAAGGTGAAATGACGTCGGTGACGATCCATATGGTGGGCTACTGCCCTATACTCCTGAGTAATTAAACAGATGCTAAACATAACAGAGAGAAGCTGTTTTTAGCAAAGATTTACCTTCCTTTGCAATAAGTTGTTTCGGAGATATTTTACCCTTCGAAATTTCTTTTTATCGGAAGTTAAATTACGGATCTTCATCACATAAAATATTTTTTTCGATATCTAAAATAATTCACGAAAATCATAGGTTTTTCTTTGTAACCCTTATCTGAATCGATTCGATTGCGGACGACGATTCAAATACATCTTCACGTTGATGTGTTAACGATAATAAAGGAGGTAGCAAGTGACCATTGCTATTGTAATAGGCACACATGGTTGGGCTGCAGAGCAGTTACTTAAGACGGCAGAGATGCTGTTAGGCGAGCAGGAAAACGTCGGCTGGATCGATTTCGTTCCAGGCGAAAATGCTGAAACGCTGATCGAAAAGTACAACGCTCAGTTGGCAAAACTCGATACCAGTAAAGGCGTGCTGTTTCTCGTTGACACATGGGGAGGCAGCCCGTTTAACGCTGCGAGCCGCATTGTCGTCGATAAAGAGCATTACGAAGTAATCGCCGGTGTGAACATTCCCATGCTGGTTGAGACCTTCATGGCGCGTGATGACAACCCAAGCTTTGATGAATTAGTGGCACTGGCCGTTGAAACCGGTAGCGAAGGCGTGAAAGCGCTGAAAGCAAAACCGGTGGAAAAAGCCGCTCCTGCCCCCGTCGCGGCACCGAAAGCAGCACCCCCCGCGAAACCGATGGGGCCGAACGATTATATGCAGATCGGCCTGGCGCGTATCGATGACCGCTTAATCCATGGTCAGGTGGCAACTCGCTGGACCAAAGAAACCAACGTAACGCGCATTATCGTCGTCAGTGATGAAGTTGCCGCCGATACCGTGCGTAAAACGCTGTTGACTCAAGTAGCACCTCCGGGTGTGACGGCGCATGTGGTTGATGTCGCGAAAATGATCCGCGTCTACAACAACCCGAAATATGCAGGTGAGCGTGTGATGCTGTTGTTCACCAACCCAACCGACGTAGAACGTATCGTTGAAGGTGGTGTGAAAATTACCTCCGTGAACATTGGCGGTATGGCTTTCCGTCAGGGTAAAACGCAGGTAAACAACGCAATTTCTGTCGATGACAAAGACATCGAAGCCTTCAAGAAACTCAACGAACGCGGTATTGAGCTTGAGGCCCGTAAGGTTTCTACCGATCAGAAACTGAAAATGATGGATTTGATTGCCAAGGTGAAATAATTCCCTGGCATTTACTTAGTTTTCACACTTAAGTCTGTATAGCAATAGGAGAAGTACAATGGAGATTACCACTCTTCAGATTGTGCTGGTGTTCATCGTCGCATGTATCGCGGGTATGGAGTCGGTACTCGATGAATTTCAGTTCCACCGTCCGTTGGTGGCCTGTACGCTGATTGGTGCCGTTCTTGGGGATATGAAAACCGGTATTATCATCGGTGGTACCCTGGAAATGATCGCCCTGGGCTGGATGAACATCGGTGCTGCGGTTGCACCAGATGCCGCACTGGCCTCAATTATCTCTACCGTTCTGGTTATCGCGGGTCACCAAAGCATTGGTGCCGGTATCGCGCTGGCTATCCCACTGGCAGCAGCAGGCCAGGTACTGACCATTATCGTTCGTACAATCACCGTAGCATTCCAGCACGCAGCGGATAAGGCGGCCGAAAACGGTAACCTGACGGCGCTCTCCTGGCTGCACGTATCCTCTCTGTTCCTGCAGGCTATGCGTATCGCTATCCCGGCGGTAATCGTAGCGATTTCTGTTGGTACCAGTGAAGTTCAGAGCATGCTTAACGCCATTCCGGAAGTCGTAACCGGTGGTCTGAACATCGCTGGCGGTATGATCGTAGTGGTTGGTTATGCGATGGTCATCAACATGATGCGCGCAGGCTATCTGATGCCATTCTTCTACCTCGGCTTCGTCACCGCGGCATTTACTAACTTCAACCTGGTTGCTCTGGGTGTGATTGGTGCAGTCATGGCCATCCTCTACATTCAGCTGAGCCCGAAATATAACCGCGTAGCCGGTGCACCTGCTGCGGCGGCTGGCAATAACGATCTCGATAACGAACTGGACTAGCAGGTGAGCGAAATGGTTGATATGACTAAAACTACCACCGAGAAAAAACTCACTCCGAGTGACATTCGTGGCGTGTTCATTCGTTCTAACCTGTTTCAGGGTTCATGGAACTTCGAACGTATGCAGGCGCTGGGTTTCTGTTTCTCCATGGTACCGGCTATCCGCCGCTTGTACCCGGAAAACAACGATGCACGTAAGCAAGCGATTAAGCGTCACCTGGAATTCTTTAACACCCATCCGTACGTAGCGGCTCCAGTACTGGGCGTTACGCTGGCAATGGAAGAACAGCGTGCAAACGGCGCAGAGATTGACGATGGTGCCATCAACGGTATCAAAGTTGGTCTGATGGGTCCGCTGGCAGGCGTCGGTGACCCGATCTTCTGGGGTACCGTACGTCCGGTCTTCGCCGCACTCGGCGCAGGTATTGCGATGAGCGGCAGCCTGCTGGGGCCACTGCTGTTCTTCATCCTGTTTAACCTGGTTCGTCTGGCAACCCGTTATTACGGTGTGGCATATGGCTACCGTAAAGGTGTCGATATCGTTAAAGATATGGGCGGCGGCTTCCTGCAGAAACTGACCGAGGGGGCGTCAATCCTCGGCCTGTTTGTCATGGGGGCATTGGTTAACAAGTGGACGCACGTAAACATCCCGCTGGTGGTTTCCACTATCACCGGTCAGGATGGTCAGACTCGTGTTACCACCGTGCAGACTATCCTTGACCAGCTGATGCCGGGTCTGGTTCCTCTGCTGCTGACATTCGCCTGTATGTGGCTGCTGCGTAAGAAAGTGAACCCGCTGTGGATCATCGTTGGCTTCTTCGTCATCGGTATCGCGGGCTACGCTGTCGGACTGCTCGGCCTGTAAGACTGTTGTGCATCACCGGGGGCTTGCCCCCGGTTTTTCTATTTAGAGGGTTGAGGATTCATGACTATCACGGACCTGGTGCTGGTTCTATTTATCTTTTCGCTGCTGGCGTATGCCATTTACGATCAGTTCATCATGCCCCGCCGTAATGGCCCTACTCTGCTTACTGTCGCCCTGCTTCCCCGCAGCAGAGTCGACAGCGTTATCTTCCTTGGCTTGGTAGCTATTCTTATCTACAACAACATCACCAGCCACGGCGCGCAATTTACCACATGGTTATTATGTGCACTGGTATTGATGGGGTTGTATCTGTTCTGGATCCGTACGCCAAAAATCATCTTCAAGCAGAAAGGTTTTTTCTTCGCCAACGTCTGGATTGAATATAACCGCATTAAAGAGATGAATTTATCTGAAGACGGTGTATTAGTGATGCAATTAGAACATCGAAGATTGTTGATCCGCGTACGAAATATAGACGATCTTGAGAAGATATATAAACTTTTAATTTCAAATCAATAGCTTATAAATATAGCCTGAACTATGTTTTTTATATATCAGTATAAAAACTAACATAGCCAAGGCTATATTTAACTGTCCACAATGTTATTTATTTTAACGTTTTATTTATAAATAAATCTAAATGAAAATCGTTTTCAATTAGAAGTCAAATATTATTTCTGCGTTTCTTGTTTTATATTCTCAAAATATGTTAAGGTTGCGCCCGTCGTTGGGGAGTAGCCGATTTCCAGACTCCGGAAATGTACGTGTCAACATACTCGTTGAAAAACGTGGCGCGTACGGACTGAATTTACAGGTTCAGTCAGGCGAGACCATAGGCACATCAACTGCAATGCATATCTGAATGGCGCTGTATTTACAGTGATTCCGGCCTGTATGCATGGTTACTGGGGGCAGTGATGTGTTTTATGGATACCCCGGTCAGGACGCTGTTATGAATCTCACCGCTACCGTTCTTCTCGCTTTTGGCATGTCGATGGATGCTTTCGCTGCATCAATTGGCAAAGGCGCCACACTGCATAAACCCAAATTTTCTGAAGCATTGCGCACAGGTCTGATATTCGGCGCAGTTGAAACGCTTACGCCGCTGATTGGCTGGGGCATGGGTATGTTGGCCAGCAAATTCGTGCTGGAGTGGAACCACTGGATCGCCTTCATTCTGCTGATCTTTTTAGGCGGGCGAATGATAATCGAAGGTTTTCGCGATAACGGTGATGAAGAACCGCAGCGCCGTCATGGTTTCTGGCTGCTGGTTACCACCGCCATTGCCACCAGTCTCGACGCAATGGCCGTCGGGGTGGGTCTGGCTTTCCTGCAGGTCAATATTATTGCCACTGCGCTGGCCATCGGCTGCGCCACATTGATTATGTCCACGCTCGGCATGATGATTGGTCGTTTCATTGGCCCGATGCTGGGCAAACGAGCAGAAATTTTGGGTGGGGTGGTGCTGATTGGTATCGGTGCCCAGATCCTCTGGGCACACTTCCACGGTTAATTCAGACGCTGCCAGACATGAATACTAAAGTCGGTCTGGCAGTCAAACGTCGTTTTCTCCGCTAACGTTTCCCACACCTCCGGCTTTGCCCGCCAGGCGAACGGCGTCATTTGCAGTAACGCAACGGCCTCGCTGCCCTGAAGCTGCATCTGATACCCCAGCGCAATACTCTGTTGCAGAACAAAACCGTCCAGTTGCTCTGTGTGCGGCGCATGCAAACGCACCTCATCATAAATAAGCCCTTTCAGTTCCATTAAATGACGCGGTCCCGGCGTGGCGGTGATAACCCATCCCCCCGGTTTAACCACGCGTGCCAGCTCTTGCGCTTTACAGGGCGCGTAGATCCTGATGATGGCATCCATTGACTCATCTGCGAACGGCAGACGATGGCTGGAGGCAACGCAAAAGGTCACCTGCGGATAGCGTCTGGCTGCAGCTTTAATTGCCACTTTGGAGACGTCAAGACCAAAGGTTGTACAACCCGTCAGCGCGTCGGCAAACGCATGGGTGTAATACCCTTCCCCACAGCCAATATCCAGGATCGCTGCATCTTCTGAAGTCGACTTCTCTTTCAGCACATTCACAATCGCATCACGCAACGGTTGATAGTGCCCGGCATCAAGAAATGCCCGTCGTGCCTGCATCATCTCAGCGCTGTCACCCGGATCGCGCGATCGTTTATGCTGAACCGGCAGTAAGTTGACATACCCTTCTTTCGCCACGTCAAACTGGTGCCGCCCGGGGCAGACAAAACTGTTATTCGCTTGAGTAAGAGGCTGGTGGCAAAGAGGACAGGAAAACGACATGACAACTCCGGCAGGTGACTTAAGGGCGCAAGTGTAACGCGAATTGCGCCCTGGGAAAATAACTTACAACGACGGCGAGGATACGTTGCTGCCGTGCATCACCAGCAGATGATCGGAGTCAGCAGGCATACCATCCGGTTTAACGTTCTCCAGACGCAGGACATCACCCATTATCTGGCTGAAGACAGGCGCAGAGACAGCCCCACCATAATAAGCACCGTTTTGCGGATTATTGATGACGACCACCAGTGCAAATTTCGGGTCGCTCGCTGGTGCAACGCCTGCCGTGTAGGCCACGTATTTATCGACATACTTACCGTCATCACCAATTTTCTTTGCCGTTCCTGTTTTAACCGCCACGCGATAATCCCTGACCGCGGCTTTAGTTCCCCCACCACCGGGTAACGCAACGCTTTCCATCATATGTTCAACCTGGTGAACCAGCGCCTCCGGCATCACTCGGGTACCGATTACCGGCGGGTCAATACGGGTAATCGAAAGGGGCCGATAGATACCAAAACTACCAATGGTTGCATATACGTGCGCCAACTGCAGCGGCGTTACCATTAACCCATAACCAAATGCAAAGGTCGCGCGATCCAAATCGCTCCAGTAGCGGCGTTGAGGCATTAAACCGCTGCTTTCACCGGTTAATCCCAGTCCGGTTGGATCGCCAAAACCAAAGCTTTTATAGGTATCCAGCAATTTTTGGACAGGCATAGCCAATGAAAGGTGCGACACGCCGGTATCGCTCGATTTCTGTAAAATCCCGGTCAGCGACAGTTCCGGGTAAAATCCGACGTCGCGAATGCGATGTCCATCAAGGTAAAAAGGATGGGTATCAATCACGCTGTCGGGTTGTACTATCCCCTGCTGGAGTGCAGTCATAATCACCAGCGGTTTAACGGTTGAACCGGGTTCAAACGTATCGCTAATTGCACGGTTACGAAAATCATCCAGTACCGCGCCATCACGATTATTGGGGTTGAAGTCAGGAAAGCTCGCCATGGACAGTATTTCACCGGTAGCAATGTTGACCAGCACTGCGGCTCCTGATTCTGCTTTATTCCACGTAACGGCATTGTCCAACGCATCTTCGGTGACCGTCTGCAGACGCTCGTCGATGCTGAGCTGTAATTCGTGTGCAGGTACAGGCGTAACTTCGGTGATATTTTCGATGACATGGCCAAATTTGTCTTTACGTACCAGACGGGAGCCAGGTTTACCCATCAGCTGGTTATTAAAGCTCTTTTCCAGCCCTTCAATGCCTTGTCCATCAATGTTGGTAAAACCAATGAGATTCGCCGCTACGTGGCCTGCGGGATAGAACCGGCGGGATTCCTCGCGCAGGTTGATGCCCGGGAGATTAAGATCATCGACCCACTCAGCCTGCTGAGGGGAAATTTGTCGTGCCAGATAAATAAAACGTCCGCCAGGATTACTGTTAACGCGTTCCGCCAGCGTACTCAGTGACAAATGCAGAGTCCTTGCCAGAGCCTGCCAGCGTTCGTTGTAACCCACGCCTCCCTTGCTGATGATGGTCTTAGGATCGGCCCATACGGCGTTAACCGGAACACTTACCGCCAGCGGTCGCCCTTCTCTGTCGGTAATCATCCCGCGCGGCGAGGCAATAGTTACCTCACGTAACGAACGCATGTCTTCCTGTTTCACCAGACTCGTCGGCGTGACAATTTGCAGCCACGCAACCCGGCCCAGCAGCAATCCCAGACTCAATAATATTGCCACACAAAGCAGGGCAAAACGTACGGGAGTAAAATTGCGCGCGTCGCCGTCGTTTTTCTTTTTCACCTGGTCTCCAGCAAGATAGTTTTTCAGGTGTCTGATTTAACGAGAAATGTCGTAAGAAAGCGGGGAAAACTATGCTACGAACATCACGCCTTTGCAACAAAGCGCTAATGGAAGGGCATTTAGAAATATTTAGACGTATTTTGAATTAAAAAGCCCCGCATAGGCGAGGCTTTATATCTGAGATGGTTGCGCATATGCGCTTCAAATCAGTGGTGTCGATCAGATAGCTGTTACGTTAACAGCAGCCGGACCTTTCTGGCCGTCCTGAATTTCGAACTCAACGTTCTGGCCTTCAGCCAGAGTTTTGAAGCCGTTACCCTGGATAGCGGAGAAGTGTACGAACACGTCTTTGCTGCCATCAGCCGGAGTAATGAAACCAAAACCTTTAGACTCGTTGAACCACTTAACTTGACCTTTAATCTTTGCCATTTGCAAAATTCCTTAGAGTATTTTCTTCGCCCGCAGGCATAACATAGATAAAACTGAGACATTACTGCTTGAGGCACTAATATAAGGTTCGGCAGAGAAGCGGTATTCAACGTCAACGTGTTTACTCAGGACTTCTTTACTGAAAATGCCACACATAAACAGAACTGTACCTCGTTTAACCCAAAACGTGTTATCACATACAACGTTAATAATGGCAAGCCATTTTTAAACGTGTCTCGATCGGTCGCACAAATCCCGTCGTTCATCAAACAGCAACTGCACAGTTATGCGCCACACCGAGTAGTGTTATATTCCCGCCGCTCGCCCCATCCCCCGCCTGGCTTGCACCATAGCCGGGACATTTCTACCATAGCTCAATAGCTTCGGTTGTTCCAGATTAGCTGTTACAGGGTGTGCCGGATATCATTTTTTATGCTTAGTAATGCATAAAATGTCACAAGCGTAAAAATGAGATCCGCCTTCTGCTTTTGCACCAAAATAATGAAAGAATGATGACAATGCACAAAAAAAGTAAGAGAAACGTTTCGCTGTTAATAAAACGATCGCTATCACAAAAATGACATAATCATATTTTTATCGTATGGGAAATTATATTTATATCAGACCGGGGATAAGATATTAATTGGTTGGAGCATCTGAAAATACTGAGTTTACACGCGTATCAGAGTGCTAATTACACGACATATACAGAAGAAAATAATCTGGCACGTTGGTGACAGGATGAAACATCTGAGAACAAAAGCAACAGATCCTCACCCTGTCATACCGTTTTTACCGCTCAGCTACCAGGCGGATGATGTCATCATCTTCATCCTTCGCTGTGACCGCAGCAGGCTCTGCTGCTTTTTCAGGTTCGTTAGCTTCGCAAAGGCGACGGAGCAATGCGTTCTGTCTTTTTTGCTGATCTAACAATGCTTCAAGCAGCTCAATCTGCTCATTAGTACGCGAACTTGCCCGATTGACGAAAAACCACAGTACAAGCCCGACAACCAGAATCACCACCGATACAGCCAAAGACGCCAAACTCAACGCGCCAGAATTCAAAACTTCGTTCATTTCACCACCTCAATGTAGACAGCGTAGTTTACCACTGCCGCACAAGAAGGTAATCAACTGTGGCAAAAATGCGCTTACCAGGGAATAAATTTATTGATGGCACAAATACCGCTGAAAAATTGTACATCCTGATCGCACATGATGTTGAACACTTGCGCCCACATCAGTATGCATACCAGCACGACAACTATCAGCACTACCCAGCGAATTTTTTTCACTCCAGCTCCACTCTTCGAATCTACATCTTATGTCTATAAATTATCATGCGTTACCTAAACCCAGCGTTAACTGTATCGGCATTCAATCTTTTTAGGAATGATTCACTTGTTTCATCCCATGTACAGGCTAATCTAATAATAACGAGAAAAGATAAGAGGTTGTAATGCGTCTGATAATCCGCGCTATTGTGTTGTTAGCTCTGGTTTGGATCGGTTTATTACTGAGCGGCTACGGAATTTTGATTGGAAGTAAGGAGAATGCAGCGGGTCTGGGCTTGCAATGCCAATATCTGACCGCCCGCGGAACCAGCACCGCACAATACGTCCACACAAACAGCGGTATCATTGGCCTGTCGGATTGCCCTTTGCTAAGAAAAAGTACGGTCATTATTGATAACGGTTAATATAGCAACAATACATACGCTACGTTATTTGCACCAACTAACGTTATGACTGTTCATAAAAAAACCCAGATACAAAAATACCTGGGGTTTTTAAGTTGACGCTATTACGCCAGATTAGAACGGATAGTCGTTATAACCCATTTGTTCTGAAATTTTACGCGCAGCCGTATGCAGCATCGCCACATACTCGTGCAAACGTTCCTCTGAGAAACGCAGCGTCGGGAATGAAATACTCAAGCCTGCAATCACCACACCGAAACGGTCAAACACCGGCACACCGATGCAGCGCAGACCTTCTTCCTGTTCTTCGTTGTCTTCACCGTAGCCCTGCTCACGGACTTTATCCAGCAGTACCAGCAATTCATCAGTATTGGTAATAGTACGGTCGGTACTGCGTTTGTACTCAATACCATCCAGAATTTGCTTCACTTCATCGCGGTCACGCCATGCCAGCAGAACTTTACCGATAGCCGTGCTGTACAGTGGATTACGGCGACCTACGCGAGAATACATGCGCAGATTGTACATGGAGTCGATTTTATGAATGTAGACGATGCTGTCTTCATCCAGTGCGCCAAGGTGTACTGTCTCTTTGGTCAGGCGCGAAAGTTCGCGCATCTGAATATCAGCGCTACGGATAAGATCGACGTTTTGTAACGCGCGAGCACCCAGCTCGAATAGTTTCAGGGTCAGTGAGTATTTCTCAGACTCCCCTTCTTGTGCCACATAGCCCAGCGTTTTCATGGTCTGCAAAAAGCGATAAACGGTGCTTTTCGACATCATGACGCGTTGCGACAACTCGGTAATACCAATTTCGCGCTCTTCACCCAGCGCCTGCAGGATGCCAAAAACCTTCAGCACGGAAGATACAGAATCGGGTTGTTTATCCAGATCTGCGATTGCCATTTATCACCCCTTTCGAGTGTTTTATAAAAATCAGAACCGGTTTTTATTATAATTTCACGTATCAGCCCTCGCAATCGCTCTTTGCTTACTTAGTTACAAATCTGCGACCTAACGCCTGAATATCAATGCTAAAATTATTATTCTCATCATAAATTCCGACAATATTGACTTCCTATGGAAAAAACTCAGACCGATGGTCTGCCATTGCCCCAGCGATATGGCGCAATTTTAACCATTGTTATTGGCATCTCTATGGCAGTACTCGACGGCGCAATAGCGAACGTTGCCCTCCCCACTATCGCCACCGATCTTCAGGCCTCACCCGCCAGCTCAATCTGGATTGTGAACGCCTACCAAATTGCGATCGTTGTTTCGCTGTTATCGCTCTCTTTTTTAGGTGATATGTTTGGCTACCGACGCATTTATAAGTGTGGTCTGGTCGTGTTTCTGTTGGCGTCGCTGTTTTGTGCCTTGTCAGACTCGCTGCATATGCTGACGTTAGCGCGCGTGGCTCAGGGGTTTGGCGGCGCGGCGCTGATGAGCGTTAATACGGCATTGATCCGACTCATTTATCCTCAGCGCCAGCTTGGCCGCGGAATGGGTATTAACTCCTTTATCGTGGCTGTATCCTCGGCAGCGGGTCCGACTATTGCGGCGGCTATTCTTTCTATTGCCTCGTGGAAATGGCTATTCCTGATTAACGTTCCACTGGGGATCATCGCCCTGCTACTGGCTATGCGTTTTTTGCCACCCAATTCATCACGTAGCAATAAACCGCGCTTCGATCTGCCCAGCGCAGTGATGAACGCCTTAACATTCGGTTTGTTAATCACGGTACTCAGCGGATTTGCGCAGGGACAGTCGCTAAAACTGATTGGTGCTGAACTTGTGGGACTTCTCGTGGTAGGGTTTTTCTTTATCCGCCGCCAACTCGCATTGCCAGTACCGTTACTACCGGTTGATCTGCTGCGCATTACGCTGTTTTCACTCTCTATTTGTACTTCAATCTGTTCATTCAGCGCACAGATGCTGGCGATGGTTTCTCTCCCATTTTTCATGCAAACGGTTCTCGGGCGCAGCGAGGTTGAAACGGGCCTGCTGCTGACGCCGTGGCCGCTGGCAACCATGGTGATGGCCCCACTGGCGGGATATTTGATTGAACGTGTTCATGCGGGTCTGCTGGGCGCGCTGGGCATGGCAGTAATGGCGTGTGGGCTGTTTTCGCTGGTGTTGCTGCCCGCATCACCTTCTGATTTTAATATCATCTGGCCAATGATTTTGTGCGGTGCGGGTTTTGGCTTGTTCCAGTCACCGAATAATCACACCATCATCACCTCCGCGCCGCGTGATCGTAGCGGAGGCGCGAGCGGTATGCTTGGAACGGCGCGTTTACTGGGCCAGAGTACCGGGGCCGCACTGGTTGCGCTGATGCTAAATCAGTTTGGCGACAGCGGAACACACGTTTCGCTGATAACAGCGGGTATTCTGGCTTCGCTAGCCGCAATCGTGAGTGGCTTACGTATCACACAACCGCGAGTTCAGGCATAAAAAAAGCGCGTCTGTCGACGCGCTTTTTATTTTAAGTCTGCTGCCATTTATTTCAGGTATTCACCGCTGCGCAGCGCTTCAATACGTTTGTCCAACGGCGGGTGAGTCATAAACAGCTCACTCAACGATTTGGATTTACCGTTGATGCAGAACGCCATCATGCTGGTCGCTTCCTGCGGCTCATAGCTGGTTTTCAGGCGCTGTAGCGCGGCGATCATTTTTTCACGACCCACCAGTTTCGCTGAGCCTGCATCCGCATGGAATTCACGATGACGTGAGAACCACATCGTAATAATGCTCGCCAGAATACCAAATACCAACTCCAGTACCGTTGCTACCGCAAAGTAGATTAACGGGTTACCGTTGCTACCCTCTCCCTCATCGCGGTTGCCGCCCATAAACCCAGCGGCAATCTGCGCCAGAATACGTGAGATAAAGATAACGAAAGTGTTCACCACACCCTGAATTAACGTCATGGTAACCATATCGCCATTAGCAATGTGGCTGATCTCATGCGCGATAACCGCTTCGGCTTCATCCGGACTCATGTTTTGCAACAGGCCAGTACTTACAGCCACCAGCGAGGCATCCCGGCGCGCACCGGTAGCAAACGCGTTAATATCTGGCGCATGGTAGATAGCAACCTGCGGCATAGCGATCCCTGCCTGGCGGGCCTGATTCGCGACTGTATTCATCAGCCAGCGTTCTCTTTCATTGCGAGGCTGTTCGATCACTTCTCCGCCAACGGACTTTAACGCCATCCATTTGGACATCAGCAGCGAAATGAAGGAACCACCAAAACCAAACAGCAGTGCCATGATCAACAAGCCTTGAACGCTGCTTGACTGAATCCCTGTCAGGCTCAATACCAGCCCGAAAACGACCATCACAGCCAGGTTCGTCAGCAGGAAGAGCGCGATTCGCATCATAATTTTCTTTTAACCTCAATTTAACAAAACGCACTATGCGATTACCCATATCGTATGGGTCTTATGGCTATTTTCAAGCATCCATGGGTGCTAAGTCACCAGAAAGACACAACTTTACATTTTATCGTATCAGACTGACGTCTTCATGCGCTTGTTAAAAAAACAGGCACAATTTCTTGTGCCTGTTCGAGGTTATTGACTGGTTGCGGGCTGTTCCGCTGGCTTTTCTTTTTCAAGATGCGCCAGGTCGAGCGCGATTTTTACCGTTTCATCCAGGTATGGATCCGGTTCCTGGTAATCCTTCGGTAGATCGTCCAGTTTCTTCAGCAGCGGTTTGCCTTCACGCTTGAACCGATCGTTAATACGCGCCAGACGCATTGCGTCATCTTCGTTATTCTCTTTTTCACGCTGAGCGTAATTCAGAGAAGCGATGTTGCGCTTATCCTTCATCGCATTGAAACGCGCAATGTCCTTCATGATGTACTGGAACTCAGGATCGTTCGCAATACGTGCATTGTGCTCTTTCAGCAATTCAGGTCCGAACGGCGTCAGATTATCTGACCTGGTGTAGGTCGCCGCATCAATGCTGTCCCACGGCAGCGCGTTATCTTCAAACTTCTCGCCGGTTTCAGTTTCTTCATTACCTGTCGGCATGATGATATCTGGCGTAACACCCTTACGCTGCGTGCTGCCACCGTTTACGCGGTAGAATTTCTGGATCGTGTACTGAACAGAACCCAGCGCTGGCCATTCCGGACGCAGCATCTGATCGTAAATACGGTTTAGGGAGCGATACTGCTGAACGGTGCCTTTACCGAAGGTTGGTTCACCAACGATCAGCGCTCGGCCATAATCCTGCATTGCCGCAGCGAAAATCTCTGATGCTGAGGCGCTGAAGCGATCGACCAATACCACCAGCGGGCCTTTGTAGTACACAACGCCGTCGGTATCGCTGTCTTCACGCACTTTACCGTTATTGTCACGAACCTGAACCACCGGGCCGGATGGAATGAACAGACCGGAAAGCGAAACCGCTTCGGTCAGTGCGCCACCGCCGTTGGTACGCAGATCGATGATGATGCTGCTGACGTTCTGTTTTTCCAGTTTCTGCAACTGGACTTTGACGTCATCCGTCAGGCCAACATAGAAGCCAGGAATATCCAGTACGCCGACTTTTTCTTTGCCAACGGTTTTCACGGACATTTTAACGGCACGGTCTTCGAGACGGATACGTTCACGCGTTAGCGTCACGGTGCGCGTCTTGGTACCTTTACCGGCAGGCAGGATTTCGAGGCGAACTTTGCTGCCTTTAGGTCCTTTGATCAGCGCTACAACGTCATCCAGACGCCAGCCAATCACATCGACCATGCCCTTGCCCGTCTGCCCGACGCCGACAATACGATCGCCAACGCTGATCGCTTTGCTCTTGGCTGCCGGACCACCTGCCACCATGGAGTTAATGACGGTGTAGTCATCATCCATCTGCAGAACCGCGCCAATACCTTCCAAAGACAAGCTCATTTCAGTATTGAACTGCTCGGTATTGCGCGGAGAGAGATAGTTAGTATGCGGGTCGATTTCACGGGCGAACGCTGTCATCGCCAGTGAGAACACATCTTCGCTGTTGGTCTGCGCCAGACGGCGAATCGCAAATTTGTAGCGGCGCGTCAGCGTTTCGCGGATTTCCGCATCGGTTTTACCGGTCAGCTTCAGGCTGAGTTCGTCAAATTTAACCTTACCGTCCCACAGCGCATTAAGCTCTGCTTCGCTCTTCGGCCACGGCGCTTTGCTTCGGTCGAGGTTAAAGGTGTCGTTACCGGTGAAATCCATTGGACGTGCCAGTACGCTTAATGCGTACTGATAACGTTCAAATCGGCGTTTTTGCGCCAGATTATAGAGATCGTAAAAGACATCCAGCTTGCCGGTGCGCAGTTCATCGCCGAGGACCGTTTTCTTTTTTGCATACTGTTCGATATCGCTCGCCAGCAGCACGTTGTGGCTGTAGTCGAGCAAATTCAAATAGCGGTCAAAAATTTTTGCCGAAAACGCCTGATCCAGATCGAACTGACGATAGTGTGATCGCGTAAAACGCGACGTCACACGTTCGCTTACCGTCGCATGCTGGGTTTCTTCCTTTAACACGGGGATTTGATCGGCACGCGTGATGTCTTCCACAGCAAGTGCCTGGCCTGCTAATGCAAGCAGACCAGCTAACGCAGTAAGCCTAAAAAAAGTGTTCATGCCAGGCCTGGCCTCCGTTTCAGAACACCAGGTGTTCTGCGCGTACAATCAAAGACATACCCGAATTCAGCTGTACACGGACGCCATCTTTGGTGATTTCTAATACGGTGGCATCCATCGCATTATTTCCTGCTTTCACCTTCAGAGACTGCCCTACCGTCAGTACTGAAATATCAGATACCGGGGTATGCTGTTCTTCGCGAGGAGCACGCGGTGCTTTTGCTGCTGGTTTTTCAGCGCGAGGTTTACGCTCAGCACCTTCTTTACGACGCGGTGCAGGACGCGGCTTACGCTCGCGACGCGGTGCGTCTTCTTTTTCACCAGCGGCAGCGGCCGCTTCGCGTTTTTTCGCCTGTTGCTCTGCGCGTTGCGCCTGAACACGGGCTTTAGCTTCTTCCAGCTGTTTACGAGCATGTTCAACATGTTGTTCATCCAGCTCACCACAAGGGTTGCCGTCGAGATCAACACGCGTTGCGCCCAATTTAACGCCATACAGATAGCGCCAGCTTGAAGTATAGAGACGTAAGGCAGAACGGAGCTGAGTCTTGCTGAGGTTCATTTCACCCTCAACACGCTCTACCAGATCCTGAAAAATGCCAATTTTCAGTGGGCGCGCTTCGCCTTCCGCACTAAAACACTGCGGGAAGCGTTCGGCCAGAAACGCGATGACTTCTTTACTGCTATTCAACTTAGGTTGATTTTCCATGAAATTTCCTGATTACAACGGACGTAGCCAACAAGCGCAGGCATGAACAGGCGACATTATAATGACGTCATCAGTAATTGCTACGTTATCCGTTGATTATCCTGCGACGCGCGCAAAGAATTTTTTGTAATCCGTCGTTGCAAGCACGGTTTCAAGCTGTGCCACAAGCGTACGCAGACCTTGTTCATCTTCTTCAGTAAAGCGGCCAAATGCCGTGCTATCTATATCCAGCACGCCGATTATCTGATTGTCGACAGCGATCGGCAGGACGATTTCAGCGTTGCTGGCGGCATCACAGGCGATGTGCCCATCAAAAGCATGTACGTCCTCAATACGCTGAACCTGGTTCTGCGCCACTGCGGTACCGCACACACCGCGCCCTACCGGGATCCGCACGCAGGCAATTTTGCCCTGGAAGGGACCAAGCACCAGCGTATCGTCCTCAAGCAGGTAAAAACCGGCCCAATTCACTTCTGCAAGACGCTCGTACAACAATGCGCTGGTATTCGCCAGCGTTGCCAGAAAACTGGTTTCACCTGCCATCAATGCCTGAAAATCACGGTTCAGATCCGTGTATAGCTCTATTTTGTTCATTATATAATCACTTAGTTGTCTTACTTAAAACTGCAGCCTACTAAAATAAACATTAAATGCGTTAATGCTCAAGATCATTCCCGTCATGAGTTAAGATAACATTACTTCAACAATTTGATTCGCGATACATGGCCTTAACGACACCACGCATCACGCCAACTAAAAAAATAGCCATCAGGTCCATCGGTGAGGCACTACCTCGTGCACATTATCATCGCTGCCCTGAATGTGACCTGATATTTAGCTTGCCTAAAATGCGTTCGCACCAAAGTGCCTTTTGCCCACGCTGCCAGGCAAAAATTCGTGACGGACGCGACTGGTCGTTAACGCGACTGGCGGCAATGGCTTTCACCATGTTGCTGCTGATGCCCTTTGCCTGGGGAGAGCCACTCCTGCACATCTATTTATTAGGTGTGCGCATTGATGCCAATGTGATGCAAGGCATCTGGCAAATGACCCGACAAGGTGATCCCCTCACCGCCTCCTTCGTACTTTTTTGCGTCGCTGGTGCGCCACTAATTCTCGTGACCTCAATCGCTTATCTGTGGTTTGGTAATATTCTCGGGATGAACCTGCGCCCGGTGCTGCTGATGCTGGAAAGGCTCAAAGAGTGGGTGATGCTCGATATTTACCTGGTGGGTATCGGCGTCGCATCAATCAAGGTTCAGGACTATGCTTTTTTGCAGCCTGGCGTGGGGCTGTTTGCTTTTATTGCGCTGGTGATCCTCAGTATTTTGACGCTGTCACATCTTAACGTTGAGCAGCTTTGGGACCGTTTCTACCCGCAGAGACCGGCTCGTCGGCCCGATGAAAAGCTCCGCGTCTGCCTCGGCTGCCATTTTACAGGTTATCCGGATGCCCGCGGTCGCTGCCCTCGCTGCCATATCCCGTTGCGCTGGCGCAGAAATCAAAGTATCCAAAAGTGTTGGGCGGCACTGCTGGCCTCGATTGTCCTGCTTTTGCCCGCTAACCTGCTGCCCATCTCGATAATTTATGTCAACGGCGGCCGACAGGAAGACACAATTCTGTCAGGCATAATCTCTTTGGCAAACAGTAATGTCGGCGTAGCGGCGATCGTGTTTATCGCCAGTATATTAGTGCCATTCACCAAAGTGATTGTGATGTTTACGTTGCTATTCAGCATCCACTTTAATTGTGAACAAGGGTTGCGCACCCGTATAAAACTACTGCGTATGGTGACCTGGATTGGCCGCTGGTCAATGCTCGATCTCTTTGTTATCGCGTTAACCATGTCGCTGATAAATCGCGATCAGATACTTGCTTTTACTATGGGACCGGCTGCGTTTTATTTCGGCGCAGCGGTAATATTGACTATTCTTGCTGTGGAATGGCTGGACAGCCGCTTACTTTGGGATGCACATGAGTCAGGAAACGCCCGCTTCGCAGACTGAAGCGCAGATTAAAACAAAACGCCGTATCTCCCCGTTCTGGCTGCTGCCGTTCATTGCGCTGATGATCGCAGGTTGGCTTATCTGGGGAAGCTATGAAGATCGCGGCAATACCGTGACCATCGACTTTATGTCTGCGGACGGCATTGTGCCAGGCCGTACTCCCGTTCGTTATCAGGGCGTTGAAGTGGGCACGGTACAGGATATCAACCTCAGCAAAGATCTGCGCAAAATTGAAGTCCGCGTCAGCATCAAATCGAGCATGAAAGATGCTCTGCGCAAAGATACCCAGTTCTGGCTGGTCACGCCGAAGGCGTCGCTGGCTGGGGTTTCTGGTCTGGATGCGTTGGTTGGCGGCAACTATATCGGCATGATGCCCGGTACTGGCGAGGCCGAGGATCATTTCGTCGCCCTCGACACCCAGCCCAAGTATCGTCTGGATAATGGCGATTTAATGCTGCATCTGCGCGCCCCTGATCTCGGATCGCTTAATAGCGGTTCACTGGTTTATTTCCGTAAGATTCCGGTGGGCAGGGTCTATGACTACACCATCAACCCGAACCATCAGGGCGTAACCATCGATGTATTGATTGAACGTCGCTTCACCAATCTGGTGAAAAAAGGCAGCCGCTTCTGGAACGTCTCCGGTGTCAATGCGGATGTCAGCCTTAGCGGTGCGAAGGTAAAACTGGAGAGTCTGGCGGCGCTGGTCAACGGTGCCATTGCTTTTGATTCACCCGAAGACTCAAAACCTGCTGCGGCAGACGACACGTTTGGTCTATATCAGGATCTCGCGCACAGCCAGCGTGGAGTAATCGTCAAGCTTGATTTACCCAGCGGAGATGGACTCAAAGCAGGCTCAACATCGCTGATGTATCAAGGATTAGAAGTCGGTCAGCTCACAAAACTGGATTTAAACCCAGGCGGTAAAGTCACCGGCGAAATGACGGTCGATCCCAGCGTCGTAACGCTGCTGCGTGACAACACACGCATTGAGTTACACAGCCCTAAATTATCGTTAAGCGATGTGAATCTTAGTTCGCTGCTAACAGGTAAAACTTTCGAGCTAGTACCTGGCGAAGGCGAGCCGCGTAACCAGTTTGTCGTTATTCCCGCTGAGAAGTCGTTGTTACACGACCCAGGCGTCATGACGTTTACGCTGACCGCGCCGGAGAGTTACGGTATTGATGCTGGCCAGCCGCTAATTCTTCACGGCGTACAGGTCGGTCAGGTGATTGAGCGTACGCTTTCCAGCAAAGGCGTCTCATTTACCGTTGCTGTTGAACCACAGCATCGTGACCTGGTGCAGGGTGACAGTAAGTTCGTGGTGAACAGCCGCGTGGATGTCAAAGTCGGACTTGATGGCGTGGAGTTCCTTGGCGCCAGCGCCAGTGAGTGGCTCAGCGGCGGCATTCGTATTTTGCCCGGTACTAAGGGTGAAATGAAAAAAAGCTACCCGCTTTACGCTAACCTGGAGAAAGCGATTGAAAACAGTCTGAGCGATCTGCCAACCACTACGGTCAGCCTGAGCGCCGAAACGCTACCTGATGTACAGGCTGGCTCGGTGGTGCTTTACCGCAAATTCGAGGTCGGTGAAGTGATTAGCGTTCGTCCTCGCGCCGATGCGTTTGATATCGATCTGCATATCAAACCGGAATATCGCAACCTGTTGACCAGCAACAGCGTGTTCTGGGCCGAAGGCGGAGCAAAAGTTCAGCTTAACGGCAGCGGATTAACCGTACAGGCATCTCCCCTTTCACGCGCGCTGAAAGGGGCGATTAGCTTCGATAATTTAAGCGGTGCCAGCGCCAGCCAACGTAAAGGCGACAAGCGTATTCTGTATGCTTCGGAAACCGCCGCGCGTGCGGTCGGCGGCCAGATAACGCTGCATGCGTTCGATGCCGGTAAACTCGCTGCAGGCATGCCGATTCGCTACCTGGGAATCGATATCGGACAGATCCAGACGCTTGAGCTGATCACCGCCCGTAACGAAGTTCAGGCAAAAGCGGTTCTGTACCCGGAATACGTGCAGACCTTCGCGCGAAGCGGTACCCGTTTCTCCGTGATCACCCCGCAAATTTCGGCAGCGGGCGTGGAGCATCTGGATACAATCCTGCAGCCGTATATCAACGTTGAACCAGGACGCGGTAATCCGCGCCGTGATTTTGAGCTGCAGGAAGCCACCATTACCGACTCTCGTTACCTCGATGGTCTGAGTATTGTGGTTGAAGCACCAGAAGCAGGTTCGCTGAATATCGGAACCCCGGTGTTGTTCAGAGGTATTGAAGTGGGGACCGTCACCGGGCTGACGCTGGGCTCGCTTTCCGATCGTGTGATGGTTGCCATGCGCATTAGCCAACGCTATCAGCATCTGGTACGCAACAACTCCGTGTTCTGGCTGGCATCCGGCTACAATCTCGACTTCGGCCTGACCGGCGGTGTCGTGAAGACCGGTACCTTCAATCAGTTCATCCGCGGCGGCATCGCCTTCGCGACTCCACCAGGTACACCGCTGGCTCCGAAAGCACAGGCAGGTAAACACTTCCTGTTGCTGGAAAGTGAACCGAAAGAGTGGCGTGAATGGGGAACTGCCCTACCACGTTAACCTCTCCACTTGCTCCGGCGTACTCGCGCCGGAGCACTTATGCTACACTGCGCACCTGTTTTTTTGCCGGTGGTACCAAGTGGCTTATTTTCCCGACGCCTTTCTGACTCAAATGCGTGAAGCAATGCCTTCCACGCTCTCATTCGATGAATTTCTCGCTGCCTGTCAGCGCCCGTTGCGCCGCAGCATTCGCGTCAATACGCTGAAAATCTCCGTTGCCGATTTCCTCGCGCTGACAGCACCTTACAACTGGTCTCTCACTCCGGTTCCCTGGTGTGCTGAAGGCTTTTGGATCGAGCGTGATGATGAAGAGTCAGTGCCGCTCGGCAGCACCGCAGAACATTTAAGCGGCCTGTTTTATATTCAGGAAGCCAGTTCAATGCTGCCAGTCGCAGCACTGTTCGCCGAAGGCAATACCCCGGAACGCGTAATGGATGTTGCGGCAGCCCCCGGCTCCAAAACCACGCAAATTGCCGCAAAAATGAATAATCGAGGCGCCATTCTGGCGAATGAGTTTTCTGCCAGTCGCGTCAAAGTCCTGCATGCCAATATCAGCCGTTGCGGGATAGCCAACGTCGCCCTGACCCATTTTGACGGACGCGTATTTGGCGCTGCGTTGCCGGAATCATTTGATGCCATATTGCTCGACGCACCGTGTTCCGGTGAAGGCGTGGTGCGTAAAGACCCCGATGCGCTAAAAAACTGGTCTGTAGAAAGTAATCTGGAAATTGCCGCAACCCAGCGCGAACTGCTCGACAGCGCCTTCCACGCCCTGCGTCCCGGTGGCACATTGGTTTACTCGACCTGTACGCTTAATCGTGACGAAAATGAAAATATCATGCAGTGGTTGATTGAGACCTACCCTGATGCCGTCGAGTTTTTACCTCTGGACGATTTATTTCCGCAGGCCGAACGCGCCCTGACGCCGGAAGGATTCCTGCATGTATTCCCGCAGATTTACGATTGCGAAGGTTTCTTCGTTGCGCGTTTGCGCAAAATAGCTGCAATCCCTGCACTACCTGCGCCGAAGTACAAAGTCGGTAACTTCCCGTTTAGCCCGCTTAAAGGGCGCGAGTCTGCGCTTGTCACGCAAGCCGCGAGCGCTTGTGGACTGCAGTGGGAAGATAATTTGCGCCTGTGGCAGCGCGATAAAGAGATCTGGCTGTTCCCAACTGAAATTGAACCTCTGATTGGCAAGGTTCGCTTTTCTCGACTTGGGATCAAACTGGCCGAAACCCACAATAAAGGGTATCGCTGGCAGCATGAGGCCGTTATCGCCCTCGCCGACCCGAACCACAGCCATGCATTCGAACTGACCCTTGCCGAAGCGGAAGAGTGGTATCGCGGTAGAGATGTTTACCCGCAAACCGCACCGACGAGTGACGACGTACTGGTTACGTTCCAGCATCAGCCGATCGGTCTGGCAAAACGCATTGGATCGCGACTGAAGAATAGTTACCCGCGCGATCTTGTCCGGGATGGCAAACTCTTTACGGGATAACGCACGTTTTTACTGGCGCTTTTGCTAACGTTGACTACGCTGAAAAATGGACGGCCTAACTGGTCGTACCACAACCAGCAAATTAACGGAGAGCACGATGATGAAAACCAGTGTGCGCATTGGCGCTTTTGAAATCGACGACGCCGAGTTACATGGCGAATCGCCGGGGGACCGAACGTTAACCATTCCGTGTAAATCCGATCCGGATTTATGTATGCAACTGGATGCCTGGGATGCCGACACCAGCGTCCCGGCCCTGTTGAACGGAGAACATTCAGTACTATTTCGCGAACACTACGATCGTAAGTCAGATGCCTGGATCATGCGCCTTGCCTGATTCAAAAAGAACCCGTCGCCAGACGGGTTATTTCTTGGTTAATTTCCCTCATCTATCAACATCTTCTACACTACAGGTATGGCTTTACCATTTGAGGATGGAATGTTCACGCTGGTTCTTTTTGTGTGCTATCTGGATGGCGGTTGTGAAGATATCGTGGTTGATGTCTACAAAACTGAGCAGCAGTGCCTGATATCGATGGACGATCAACGTATTCGTAACGGCGGATGTTTACCTGCGGACGACTACATCGACAGTTTCTGGCATCCGGCCCAGGAATACAGCGATTTTTGATTATTGCAGTTGTACCAGCGTTAACTCGCCGCCGAATACAGCACCGGTATCAATATAGTGTAGATTCTCGCGATCCAGCCGATGGCGCAACGGCGTGTGGCCAAACCAGAAGTGATCCGCGCCGTGTATCCCACAACCGTTGCGCATCAGCCTCGAACGGTCCCACAGCACGCGCTGTAAATCGATCTCTTTTAGCCACTGATAATCATCATCCGGGTAATCGGCATGAGCAATAACGTGTATACCGTTCTGACAATGCAGCTCCAGTATCCAGGGTAACTGCCAACACGCTTCAAGAGCAAATTTCGCTGCCGGTTGCTCCGCCTGCTCGAACCACGAGCCACCATTCATAAACCACATGAATTGATCCCCCGTCGCCAGCGCGTCCAGCGCCATCTGTTCATGATTCCCCCTGACCGCGACAATCCAGCGTTTACGCAGTAGTTTCAGACAACGCAAACTCTCTGGTCCACGGTCGATAACATCCCCCACTGAAACCAGCAAATCCTGCCAGGGATCAAAACGGTACTGGCGAAGTTTAGCCATCAGCATCGAGAAGCATCCGTGGATATCCCCAACCACCCAAACGTGGCGCCACTGCGTACCGTCGATTCGTTGATAGATATTGCCAGGTCGTCCCATGTCGCCTCCAGAGTACAAGGGTACCTGGTTATAATTTTAGCAATGATGGCAAAAAAGCCTGGACGATCGTGGGCAGGAGTATGGTATGGTTTATGGAGAATGCAGCATGCGATACGCCGTGTTTTGCCCTGGATGGCATCGCATTCGCCACATAAAAAGAGACCGAATACGATTCCTGTATTCGGTCCAGGGAAATGGCTCTTGGGAGAGAGCCGTGCGCTAAAAGTTGGCATTAATGCAGGCTAAGTTACCCTGCCATTTAAGAATAGATGACAGCGCCAGGTTTTCCAGTCCGCGACTAAAGTGGCCGGAAAAAAAGGACGTCTGTTACGCATCCAAACGCGAAAACCGCAAGTTCTCCTGCGAGATCCTTGCGGTTTTTTATTGGAAATCAGAGCGCTACATCTGGCAATTAGCAGAGCTTTTCTGCACGCTCTACAAACGGTGCCAGGCTCATTTTTTCGCCCGGTTTCGCAGGATCATCGATCTGGATAATCTCGATCGGCTTTGCCGTGACTTTTCCGCTCTCCACCTGCTGTCTGGCGACATCATTCAACGGGTATTGCACCAGCGTACTGGGATTGATGACATACAGCGCGTTACCTGGACGGCAGGTCAGCATCACCTCTTCCCGATTAAACGCCCACTTATCTTTGCCAACCTCAAAACGGCTGACGGTAATGACCTGCGGCGCAGCCAGCGCGGTTCCGGTACTTGCCAGGAGTAATAAAGAGATAATGATTTTTTTCATGCGTTTCGCCAGTCCATCAATCAGAAAGGTTCAAGGGTTGCAAACAGGCTGACAATCGCCAGCACAACGGCTCCTATACCCCATTCCAGCTTGGTCATCCAAATAAAATAGAGAGTCATGCCGCGGTTATCCTGCCGCATGCGTGGTACCAGAACATACCGATTCACCAGCGCAATCGCCACCATTAACATGACCAGGGCACCTTTTAACAAAAGCAGTCGCCCGTAAGCCATGTGCCAGGGAACAGAAAAACCGACAATAAACAACGCATTCATAATACCGGTTAGTAAAACACCGATAACGAAAAGATGCCCATAGCGTGAGAAGCGCATCATGGTACTGATGGCCTGTTCCCGCCAGCGACCTTGCGCCATTCGCATACAGTAAAGTACGGGCAGCAAACCGCCGAACCAGGCGGCAGCGCATACCAAATGTAAGGCGTGGTTAACCTGCTGGATTGCGCCAGGGATACCGCTGTGCAGCGTCGCATGTCCGACGCCAGCCAGCAAAATAAACTGCGCAATTGTCAGCATTAACAGCAGTCGCGGCATACTGCGCGGCACCATGATGGTCACCACCAGCGTGACCAACGCGAGGATAATCTGCCATAACCAGACGCCGCCAAATTGCGTTTGCAACACGGCGAGCCAAACATCTGGAGAGACAACATCCCTCCAGCCTGAGCCCATTAACCCACCCTGAATCGCCAGCATCAGCGTCGCGCTGATAAAGCTCCACGTTGCAGCATGCCGTTGCAGACGTAAAAAACGACGCATCATTAAACGACGAACCGAAACGGGGGCCAGCCATGCGCCGTAAAGCGCACAGCCAAACACCAGCATCAAAGCGGTAAAATGGATAAACCGTAGTGCAACCCAGGTAAATGCCAGCATTGGTTATTTCACGCTAAAGGTATATTGCCCCTTCGTCTTGTGACCATCCACGGAGACAACGTGCCAGTCGACCGTATATTTTCCTGCTTCAAGCGTTTGATCAAGCGGAACAATCAGCTGCGTTTTGTCCTGCTCACTGCGCGATGCCTTGCCCGTTTTGATCTGTTCTTTGTTAGGACCGGTCAGCGTTGCACCGCTGAATCCCGGCTCTACGCCTTCAGAAAAATTCAGCGTCAACGCCTGAGGAGATGCCGCCACTTCAGCGTTAGCCGCCGGACTTTGTTTTGTGAGGTGGGCATGCGCCAATGCCGCAGGTGTTGCCAGAACGCTGGCGAGTACGATGAGCGCGTTGCGAAGCATAGATGCAGATGAAGCCATTTCAACTATTCCTTTTTGTTATGTCTAACCTGTAGAGAATAACCTTCTACAATGGTCGAGTCGAGAATCATCATTTCTGTCTTGCCATTAACGCACACTCTTAGTAACTTTGCGCGCCGAAAGAAAGAGAAAAGGAGAAGCCCATGAACATCAATCTGGCCAAACTTGAGCAAGCGGAAATGGACAAGGTCAATGTCGATCTGGCTGCGGCTGGAGTGGCATTTAAGGAGCGATACAATATGCCCGTTGTTGCAGAAGTTGTTGAACGCGAACAGCCAGAGCATTTACGCGACTGGTTCCGCGAAAGACTCATCGCGCACCGCCTGGCATCCGTTTCGCTTTCACGTTTACCTTACGAGCCTAAAGTTAAATAAAACTTATATTACGTTACGATTCCTTACATGACGCCTGCTACAGTATAAGCATATTCTTAATCCACACATTAAGGATGGTTGTAGACACTATGAAAAGGAAATCATTATGTCATACTGGAAAATCGCAGCAGCACAATACGAACCTCTTCACACCTCAGTTACCGAACATGTCGCGCATCACCTGCAATTCATTCATGCGGCAGCTCAATGCCAATGTGAATTGCTGGTCTTCCCTTCCCTCTCATTGCTGGGTTGTGTTGATGAGAATGACGCGCTTCCTGCCCCACCCGATGAAGCGCTGTTAGAACCTCTCGCACATGCCGCCGCGACTTATCGCATGACGATAATTGCGGGACTACCGGTAGAACATAACAACCGGTTCGTGAAAGGTATTGCGCTTTTCTCTCCCTGGATGACTTCGCCATTAACCTTCCATCAGAGCCACGGTGCCTGTATTGCCAGACAGCGAAATGCCATCAGCGTTGTAGATAGCCAACCGGAAGGCATTGATATCGACCCGGCTTATTCGCTGTTCACCAGCTGCCAGTCAGTCAGTGAACCGGAACTGCTCTCCTCTACATCTCGCCTACAAAGTTTCTCACATAAATTCGCCATCGCGGTATTAATGGCTAATGCGCGGGGTAGCAGTGCGTTATGGGATGAACGAGGTCGATTGATTGTTCGCGCAGACAGCGGTTCGTTGCTGTTAACCGGCCAACGCACGCCACGGGGTTGGCAAGGTGATATCATTCCATTACGCTAGTCGTTTTGGGTCAGGAGCATGGCATGTTGCGCATAATAGATACAGAAACCTGTGGTCTACAGGGAGGCATTGTTGAAATTGCTTCTGTCGACGTGGTTGACGGAAAAATAGTCAACCCCATGAGCCACCTGGTACGCCCTGACCGCCCCATCAGCCCACAGGCGATGGCTATCCATCGCATTACTGAAGCAATGGTGGCCGATAAGCCATGGATTGAAGACGTCATCCCGCAGTATTACGGCAGCGAGTGGTACGTGGCGCACAATGCCAGCTTTGACCGCCGCGTATTGCCCGATATGCCCGGGGAATGGATTTGCACCATGAAGCTCTCCCGTCGGTTGTGGCCGGGGATCAAATACAGCAACATGGCGCTGTATAAATCGCGCAAGCTGAGCGTCCAGACGCCAGCAGGTCTCCACCATCACCGCGCCCTGTACGATTGCTACATTACTGCGGCACTGCTGATCGACATCATGCAGACGTCAGGCTGGACAGCCGATCAAATGGTCGATATTACCGGCCGTCCCGCGTTACTCACTACTTTCACTTTTGGTAAGTACCGCGGAAAACCGGTATCAGAAGTAGCTGAACGCGATCCGGGCTATCTGCGCTGGTTATTTAATAACCTTGACAATATGAGCCCGGAACTGCGATTAACGCTAAAACACTATTTGGATCACGCCTGAGTAGGCAGCGTTCCCTGCGCCAGTCCAATCAAAAAAGCGTACTCAAGGGCCACGCCTTCGTAAGATTTAAAACGCCCGGATTTACCGCCGTGTCCGGAATCCATATCCGTGCAAAGTAGCAGCAAACGATCGTCCGTTTTCAGCTCACGCAGTTTTGCCACCCATTTTGCTGGCTCCCAGTATTGCACCTGGGAATCGTGTAATCCCGTCGTGACCAGCAGATGTGGGTATGCCTGCGCGGTTACATTGTCATACGGGCTGTAGCTTTTCATATAGGTGTAATACTCTTCGTCCTGCGGATTACCCCACTCTTCAAACTCACCGGTCGTCAGGGGAATTGATTCATCGAGCATTGTGGTTACCACATCGACAAACGGCACCTGAGCAATAACACCATGGAAGCGTTCCGGGCGCTCATTAATGGCGACGCCCATTAACATGCCTCCGGCGCTTCCGCCCATGCCATAACATAACTCAGGCGCGCCATAGCCCATTTTTAGCAACGCATCACAGACGTCGAGGTAATCATTAAAAGTATTTTTCTTGTGCAGAAACTTACCGTCCTCGTACCACTGTTGTCCTAATTCACCACCACCACGCACATGGGCAATAGCATAAACAAAGCCACGATCCAGTAAGCTCAAACGGCTGCTGCTGAAATCGGCATCCATGCTGGCGCCATATGATCCATAGCCATAAACCAGTAACGGATTTTTTCCTTTCAGAAAATACTTTTGATGATAAACCAGCGAAACCGGAACCTCGGTGCCATCACGCGCAGTTATCCATAGGTGTTCGCTACGGTAATTCGCCGCATCAAATCCGGGGACCTCCGTCTGCTTAAGCACACGACGTTCCCCGGTGTCCATATCCAGTTCAAACAACGTGTCCGGGGTGGTCATGGAGGAATAGCCATAGCGCAGGCGCGATGTCTCCGGCTCTGGATTATAGGCAAGCCAGGTCACATAAGCCGGATCGTCAAAGGCGATCCCGACCACTTCGCGCGTTTTACGATTAATCTGTCGTAGGCTGGTTAAGCCGCGCTGACGCTCTTCTACCACCAGCCAGTCAGTGAATAGCGTAAAGCCCTCGAGCATCACGTTGTCGCGCGCAGGGATCAGCGTCTCCCAGGCTTGCTCATCACGAACGCGGGTACGGTACAGGCCAAAATTTTTCCCCTGACGGTTGGAGCGCAGATAAAAATTGTGTTGATAGTGATCGAGACTGTATTCATGGTCTTTGCGTCGCGCTAAAAAGACCAACGGTTCGGCATCCGCCAGTTCTGCGTCAAGCAGTAAAACCTCACTGGTGGTCGCGCTGGCGATATGAATAACCACATAATGTAGCGAGGTGGTTTTATGCAGGCTGACATAAAACATATCATCGGCTTCTTCATACACCAGCTCATCCAGTGACGATGGCGAGCCGACCGTATGTCGCCACACCTGATACGGCAATAACGTTGTTTCGTGCTTGCGCACGTAATAGAAAGTCTGAGAATCATTCGCCCAGACCAGATCCGCTTCGACGTTTTCCAGCACTTCCGGATACCAGTTGCCGCTTTGCAGGTTGCGAAAACGCACGCCATATTGCCGGCGAGAGAGATAATCTTCCGCCAGCGCCATGATGGTGTTATCCGGAGATATCGCCAGTCCTCCCAGCGTATAAAACTCGCTGTGTGCCGCGCGCTGGTTCCCATCCAACAGAGTATCCCAATCATCCCACTCTTCATTGAAAGCAGACTGACGCTGATAAATAGCATATTCGCACCCCGGTTCATAAATATGCCGGTAGCGATAACCATTCTTCACATAGGGGGCGGAAGCATCCTGAGGCGGGATACGGTCGATAATCTCTTTCAGGACGCGATCCTGCAAAGCCTGCTGCGAGGCCATAACCTGGCGGCCATACGCATTTTCTTGTTGCAGATAATCCAGCACTTCTGGCTGCGAGCGGGTGTCATCTCGCAGCCAGTAATAATTATCAACACGAGTATCGCCATGCTGCGTCATGGCGTGGGGAATACGAGAAGCTTTTGGTAGCATGTCATTGTTCTTTTGCTTAAACATCCTATAAGGGTGGCAAAAGACAGCAATGATGCAAGCGAAACATGCACCTTAGCGGTAAGTAATTAACCCGGTAAAGCCTGTTTTTGTTCTTTGAGATCCTGTTCAATACCTTCACGAACATCCTGCGGGATCTTCAACGCATCGCCCAGCGCATTGAGATAGCTACGCTCCATAAAGTGGTCGATATCAATCGCCGCACAGCTCAGGAAGTAAATTTCTAGCGCTTCTTCTTCGTTGCGGATCCCTTGCGCCAGGCGCTGGGGATCTAACGGTTGTTCAATGGCTCTTTCAATCAGAACGCGGCCCTGCTCTTCCACGCCCGCTTCACGAAGCTGCTGCTCAATGGCCGCTCGTTCTTTAGCATCAATATGACCGTCGCTTTTCGCCGCAAAAACCAGCGCCAGGATCAGACGCTCGGTTCGCTCATCCAGCGGTGAGCTTTGTACGCCGAACTGCGGCTCATCCTGATGCGCAGCGCGAACTTTATCTTTGTATTTGTTCCATAATACGGTACCGGCAACCGCGCCGCCGCCCACCAGAAGCGCGCTGGTGCCGTATTTACTCAGTAATTTACGTGAAGATTTGTTGGCAACCAGTAATCCTGCCAGACCGCCTAACGCGCCTGGAACCAGAAGTTTACTCAGCCCTTGCTCGCCAGAAGATGACGTGGAGGATCCTTTTTGCCCAAGAAGAGATTGTAGTTGATTCAGCCAATTAGCCATTTTGCCCCTCAAGTACAGACGAATAATCATCAAAGCGTACCCGAGGGGATGTCAGGAAGTGTTCAGGTCATCAAAAGATGTGCAAATACCTGAGTTACTGCGGCTGATATTCCGCCGTTCCGGCTTTGCAGTCGACTTTTACCTGATAGTGAATATCCGCGCTTTTACCGCGAACCGTCAGGGGAACTGACCATTTCCCGTCTTTGCCCGTAATATCGGGCGTGTTGACCCAGGCGACAGGGTCGGCTTGCCCGACGAGTTTTTGATCGTCAGCCCAGCGCGCGATGCGATTTTGCTGATAGTCACGTTTCACGCTTGCCGCAATACCGTCAGCATCCAGTCCTTCGCACTTGGGGAACTGAACATTCTTGCTTTCCATATTTGCCGCAAATACCGATACGCTGGCAGACAATAACAGCAGGCTCAATAACGCTCTTTTTTTATACATTCTTTTCTCCTTAATCTCCCCTTCATCCTTCAGGTTGCCTGCGGCAACGTGAAATTACGTCAGGGATTGCACAATGATTCAGGGAAAAGCATGGTACAAAACGTCAGGAGCGCAAGTCGTTTCAGGCAGCCTGAGTATCATCCTCAGTATGTGCATCGTTTTCGACAGCCTGTGGCGAAGGCAGCTTGCCGTTTTTCAGAATGGCGCTCAGCACATCTTTTTGCTCAGCCAGCCACAGGGAAAGCGCTTCACGCTGCTCGTCTTCGAGCGCTACCGGCGATTGCTCCAGCCATGTGTCGAGCAGATCTGCTGTATCCAGCATTTTGTCATACGCATCGGCTTCCTTTTTGCTGGTAAACGACATTTTTTCCTCACCTTCCCGAATGACTACGTATTTAACTTCAACCGCCATTTTTGCAGCCTCTTAAATTACCTGTATTTATGTACAGTATATTCTTTTTAAGCCCTGAAATCAACCTGGTAATAAAGACAGACGCAAACGTTTTCGTATATACTGCGCCCAGATAAAACAGGGGATTAATTTATGACGTTATTAGGCACAGCGCTGCGTCCCGCAGCAACGCGAGTGATGTTATTAGGTTCAGGTGAACTGGGTAAAGAAGTGGCGATTGAATGCCAACGCCTGGGTGTGGAAGTCATTGCCGTGGATCGTTACCCCGACGCGCCAGCCATGCACGTTGCCCATCGCTCCTACGTAATTAACATGCTGGATGGCGAGGCATTACGCCAGCTTGTCGAACGTGAAAAACCACATTACATCGTGCCGGAAATAGAGGCGATTGCCACGGATATGCTGATCAAACTGGAACAGGAAGGTCAACACGTTGTGCCTTGCGCACGAGCGACCCAACTGACCATGAACCGGGAAGGAATCCGTCGCCTCGCCGCCGAAGAATTGTCTTTACCCACATCATCTTTCCGTTTTGCAGACACCGAAACACGATTTCGTGAAGCCGTTGCCGAAATCGGCTATCCCTGCATTGTGAAGCCGGTAATGAGTTCTTCCGGCAAGGGGCAGAGCTTTATCCGTTCAGCCGATCAGCTCACCGAGGCGTGGAACTATGCTCAACAGGGAGGCCGGGCAGGCGCCGGACGCGTTATCGTCGAAGGCGTAGTGAATTTTGATTTTGAAATCACCCTGCTAACCGTCAGCGCCGTTGATGGTGTGCATTTCTGCGCGCCGGTAGGTCATCGCCAGGAAGATGGCGATTATCGCGAGTCCTGGCAGCCGCAGCAGATGAGTGACCTGGCGCTTGCGCGCGCGCAGGAGATTGCCCGCAAGGTGGTACTGGCGCTGGGCGGTCACGGACTGTTTGGCGTGGAGCTGTTTGTCTGCGGTGATGAGGTGATTTTCAGCGAAGTCTCCCCTCGCCCTCACGACACGGGTATGGTGACCTTAATTTCGCAGGATCTGTCTGAGTTTGCCCTGCACGTACGTGCATTTCTCGGTCTGCCCGTTGGCGAAATCCGCCAGTATGGGCCTTCTGCTTCCGCCGTTATTCTGCCGCAACTTACCAGCAAGAATATCACATTTGATAACGTGCAAGCCGCTGTAGGTGCGGGTATGCAAGTGCGTTTCTTTGGCAAGCCGGAAATCGACGGAAGCCGTCGTCTGGGCGTTGTGCTGGCCACAGCACAGAACATTGAAGATGCGGTGATACGCGCGAAAGACGCAGCCGCACAGGTGAAAGTTGCAGGATAAAAACCAGACCCGTAGGCCGGATAAAGCATTGATGCCGTATCCGACCTACGGTTTACGCATTAACGGCTTACTGCTTCGCGCCTTCTACTGCTTCACGAGCCAGCTTGGTAATACGATCGTAATCACCCGCTTCCAGCGCATCCGCCGGAACCAGCCAGGAACCACCGATGCACAGCACGCTTTTCAGTGCCAGGTAGTCACGGTAGTTCGCCGGAGAGATACCGCCGGTTGGGCAGAAACGCACCTGAGAGAACGGACCCGCAATCGCCTGCAGTGCTTTAGTACCACCGTTCGCTTCCGCCGGGAAGAATTTGAATTCTTTCAAACCGTAGTCCATACCCAGCATCAGTTCAGAAACGGTGCTGATACCAGGGATCAGCGGAATAGTGCCTTCGGTTGCAGCCTTCAGCAGCGGCTCGGTCAGGCCCGGGCTGATAGCAAACTGCGCACCGGCTTCGGTCACTTCAGCCAGCTGTTGTGGGTTCAGTACGGTACCCGCGCCAACGATAGCGTCTGGAACTTCTTTGGCGATCGCGCGAATGGCATCCATCGCACATGCGGTACGTAAGGTCACTTCCAGAACGCGCACGCCCCCTGCAACCAGCGCTTTTGCCATCGGCACCGCGTGTTCCAGTTTATTAACCACAATAACCGGTACAACCGGGCCAGTGGTCAGGATTGCTTCTGCACTTGTCTTCCAGTTTTTCATCAGAGTTTTCTCTCGCCTGATTACAAAATAAGTCTTAAAAAGTGATACAGGTTGCGCCCTGCTCCGCACCGGACAGCTTTTCACGCAACGCGCTGAACATTTCACGGCCTGTACCCACGCGCGATGCGCTGAGGTCAGGAATGTGAGGCTGACGAGAGGCAAGTTCCTCTTCATCAACCAGCAGCGTCAATTCACCTGTCTGTCCATTCACACGAATGATGTCGCCATCGCGTACTTTTGCCAGCAACCCGCCATCATAGGCTTCCGGGGTTACATGGATTGCTGAAGGCACTTTACCTGAAGCACCTGAAAGTCGTCCATCTGTAACTAACGCAATTTTGAAACAACGGTCCAATAATACACCAAGTGGCGGCATGAGTTTATGTAATTCTGGCATTCCGTTCGCTTTTGGTCCCTGATGGCGCACAACCACCACGCAATCCCGATCAAGCAGACCCGCATCGAAGGCCGGTAACACATCATGCTGACTTTCAAAAACAACCGCGGGCGCTTCAATTACCTGATTTTCTACCGGAACCGCCGACGTTTTCATCACAGCACGTCCGAGGTTACCGCTCAGTACTTTGGTACCGCCGTGGTGGGAGAATGGCTGATCGATGGTAGCAATCACATTGCTGTCCAGCGACTTCGCCGCCCCTTCACGCCAGTCCAGCTCACCATCGTTGAGCCAGGGTTCCATGGTGTAACGCGATAAACCAAACCCGGCAACGGTGTTCACATCTTCATGCAGCAGACCCGCGTTCAGCAGTTCGCGCATTAACACCGGCACGCCACCCGCTGCCTGGAAGTGGTTAATATCTGCCGGACCATTCGGATACAGACGCGCCATCAACGGCACGATATCGGACAGATCGGAGAAGTCGTCCCAGTTAATCAGAATCCCGGCTGCGCGCGCCATCGCAACCAGGTGCATTGTATGGTTGGTTGACCCCCCGGTCGCCAGCAGCGCGACAATACCGTTCACCACTACTTTTTCATCGATCATTTTACCGATCGGCATCCATTCATTGCCGTTGCCGGTCAGACGCGTTACCTGACGAGCAGCCGCGGCGGTCAACGCTTCGCGCAGCGGGGCATCCGGGTGTACGAATGAGGACCCTGGCAGTTGCATCCCCATAAACTCCACCACCATCTGGTTGGTGTTTGCCGTGCCATAGAACGTACAGGTCCCCGGTGCGTGATAAGACGCCGCTTCGGATTCAAGCAGCGCCATGCGATCGACTTTGCCTTCAGCATACAGCTGACGGATACGCACTTTTTCTTTGTTCGCCAGACCGCTCGCCATCGGGCCGGAGGGAATAAAGATCGAAGGCAGATGACCAAATGACAGTGCCGCCATCACCAGACCCGGGACAATTTTGTCGCACACGCCAAGGAATAACGCGCCGTCGAACATATTGTGTGAGAGGCCGACAGCAGCCGACATCGCAATCACTTCGCGACTCAGCAACGAAAGCTCCATCCCATCCTGTCCCTGGGTCACACCGTCGCACATCGCAGGAACACCGCCAGCGACCTGGCCTACCGCATTGGCTTCATGCAGCGCTTTACGAATGATGTCCGGATAATGTTCGTACGGCTGATGCGCGGAAAGCATGTCGTTATAGGAGGTAATGATCGCGATATTGTTACGCAGCATGCTTTTCAGCGAGGCCTTGTCATCCGGCTGGCAGGCAGCAAAACCATGCGCCAGGTTACCGCACGCCAGCTGTGAACGATGAACGGTAGTCGATTTCGCTTGTTCAATACGGGCAAGGTAGGCGGAACGCGTGTCGCGAGAACGTTCGACAATACGTTTTGTTACGCGTAACAAATTCGGATTCATAGAGGCTCCTAAAATTTATCTGTCAGAGCGTTGGATCAACAATGTGTTTCAGTTGGGTTAAAAGCAGCTGAATCGCTTGTTAGCCGTAGCTCAGGGGCAAAATCGTTTCAGGCAGTGTAATAAAAAAAGCCCCGCGGGTGAATCCACGCGGAGCTTAAAAGTGCAAAAATTATTCTACAATCTGTGTTAGATCATGTTACCGGTAAAATAACACCTATGGGCTAGATGATATTTTACTCGAATTCGTTCCAGGAACGACCATCACGGGTGATCATGGCCACAGAAGCAACCGGTCCCCAGGTGCCTGCCTGATACGGCTTCGGCGCGTCGTTGTCCATCGCCCAGGCTTCGGTAATGGAGTCGACCCACTTCCATGCTTCTTCAACTTCATCACGGCGCACAAACAGCGCCTGAATGCCGCGCATCGTTTCAAGCAGCAGGCGCTCGTAGGCGTCGGCAAGGTGCGTCTGGTTGAAGGTTTCTGAATAGCTCAGATCAAGCTTGGTAATTTGCAGATTATGCTTGTGATCCAGACCCGGCACTTTGTTCAGTACCTGGATATCGACACCTTCATCAGGCTGCAAACGGATGGTCAGCTTGTTCTGCGGTAGATCCTGCCAGGACTCTCTGAACAGATTCAGCTCAGGCGTTTTGAAGTAAACCACCACTTCAGAGCACTTGGTCGGTAAACGCTTACCGGTACGCAGGTAGAACGGTACGCCCGCCCAGCGCCAGTTATCGATATCCACACGGATCGCCACAAACGTTTCCGTGTTGCTGCTCTTGTTCGCGCCTTCTTCTTCCAGGTATCCCGGAACTTTTTTGCCCTGGGCAAAACCGGCGGTGTACTGACCACGAACTGTCTTTTCACGTACGTTCGAACGATCGATACGACGCAGTGATTTCAGTACTTTCACTTTTTCATCACGGATGCTGTCTGCGCTCAGATCGGACGGCGGAGACATCGCGATCATGCACAGGATCTGCAGCAGGTGGTTCTGGATCATGTCGCGCATTTGACCGGCCTGGTCAAAGTAGCCCCAGCGCCCTTCAATGCCCACTTCTTCCGCCACGGTAATTTCTACGTGGTCGATAGTGCGGTTATCCCAGTTATTCACAAACAGGGAGTTGGCAAAACGCAGTGCCAACAGGTTCAGTACCGTCTCTTTGCCGAGATAGTGGTCGATGCGGTAAACCTGGCACTCTTCGAAATACTCGCCAACCTGATCGTTGATTTCACGGGATGTTGCCAGTGACGTGCCCAGCGGTTTTTCCATCACCACGCGGGCAGGCTTAGCATTCAGCTTTGCTTCACCCAGACCTTTGCAGATCGCGCCAAAGGTGCTTGGCGGCATTGCGAAATAGTTGATGGTGGTACGCGATTTTTGATCCAGCATTTTGCCCAGACGCTTAAACGCGGCGGTGTCGTTGACGTCCAGGTTACAAAACTCAAGACGACCGCTGAGGGTTTCCCACAACCTTTCATCAATTTTTTCTTTCATGAAGGTTTCGAGCGCTTCGCGCACAACCTTGGTATAGGCTGCTTTGTCCCAGTCGGCACGCCCAACCCCAATGATGCGGGTATCCGGGTTAATCTGGCCGGCCTTTTCCAGTTGATACAGGGAAGGCAGCAATTTCCGTCGCGCCAGGTCGCCCTTCGCGCCGAAAATGACCAGATCACATGCCTGGGCTGTTTGCGTTACCGCCATGTCATTCTCCTCAATTAAGTGCCTGGTGCTTTTGCCAGACACTGGTTGTAATTTTATTACAGTGCACTGTACTGCTTTTACGTGAATCCGGAAACCGTAAACGCTTATCCAGCCGTGCTGTTACCGCGAACAGCCGCTTTATTGGCGTATAACCCATCAAAATGGATAAAAAAGTCGTCTTTTTCGTACCCATGAAGAAGTATGAAAATCCGACTCCGATCATGTAATGAAAAAAAACAACAACTATTTTGTCCATTTTGCCCCGTTGCTGCACTAGCAGGGGTACTATCTACCAGAGTTACCGCTCGATTTCTCCTTATCGTTGAAATCGTTTTTGCCCATGACCCATGAGTCTACCTACATCATGAATATGCTGGAAAAAATCCAGTTAAAACTGGAACATTTGAGCAAGTCAGAGCGTAAAGTCGCCGACATTATTCTTGCCTCTCCCGAGCGGGCAATTCACTCAAGCATCGCTACGCTTGCTGTAGAAGCCAACGTCAGCGAACCGACGGTGAACCGTTTCTGTCGTAGCATGGATACGCGCGGCTTCCCTGATTTTAAACTGCATCTGGCACAAAGTCTGGCAAATGGTACCCCTTATGTTAATCGCAATGTGGATGAGGATGACAGCGTAGAATCTTATACGGGGAAAATCTTCGAATCGGCGATGGCAAGCCTTGACCACGTTCGTCAGTCGCTGGATAACGCGGCGGTAAACCGGGCGGTAGATTTGTTAACCCAGGCGAAGAAAATCGCCTTCTTTGGTTTAGGTTCTTCCGCCGCGGTCGCACACGACGCGATGAACAAATTTTTCCGCTTTAACGTACCGGTAATCTATTCCGACGACATTGTCCTGCAACGGATGAGTTGTATGAATTGTAGCGACGACGACGTCATTGTGCTTATTTCTCATACCGGAAGAACCAAAAGTCTGGTTGAACTGGCGCAGTTAGCAAGGGAAAACGACGCTATGGTTATCGCCCTCACCTCTCCCGGCACGCCACTGGCGCGTGAAGCCACGCTGGCTATTACCCTCGATGTACCGGAAGATACTGACATTTATATGCCCATGGTCTCTCGACTTGCTCAACTGACCGTGATAGATGTGCTGGCTACAGGATTTACTTTGCGCCGAGGGGCAAAATTTAGAGATAACTTGAAGCGTGTCAAGGAAGCGCTCAAGGAATCGCGTTTTGATAAAGAATTACTCATCAAGAGTGATGACAGCTAAAAGCAATAACAATGTTCTACCCTTTTATCATCCGGGTCGTTCATTTTACCGTTAATGTTTGAGAACGGCCGGATTAATGTTCACGCAACACCTAGTTGTTTCAGTCAACGGAGTATTACATGTCCAGAAGGCTTCGCAGAACCAAAATCGTTACCACGTTAGGCCCGGCAACTGACCGCGATAACAACCTTGAGAAGATTATCGCCGCGGGTGCGAACGTCGTACGTATGAACTTTTCCCACGGCTCTCCAGAAGATCACAAACTGCGGGCGGATAAGGTCCGTGAAATTGCCGCAAAACTGGGACGTCATGTAGCTATTTTGGGTGACCTGCAGGGACCTAAAATCCGCGTATCTACCTTTAAAGAAGGTAAAGTTTTTCTTAATGTTGGCGACAAGTTCCTGTTAGACGCCAACCTCGGTAAAGGCGAAGGCGACAAAGAAAAAGTCGGCATTGATTATAAGGGACTTCCTGCAGACGTCGTGCCTGGCGATATCCTGCTGCTCGACGACGGGCGCGTACAGCTTAAAGTGCTGGAAGTTCAGGGCATGAAAGTCTTCACCGAAGTCACTGTCGGTGGCCCGCTGTCCAATAACAAGGGCATCAACAAACTGGGCGGCGGTCTCTCTGCTGAAGCCCTGACCGAAAAAGACAAAGCCGACATCATTACCGCAGCGCAAATCAGCGTTGACTATTTGGCTGTCTCCTTCCCGCGTTGCGGCGAAGATCTAAACTATGCCCGCCGTCTGGCGCGCGACGCCGGTTGCGATGCGAAAATTGTCGCCAAGGTAGAACGTGCAGAAGCCGTCTGCGACCAGAATGCGATGGATGACATCATCCTCGCTTCTGACGTAGTGATGGTAGCCCGTGGCGACCTGGGTGTTGAAATCGGTGACCCTGAGCTGGTAGGTATTCAGAAAGCGTTGATTCGTCGTGCGCGTCAGCTGAACCGTGCGGTCATCACCGCCACACAGATGATGGAGTCGATGATCACCAACCCAATGCCGACTCGTGCGGAAGTGATGGACGTGGCTAACGCCGTCCTCGACGGCACCGATGCCGTGATGCTCTCTGCCGAAACAGCAGCAGGTCAGTACCCGGCGGAAACCGTCGCGGCAATGGCGCGCGTTTGCCTGGGTGCAGAGAAGATCCCAAGCATCAACGTCTCTAAACACCGCCTGGACGTGCAGTTTGATAACGTTGAAGAAGCGATTGCGATGTCAGCGATGTACGCTGCTAACCACCTTAAAGGGGTCACTGCTATCATTGCTATGACGGAGTCCGGTCGTACTGCGCTGATGACTTCTCGTATCAGTTCCGGTCTGCCAATTTTCGCGATGTCTCGTCATGAACGTACGCTGAATCTGACCTCTCTGTATCGCGGTGTCACCCCGGTTCACTTTGACAGCGAAACAGATGGCGTCGTTGCCGCCAATGAAGCAGTGAACCTGCTGCGTGATAAAGGCTATCTGGTTTCCGGCGATCTGGTGATCGTGACACAGGGCGATGTGATGAGCACTATTGGCTCAACTAACACCACGCGTATCCTGACCGTCGAGTAACGCCAGCGTTTGATGTAAAAAAGCCTCTCGTTTGAGAGGCTTTTTTTTATTTCTTCGGATAAAGATCTTTGCGCTTATAGGGCTCAATCTCGCCGGGTTTACGCGTCTTAAGCAGTTTCAGTATCCAGGTATATTGTTCGACATGAGGCGTGACAAAAATTTCCACCTCTTCGTTCATTCGTCTGGCAATGGTGTGGTCATCTGCTGTCAGGATGTCATCCATCGGAGGACGGACCTTAATCGTCAGGCGGTGAGTTTTACCGTCATACACCGGAAACAGCGGCACTACACGCGCGTGGCAAACCTTCATCAAGCGACCAATTGCCGGTAACGTTGCTTTATAGGTAGCAAAAAAATCGACAAACTCACTGTGCTCAGGCCCATGGTCCTGATCCGGCAAGTAATATCCCCAATATCCCTGACGTACAGACTGAATAAACGGTTTGATGCCATCATTACGCGCATGTAATCGACCTCCGAAACGACGGCGTACCGTGTTCCAGACGTAATCAAATACCGGGTTTCCCTGATTGTGGAACATTGCTGCCATTTTCTGTCCCTGGGAAGCCATCAGCATCGCCGGGATATCTACGCCCCAGCCATGAGGAACGAGAAAAATCACTTTTTCATCGTTGCGGCGCATCTCTTCGATGATTTCAAGGCCCTGCCAGTCAACCCGATTCTGAATTTTCTCCGGCCCTCGCAGGGCGAGTTCCGCCATCATGACCATCGCCTGAGGGGCGGTCGCGAACATCTCATCAACAATGGCTTCGCGCTCAGCTTCGCTGCGTTCAGGAAAACAAAGGGATAAATTGATCAGCGCTCTGCGACGTGAGCTTTTTCCCAAGCGTCCAACCATCCGTCCGAGCTTTGCCAGAATAGGATCGCGAAATGACGCCGGCGTTAACGCAATCCCAGCTATCGCCGCTACACCCAGCCAGGCGCCCCAGTAGCGCGGATAGCGAAATGATTTATCAAACTCAGGGATATACTCAATATTCTTTTTTTTCGTTTCCATGCTCTTCCAGTGTCTGGTGCGGCAAAAAGTAGATCTGCTGATAGTGTAGCGGCGCACGATGCGCCGTACAAAATAAAAAAGCCGGCACGCATCGCGTACCGGCTTTATCAGTGTGCTAATTAATCAAAACGTAGCTGAGGCATAACTTCTTTCACCTGCGCCAGATAATCGGTGCGATCCGAGCCGGTCAGACCTTCTGTACGCGGCAGTTTCGCCGTCAGAGGGTTCACGGCCTGCTGGTTGATCCACACTTCGTAGTGCAGATGCGGACCTGTTGAACGCCCGGTGTTACCTGACAGCGCGATACGATCGCCACGTTTCACTTTTTGACCTGGTTTCACCAACAGCTTACGCAGGTGCATATAACGGGTGGTGTAGGTACGACCATGACGAACCGCAACATAGTATCCGGCAGCGCCGCTACGCTTCGCTACGACCACTTCACCATCGCCTACCGACAGTACTGGCGTCCCCTGCGGCATCGCAAAGTCGACACCTTTGTGCGGCGCTACGCGTCCAGTCACCGGATTCAGGCGACGCGGGTTAAAGTTCGAGGAGATGCGGAACTGTTTCGCCGTCGGGAAACGCATGAAGCCTTTCGCCAGCCCGGTACCGTTACGGTCATAGAACTTACCGTCTTCAGCACGGATGGCGTAATAGTCTTTGCCTTCAGAACGTAAACGCACGCCCAGCAACTGGCTTTGCTCGCGCTTACCGTCCAGCATTTCGCGAGACATCAGCACTGAGAACTCATCGCCTTTTTTCAGTTTGCGGAAATCCATCTGCCACTGCATGGCCTTAATCACCGCGCTGATTTCAGAGCTGGTCAGTCCGGCCTCTTTGGCGCTGGCGACGAAGCTTCCGCCCACCGTGCCTTTGATACGGCTGTTAACCCAATCGCCCTGCTGCATTTCACTGCTCATTTTGAAACCTGTCGCAGTGCGATCGTAAGTGCGGGTTTCACGGCGGGACACTTCCCAGGTCAGACGCTGCAGGTCACCTTCCGCGCTTAAGGTCCAGGATAACTGCTGACCAATTTTCAGATTGCGCAGTTCTTTATCGGAAGCAGCGAGCTGACTGATGTCGCCCATATCGATGCCGTACTGATTCAGAATACTGCTCAGCGTATCGCCTGTGGAGACGACATACTCATGCACGCCGGCTTCACCAGACGTTTTGTCATCCAGTTCATCCTGCGGAATGGCTTCGTCTTCCTGCGCGGCCTGATCGATAGGTTCACTGGCCTCAGGCAACAGTGAACGAATCTCGCTTTTTTCCAGCTCGATAGTTTTAACGATGGGTGCAGAATCGGGATGGTAAACATAAGGCCGCCAGACGGCGACGGCCAATGTCAGTACGGTAAGCGACCCCAGCATAACGCGATGGGGTCGCGGCAGATTATTAAATGCCAGAGCGACAGAGCGGGCTATCTGTTGCACGTATTCACTTCCTCATTAATCTCCTTTCAGGCAGCTCGCATACTGGTTGGCTAATTGGTTCAAAAACGCTGAATAGCTTGTTTTACCCAGTTTGATATTCGTTCCGAGCGGATCCAACGTTCCCATTCGAACGGATGTCCCTCTCGCGACGGCTTCAACGACCGCTGGCCTGAACTGTGGCTCAGCAAAAACGCAGGTTGCTTTTTGCTCAACCAACTGTGTTCTTATTTCATGTAAACGCTGCGCACCAGGTTGAATCTCAGGGTTCACGGTAAAGTGACCAAGCGGTGTTAGTCCGTAGTGTTTTTCGTAGTAGCCATAGGCGTCATGAAAAACGAAATAACCTTTTCCCTTGAGCGGTGCGAGCTCGTTACCTACCTGCTTATCGGTTGCGGCTAATTGTGCCTCAAAATCCTTCAGGTTGGCGTCAAGTTTGGCTCGACTTTGCGGCATAAGTTCCACTAATTTTTCATGGATTGCAACCGCTGAGGCCCGCGCTATCTCTGGGGAAAGCCAAAGATGCATGTTGTAATCGCCGTGATGGTGATGCTCGTCACTTTTTTCACTGCCAGCATCATTGTGTCCATGATCGTCGTCGTCGTCATCCGCACCTTTCATGAGTAACGGTTTCACGTCATTGAGCTGCGCAATCGTTACCTGTTTCGCGTTAGGAATATTCTTGACTGATTTTTCCATAAACGCTTCCATCTCAGGTCCGATCCAAACGACTAAGTCCGCGCCCTGTAAGCGTTTTACGTCTGATGGACGCAATGAGTAATCGTGTTCGGAAGCCCCGTCAGGCAGGAGAACCTCAGTGTCTGTTACCCCGTCTGCAATGGCTGAAGCAATAAACCCCAGCGGCTTGAGCGAGGCCACCACAGCGGCATTTGCTGCCTGTGTTGCACTACCCCAAAGAGCAGCGGATAATGCTGCGAAAAGAAGCGTATTTTTATGTAACATAATGCGACCAATCATCGTAATGAATGTAAGAAATGTGATATTATAACATTCTATAACTTCTGCAAGACTAAAATTGATATGACGACTTTGGTTTCACTGGAAAATGTCTCGGTCTCTTATGGTCAACGCCGCGTCCTCTCTGACGTTTCGCTTGAACTTCGACCCGGTAAAATATTAACGCTACTCGGCCCAAACGGTGCCGGGAAATCTACGCTGGTGCGCGTTGTATTAGGCCTGGTAGCGGCTGATGAGGGAGTTATCAAGCGTAATGGTCAATTGCGGATCGGCTATGTGCCGCAAAAACTGTACCTCGATACTACGCTTCCGCTGACGGTAAGCCGGTTTATGCGTTTACGTCCCGGCACCAAAAAAGAGGATATCCTCCCGGCACTGAAACGCGTTCAGGCCGGACATCTGATGAATGCGCCGATGCAAAAACTCTCCGGCGGAGAAACGCAACGCGTCCTGTTGGCCCGTGCTTTATTGAATAAACCTCAGCTACTGGTACTTGATGAGCCAACCCAGGGTGTGGATGTCAATGGGCAGGTTGCACTGTACGATCTTATCGACCAGTTGCGACGTGAACTGGATTGCGCCGTACTGATGGTTTCCCATGACCTGCATCTGGTGATGGCAAAAACCGATGAAGTACTGTGTCTGAACCATCATATTTGTTGTTCTGGCGCGCCGGAAGTGGTTTCCATGCACCCGGAATTCATCTCAATGTTCGGGCAACGCGGTGCCGAACAACTCGGAATTTACCGTCATAATCATAATCACCGCCACGATTTACAGGGTCGTATCGTCTTACGCCGGGGAAATGGTCACTCATGATTGAATTGTTATTACCCGGTTGGTTAGCCGGGATCATGCTGGCCTGTGCCGCTGGCCCACTCGGCTCGTTTGTGGTCTGGCGTCGAATGTCTTACTTCGGTGATACGCTGGCTCACGCTTCGCTGCTGGGCGTCGCCTTCGGCCTGCTGTTGGATGTAAACCCCTTCTATGCGGTCATCGCCGTCACTTTGTTGCTGGCTGGCGGTCTGGTATGGCTGGAGAAGCGCCCTCACCTCGCGATCGATACCTTACTGGGCATTATGGCCCACAGTGCGCTGTCATTGGGGTTGGTTGTCGTTAGCCTGATGTCCAACATCCGTGTGGATCTGATGGCTTACCTGTTTGGTGATTTGCTCGCCGTGACGCCAGAAGATCTTATCTCCATCGCCATCGGCGTGGTTATTGTTCTGGCGATTCTGTTCTGGCAGTGGCGTAACCTGCTGTCGATGACCATCAGTCCGGATCTGGCATTTGTCGATGGCGTGAAGCTGCAACGCGTGAAGCTGCTGCTGATGCTGGTTACGGCGTTAACGATTGGCGTGGCGATGAAGTTTGTCGGGGCGCTGATTATCACCTCACTGCTTATCATCCCTGCGGCGACCGCCCGTCGCTTTGCCCGTACGCCGGAGCAGATGGCAGGGGTTGCCGTTGGAGTGGGAATGATAGCGGTTACAGGCGGGCTGACCTTCTCGGCCTTCTATGACACCCCGGCAGGTCCTTCCGTGGTGCTGTGCGCCGCGCTGCTGTTTATTTTCAGCATGATGAAAAAGCAAGCGAGCTAAGCATGCGTTGCCCGGTGGCGCTGCGCTTACCGGGCCTACAAAATCGCCCAGGCCTGATGAGCGTCGCGACATCAGGCATTAAGGCATCTGTGGCGGTGTAATGCCAAAATGGTTCCAGGCGCGCACGGTTGCCATACGTCCACGCGGCGTACGTTGTAGAAAACCTTGCTGAATCAGATACGGCTCCAGCACGTCCTCAATGGTTTCACGCTCTTCCCCAATCGCCGCTGCCAGGTTATCCAGTCCTACCGGTCCGCCAAAGAATTTATCGATAACCGCCAGCAGCAGCTTACGGTCCATATAATCGAATCCTTCCGCATCCACATTGAGCATATCCAGCGCCTGGGCGGCAATATCAGCCGAAATCGTGCCGTCATGCTTCACTTCAGCGAAATCGCGTACCCGGCGTAATAAACGGTTGGCGATACGCGGCGTACCGCGGGCGCGGCGTGCCACTTCCAGCGCGCCTTCATCGCTCATTTCCAGGCCCATAAAGCGTGCGCTACGCCCAACAATGTGCTGCAGGTCTGCCACCTGATAGAACTCCAGGCGCTGCACAATACCAAAACGGTCACGCAGCGGAGACGTTAACGACCCGGCGCGCGTCGTCGCCCCGATTAGCGTGAACGGCGGCAGATCGATCTTAATCGAACGGGCAGCCGGCCCTTCACCAATCATGATATCCAGTTGATAATCTTCCATCGCCGGATACAGCACCTCTTCCACCACCGGTGACAGACGATGAATTTCATCGATAAACAGCACATCGTGGGGTTCAAGGTTGGTAAGCATTGCCGCCAGATCACCCGCTTTTTCCAGTACCGGACCAGACGTGGTGCGCAGATTAACGCCCATTTCATTGGCGACAATATTGGCAAGCGTAGTTTTACCAAGACCAGGAGGACCGAAAATCAGCAGGTGATCGAGAGCATCACCGCGCAGCTTCGCCGCCTGGATAAAAATCTCCATTTGCGAACGAACCTGAGGCTGGCCAATATACTCTTCCAGCAATTTTGGGCGAATCGCACGATCCACCAGATCTTCAGGGGTAGTGCTGACAGCCGAAATCAGGCGATCTGCTTCAATCATCCGTTACCTCACAATGCCGCGCGAAGCGCTTCACGAATCAGGGTTTCACTGCTGGCATCAGGGCGGGCAATTTTGCTCACCATGCGGCTGGCTTCCTGTGGTTTATAGCCCAACGCCACCAGCGCAGCAACCGCTTCCTGCTCGGCGTCGTCCGTTGTCGGGCTTGCCGGAGACGTCAGGACCAGATCCGTTGCAGGTGTAAAGAGATCACCATGCAAACCTTTAAAGCGGTCTTTCATTTCTACAATCAGGCGTTCTGCGGTTTTCTTACCAATACCCGGTAATTTCACCAGCGCGCCCAGCTCTTCGCGCTCTACGGCATTAACGAACTGCTGAGCAGACATACCGGAGAGGATCGCCAGCGCCAGCTTCGGCCCCACGCCATTGGTTTTGATTAACTCTTTAAACAGCGTGCGCTCTTGCTTGTTGTTAAAGCCATACAATAGCTGAGCATCTTCTCGCACCACAAAATGGGTGAAAATAATCGCTTCTTGCCCGGCTTCCGGCAACTCGTAGAAACAGGTCATCGGCATATGCACTTCATAGCCTACCCCGCCCGTTTCCAGAAGGACCAACGGGGGTTGTTTTTCAATAATGATGCCTCTGAGTCTGCCTATCACGTGACGCTCCTGCGTTAAGGGCTAAAAGGTAATGCGCTATCATAAAAAAAGGCTGGATAGATATCCAGCCTCATTTGTCACTAACGTAACCGACCTCGCGCCAAATTCAGCCTCGACTCGCTCATTTGCATGGCGTTCTGACTGACATGGCAGTGGGTAATGGCAATCGCTAGTGCATCCGCGGCATCTGCTTGCGGATTCGCCGGGAGTTTTAGCAGCGTGCGTACCATATGCTGGACCTGGCTTTTTTCCGCGCTACCGATCCCCACCACGGTCTGTTTTACCTGGCGGGCCGCGTATTCAAAGACCGGTAGATCCTGATTGGTCGCCGCAACGATTGCCACGCCGCGAGCCTGTCCCAGCTTTAGCGCCGAGTCGGCGTTCTTCGCCATAAAAACCTGCTCAATGGCAAAATAGTCCGGCTGAAACTGGGTGATGATTTCCGTCACGCCCGCGTAAATCAACTTCAGACGTGACGGGAGATCGTCGACTTTGGTGCGAATGCAGCCGCTGCCGAGGTAGGTCAGCTGCCTGCCGACCTGACGAATAACGCCATAACCGGTGATGCGAGACCCCGGGTCAATGCCGAGAATAATAGACATCACGCATCTCCTGTTATTTTATGGCTTAACCACATCATTCTAAGGTGGCAGCAACCTCATCGGAGATTTCACCGTTGTGGTAAACTTCCTGCACGTCGTCGCAGTCTTCCAGCATATCGATCAGACGCATCAGCTTCGGCGCCGTTTCTGCATCCATATCCGCTTTGGTGGATGGGATCATAGACACTTCAGCTGCGTCCGCTTTCAGACCAGCCGCTTCCAGCGCGTCACGCACTTTGCCCATCTCTTCCCACGCGGTGTAAACGTCAATTGCGCCGTCGTCAAAGGTCACAACGTCTTCAGCACCTGCTTCCAGCGCCGCTTCCATGATGGCGTCTTCGTCGCCCTGTTCAAAGGAGATCACGCCTTTTTTGCTGAACAGATAAGCCACGGAACCGTCGGTACCGAGGTTACCACCCGTTTTCGTGAACGCATGACGCACTTCCGCAACGGTACGGTTACGGTTGTCAGACAGACATTCAATCATAACGGCTGTACCGCCAGGACCGTAACCTTCATAGATGATGGTTTCCATGTTGGAATCTTCATCACCACCCACACCGCGCGCAATTGCACGGTTCAGGGTGTCACGGGTCATGTTGTTAGCCAGCGCCTTATCAACCGCTGCACGCAGACGCGGGTTAGCATCCGGATCGCCGCCGCCCAGTTTAGCCGCCGTCACCAGCTCACGAATTATTTTGGTGAAAATTTTACCGCGTTTAGCATCCTGCGCTGCTTTACGGTGTCTGGTGTTGGCCCATTTACTATGACCTGCCATAAATAATATCTCCAAAAAGCGCGCCTTTTCAGGCGACGTTAATTACAAACTCTTCAATCGCCTGCCGGTTACTCCACGACTTGGTTAATTGGGCGGCTTCAACCGCATTAACCCAACGATAGGTCAGATGTTCGGTGAACACGATCTCTCGTTCTGAGGGAAGTGCCAGGCAAAACCAGGATTCAGTATTACGTTCAATTCCCGGTGCATAGCGATGACGTAAATGGCTAAAAATCTCAAACTCCACCGTGCGCTGACAGTCAATTAAGGTCAGTTGCTCAGATGCAACATCAATGGCGACCTCTTCCTTTACTTCGCGCATAGCGGCTTGCGACGCGGTTTCACCTTCTTCAAGGCTGCCGGTGACCGACTGCCAGAAATCAGGATCGTCGCGTCGCTGTAACATCAGCACTCTCCCGGTGTCCTTTGCATAAATCACGACTAACACCGAGACAGGCTGTTTATATGTCATATCAGTTATTCTCGGCCTTCTTAACAACCTGAATGCTCAGTTCCGCCAGCGCAGCTGCGTTGGCAAAGCTTGGCGCTTCAGTCATCAGACACGCTGCAGCCGTGGTTTTCGGGAAAGCAATAACGTCACGAATGTTGTCAGTACCGGTCAACAGCATAGTCAGACGGTCCAGACCAAACGCCAGGCCCGCATGCGGCGGTGTACCATATTTTAGCGCATCCAGCAGGAAGCCGAATTTCTCACGCTGTTCTTGCTCATTAATGCCCAGAATACCGAATACGGTTTGCTGCATGTCGCCGTTGTGAATACGCACGGAACCTCCGCCTACTTCGTAGCCGTTGATGACCATATCGTACGCGTTGGCAACCGCGTCTTCCGGCGCTGCTTTCAGCTCAGCGGCCGTCATATCTTTCGGCGCGGTGAACGGGTGGTGCATTGCGGTCAGGCCGCCTTCACCATCGTCTTCGAACATTGGGAAGTCGATAACCCACAGCGGTGCCCATTTGGCTTCGTCGGTGATGTTCAGGTCTTTACCCAGTTTCAGACGCAGCGCGCCCATCGCGTCGGCAACCACTTTCTTGTTGTCGGCACCGAAGAAAATCATGTCGCCGTCTTGCGCACCGGTACGTGCCAGAATCGCTTCCACAATTTCTGCGTTCAGGAACTTAGCAACTGGGCTGGTAATACCTTCCAGACCTTTCGCACGTTCGGTGACTTTGATGTAAGCCAGGCCTTTCGCGCCGTAAATCTTGATAAAGTTACCGTAATCATCGATCTGCTTACGGCTCAGTGCAGCACCACCCGGTACACGCAGAGCAGCTACGCGGCCTTTCGCATCGTTTGCCGGACCAGAGAACACTGTGAACTCAACGTCTTTCACCAGATCGGCAACGTCAACCAGCTCCATCGGGTTACGCAGGTCTGGTTTATCGGAACCGTAACGACGCTCAGCTTCGGCAAAGGTCATGATCGGGAAATCACCCAGATCGACACCTTTCACTTCCAGCCACAGGTTACGCACCAGCGCTTCCATCACTTCACGCACCTGCGGTGCGGTCATGAAGGAAGTCTCAACGTCGATCTGGGTAAATTCAGGCTGACGGTCAGCACGTAAGTCTTCATCACGGAAGCATTTTACGATCTGATAGTAGCGGTCAAAGCCAGACATCATCAGCAGCTGTTTAAACAACTGAGGTGATTGCGGCAGCGCGTAGAATTTACCTTTATGTACGCGAGAAGGTACCAGGTAATCGCGCGCGCCTTCCGGCGTCGCTTTGGTCAGCATCGGTGTTTCGATGTCGAGGAAGCCGTGGTCGTCCATAAAACGACGCACCAGGCTGGTGATTTTGGCACGCGTTTTCAGGCGCTGCGCCATTTCAGGGCGACGCAGATCTAAATAGCGATACTTCAGTCGCGCTTCTTCGGTGTTGACGTGGTTAGAGTCCAACGGCAGCGAGTCTGAACGGTTGATGATAGTCAGATCGGAAGCCAGCACTTCAATTTCGCCCGTCGCCATATCGGCGTTGACGTTTTTCGCGTCACGCGCACGCACGGTGCCCGTAACCTGGATGCAGAACTCATTACGCAGTTCGGAGGCCAGCTTTAACGCGTCCGCACGGTCCGGATCGAAAAATACCTGCACGATACCTTCGCGGTCGCGCATATCGATAAAGATCAGGCTACCAAGATCACGACGACGGTTGACCCAACCACACAGAGTCACCTGCTGCCCCTCGTGGGACAGACGTAGCTGTCCGCAATATTCTGTACGCATGAGATATCCCTTAACTTTGCCGCAGGCGGATTGTCACCTGCCTCGCAGATGACGAAGTCGCAGCTTTAGCTGAATGTCACAACTGAATGAAAAAAGGCGGCTATTATACTGGAAATTCTGCCGCACGATAAGTCCGGTACTGACTGTACGCCTGTTTCCTCGACGGGCATTGCGTAATCTCACAAAAAATAACAAAAATTGTCGCCCCTTTCACACTGATTCGCGATTAAGGTGTAACGGAATTCTTTTATTACTGGAGTGACCATGCTGGAATTGAACGCTAAAACAACCGTCCTTGTCGTAATTGATTTACAGGAAGGGATCCTGCCTTTCGCTGGCGGCCCTCATACGGCACATGATGTGGTTACCCGCGCCGCGCAGTTGGCGGAAAAATTCCGTGCCCACGGTTCCCCGGTGGTAATGGTGCGCGTCGGCTGGTCTGACGATTACGCCGAAGCGCTGAAACAACCGGTTGATGCGCAAACTCCGGCTAAAGCGTTGCCTGAAAACTGGTGGGATTACCCGGCAGCTCTGGGGAAATGCGCCAGCGATCTCGAAGTCACCAAGCGCCAGTGGGGCGCGTTCTACGGCACCGATCTGGAGCTACAGCTGCGTCGTCGGGGCATCGATACCATCGTCCTGTGCGGCATTTCCACAAACATTGGCGTGGAGTCAACGGCGCGAAATGCGTGGGAGCTGGGTTTCAGTCTTATCATTGCAGAGGATGCCTGTAGCGCCGCCAGTGCTGAGCAACACCAGGCCAGCATGACCCACATTTTCCCGCGCATTGCGCGCGTTCGCAGCGTGGAGGAGATTCTGCAAGCGCTATGATTTATATCGGTTTACCCCAGTGGTCGCATCCAAAATGGGTGCGTCTGGGGATCACCAGCCTTGAAGAGTATGCCCGCCACTTTAACTGCGTGGAGGGCAATACCACGCTGTATGCGCTGCCTAAATCCGATATTGTTGCCCGCTGGCAGGCACAGACCACCGATGCGTTTCGATTTTGTTTTAAATTTCCGGCGACCATTTCGCATCAGGCTGCGCTGCGTAATTGTGATGACCTTGTACAGGAATTTTTTACACGCATGTCGCCGCTGGAAGCGCGCATTGGGCAATACTGGCTGCAATTACCCGCGACTTTTGGCCCACGCGATCTGCCTGCCCTGTGGCAGTTTCTCGATATGCTCCCGAATTCCTTTACCTACGGTGTGGAAGTTCGCCATCCAGACTTCTTTGCCAAAGGCGAAGCCGAGCAGCTATTTAATCGCGGTTTACACGAGCGTGGAGTAAACCGGGTGATTCTGGACAGCCGCCCGGTGCATGCCGCAATCCCGCATACTGAAGCAATACGCGACGCCCAGCGCAAGAAACCGAAGGTTCCGGTGCATGCGGTAGTGACGGCAAACCATCCGATGGTACGCTTTATCGGTAGCGATAATATGGCACAAAACAGCGAGCTTTTTGCCGTCTGGCTGACCAAGCTGTCGCTATGGCAACGCACCACGACGCCGTATCTGTTTTTGCATACGCCGGACATCGCGCAGGCCCCGGAGCTTGTTGATACGCTATGGGCAGATTTACGCAGCGCCCTGCCAGAGATCGGATCAGCACCCTCTATTCCACAGCAATCTTCTCTTTTCTGAAAATGCCACCTATCATAGTCAGTGCCATCAACCCAACCGTACTCTAAATAATTCGAGTTGCAGGAAGATGGCAAGGGAGAGAATCCTCAGGAGCTTACATTAGTAAGTGACTGAGGGGAGCGAGTACAGCCACCGCGCATGCAACTTGAAGTATGACGAGTAAAGGGAGTTTGTATGGTAAGCGCGCTTTATGCCGTATTGGGTGCGTTATTGTTAATAAAGTTCTCCTTTGACGTCGTTCGCCTGCGCATGCAATATCGCGTTGCCTATGGCGATGGAGGTTTTAGTGAACTGCAAAGCGCTATCCGTATTCACGGTAATGCGGTGGAATATATTCCCGTCGCGTTAGTGCTGCTGTTATTTATGGAAATGAACGGCGCAGAGACGTGGATGGTGCATATTTGCGGGCTGATGTTGATTGCCGGACGGCTGATGCATTATTACGGATTCCACCACCGGCTCTTCCGCTGGCGCCGTTCAGGCATGAGCGCAACCTGGTGTTCGCTGTTGCTAATGGTGCTGGCGAATCTTTGGTATATGCCCTGGGAGTTGGTTTTCTCCCTGCATTAGCGCACAATACGCCACTTTATTTTTCCCGGATTTTTACGTTATGTCTCACCGCGACACGCTTTTTTCTGCGCCTATCGCCAGTCTGGGTGACTGGACCTTTGATGAACGGGTAGCTGAAGTCTTCCCGGATATGATCCAGCGTTCCGTTCCTGGCTATTCCAATATCATTTCTATGATTGGCATGCTGGCCGAACGTTTCGTACAACCCAACACGCAGGTCTACGATCTGGGCTGTTCTCTGGGCGCGGCGACGCTCTCGGTGCGTCGCAATATTCATCACGAGAATTGCAAAATTATTGCCGTCGATAACTCCCCGGCGATGGTTGAGCGCTGCCGTCGTCATATTGACGCCTATAAGGCACCGACCCCGGTTGAGGTTGTCGAAGGCGATATTCGCAACATTACTATCGAAAACGCCTCGATGGTGGTGCTGAATTTTACCCTGCAATTCCTTGAGCCACCTGAGCGCCAGGCATTGTTGGATAAGATTTATCAAGGGTTGAATCCCGGCGGCGCGCTGGTGCTGTCTGAAAAATTCAGTTTCGAAGACGCTAACGTTGGCGAGCTGCTGTTCAACATGCACCACGACTTCAAACGGGCCAATGGCTACAGCGAACTGGAAATTAGTCAGAAACGCAGCATGCTGGAAAACGTGATGCTGACCGACTCGGTAGAAACGCACAAAGCGCGACTGCATCAGGCTGGCTTTGAGCACAGCGAATTGTGGTTCCAGTGCTTCAATTTTGGCTCTCTGGTGGCGTTGAAAGCTGAGGTTGGCGCATGATCGATTTTGGTAACTTTTATCAGTTGATTGCCAAAAATCATCTGTCCCATTGGCTGGAAACGCTTCCGGCGCAAATCGCTGCCTGGCAGCGCGATCAGCATGGTTTATTTAAACAATGGTCAAACGCCGTCGAGTTTCTGCCCGAGCTGACGCCGCATCGTCTGGACTTACTACACAGCGTTACCGCAGAAAGTAAAGAACCGCTCAGCGAAGGCCAGCTTAAACGCATCGACACCCTGATGCGTAACCTGATGCCATGGCGTAAAGGACCGTACTCGCTGTACGGCGTCAACATCGATACCGAATGGCGTTCCGACTGGAAGTGGGATCGCGTTCTGCCGCACTTGTCTGATCTCACCGGCCGTACCATTCTTGATGTTGGCTGTGGCAGTGGCTATCACATGTGGCGCATGATTGGCGCTGGAGCGCATCTGGCGGTTGGGATCGATCCTACGCAACTGTTTCTGTGCCAGTTTGAGGCGGTACGTAAACTGCTGGGCAATGACCAGCGTGCTCACCTGCTGCCGCTGGGTATTGAGCAACTTCCAGCGCTAAACGCCTTTGACACTGTGTTCTCCATGGGCGTGCTTTATCACCGCCGATCGCCGCTGGAACATCTGTGGCAATTAAAGGATCAGTTGGTTAAAGATGGCGAGCTGGTGCTGGAAACGCTGGTCGTCGAAGGTGATGAAAATACCGTACTGGTGCCGGGCGATCGTTACGCGCAGATGCGTAACGTCTACTTTATTCCATCTGCGTTGGCGCTAAAAAACTGGCTGGAAAAATGCGGTTTTGTTGATGTGCGCATCGCCGATGTCTGCGTCACCACCACCGAAGAGCAGCGCCGCACCGAGTGGATGGTAACCGAGTCGCTGGCCGACTTCCTCGACCCTAACGACCACAGCAAAACGGTGGAAGGCTACCCCGCCCCATTACGTGCGGTATTGATTGCGCGTAAGCCGTAATAGATTGCCGAATGACCGTTACGTATAGCGCCGTTTCTCCAAAATAGTTCAAGTTGCAGCAAGGCGGCAACGCAGCAAATCCCCGGGAGCGTAGATAACTACGTGACCGGGGTGCGCGAGGCGGCCAACGCTGCTGCGACTTGAAATATGAAGGAGAAAAAAAGGCCCCTGTTGAAATTGCAGGGGCCTGGTACGAGCAAGCATCATATTGGGCGACATGATGCAACGGTAAAAATCAGCTGGCCTGATGGTGTGCAATGATTGCTTTCATTTCAGCAACCGCCGTCCCGTCTACCGCATAGCGCGAATACTCATCCGCCTGCGCATCCGAAGACATCGACAACCCCGAATTGCGATAACGCATTGGTGAAGCCAGCCATACTCCGGCAGAACTGTGGACTTCCTGCACTCCAGCATCAAGGAACAGGGACAAATTCGAGGCGCGAACCCCCGCTCCGGCCATAATGATTGGAGCACCGGGCTGCGCAATAAGTTCCATTATTTTTGTTAAATCTTGCGCCGCATCTGATTTTTGCCCTGAAGTGAGTACTCTGGCAATGCCCAAATCAGCTAATTTTTTAAGCGCATTGAGTGGGTTAGCACACATATCAAAGGCCCGGTGAAAAGTGACTTGCAGCGAACCGGCGGCAATCATTATTTTCTCCATGCGCGGCATATCGACATTGCCATCCACATCTAAAATGCCGGTCACCAGCCCTGAGAATCCCAGCTCCCTGACCATCACAATATCATCCAGCATTGCAGCAAATTCACCTTCGGTGTAGCAAAAGTCGCCTCCACGTGGGCGAATAATGGGATTGACGGGAATCGAAATGTGCTGGCGAACGGAACGCAAGACGCCCAGTGACGGCGTTAAGCCCCCTTCTTTGGGTGCCGAGCATAGTTCAATACGATCCGCGCCGTTTTGCTGCGCCGTGCGCGCGCACTCCATGCTGTAACAGCAGATTTCCAGTATAGCCATGCTCACTCCTGACGTTCGCTTGCCACAATGGTTTCAATCGACCACGGATGGAATTTTATCGTCACGCTACCATCGCTAACCGCCAGCGTCGGATTCGGTAAACGCTCACGCTCACCTTTTGGCGAGCTGGTTTTCACAAAAATGCCCGGTTGACTCAGACCGTGATCGGAAAGCAGCGCCAGCGCTCGCGCATTCAGCGTTTCCGCCTCTCCCGGCAGAACAATTTCAATATGTTCCCAGCCTTCATGTGGGTAGCGTTTTTCGCCCGGCCACGGCAGTTCGACGATGGAAAATTGCCAATGTTGCACACAAACCGGCTCATGCAGTTTAAAAAGACAAATAGGTCTGCCGTTAATGATGTTTTCTGACAACAATTCACCGCACTGTTCAAACCCACGACGCCAGCGCTCTGCGGTGGTATTTTGATGGCAACGCAAGGAAATGTGATCGGCTTCCAGGCCTGTGATATCCAGCCCAAGACGGGTAGAAAGTTCCGTTAATGCCTGCGTGAAATGCGGTAAATCTGCAGAAATATCCTGTAGTTCTGCAACGGTTTGCCAGTTCGCCATATTAAAAGCTCATATCCATGTTCAAAGTCGCTAATTTACTCTGTTGCGCTGCGCCATCCAACCGCTGTTTTCTCCGAACACATCATGAATAAATTTACGCCATTGCATTGTTTATATTTCAGGCTACTGGCGGTACACACAATGCTGACGGCAACGGGCATTTGCAGTATACTCCCGCCCTTAATTCTTAAACTGGTGCGGTGAATTTTAGGCCGCTTCATAAATGTAAGGTATTCCGGTGAATATTCAGGCTCTTCTCTCAGAAAAAGTCAGTCAGGCCATGATTGCTGCAGGCGCGCCTGCAGATTGCGAACCGCAGGTTCGTCAGTCAGCAAAAGTACAGTTCGGCGACTATCAAGCTAACGGCATGATGGCTGTCGCTAAAAAACTGGGTATGGCGCCGCGACAACTGGCTGAGCAGGTGCTGACTCATCTGGATCTCAACGGGATTGCCAGCAAAGTTGAAATTGCAGGCCCGGGCTTTATCAATATTTTTCTCGATCCGGTATTTCTGGCGCAGCACGTTCAGCAGGCGCTGGCTTCCGATCGTCTGGGCGTCACTCAACCGGCTAAACAAACCGTCGTGGTTGACTACTCCGCGCCTAACGTAGCGAAAGAGATGCACGTTGGTCACCTGCGTTCCACCATCATCGGTGACGCGGCGGTGCGTACGCTGGAGTTCCTCGGTCACAACGTTATTCGCGCTAACCACGTCGGCGACTGGGGTACTCAGTTCGGTATGCTCATCGCATGGCTGGAAAAACAGCAGCAGGAAAATGCCGGAGAGATGGCGCTGGCTGACCTGGAAGGTTTCTACCGTGATGCGAAAAAACATTACGACGAAGATGAAGCCTTCGCTGAACGCGCCCGTAGTTATGTCGTGAAACTGCAAGGCGGTGACGAATACTTCCGCGAGATGTGGCGCAAACTGGTCGACATTACCATGTCGCAGAACCAGTTAACCTACGATCGCCTCAACGTTACCCTGACCCGTGACGACGTCATGGGCGAGAGCCTGTACAACCCGATGCTGCCTGGCATCGTCGCCGATCTGAAGGCGAAAGGCCTGGCTGTTGAAAGCGAAGGCGCTACCGTCGTATTCCTTGATGAGTACAAGAACAAGGAAGGCGAACCGATGGGCGTTATCATTCAGAAGAAAGATGGCGGCTATCTCTACACCACAACCGACATCGCCTGCGCCAAGTATCGTTACGAAACCCTGCATGCCGATCGTGTACTTTATTACATCGACTCTCGCCAGCATCAGCACTTAATGCAGGCCTGGACCATCGTACGTAAAGCTGGTTATGTGCCGGATTCAGTGCCGCTGGAACACCACATGTTCGGTATGATGCTGGGCAAAGACGGTAAACCGTTCAAAACCCGCGCGGGCGGCACGGTTAAACTGGCCGATCTGCTGGATGAAGCGCTGGAGCGCGCACGTCGTCTGGTCGCGGAGAAGAACCCGGACATGCCTGCCGACGAACTGGAAAAACTGGCAAATGCGGTCGGTATCGGCGCAGTGAAATACGCGGATCTGTCCAAAAACCGTACCACCGACTACATCTTCGACTGGGACAACATGCTGGCGTTCGAAGGTAACACCGCGCCATATATGCAGTACGCTTATACCCGCGTACTGTCCGTGTTCCGTAAAGCAGATATCGACGAAAGCGCGCTGGCAAATGCGCAGGTCGTTATCAGCGAAGATCGCGAGGCCCAACTGGCGGCGCGTCTGCTGCAGTTTGAAGAAACGCTGACCGTCGTTGCGCGTGAAGGTACGCCACACGTGATGTGTGCTTACCTGTACGACGTTGCTGGTCTGTTCTCCGGCTTCTATGAGCACTGCCCTATTCTCAGCGCTGAAAACGAAGAGATTCGTAACAGCCGACTGAAGCTGGCACAACTGACGGCGAAAACCCTGAAGCTGGGTCTGGATACACTGGGTATCGAAACCGTAGAACGTATGTAATCACCTCAAATAATGTGAAAGCCCGCGCTATGTCGCGGGCTTTTTTATTTCCCCGAATGACCGCCCTCGTAGGCCTGATCAGCAAAGCACCATCAGGCGCTACGTTCACTGTAATTTGTAACAACCCACAAGGAATGACACATTTCCCTAGAGATATGGAACATCTTTTGCCTGTCATCCCGTCTAAGCCTCCGTATCATTAGGCGGCGAATTAATCGGGTACGGGTCAATGACATTCAGAGATTTTGAGGCGGAAGAAAAGCTCTTCCAGCGGCGTGTATTGGTGGCCTTTGGCCTGGTAGTCATCTGTTTTGGCATCCTAATTTACAATCTGTATAACTTACAAATCTGCCAGCACCAGTATTACACCACCCGGTCGAATGCAAACGACATCAAAATGCTGCCCGTCGCCCCAACGCGTGGCATGATTTACGATCGCAACGGCATCCCGCTGGTGCGCAACGTTACCTGGTACGATATTTCCGTTACGCCGTATAAAATCAGCGATATGAATGCGTTACTCCAGCAGCTCACGCCGATCGTTGACCTCACACCTGATGACATAGACCAGTTTCGCCATGAGCTGAAAGCCAGCAGCCGCTATCGTCCTGTGGTGCTAAAAAATGCGCTAACCGATGTCGAAATCGCCCGTTTTTCGGTAAACCAGTTTCATTTTAGCGGCGTCAACATCAATAGTTACGAAGACCGCCAGTATCCCTATGGCGCGGCGCTGGCGCATGTCCTGGGTTATGTTTCAAAAATCAATGACAACGACCTGAAAGCACTGGATCAAAAGGGTCTGGCGGAGAACTACGCCGCCGATCACAACATCGGTAAGCAAGGTATTGAGCGCTATTACGAAAACGAACTGCATGGAAAAACCGGTTATCAGGAGGTGGAAGTAGATAACCACGGACGCATCGTACGCCTGATCAAAGATGTGCCGCCCGTTGCCGGAAAAGATATCCATCTGACGCTGGATTTACATTTACAGCAATACATTGAGAGCCTGTTGGCTGGCCAGCGTGCCGCCGTTTTGGTTGAAGATCCACACGACGGTTCCGTACTGGCGATGGTCTCAAACCCCAGCTATGACCCTAATCCGTTTGTCAAAGGCATCAGCTATCAGGACTATAACAAGCTACTCCAGGATAAAGACCTGCCATTAATCAACCGCGTCACGCAGGGATTGTACCCTCCCGCTTCAACGGTCAAACCGTATATGGCGATGTCGGCATTACTGAACGGGGTAATCACTCCGCAGACCAGTTTCTTCGGTGCCCCTACCTGGACGCTACCCGGCACCGAGCGACATTACCGTGACTGGAAAAAAACGGGCCACGGTATGCTGGATGTCACCAAAGCGATAGAAGAGTCTGCCGATACGTTCTTCTATCAGGTGGCGTATATGATGGGGATCGACCGGATTAACAGCATGCTCAGCCAGTTTGGTTATGGTAAACCGACCGGCATCGATCTTGATGAGGAGTATAACGGCCTGCTTCCGAGCCGCGAATGGAAGCAAAAAGTGCACAAAAAAGCCTGGTATCAGGGGGACACTATTTCAGTTGGCATCGGTCAGGGCTACTGGATTGCCACACCTATTCAGATGGTAAAAGCCATGGTCGCACTGATTAACAACGGCAAGGTTATCGTCCCTCACCTGCTGCTCGATGAAGAGAGCGGCAAAACCATCACGCCGTATCAGGCTCCAGAAGCACCATCACAAATCGCCTCGGCCTCATCGCCCTACTGGGGACTGGTGCGTCAGGCGATGTTCGGCATGGCGAATGAACCAAATGGTACAGGTTATAAGTTCTTTCACACCGCGCCATACGGCATTGCGGCAAAAAGCGGCACCTCGCAGGTCTTTAGCCTGAAAGAAAATCAGACCTACAATGCGAAGATGATCCCTGTCCGCTTGCGCGACCACGTGTTCTATACCGCATTTGCACCCTATAAGAACCCGAAGGTCGCGGTGGCGTTAATTCTGGAAAACGGCGGCAGCGATGGTGTCACCGCCGCGCCGGTTATGCGTCAGATCATGGATCATCTGTTTGCCCCGCAGGACAACACGGTACAAACAGTGACGACTGAACAATCAGGTCCGATAGCGGTATCGCCATCGAATACCGATATCAAAAATACTTTCGCAAGTATTCGGTAAGGCACAGCATCGCCATCGCCTGTCCGTAAGGCATGGAGGTCCGAGGGATGTTGCGGTAGAAATCAAGATTGTGTCCCATCCCGGTACCAAACGAGGTGTGCAGCAGTTCACCTTCCGGTGAAATATGCTGCACAATGCCGCGAATGGCTTTTTCGGCTACCGGCGCATACTCTTGCCCAACGTAGCGTTTACGTACTGCTTTGAGGATCCCATAGGCAAATCCGGCAGTTGCCGATGCTTCCAGATACGACTGCGGGTCGTCCAGCAAGGTATGCCACAACCCACTTTCATCCTGGCATTTCGCCAGCGCCGCGATTTGCGCGTTCAGGACCTGTACAAGATAGCGGTGAACAGCATTGTTTTCCGGTAAATCAAGTAATTCGAGGAAGTCCGGGATCACGATAGTTAACCAACTGTTGCCACGCGCCCAGCGGGCATTAGCAAAGTTATGATTTCCTTCATAGCTCCAGCCGTGGAACCACAGCCCCGTTTCTTTATCCATCAGGTTTTGCACGTGCAGCAGGAACTGATACGTTGCCTCTTCGATGTAGTCCGGGCGATTGAGTAGCTTGCCAATCTTCGCCAGCGGTAAAACCGTCATCATCAGCGTGTCATCCCACATCTGTTGATGGTTTTCTTCCGCCAGCGTGATGTGTTGCATACCACCAAATTCGGTACGCGGCATCTCATGCATTGCCCACTCAGCCCAGCTGTCGAGCCACGGCAGATACGCTGGATTACGCGTCTCTTCATAGCGATACGCCAACGTTAAAAATGGCGCCATGGTGTTCACGTTTTTAGTGGTTGCACCTTCAGCAAAGCGATCGGCAAACCAGCTATCGATGATATCGCGCATCGTTTCATCGCCGGTTTGCAGATAGTACTGATACATCCCGTACAGGCCGACGCCGTGTGTCCACTCCCATCCCGCCCAGCCTTTAGTATCAATTACGCGTCCATCGTCCAGACGCAGCAAGAACTCGCCGGTTTCGTCATGAATATTGACCAGGTTATGCGTCACCTTTTTGATCAGCGTTTTTAATTCATCCCTGGCAATAAAATGTTCTGGCTGGCGCAATAACGGGCTATGTTTAACCGGGTAAACAATCATTTACTAAACCTCTGTCAATGTCGGATTCAATGCTGTGACCTGCCCCTGTTACGGCGCAGCAGCTTTTTTGGAGGCCCCGCAATCCTCGCTTTGACAATGGGCATCCTTATAGGGTCACAGTAAAAGCTAACAGAAAGTGAAACCTTTCTATTTCTGCCAGAAGGACTCGTGAAATGGCAACAATACAAAGAGTCCGGCAACGTACGTCACTTATTTTATAAAACGGCGTTTCTATTTAATTGAATGAGAGGCTGAGATGTTGAAACAACCAGCAGTTTCAACTGCTGGTCTGAATGACGGAGGGGGTTAACGGTAGTTCACAATCACCTGATTGCTCTGAATGCGTAACGCGGGGATCAGGCGACCACCGCCGGGGACCTCCCAGACAAAATGCATCGGTTCAATGGCCGGAACGTTATTGAACCCGTTGGTGGTCCCACTTTGCCCGTCCAGTTCGACACAACGGGACTGAGAACATAAACGCACCCGCAAACCTGCGGGCGTTGGGCCATTCAGCTCATAGCGCCAGGCCACCAGCGTCATCAAGCCTGAGACCGGCTGGCTGGGAACCAAAGGATCAGACGAGGCTGACTGGCCACGGTGATTTAAGGTGATCCCCATGCCACTTGCCTGCCAGGCCCCTTCTCCGGCGGCCTGCGCCACCAGAGGAAAAAACAACAACCACAGTAACTTACGCATTATTTACCTCCAATGGTCGCCGTCATGCGGATATGGCGGTTATCGGAAAGCTCCATATTCGATAACACCACCAACTGCGGGATGCTGCGGCGTAAAAACCGCGCCAGTAACGGACGTAACGCGTGATTAACCAGCAAGACCGGCGGCGCGCCCAACATTTCCTGCCGGGACAGCGCTTCCTGAGTCTGGGCCAGCAGTCGGTCTGCAAGCCCAGGCTCCAGACCGCCGCCCCCCTGCAGCGCTTGCAGCAGCAAACGCTCGAGCGGAATATCAAGACCGATAACCTGAACCTCTTCATTACCCGGGAACCACTGCTGAGTGATGGCACGTCCTAACGCAACACGGACGACCGCGGTAAGCTCATGCGGATCGTTTTGCAACGGCGCATGTTCCGCCAGCGTTTCAAGAATGGTGCGCATATCGCGAATCGGTACTTTCTCATCCAGCAAGTTCTGCAGCACTTTATGCAGAGTGGTGAGCGTCACAACGCCCGGCACCAGATCTTCCGTCAGCTTTGGCATCTCCTGCGACACTCGATCCAGTAACTGCTGCGCTTCCTGACGGCCAAACAGCTCAGCGGCGAACTGTCCAATCAGATGGTTTAGATGTGTAGCAACAACAGTACTGGCTTCAACCACCGTAAAGCCCTGAATCTGCGCCTGTTCCTTCAATGCGCTTTCAATCCAGATAGCGTCCAGTCCGAACGCCGGATCGACCGTTTTCTCACCCGGCAGCGACCCGGCGGCAGTACCCGGGTTAATGGCCAGCCAGCGTCCCGGATAGGCGTCACCGCTGCCAATTTCTACCCCTTTCATCAAAATTCTATAGCGGGCCGGCTGCAGATCCATATTGTCTCGAATGTGTACCACCGGCGGCAGGAAGCCCATATCCTGGGCAAATTTCTTACGAATACTGCGAATTCGCCCCAGTAACTCGCCATCCTGCTGAAAATCCACCATTGGGATCAGGCGGTAACCAACCTCCATGCCCAGCGAATCTTCCAGCTGCACGTCGTTCCATGTGGCTTCCACCACGGAGTTGTTTTCCGGCATTTTCACCGGCTGCGGTTCATCTGGCGCTTTTTGCTCACGACCGCGCATCCACCATGCCAGAGCCAACAATGCGGCAGTAAACATCAGAAACACCAGGTTAGGCATGCCCGGAACCAGACCCAAAAGTCCAAGTACCGCCGCACTGAGCAACATGACGCTGGGGTTACTGAACAGTTGGGTCACCATCTGTTCGCCTACGTCCTGGTCGGTACTCACGCGGGTCACGATAACACCCGCCGCGGTAGAGATAACCAGCGCAGGAATTTGTGCCACCAGCCCGTCACCGATGGTCAACAGGGTATAACTTTCCGCAGCGCTGCCCATGCTCATACCATGCTGCAACACCCCAACTAACAGACCGCCGACCACGTTGATCACCATGATCAAAATACCGGCGATGGCATCTCCACGGACGAATTTACTCGCACCGTCCATTGAGCCGTAAAAATCCGCTTCCTGGGTCACTTCCGAACGTCGTTTTTTAGCTTCATCTTCGCCAATCAGACCGGCATTCAAATCCGCATCAATCGCCATCTGCTTGCCGGGCATACCATCCAGCACGAAGCGCGCGCCAACCTCGGCGATACGCCCCGCACCTTTGGTGATTACCATAAAGTTAATGATGACGAGAATCACGAAGACCACGATGCCGATCGCAAAGTTACCGCCCACCAGGAAGTGACCAAAGGCTTCAACCACCTTCCCCGCCGCCGCCGCGCCAGTGTGTCCTTCCATCAAAATGATACGGGTAGACGCGACGTTCAGGGCCAGACGTAATAATGTGGTAAACAGCAAAATCGTCGGGAATGCGGCAAACTCCAGTGTACGCTGGGTGAACATCGCCACCAGCAGCACCATGATCGACAGCGCAATGTTAAATGTGAACAGCAAATCGAGGACGAAAGCCGGCAGCGGCAGCACCATCATCGACAGAATCAGCAGGATGAGGATCGGTCCGGCAAGTATTTGCCATTGCGTGGATTTCAGGTTGCTGGGCAGACGCAGCATCGCGACCAGATTAGCCATCAGTATTCTTCTCGTTCATGAAATCCAGTGCTTCAGGCACCGGAAGGTTTTCAGGTTGTGGTGGACGCTTGCCGCCAGCCAGACGCCAGCGTTTTAGCTGCCATACCCATGCCAGTACTTCAGCAACGGCGGCATATAATTGACCCGGTATTTGCTGACCAATCTCAGCATGGCGATAGAGCGCACGCGCCAGTGGCGGCGCTTCTAATGTCGGGACACGGTGCTCTGCGCCAATTTCACGAATGCGCAGCGCAACCAGCCCGGCCCCTTTCGCAACAACTTTCGGCGCACTCATTTTGTTCTCGTCATACTTCAACGCCACTGAGTAGTGCGTAGGGTTAGTGACAATAACGTCTGCTTTCGGCACATCCGCCATCATGCGACGCTGAGCGGCCGCGCGCTGCATTTGACGAATTTTGCCCTTAACGTGCGGGTCACCTTCGCTTTGCTTAAATTCATCGCGGATATCCTGACGCGACATACGTAGCTTTTTCACATGGCTATAGATCTGGAAAAAGACGTCGAACCCCACCATCGGAATAACGCCAAGTACCACCAGTAGTGCACACATACCGACTAAATCCAGGGCGTTGCCCATCGCCGTAATCGGTGACTCCGCCATCAGACGCATCATCGCCGGCCAGTTATGCCAGAGATAAAATCCGGCCACGCTTCCCACCAACGTGGACTTCAGTATTGCTTTGAGCAGTTCTGCGCCGGTTTGCGCGGAAAACATGCGCTTAATGCCCGGCAGCGGATTCAGCTTGGAGAATTTGGGTTGCAGGGATTTACCGCTGAAAATCAAGCCGCCAAGCATCACCGGGGAAATTAAAGCCACCAGAACGACGCCGGTAATCAACGGCAACAGCGCAATCATCGCGTCTTTAATCAGCAGGATGATTTGGCTGAGGATCAGATTCGGGTCGTTGACCATACTGTGGTCAAAACGTAATCCGGCCGACAGCATGCCAGCCAGCCTACGGGCAAGCGACTCCCCACCAATCCAGATAATGCACACACCCACCAGCAAAATAAGCAGTGAGGTTAGCTCTTTGGATCGGGGGATCTGCCCTTCTTCCCGCGCTTTTTCAAGTCGGTGGGGTGTGGGGGCTTCTGTTTTGTCGTCGTCGCTTTCTTCTGCCACGCATCAGACCCTAGATAGAGATATAGGCGAGAATGATGCCAGAACAGCTATCCAGCAATGGGAAGAGTAAGCGGTAAAAAAGACGGGATTTATGGCTTTAAGCAGAATTGCGCATAAGCCGGATGAGAGGCCCACGCCTCACATCCGGCAAATACTCATCAGAACCCGAGGCTATCCAGCAGGTCGTCAACCTGATCCTGACTTGCCACTACACCGGCTTTCGAGGCGTCAACCTGCGGGCCGTTAAGCAAGCTTTCGTTTTCACGTTTTGGACGAGCGCCCTGTTCCGGAATGTTTTCCAACAGAACCATCAGCAGCTGACGTTCAATCTCCTGGATAACATCCATCATGCGCTTGATGACCTGTCCGGTGAGATCCTGGAAATCCTGCGCCATCATGATGTCCAGCAGTTGGGCATTGGTAAAGCTGGTATGTCCAGGTACATCACCAAGGAACTGACGGGTATCGGTGACCAGTTCACGTGCGTCGGAGAGTTCGATCGGATTTTCGAACCATTCATCCCAGCGTTTAGTCAGGTCTTTGGCCCCTTTTTCCATCGCGTCCTGATGCGGCTGCGAAGCTTCTACGCTGTTTAGCGCACGCTCCGCCGCCTGCGCGGTCATCTGTACAACATAATCGAGACGATCGCGGGCATCAGGAATCGCTTCTGCCGCTTCGGCAATGGCCTGATCCAGCCCCAGTTCACGCAGGCTGTCGCGCAGCATTCGGGTCAAACTGCCGATGCGCGCGATGATGTCCCCTGCAGAGTGTTCGTCAGCAGGTTTAATTTGTGGTTGCATCATCATCACACCCTCACATGCCCAGTTTCTCAAAGATTTTATTCAGTTTTTCTTCCAGCGTCGCCGCCGTGAACGGTTTCACGACATAGCCACTGGCACCTGCCTGTGCTGCCGCAATGATGTTCTCTTTTTTCGCTTCTGCCGTGACCATCAGCACCGGCAGAGAAGCCATCCCGCCATCAGCACGGATGGTTTTCAGCAGTTCCAGTCCATCCATGTTCGGCATGTTCCAGTCAGAAATAACAAAACCGAATCCCCCAGCCTGCAGCTTGTTCAGCGCATCCACGCCGTCTTCAGCTTCTTCAACATTGTTGAATCCCAGCTCTTTAAGCAGGTTACGCACGATGCGACGCATGGTGGAAAAGTCATCCACAACCAAAAACTTAAGCTCTTTATCCGCCATAAAAATAAACTCCTGATTCAAATACGTATTGCCTGTCCGGCACTAATTTTCACCAGCATTTGCTGGCTCACCTGGCTAAGATCGACCACTTCGCTTACGCCACCCATATTGATGGCCTCGCGCGGCATGCCGAACACCACACAACTTGCTTCGTTTTGCGCAATGGTCCAGGCTCCCGCCTGATTCATCGCTAACATTCCGGCTGCGCCATCGTTGCCCATACCGGTCAGGATCACCCCGACGGCATTGCGCCCCGCATGTTTCGCCACCGAATGGAACAGCACATCCACTGAGGGCCGATGCCGATTAACCGGCGGACCGTCATGAATTTTGATTTGATAGTTCGCGCCGCTGCGTGCCAGTTCCATATGCTTGTCGCCCGGCGCGATATACGCATGCCCCGGGAGTACGCGCTCTCCGTCTTCTGCCTCTTTCACGGTTATCTGGCACAGTTTGTTCAGACGTTCGGCGAACGAACGGGTAAACCCTGGTGGCATATGCTGGGTAATAAGAATACCGGGGCTTGAAAGCGGCAATGGCTGGAGTACATGGCGAATTGCCTCTGTTCCTCCGGTTGATGCCCCAATCACCAGCAGCTTTTCCGAACTGAGTAACGGCCCTGCTTTCAAGGTCGTCGGTGCCGCCATGGGCTTATGGGCCGCCAGTTTTGCGCGCGATGCGGTGCGGATCTTTTCAGCAATCATCTCGCTATACGCCAGCATCCCTTCGCGGATCCCCAGTTGCGGTTTGGTGACAAAATCAATCGCCCCCAGTTCCAAGGCCCGCAGCGTGACCTCTGAACCTTTGCCGGTCAGTGAAGAAACCATCACCACAGGCATTGGACGCAGGCGCATCAACTTATCCAGGAAGTCGAGGCCGTCCATGCGCGGCATTTCCACGTCCAGCGTCAGGACGTCGGGATTGTATTTTTTGATTAAATCCCGGGCGACCAACGGATCCGGCGCCGTCGCCACCATTTCCATATCACTGTGACTGTTAATAATTTCGGTCATGATTTGACGCATCAATGCAGAATCATCTACCGACAACACCCTGATTTTACTCATGCTTTATCCTTACCTGGCGCATGCGCATACACGGTCTGTCCACGCAGGCTAAACTCGCGCACAAGGTTGCTAAAGTTTTCTGAATGACCTGCAAACAGCAGCCCGTCAGGTTTAAGAAGTGGAACAAAACGGTGCAAAATGTCCTGTTGTGTCGTTTTATCGAAATAGATCATCACGTTACGACAAAATATGGCATCAAAAGGGCCAGGCACGTTGTACTGCTTATCCAGTAAGTTCACGCTGGAAAATTCAACATGACCTGCCAGTTCCTGCCTTACGCGTACCAGTCCTTCATGCGGCCCGGTGCCGCGCATGAAATAACGCTGCAACTGCTGGGGTGACAGCGTCTTTAGCTCATCGAGGCGGTAAATGCCGTTTCTGGCCTTTTCCAGCACTTCGGTATCAATGTCGCTGGCAAAAACGCGCCAGCGGCCCGGTGCCATACCTAAGGTATCGGCAAGCGTAATCGCAATGCTGTAGGGTTCTTCTCCGGTTGACGCCGCCGCGCTCCAGACGCGGTATTCACCGCTGCGCCGACGAGCGTGATCTGACAGCACCGGAAAATGATGCCCTTCGCGAAAAAACGCGGTCAGGTTGGTAGTCAGGGAGTTAATAAAAGCCTGCCACTCAGCACTGTTCTGGTTAGCTTCCAGCATGCTGAGATAGCGACCAAAGTCATCCAGCCCCAGGGTACGCAGACGACGAACCAGGCGGTTATAAACCATGTCCCGCTTATGGTCGGCCAGTACGATCCCCGCACGCTGGTAGATTAATTGACATATCCGACGAAAATGCGCGTCAGACAGCGCGAGGCGCTGTGTCATCTGTAACAATAATGACGTTTGCCCGGAGGGCAGAGATGATGTCATAGCGCCTTCTCAATCACATTCAGGATACAACGGGCGCAACCTGAGGCTGCGCCAACTCTTGTTTTGCTACGGTTTGCTCTTCAAGTTTAAAAAATGCGACACAAGCAGAAAGATGATCGGCCTGCGTGGCAAGTTGTCCGGCGGCGGATGCGGCTTCTTCCACCAGACCGGCGTTTTGCTGCGTCACGGAGTCCATCTGGCTGACGGCCTGCGCCACCTGCTCAATGCCTCTGCGCTGTTCATCGGATGCCGAGGCAATCTCGCCCATGATGTCGTTAACCCGGGTCACCGAACTGACTATTTCCGTCATAGTGCGCGACGCCATATCCACCAGCTGCGAGCCCTGATGCACCCGGGTGACAGATTCCTCAATCAGTCCCTTAATTTCTTTCGCCGCCTGTGCGCTACGGCTTGCCAGATTGCGCACCTCACCAGCGACGACGGCAAAACCACGCCCTTGCTCCCCCGCCCTGGCGGCCTCTACCGCGGCATTCAACGCCAGAATATTGGTCTGGAAGGCAATGCTGTCAATCACGCCGATGATGTCGCCGATTTTCTGCGAGCTGGCAGAAATCTCATGCATAGTGCTGGCGACCCGGGACGTCTGCTCGCCACCTTTATGCGCTGTGTCTGCCGCACTTTTGGCGATTCCTGACGCCTGGCGTGCGTTATCAGCGTTCTGGCCGACGGTGGCGGTCAGTTGCTCCATGCTGGCCGCCGTTTGCGCCAGAGCGGCCGCTTGCTGTTCGGTTCGCGAAGATAAATCGTTATTGCCCATCGCAATTTCTGAAATACCGCTATGCATGGCTGAGCTGCCCTGACGAACGTCACTGACCGTTTCGCGTAACGCCTTTTGCATCTTCTGCAGGCTGGCAAAAATGGCCGAGATCTCATTGCGACCATAAACCGCTACCGGTCGTGCCAGGTTCCCCGCGGCAATACTGTCGAAATGGCTGCCAATAATCGCCAGCGGCTGAACGATCATCTTGCGCGACCAGAACAGCGCACCGCTGGTGAGCAGTGCCGCCAGTACCACCATGGTGGCGAAAATCACCCCCGACATATGGTAATTTCGCTGGCTCTGATCGCCTGCCGTTTGTAACACGCTGTCGATGTTGCTCTGCCACGCATTCACATTCGCATCAAAAGCATCCTGAGCCGCCTGCACCGGCGCGGTCAGAAAATCTGACAACTGATTGTTTTCAAGCCAGGTGGCCTGATGCGCGAGAGCGCTGTGCCACTGGCTGAAACTATTCTCCGTTGCACCAAACAGCGCCTTGCCTTGTTCCGTCGAATCCGACGTCGCCATAAAGCGTTTAAACATCAATTCAGACTGCGCCAGGCTGTCGCGCGCGAGGGTCATCAGCGTTTTGATGTCCTCTGGCGGATAGCTCAGGGCGGTCAGCGTCCCTGCCTTATTAAGGGCCGTACTGGCCTGTAATAACACAGCGCGGGTTTGGGCCAGCGCAGCGCGTTGCTGATTACTCCGTTCGACCTGATTCAGGTTCTGAAAACCGTCCCGAAATGCCCAGAAGGACAAGCCATTACTGCCAATCTGCAAAACACCGCAGAGGATTAAAATCAAAAACAGCGTGGTCGAAATTCGAATACGATTAAACATCAACGCTCCCATTGGGCGGCACTGGCCGCGGTTTAACTATCAGTCAAAATGTTTCCCAATTCGTATCTTGTTCAATGCTCTGGCGCGGATAGGATGCGCTCGGGGCTGCTGGTAATCGTGTATCGCGTGGTTTTGTCGAGGCCGGACGTGACGCAAGACGGAAAGTCGATACCGACTGCGTTAAGCGACTGGCCTGTTCTTCAAGAGCGGCCGCTGCGGCAGCTGACTCCTGTACCAAAGAGGCGTTCTGCTGCGTAACGCGATCCATTTCAGAGACCGCGAGCGCAACCTGATCAATCCCCCGGCTTTGCTCGTCAGATGCCGAGGCAATCTCGCCCATAATGTCGGTCACCCGCGTCACGGCATTGACGATATCGTTCATTGTTTCGCCGGCGCTTTCTACCAGTACGGAACCGGTATCAACCCGGGAAACGGAATCTTCAATCAATGCTTTGATCTCTTTCGCCGCCTGCGCACTGCGACTTGCCAGATTACGCACTTCACCCGCTACCACAGCAAAGCCGCGGCCTTGCTCACCGGCACGTGCTGCTTCAACTGCCGCGTTCAGTGCGAGAATGTTGGTCTGAAAGGCAATGCCATCGATGACGCTGATGATGTCGGCGATTTTCTTCGAGCTATCGGCGATTTCGTGCATGGTGTTCACCACGCTATCAACCACTTTGCCGCCATGCTGCGCGGTATCGGACGCGCTTTTTGCCAGTTGCGAGGCCTGACGCGCGTTGTCCGCGTTTTGCTTCACAGTTGCGGTCAGCTGTTCCATGCTGGCTGCGGTCTCTTCAAGTGCAGACGCCTGCTGTTCCGTACGAGATGAAAGGTCAGTGTTTCCGCTGGCAATTTCACTGGTACCGGAATAAATCGCGTCAGAGCCTTCACGCACCAGAGTGACGGTTTCCGTCAGCGAGCGCTGCATATGATCAACCGTACTGGCCAACTCGCCGATTTCGTTACGGCCACTAACGGCGAGAGTTGCGGTCAGGTTACCGCTGGCGATTTCCCGGATATGGGCAATGACACGGGACAGAGGATTAAGCAGGGTATGACGGATGCCATACCAGACCACCACCAGAATCAGCACCAGCACCACGGCCAGCACGCCGAGCTGCCATTGGGCGAAATGGTAATCCCGCGCGCTTTGATCAAATGCCTGGACGTAAAGCTTTTCGCTAACGCTGGCGTACTTGCCCAGCGCCTCGCCGAGCGCGTTTTGCATTCCCTGCGTGGGCTGCGCGAAGTAGGCGTCCATATTGCCGCTTTCCAGAAACTGAACCAGTTCTGCCAGGGCCGCATGGTACTGCTGATATTTTTCCTCAACGTTGCCGCTGGCTTCTGCCATTTCCGGCAACGGTGTGATGTTTTTAAATTTTGCGTAATGCGTTTCAGCCTGCGCCAGCGATGCTTTCGCATTCTTCAGCAGATCGTTTTTGGCGCTGCTTTGCTGGTTAGATGCATCCATCATCATGCGCGCAGAAGAACGGCTTAAATTGATTCGTGTCTGCAGCATCAGATCCCATGTTGAGGTGAGTTCACTTTGCTGCTGTCGAAGATCGTTAGAAATAACAAAACTTTGCTGATTCTGCTGCAATGAAGAAAACAACAGACCACCGGAAACAAGCTGTAGCAGTGCGAAAACCCCCAGCACCATCATCAGCATTGTGACAACGCGGATACGGTTAAACATAAGGCACCTTCCTGAAAACGAGTTATCAACGTTATCGGCACTCGCTGAGATAACTTTACGTTTGCGAAAAGGAAATCCTGAAGGGATGTGAAGCCTGGCGAGGGGAAGATAAAACGGGTGTGCAGCAACCACAAATCATTCACATAAAAACACCATAATTATCATGTAAATAACATTTATTTTCATCGGTGAGCACGGTCAGAATGGCCGAAATACGCATTTTTATGTGATTGAGATCACACATACGCATCGTAAATACCACAACAAAATGGATAAAAAATTAAAAAAAGTTGTATCCGCTTACGCTTTAATCCAATTTATATGATGAATACCTCGTTACCACTTAATAAGTATAAAAAATGAGTAACCGATCAATAAATGTTAAATCCTTACTGAGGGCTTTTTAGTGGCAAATGCAAACAAACTCACGTTGTTTATCGTGATCTTCATGCTGGCGGGGATCCTGTCGGGTGCGGTGATCCACTCTTATGCCTCCCCCGGCGTTGTGACCGCCTGGGCCGATAACATTACGCTTCTTACCGACATCTTTTTACGCCTGATTAAAATGGTGATCGCACCTTTAGTATTCAGCACCCTGACCGTTGGTATTATGCGCCTGGGAGAAACGTCCACCATCGGTCGCGTGGGCGGCAAAGCGATGATCTGGTTTATCAGCTCTTCTATATTGTCTATCCTGGTCGGTCTGTTTGTGGTTTCCCTTGAGCAACCCGGCAGCGGGCTGAACCTGGCGATCCCGCTGGAAGCCACCGACACCGGCCTGGCCGTAGGCGGCATGAGCCTGAAAGGTTTTCTGACGCATACCATTCCAACCAGCATCGCCGAAGCGATGGCTAACAATGAGATCCTGCAAATTGTGGTGTTCTCAATGTTCTTCGGTATTGGTGGCGCATCGCTCGGAGAGAAATTTAACGCTCCACTGGTTGCCGCGCTGGATGTGGTTTCCCACATTATGCTGAAAGTGACCGGCTACGTGATGTACGTTGCGCCGCTGGCTATTTTTGCCGCCATCTCTTCCGTCATCTCCACCCAGGGTCTGGGGATCCTGCTTAACTATGCGTCGTTTATCGGCGGCTACTATGTAGCGATTTTGCTGACCTGCCTGGTTCTGCTGGCTGTGGGTTATGTGATGCTGAAAAAAGAGGTATTTCGCCTGGTAAGCATGCTGAAAGACCCGGTTCTGGTCGCATTCACCACCAGCAGCTCTGAGGCCGCTTATCCGAAAACGCTGGAGCAATTAACTAAATTTGGCTGCTCACCCAACATCGTGTCATTCGTGCTGCCTATCGGTTATTCGTTTAACCTGGTCGGTTCCATGGTCTATTGTTCATTTGCCTCCATGTTTATCGCGCAGGCCTATAACATCCACCTCTCCTTCGCAGAAATCACCGTCCTGATGCTGACGCTGATGCTGGCGTCCAAAGGGATTGCCGGTGTGCCGCGTTCAGCACTGGTAGTGCTGGCTGCAACCATCCCGAGCTTTAACATTCCGGTCGCCGGGATCCTGTTACTGATGGGAATTGACCACTTCCTGGATATGGGACGTTCAGCAATCAACGTATTAGGTAACGGGATTGCAACGGCGATGCTGGCGCAGGATGAAGGTTTACTGGAAGAAGAACCGGAGCTGGTTGAGCGGGAAGCGTAAGAGGGAAATCTGCCGGATGCGCTACGCTAATCCGGCCTGCAACAGCAATCATTGTAGGCCGGATGAGTTATGGCGATTATGCGACGTGGGAAGCGGCAATATCCAGCAGCGCCATTTCTTCGCTGTTCAGCAGCTTCTCAATGTTGACCAGAATCAGCATCCGGTCACCCAGCGCACCCAATCCCGTCAAATATTCCGTCGACAGCGTGACCGCAAACTCCGGTGCCGGACGGATTTGATCCGTTGTCAGCGACAGCACATCCGAGACGCCATCTACCACAATTCCAACCACCCGCTGACCCAGATTCAGCACAATCACCACTGTGTTTTCGTTGTAATCCACATCGCTCTGGCTAAATTTCACGCGCAGGTCGACGATAGGCACAATCACACCACGCAGGTTTGTGACGCCTTTGATAAACGCAGGCGTGTTAGCGATACGCGTCACCTGATCATAACCACGGATTTCCTGCACTTTCAGGATATCGATACCGTACTCTTCATCCCCCAGCGTAAACACGAGGAATTCCTGACCTGACGGTTCGCCGGCCAGTTTAGTTACATTACTCATACCGGTCATATTATTCCCTTCTCACTCAATCAGGCGGCTGTGATCGCCACACGTTGTTCGCGGTTTAACCCCTGCAATGCAGAGACATCGACAATCAGCGCGACGCTGCCGTCGCCGAGGATCGTTGCAGCAGAAATACCTGGCACTTTGCGGTAGTTGCTTTCCAGGTTTTTGACCACCACCTGGTGTTGACCAATTAACTGATCCACCAGCAGCGCATAGCGACGCCCTGCACTTTGTAAAATGACCACTATGCCCTGAGTCGCTTCAGTTTTAGCGCCTTCAACCTCAAAGACTTTCCACAACTCAACCAGTGGTAAATATTCGCCACGCACTTCCAGAACGCGCTCTCCTCCGGCCAGCGGATGGAGATCTTCTTCGCGCGGTTGCAGCGATTCCATAACGGCATTCAGTGGCAGAATGAAGACCTCATCGGCCACACGCACGGACATCCCGTCGAGGATCGCCAGCGTCAGCGGCAGCAGAATGCGAATAGTGGTCCCCTGTCCCTGTTTAGACTGGATCTCGACATGGCCGCCCATCTCCTGGATATTTCGCTTCACCACATCCATACCCACGCCGCGTCCGGAAACATCCGTCACCTGTTCGGCGGTCGAAAAGCCTGGCGCGAAGATCAGCATACCCACTTCGTCATCGCTCATGTTTTCGTGGATCGGCATGCCCTGAGAGACAGCTTTAGCCAGGATACGTTCGCGGTTCAGGCCAGCGCCATCATCGGTCACTTCAATACAAATATTCCCGCCCTGATGCTCCGCGGAAAGCGTCAGATTGCCGATTGGGCTTTTGCCGGATTCAAGGCGTTTTTCCGGCAATTCGATACCATGGTCGAGGCTGTTACGCACCAGGTGCGTCAACGGATCGATGATGCGTTCAATCAGGCTCTTGTCGAGTTCGGTTGAACTACCTACCTGCGTCAGCTCGACCTGTTTACCCAGCTTACCGGCCAGATCGCGCACCAGACGAGGGAAACGGCTGAACACGTACTCCATTGGCATCATACGAATCGACATCACCGACTCTTGCAAATCGCGGGCGTTACGTTGTAACTGACCCATGCTGGTGATGAGATCGCCATGATTGACAGGATCCAGTTCGTTAGAGCGCTGGGCCAGCATCGACTGGGTGATCACCAACTCGCCAACCAGGTTAATAAGCTGATCAACCTTTTCTACCGCTACGCGGATACTGGTCGACTCGCTGGCGCGGGCGGGTTTTTCACGTTCCGCGCGGCTATGTGGTGCTTCACTGGCGGTAGCTTTCACCGCAGGTGCCACAGCAACCGGCTGCGGTTCAGTGACAACTGCCACCTCTTCAGCTTCAACTGCCACAGGCGCTGCGCTGACGGTGTCGAATTCAATTTGGTCAGCTTCAATGACAAAGCAAAGCACCGCGATGATGTCATCTTCTGCCAGGTTGCCATCAAGCGTTGCTGATAACGTGTCGCTTCCTTTTACCACATCGGTTAAGGTCGCCAGATTCCCCAGTTCCTCTTCCAGTAAATCCACTTCGCTGGCTTTCAGACGCGAGAGAGTAATGCGTTTTTTGCTCTCTTCACTGGCGGGTTCAGGCTTTGCAACCGCCTCTTCCTGCATCGCGGCGCTGTCAACAACGCTAAGTTTTGCTGAGTTAACAACTGCCGGTGCGGTTTCACCTTTCGCTTCGAGCGCTAACTGCCGTAACGCCTGGCAGATGTACTCAAAACTGTCGGCATCAGGCTCCACTGAGCTTTTATAGGCGTCGAGCTGTTCCTGCATAATATCTTTCGTTTCCAAAAACAGGTTGATAATGTCGGCATTGAGCTGCATCTCGCCACGCCGCGCTTCATCCAGCAGGTTTTCCATCAGATGGGTCGTTTCCTGCAAAATGGTAAAGCCGAAGGTGCCCGCCCCGCCTTTAATCGAGTGCGCTGCACGAAAAATGGCATTCAGCTGTTCGGAATCCGGGGCTTCAGGAACCAAATCAAGCAGGTGTTGCTCCATATCAGCCAACAGTTCGTCAGCTTCATCAAAAAATGTCTGATAAAAATCGCTAATATCCATGCTCACGCTATCACCTCGGATTGGCTGGTGGCGATGTGGGAACGCTTACCGGCGGGAGTTCCGCTGGCCGTTGTAAGACACTTACCGGCTCATTCTGGCTTTCAGCGTTTTCATGCAAAATGGCCTCTTCTGCCTGCTTATTGAGAACCAGCAGGCTAATACGGCGGTTGATAGCGTCTTCAGGACCGCGATCGCTCAGACGCATCGTGGCGGCCATACCTACCACACGTAATACTTTTCCATCATCCAGACCGCCGCTAACCAGCTCGCGACGCGATGCATTTGCGCGATCGGCAGACAATTCCCAGTTGCTGTACCCTTTCTCACCATTCGCGTAAGGGTAATCATCCGTGTGACCGGAAAGGCTGATCCGGTTAGGGATCCCGTTGAGCACTGGAGCAATCGCGCGCAGGATATCGCGCATGTACGGCTCAACTTCAGCGCTACCGGTCTTAAACATCGGGCGATTCTGACTGTCGATAATCTGTATCCGCAGCCCTTCCTGAACCAAATCAATCTTTAAATGCGGACGCAGCGCTCGCAGTTTGGGATCGGATTCAATCAGTTGATCGAGATCGCCGCGAAGTTTGCTCAAGCGGCTCTGTTCCATACGTTTTCTCAGGTCATCAATATTCGGCTGCTTGTTCACCTCGCCCTGCTGCTGGGTGTAATCATCCCCGCCGCCTGGAATCGGGCTTTGGCTATTCGAAATACGATTTCCCCCGGTCACTGCGGTGGCCAGCGGTGTACGGAAATATTCGGCAATCTGGATCAATTCTTTAGGGCTGGAAATAGAAATGAGCCACATCACCAGAAAGAAGGCCATCATCGCGGTCATAAAATCGGCGTAGGCGATTTTCCACGAGCCATGCGCCCCACCACCGTGATTCTTATGTTTGCGTCGCTTTACAACGATAATGGGATGGGCCTGATTTTTCATGCGTCCTCGGTCGTCTGTTGCGCAGTTGGATTTCTCACCGCACGAACATGTTCTTCCAGTTCGATAAACGAAGGACGTTCGCTGGAGTACAGTGTCTTACGACCAAATTCAACGGCAATCGGCGGCGCGTAACCATTCAGATTGGAGAGCAGCGTTATCTTCACGCACTGCATCATTTTGGTTGTTTCAGCGCTTTTCTGGCGCAGAACGCTGGCAAGCGGAGAAATAAATCCATAGGCCAGCAAAATACCGAGGAATGTTCCCACCATCGCATGCGCAATCAACGCACCCAGCTCTGCTGCCGGGCGATCGGCAGAAGCCAGCGCATGCACAACACCCATAACGGCCGCGACGATCCCGAATGCCGGTAGTGAGTCGCCGACCATCGCCAGACTATTCGCCGGGACTTCAGCCTCACTCTCATGAGTCTCAATTTCTTCGTCCATCAGCGCTTCAATTTCAAACGTATTCATGTTGCCGCTGATGATCAGGCGCAGATAATCGACAATAAAATCAAGCATTACAGCATCCGCAAGAATGCGCGGATAGCTGGCGAAGATTTCACTTTCTTTTGGGTTTTCGATGTCGCGCTCAAGCGAGAACATGCCCTGTTGACGTGACTTGGCCATCAGGCGATACAAGAGCGCCAGCAGATCCATATACATCGCTTTGGTGTATTTCGAACGACGGAAAAGCAACGGGATCGCTTTCATCGTCCCTTTGATGGCTTTCCCGTTATTGCCGACGATGAATGCCCCAATACCCGCACCACCGATAATCACCAGCTCAGCCGGTTGATAGAGTGCCCCAAGGTGTCCGCCGGTCATCATGTAACCGCCGAAAACTGTACCAATAACAACCAGGTAACCTAATAAGATAAGCACGACATCATCCTTTCGCAATTGACTATGACAGGATGCGCAGTCGGGCAATTAACGTAAGGTCAGGACAAAAAAAAGCAGCGGTAATCGCTTACCGCTGCTGGAGTGTTCATCCACACCATATCAGTTAAACAGCCTGTTCGATCTGTTCATCCAGCAGTTGTGGAATAATATCGGCAGCATTCTGGGAAAGTTTACGTCTTTTTACGGCCCGTGATGGCGGTTGGCATAAACTACAGGCAAAGCTGCCTGCGGGTTGGTGTGCGTGGGTGATAAAATTCCCACCGCAGCAATTGCATTGGGACAACTCCAGCAATCCGCTGTCGACAAATCGCACCAGCGTCCACGCGCGGGTTAACGCCAACAATGGCCCTTCTTCAGGCTGCGGACACTGCTCAAGATATAACCGATACGCCTTGATCACGGCATCCACGCCGCTACAGAGACCCGTTTTGAGCAGGAATTGCCATGCATTGCAAAACATCGACGCATGAATATTTTGTTCCCACGTCATAAACCAGTCGGTGGAAAACGGGAGCATCCCTTTTGGCGGAGGACTACCGCGTAATTCTTTGTACAGCTTGATTAATCGACCACGGCTTAATTGCGTTTCGCTTTCCAGCATTTGCAAACGGGCGCCCAATGTGATTAATTCCATTGCTAACTGGATATCACGCGCTTCCTGAACAATGCTTTTTTCGCTCATCATCAAGCCCTTTTCTTACGTGCTGCATCATCGATGTCGCTTAACAGGCGTGTTGAAAGCATGATACCAGTATGAATTTGCTGAAGATCGTCAACGCGGGAGTCTTGCGTCAGGCGAGTAACAGTCTGGTGATCGTCGAAACGGAAATGACATACCAGTTGGTTTGTTTCGGCCAGTTTGACCATTTGAGGAAGTGTTAATGTTGCCAACGTGTCCGCCATTTCCTCGCTGATACCAAGGCGAAACATCGCAGATGCTTTGTCCTGAACGATCAAACGCTGTGCAAGCAATAAATATGACAAATTGATGTCATAGATGTGTTTCAGCAACTCGGATGTATGCATTATTTGCATCCATAATAACCAACATTGTTTTCATGCGGTAAAACCGCACCCCGTGATGTCGCCGGGAAGGCCCGGTAAAAAAAAGCAAAAGGTCAAATACATAGCAGCGTGACGACACTTACGCGTTGTCTAAACATTCCCTTTTAAGAAGGCAGCGTCCCTTACAAGCTCACATCAATTCTTACAAATGTCTAAGATTTTTCCTAATTCGACGCAACTCTACCCGCCGTCAGTTACACATACAACGGAGGTATGCTGCGAATTTAAAGAATATGTGATCAAGATCACATAAACCAGCCAAACACTTAACATAAATCCATCAGCGTAGCTTTTACTTTGCTTATTTTTTAATCCGCCATCATCTATTTCAATTCCTGATGTACGAATATTCTTGCAATAAAAGCGAATAGTATTTTGTTCACATCCGTTAATATCACGCCGTGAAATAGCGAGCTGGATCACATATTTAACTCAAAAAACTTTTTTAATTAAATTCTTTAGAAACAATAAGTTAAATATTTAGAGTGATTAATTAATACCGCGATGTGACGACCTTGCAAATGTTAATATATGTTTAATTTTTATTAACACATTGTTTTCATTAGCGGTGGGTTTCACTTAAGTAACCTGAACATATCTGCAACTAATATGAATCGATTATTCTATTTATAAGAATAATTAATGAATAATCATGATGACATTCACACTATCGAGGCGGGAAACGTTGCAGTATGGGGTAAGCTGAGTAAAGCTGAAAAGCCATCTCATAATTCTTGAAAAAAAGGAGCGGGTTATGAGCTATTCGCACATTCTTGTTGCTGTTGCCGCCACCCCTGAAAGTCAGCAGTTGTTAGACAAGGCGGTTTCTATCGCTCGCCCTGTCAACGCCCGAATTAGCCTGATTACACTGGTCTCAGACCCCGAACTGTATAACCAGTTTGCTGCCCCCATGCTGGAAGACCTGCGTGAAGTGATGCAAGAAGAGACTCAGGATTTTATCGACAAACTTAGCAAAGAAGCAGAATACCCCATTGAACATACCTTTATTACCTATGGGGCTCTGAATGAACATATCCTGGATGTATGCCGCAAACACGCCGTTGATCTGGTCATTTACGGCAACCATAACCACAGTTTTTTTTCTCGCGCATCCTGTTCAGCGAAAAGCGTGATTCATACCAGCCAGGTGGACGTTCTTCTGGTTCCGCTAGCTGGAGATTAATCCACAGTGCCACGACTTCATGCGAGTTTAGAACAGGAAGAGATATTGTCTGGCAGTTGGCATTGACTCCGACGCGGCGTGACTGTTTTAAGATCGCAAATGAACGTCGCCTGCCAGTTGTCGATATCGTTTTTAACGATAGTCTCAAGCATTTCAGCGTGGCGCGAGATACGTTCGGTAAGTGGCATCGTCAGCGCCTGGTTTAATGCGCCTGCCACTTCATCCCGGTCATAAGGATTAACAATAAGGGCGGAGGTTAGCTCGTTCGCCGCCCCGGCAAATTGCGATAAAACCAGCACGCCAGGGTTAGCAGGATCCTGTGCGGCCACAAACTCTTTCGCCACCAGGTTCATACCATCGCGCAACGGGGTCACCAACCCTACATCAGAGTAGCGGAAGATCTTCATCAGCAATTTACGATCAAAATACTGGTTCAGATAGTAAAGCGGCGTCCAGCCCAGTTGCCCATATTTGCCGTTGATTCGCCCTGCCTCTGTTTCCAGTTGGTGGCGAATATCCTGATAGGCCTGCACCTCTTCACGCGAGGTCGGTGCTATCTGCGTATAGCGAATTTTACCGTGGTGCTGCGGATAATGTTCCAGTAAGGCCTCATAGGCCTGAAAGCGCTCCGGCAAGCCTTTGGAGTAATCCAGACGCTCCACGGAGAAAATATTCTGCACATTTTTAAGCTCCGCTTTTAGCTGTGCCAGTTTTGGCGGCAGCGGACCGGACGCCTGTCGTGCAATCTCATCCGGTTCAATACCGATGGGATAAACCTGAGTACGAAACGCTTTTCCCCATGCCAGGTGCTGCTTATCTTTATGCGTGGTCACCCGAGTCTGGGCTGCGAGACAGTCCAGAAAAGCCTGACGATCGTTTTCGGTCTGGAAACCAAGCAAATCAAAATCACACATTTGCTCAAGCAGCGCCAGATGTGGAGGGAGCGCATTAAAAATTTCCGGCGTCGGAAAAGGAATATGCAGGAAAAAACCGATGCGATTACGCACGCCGCGCTTACGTAACTCGCAGGCAAATGGCAACAGATGGTAATCATGAACCCAAATAATGTCGTCATCGCCAAGCAATGGCAGAAGTTTATCTACCAGTAAGGCATTAACCCGTTGGTAACCTTCCCAGGCAGAGCGCTGAAACTGAACTAAATCCAGTCGATAGTGAAACGCGGGCCATAAAACCGCATTTGAAAACTGGCAGTAATACTCTTCGTAATCTTGCTCACTCAAATTAAACGAGGCCCAGGTGATATTGCCACGGGTGACCTTTTTTAACGGTTTATCCTCATTACCTGTATCACCACTCCAGCCAAACCATAAACCACCAGCAGCTTTTAACGCGCCCAGTACACCGACCGCGAGCCCACCCGCGCTCCCTTTGTCATCTGGTGAGGCGATACGATTAGATACTACGACTAAACGACTCATAGCCACCTCTTCTGTTATTCGTTGCTTTCGGTTCTTGCTGCGAAGAGTTATTTTTCTCCAGCCAGTGCCAGACATCCCTGACACCATCCATACGCCATGTTGCCTGCGTCGGCCCGCTCCCTACCTTTACAGAAATACCGCCAGCGCGGTTAACTACAGCAAACCCTGTTTCATCTGTCAGATCATCACCGAAAAACACAGGGATCCGGCCAGCAAAAGGCGCTTCCTGCATAAATGCAGCTATCGCGTCGCCTTTATTACTGCCCTTAGGCTTTATTTCCACGACACATTTTCCGTGCTGCAGAGCAAGCTGCGGCCATTTGCGCGTGATGCGCTCAGCCAGCGTAACCAGCGCCGCTTCGTGTTCGGGTGCCTGGCGATAATGCAACGCGAAGGCCATGCCTTTGGTTTCAAGTGTTGCCCCCGGTAACATCACCAACGCTGCGTGTAATAACGCCCCGGCTTCACGTTCGATACCTTCAGGCAGGTTTACTATGTGCGTTTGACCATTGATGTCACGGCGTTCTGCCCCATGTACTCCGGCAAGCGGAAAACGAAACGGAGTAGTGAGTGCGTCAAGCTCAACCATTGAGCGCCCTGAAATCAATGCCAGCGCATCCGCATTCTGCGTCGCTAACTGATGTAGACATTGCAGGATTGTCTTCGGGACAACGACCTGGTCGGGAAAGGGTTTAATCTCAGCAAGTGTCCCATCGAGATCAAAAAAGTAAGCACAGTTTACAGATTGTTCAGGGGGTAAAGTCAGTGATGCTGTCACCCGGTTATCCTCCTCATCATGGTCAGAACGCCACGCGGATCGCGGCGTATAGATGATGTATGACGGATATAAGTATAGACAGTGTGACCATGCTCGCCATTTGAAAAAACAATCGCCAGCCGGGTAGCGGCTGGCGACGGGCAGAAGCTAGACTAAAAAGTTGGGGTTTAAATCATCAAACGGTACGCTTCGCTTTTTGCTTATAACGGTCGAAGATCACCGCCGCCAGCAGGATGAGGCCACGAACCACATACTGCGCGAACGGAGAGATATTCAGCAGGTTCATCGCATTCTCAACCGTCCCCAGGATCAACACCCCGGCCACCACATATGAGATTTTTCCGATGCCGCCTTTAAGCGAAACGCCCCCTAACACGCAGGCTGAAATAACGATCAACTCATAACCGATTGAGGTCATTGGCTGGCCGCTGGTCATACGCGATGCGAGGATAATCCCGGCAATGGCGGATACCAGACCGGAAAGAATAAAGATAATAATCTTGGTGCGAACAACCGGAACCCCAGCCAGGCGCGCAGCCTCTTCATTGCCCCCAATGGCCAGCGTATTACGCCCAAACGTGGTTTTGTTCAGCAGTAAGCCAAAGACAATAAAACAAACGACCGTGATCCAAATAGGCGCCGGCAGACCAAACCAGTTAGCATAGCCGAGTGTGAAGAAACGCTCGTCTTCAATCCCGACTGCCTTACCGTCGGAGATAATATAGGCCAGACCACGTACAATCTGCATTGTCGCAAGAGTAGTGATCAGGGCGTTAATTTTTAACCGCGCAATCACGAACCCATTCACCAGACCACACAGAATACCGAGCAACAGCCCGGCAGCCACACCAATCCACAGACTTTCGGTCATGTTAATGACTACGGCAGTGGTAACACCAGCACAGGCAATTACAGACGCGACAGACAGGTCGAAATCACCGGATGCCAGGCAAAACAGCATCCCGCAGGCAACCATACCCGACATTGATACCGCCAGCCCTAACCCCTTCATGTTGATGAAAGTAGCAAAGTTTGGCACAAAGAGGGAACAAACCAGGAACAGCACGGCGAACACCACCAGCATGCCGTATTGGTCCCAAATGCGGCCCAGATTTAGCGCCGACTTCGTTGCGCCAGAACCCGATGTAGAAACGGAAGACATCATACTCTCCTTATTCAGGCTACAGCCTGGCTGACTTTAGGCATAGCAAGGCTCAACGCCTGGCGCTCATCCGCCTGTTCATGAAGTAACTCACCGGCAATTTCGCCTTCTCTCATCACCACAATACGGTCGGCGACACCGAGCACTTCTGGCAGGTCACTGGAAGCAAACAACACGGCCACACCGCGCGCTGCGAGGGCATAAATCACATTGTAAATTTCATGCTTGGCGCCCACATCAATGCCGCGTGTCGGCTCATCCAACAAAATAACTTTCATCTCTTCCGACAACCAACGACCGAGAATAGCCTTCTGTTGATTACCGCCGGAGAGGTTCATGATCAGTTGCTCTGCACCCGGCGTTTTGATGTTGAGTGAACGAATATGGTGATCGGCATTGGTCTCTTCCCAGCCGTTGTTGATCACGCATCCCCCCAGAACATGCTTACGCCGTGCACTAATGTTGATGTTGTTGCGCACTGAATGGACCGGAATGATCCCTTCAGCTTTGCGATCCTCCGGGCACAGCATCATCCCCGCTTCAATGGCATGGCTTGGTTTACGGATATCGATAGGCTGTTCATCAATAAATACCTGGCCCGCAGTGATACGCGTACCGCCGAACAGCCCTTTCATTAATTCGCTACGTCCGGCCCCCACCAGGCCAAACAGCCCGACAATTTCACCGCTTCGCACGGATAAGCTGATTGGCGTACGCACGCCTGGAGCTTTGACTTCATGCAGCCGCAGACGCTCTGTGCCATACGGTCTGGATTTCCAGCCATAGATATCCCCGAGGTCGCGCCCGACCATCGCCTGCACCAGCGCATCGTGATCGACCTGCTGCATGTCCGTGAACGTTTTGACGTAATGACCATCTTTAAACACGGTGATGGCATCGCTGAGAGCAAAAATCTCCTCCATACGGTGTGAAACGTACAGAATGATGCGACCTTCGTTGCGCAGCTCACGGATGACGCGAAACAAATTCTCAATCTCGCGAGCCGACAGGGAGCTGGTTGGTTCATCAAAGGCGATAATTTTGGCGTTTCGCGCCAGCGCTTTTGCAATCTCCACCATCTGCCACTGGCCAATGGAGAGGTATTTCAGTGGGGTATCGGGATCGATATCCATCCCCAGATGCTTCAACTGGATTCCTGCTTCATAGTTCAGCAGCGAGCGGTTCACAATCCCGCCTTTGTGCGGTAACTGCCCTAAGTAAATATTCTCGGCAACGGTCATTTCCGGGACGAGATGCAGTTCCTGATAAATAATGGCGACACCGGCGTTGAGTGCGGCAGTGGTATCCGCGAACGAAACTTCCTGTCCGCGGATCGTCAGAGATCCCGTTGTTGGCGCATAGTTACCGCTGAGAATTTTTAAGAGTGTTGATTTCCCGGCGCCATTTTCGCCCATCAGCGCATGCACCTGTCCGGCATAGCAGTCGAAACTGATATCCGTCAGCGCCTTAACGCCCGGGAACGTTTTGCCAATGCCGCGAAATGAGAGATACGGGGTAGACTGTTGCATAACGTCTCCGTGAGTCAGGATTTTACCGGCCTGGAAAACCGCCGGACGTAGGCCCGGTAAGCACAGCGCCACCGGGCATTGCGCCGGAAGGCGGCTTCGCCTAATCCGGCCTACAACATCGCAGCACTTCTGTTACTTACCGCCTAAGCCTTTCTTCGCCAGCTCTTCTTTGAAGTTATCGCGGGTAATCAGCACCACATCTGTCACTTCAGTGAATGCCGGTGGCTCTGCACCTTTCGTTACCCAGTTGTAGAGCATTTCACTGGATTTGTAGCCGTGCACGTCCGGGCTTGGCAGCAGTGAACCGTAGAACCCGGTCGCTTCGCCTTTTGACAGTTCGCTCACCGCGTCAACGCCGTTGATCCCGATACCAATCACGTTTGGTGCTTTGAAGCCCTGCCCTTCGGTCGCACGTACGCCACCCAGCACGGTGTTGTCGTTCATGCCGACAATCAGCCAGTTTTTGACTTCAGGATGCTGAACCAGCATGGAGTTGGCGGCGTCGAATGCGCCGGGGATGTCATTCGATTTTGTTGGGACCTGGTAAATCTGTTTTTCCGGGAAGCCTGCGGCTTTAAGCGCTTCCATTGAACCAGAAGTACGACGACGTGCGGTATCCAGTTCGTTGGCGGTAATGGCCATTACGGCGGTGGATTTCACATCCCAACCGCGTTTTTGCATCTCTTTGTACAGCTCCTGGCCCTGGCGTTCACCAATTTTGGTTGCCGCCATCATCACCAGCGGCACGGTATCCATCGGCTTACCTTTAGCGTTGGCAAACTGGTCGTCGACGGCAATGACTTTCATATCGTAGCCACGTGCCTTAGCCATAATGGCTGGCCCCAGTTTTGGATCTGGCGTGCAAATCACAAACCCTTTTGCTCCACTTGCAGCCAGGCTGTCGATGGCGTTAAGGGTTTTCTCACCATCCGGAACGGCAATTTTAATCACCTCAAAACCAAGGTCTTTACCGGCTTTATCGGCAAATTTCCATTCAGTCTGGAACCACGGTTCTTCCGGCTGTTTGACCAGGAAACCGAGCTTCATGGATTCAGCGATAGCGGATTGTGACATAATGGCCGCCAGACCGATGGCAGCCAGCGCTTTAGTGAATTTGTGCATGGTTAACTCCAGCTTTAACGTTCTTTTATGTAGGGTAAAATCAGACGATTTTTTGTAATTCGGACGTAAAACAAGGCATTACCTTTTATTGATAAGATCAATGCCAGTGCTGAGAGTATTTTTAGCGGGAAATTGATTCTCCATAAGAGAGCGGCATCACACCACAGAATTACAGTAATTGCGTACATAAATTCAGCGGGAAATGACATAAAAAAACGCGGTTTTGTCGACGGGAAAAAAGAGGGGTAGCAGATTAGTCCATAACATCAGCCAACGAATCCTTGTTCCCGAATACCGAAGCATTCGGGAGCACAATGATTACCATCTGTAATAAATGTGGTCAGCGTGATCGCGAACCGGAATGTCATCTTCCAGCAGACGCGCTGAAAGCGTGAAAGCAAAATCGAAAATATGCCCTAATCCTTTGCCGCTAATAAGGTTGCCATCTTCAACAACCGGCGCATCAATATATTCCCCATCCGCGACGTTTTGCCACAGATCTCCCGAACACACATAGCGACGCCCCTTCAGCAGGCCGTTGCCGCCCAGCACGCGCGCCGCCGCAGAACACACCGGGCAAATGAGTTTTCCTGCCTCGTCATGGCGAGCGATAAACTGGATGACAGCCTCACTGGCGGCAAGGTTAACGCTGCCCTGCGGCCCGCCGGGTAACACAACGGCATCATAAAGATCCGTCTGACGCGCAGCCAGCGTGCTGTCCGTCACCATCGGCACGTCATGGTAGCTCACCACCGCACGGGACTCGGCGCAGGCCAGTGTTTCAACTTCGATCTGCAGGCGGCGCAGAATATCAATGGTAACAATGGCTTCCGCCTCTTCAAAACCAGGTGCCAGTAGCACGGCAACCTTTTTCATACACACTCCTCGATTTTTCCAAATACACCAAACAATAAATGTCGAATCATTCAGGCGCTTAACTTTATTAATTTCCACAAAACTGATCTGGCGCAAAAAATTAGCCAGCAGATAGCGTTCACAGACGCGGGTCAATGGTGAAATTTCTTCATCCGAAGACCAGATAATCATCTGGCGACAGACAATACCTGATTGTGAAATTTCATTTCGTGATATGAAACATCATTTCATTATCAAAATTTTACTTTAATACTATAAATATCAATATGTTATATTCACAGCATTTATAAGCACAAGCGGAAAAATCACTAATATTGCTATGACAATATGTAAAAAATCATAAATACGCAGATTTAAGGATTTTCTTATGTCGGGACTGGAGTTATGCTGAATCTTGATCGGGAGCGAATATAATTCGTGATCACTAAAGGACCGGCGGAACGGATTTATTCTGCTAACAGTTTTAATTGTACGTAGAGGTGACGTGTAGCGGCAGCCCGTTGCACTGACGTTAGTAACGTACATCCCCCTTTCTGGAAATAAGGATATTGATATGGCTGCAGTTGGAATTGTTCATAAACTCAACACACAAATGAACCTCGAGTTCTACGCATCGAATCTTTACCTGCATCTCAGTGAATGGTGCTACGAACACAGCCTGACTGGCACCGCAACCTTTCTACGCACCCAGGCGCAAGGTAACGTGACTCAAATGATGCGTATGTTTAATTTTATGAAAAGTGCCGGGGCTAACCCTATCGTCAAGGCTATCGATGTTCCAGGTGATGAACTAACTTCCCTTGAAGAACTGTTTCAGAAAACGCTGGATGAATACCAACAGCGTTACAGCAAGCTATCACGCTTAACCAATGAAGCAGAAGCCTTGAATGATGCAACAACCATTGATTTTCTTCACGATCTGGAAAAAGAGCAGCAGCAGGATGGCGTGCTGTTACAGACGATTCTTGATGAAGTCCGCAGCGCTAAACGTGCGGGACTGTGCATGGCGCAAACCGATAAGCACCTGCTGAACGTCGTGAACTATCAACATCACTAATCTTCAATTTTCATCGTGTTAATGCCGGATAACGATGCGACGCACCTTATCCGGCTGGTGCTTAATTTTCTCTACGCCCACGCCTCTCATTCTGCGAGGCGCAAAAAAACCTTTCTAAAACCTGAAACAACGGTTTATTTTAGTGAGATTCATTCTGCGGCGTGAATTTCAACTCGATCAAGGCAACCGCTTTTTGTATTGCGCGCATAGTGACCGGATCGGCACCTGCAGGATGGCTGGAAAAGTCGATGCTTTTCAGCTGGCTGGACATTTTCTCCCGAACTTCAACTGGGGCAATAACATCAAGAACATCCAGAATCTGCTTGATAACCAGCTGACAGGCAACAACGTCCGAGAGCAGTTCCTGATCGGCATTCAGTGTTTGGGACATAGTGAGCTCCTTATAGAAAGGTCGTCATAGTACCCATTCAACGAACGAAACGATAGCCGCGCATGCCTTCCGAATGCGCTGAAAATAAAAATAGTTCCAGTCAGTTTCTTTTGAGATGGCAAGCACAACATGAGTGAACATTTAGCGGTTGAGAACAAACGCGGTCTATCCCCGGCTGCATTACTTGTTGCCGGGGCTTTCTTTATGGAGTTTATTGACGGCACGGTGATTGCCACCGCACTGCCCGACATGGCGAAAAGTTTTGGCGTGCACGCAGTTGACCTGAACATAGGTATCAGCGCCTATCTGATCACCCTCGCGGTACTGATCCCCGCCAGCGGCTGGATTGCGGATCGCTTCGGCGCCCGAAAGGTGTTTACCCTTGCACTGGCGATATTTACTTTCGCCTCGGTTTTATGCGGTTTGTCCGAAAGCCTTGAGAGCTTTGTCGCCATGCGAATCTTACAGGGTGTAGGTGGTGCGCTAATGGTTCCGGTTGGCCGACTCGCGGTATTGCGAACCACGCCTAAACATCAGTTGATCACCGCTATTGCGACCCTGACCTGGCCCGCGTTAGTCGCCCCCATCATTGGCCCTCCCCTTGGCGGATTCATTACCAGCTATGCCAACTGGCGCTGGATCTTCTTCATTAATGTACCGCTCGGAATACTGGCGATTGCGCTGGCGCTACGTTTTATCCCGGATATTCATGACGACGAGCGCCGCCCATTTGATATAACGGGATTTATCGCAACCTCTGTTGCGATGGTGAGCCTGGTGTATGCCATGGAGTTACTGGGAACCCAACAGCCTCAGGGCTGGCTGACCGCCGGACTTTTGGCGCTAGGAACAGTGACCTTTCTGTTTGCCCTGCATCATTTTCATCGCACCGCCTGGCCAATGATTCGCCTTGATGCCATGAACGTGCCTACTTTTCGCGTCACCATGTATGGCGGATCGCTGTTTCGTGCCTCTATCAGCGCCGTGCCATTTCTGCTGCCGTTAATGTTTCAGGTAGGTTTTGGCATGAACGCTTTTCACGCGGGCTCGCTGGTACTGGCGGTATTTGTCGGCAATCTGACGATTAAACCTGCCACCACACCGTTGATACGCTGGCTGGGCTTTAAGAAACTGCTGTTGATTAACGGTGCACTTAACGTTTTGGCGTTGCTGGCCTGTGCATTAATTACGCCGCAGACCCCCGTGTGGGTTATTTTGCTGGTGTTGTATCTGGGCGGTGTGTTCCGCTCAATTCAGTTTACCGGCGTCAGCACGCTTGCCTTCGCGGACGTCCCCGCAGCACAAATGAGCTACGCTAATACGCTGTTCAGTACGGCGACACAATTAGCGGTGGGGTTGGGCATTTCTTTAGCCGCTATTGGCATCCGCATTGGCGATGTGGTCAGTGAAAAGCTGGCATTGGGCAATATTCCGGGGATCAGTTTCCGGCTGGCCTTTGTCGCTATTGCCATTATTTGTCTGGTAGGTATGGTGGATACGCTGCGGCTCACCCGTGATGCAGGAAGCGCAGTATCGAACAAGAACAGGTAGCCCGGAGGGTGAACGCCGCCGGGCTCACAGGATTTAGCCAATCACCTCGCGTACAAACGCTTCGATTGCTTTGTCCTGGCAGTTTTCAAAGAAGCACTGCTGGAAGCGCGGGCCTGATACAGCGGTTTTCACCAGTTCAGGATCGATCGCGCGCAGCGTGTCCAGATAATTTTCTTTTACCACAGCCGCTTTCACCTGATTCAGAATACCGGCGTTACGCACCTGCGGCTCTTTACGCTCCGGTGGGTAGCCTTCACCGTTACGCCCGGTGAACGCTTTTTCAAACATATAGCGCACATTCAGCTCTGCACCCCAGCCAAAACCTTTGGCGAATGCCAGAGAAAGCGCGTTGCCGTTGTTAATTTGAGAGAACAAGAACGCATCTGCAGGATCAAGGCAATAACCACACACCACACCCGGATGGATATTCAGTGACATCATTGCCCCCTGGCCCGTACCGCAACCTGTAACAACAAAGTCTACAGCTTTGGAATTAAGCAGGATGCTGGCCATAATGCCTAAATGGATGTAGGTCAGATGATGATCATTTTCGTCGCTCATCCCAACGTTATAGACCGGAAAACCTTTCTCATCCGCAACGGCCTTAAGCTCGTTATGGATGGTGGCGTTTTTGCTTGCCTGGCTGTTTTCCATCATCAATGCAATTTTCATTCTATACTCTCCTGAATGCGCTGCGGTAGCCCGCTGAAAGTCATAACATTCAGCCACATTACTATTTTGCAATCACACTTTCAAATTTAATGAAATTTAGTTTTAAAAAACAAAGTTGCGCTCACATTCCTGTCTGAACAGTTCAGAATTACCTCAAGCAAATGACCTCGTTGTGATTAATCGCAGGTGATCTTCGGGCTATTCAAGCCATTGATGAGGGTCTCTGTATGCCATGATAGTGTATCTTCGAACTTTCAGAGCGATCTCATGAAGACCTTTATCCTAGCGCTTTTGCCGCTCATGCTGACAGGATGCACAATTACAAAACAGGCACAGGTCAGCGAAGCCAGCACCATCACTGGTGTGGTTCGCCTGACTTATAATCAGGCCATGTTACAAACAGCACGCACCGATGACTACGTTACCCAAGGGACAGCCACTAAAGAGTGTCAGCGCCTGGGCTATGCCAGCGCAGAAGCGTTTGGTCAGCCGGTGTCAACCTGTAGCGTGTATGCAGGCTCTCTGTGCTTAAATACCAAAATTACACTCGCCTGGCAGTGTCATGGTGTCGCGGTGCCCCAATCACCTTCTTTCAATTATTAATATTTCCGACCAGCTCATTTTTGCTGGTCTTTTACCACTTTATTATTTATATCCTCCGTTTAATATCGTTAATGCGTTTTATTCCCATTCGCATTTTTAATAAATAAATTTATTATTTTACCTTTTGCAAATAATTAAATAACAAATTATAGTGGCGCCACGTCAATATATAATAACGTTTGTGGAGCAGAACCATGCTGAAAACAGAAATGATCGACCAACTGAATGAGCAAATGAATCTTGAATTATATTCATCTCTGCTCTACCAACAGATGAGCGCGTGGTGCAGCTATCACAGCTTCGAAGGTGCCGCCGCGTTTTTGCGCCGTCACGCCCAGGAAGAGATGACGCACATGCAGCGTCTGTTCGACTACCTGACCGATACCGGCAGCTTGCCGCGTATTAATACCGTTTCTTCACCCTTTGCTGAATATGCTTCTCTGGATGAACTGTTCCGTGTTACTTACGAACACGAGCAGCTAATCACCCAGAAAATTAATGAGCTGGCACACGCGGCAATGACCCACCAGGATTATCCAACCTTTAATTTCCTGCAATGGTATGTTGCCGAGCAGCATGAAGAAGAGAAATTATTTAAATCTGTTATTGATAAGCTGTCGCTGGCAGGAAAAAGCGGCGAAGGTCTTTATTTCATCGATAAAGAACTGGCTACGCTTGATACACAGAATTAATATTTTAGGGTAATGAAGGCAACACGCCATCATTACCCCTTGAAATCAGTGACGGCAGATCTTGCTTTCGTGCGTAGAGAAGCCGTCTTCTTTTGCAATAAACTTTCCCTTCGCCGCTAAAAACGCCACTAACTCACCTGCCGTCATATCCGCCGCAGAACAAGTGTGAAAACGCGCCTGCTCGCCGAAACGTGCCGTAATCGCCGCTTCAAGGCTGGCATTTGAATACTGCTCACCAGATTCAATCATCATGTTAAGCACTTCGTGACCGTGAATAGATTCCATATTACCTCCTTAATAAAGTCCGTAGCCTAATGTGAACCGCACATCGTCGCTTTGCGCTAACGCAGGTTTATCAGCAGATAAATGTCATTTGTTATACATCTTAACGGTCAAAAAATCGTAAACATTAATGTACAGTCATTGTAACGGTGATTTGACGAAAATAGCGTTTTGCCTTAATCTGCGCCGCAGATATAACCATTGATTATCTCTGGGACAGAGGAAAGCGTGAAAAACAGAACCCTGGGTAGTATTTTTATCGTGGCGGGAACCACGATTGGTGCCGGTATGTTGGCAATGCCGCTGGCTGCGGCAGGCGTGGGGTTTAGCGTCACGCTGGTATTGTTAGTCAGTCTTTGGGCGTTGATGTGCTACACAGCGCTGTTGCTGCTTGAAGTGTATCAACATGTCCCGGCAGACACCGGGCTGGGTACGCTGGCAAAACGTTATCTTGGTCGTTACGGACAATGGGTAACGGGCTTTAGCATGATGTTTTTAATGTATGCCCTGACGGCGGCGTACATCAGTGGTGCAGGTGAACTGCTGGCTTCCAGCATCAGCGACTGGACTGGAACAAATATATCTCCGACGACAGGTGTACTGCTGTTCACCTTTGTTGCCGGTGGCGTGGTTTGTGTTGGGACCTCGCTGGTCGATCTGTTCAACCGTCTGCTATTCAGTGCCAAGATAATCTTCCTGGTGGCGATGCTGGCTCTGTTAATGCCGCATATTCATAAAGTGAACCTGCTTACGCTGCCGCTGCAACAGGGGCTGGCGCTCTCCGCGATCCCGGTCATATTCACCTCATTCGGTTTTCACGGCAGTGTTCCCAGTATCGTCAGCTATATGAACGGTAACATCCGTAAACTGCGTTGGGTGTTTATTACGGGTAGCGCTATTCCTCTGGTCGCCTATATCTTCTGGCAACTGGCGACGCTTGGTAGCATTAACTCGACAACGTTCATGGGGCTATTAGCCAACCACGCAGGCTTAAACGGCTTATTGCAGGCATTGCGTGAAGTCGTGGCTTCGCCGCACGTCGAACTGGCGGTGCATCTGTTCGCCGACCTCGCGCTGGCAACCTCTTTCCTCGGCGTTGCATTGGGATTATTTGACTACCTGGCCGACCTCTTCCAGCGCCGCAATACCGTAGCGGGAAGAATGCAAACCGGCGCGGTGACATTCCTGCCGCCGCTGGCATTCGCGCTGTTCTATCCGCGTGGTTTTGTCATGGCATTAGGGTATGCGGGCGTTGCCCTGGCGGTGCTGGCGCTGCTCATTCCCTCGATGCTGGCCTGGCAGAGCAGAAAACATAATCCGCAGGCCAACTACCGCGTAGCAGGCGGTGCTCCGGCGCTGGCGCTGGTATTTTTGTGCGGCATTGTGGTAATAGCAGTACAGTTTTCTATTGCAGCAGGATTACTACCAGAAGTGGGTTAAAACAAAGGGGCTTTCGCCCCTTTCTGTTAATGCAAACAGCACTGCTTATATTTCTTGCCGCTGCCACATGGGCAAGGGTCATTGCGCCCTACTTTGGCATCCACTTTCACCGGTACTTTGACCGGCGTTTCCTGAGGATGCGCCATCCAGTAAGCATGCAGGTCCAGCGCTGCCAGGCGGATGGCATCGACGCTCTCTTCAAACGCTTCCGGCGTTAGTTTCTCAACCACCGCAAAGTTCTCTTCCGTACCGTGCAGCGCAATAGCTTCAAGTGCTGGTTTTAACGTGTCCGGTAATGCGGACCAGTCTGACAGTGCGACGCCGCGCATATAACCAAAGCACCACTCTTCAACGATGGTCAGTTCATGCTCGTCAATTTCACGCAAACCAAACAGAGGCTCAAACTGCTCAGGATATTCATCCAGACGATCGGCCGTATCCGCCATATGTTGAAACGCCAGGTTCATGAAACGCGTCATTTCTTTTTCGGAGGACCAGCGAGGGACATACTGCGCGCCGCCCCAAATTGCGACCAGCCACTGCTCTGGTTCAATTTCATACGGTGAACTCAGCACCGCCGTCAGCAAACCATCCAGTTCTGACACATCCAGAATAGCCTTGTCTGTATTGTACTTAGTCAGTACATCATCCAGCCATTCCAGTTCGCTCTCGTTTAATGGTCCCGTTTTCATAACGCTTTTCCTTAGTCAAAAAATCTTGCCTGTGATCATCCTACATGGCTGGAGGGATAACAGATACAAATGGGCATATGCGGCATATAGCTGCCGCCCGTTCAGGTTAACAGGAAACGAGGGGAATTCCGGAAGTTAACGCACAAAAGAGAACACTAAGCCGCCGGGCATCATACCGGGAAAACACAATAAAACCACCCGAAGGTGGTTTACTGTTGTTCAATACGGTTGAGCGTTGCGGTATAGCCCGTTTTCGCTACCGCGTTAAGTAAAGTATCGGTTGGAAAACCTTCTGGCACAATCGCTTCTGCTTGTCGGGTTTTTAGGGAGGATTTTGCTTTAATCACACCGTCGGTTTCACGTAGAGCCTGATTGACCGAAATAACGCACAGCGAGCAGGTCATATTTTGTATATCCAGCACCACTTTTTGATTGGCCGCCTGAGCCCACAGCGGCAGCAACAAGCATGCAACTAATGTGAAGATTTTCATTCAAATACCTCATAAAACCAGGCAACGAGCGTTGGATAAAATAGCACCGGCAAAATCAACGCCAGCGCGCACCAGTAGAGAACGCGCGCTTGCTTCAACGTTAACCATCCGGAGCACCACAGCCGCCTGGAAAAATAGAGCCGCCAGAAGACACGCAGTAATAAGCCCAATGACACCAGCATCAGGGGAATTCGCAAAAACTCAAACTGGTTGAAAACAGCAAAGCTCGCCGCCGAAATACCAAACAACAGATAGAGCAGCGGTCCAACGCAGCATAAGCCCGCGGTGACGGCAGCCGCAGCGGCCGTCAACAGGGTGAGTCCCGCCCCTTTAGCGTTGTTCTGTGGCGACATAGCTGTAGGAGAACGCTTTAGGATCGTAGAAATTGATCGGGTCGCCATCGACTTCAGCGTAAGGATAGCCAAAGTTGTTCATGGCTCCCTGCTCCGTTGCCGGATACAGCTCGAAATCACGCCCGTAGTTAAATCCAACCCAGTTCATTTCCCAGTTACCAAACAGGTAAGTGTTTACCGCCTGGACATCGGCGTCCTGATGCGATTTTTTCTCTGCCAGACGCATTTTGGTCACATCAGCAGGATCGCACGGTAACCAGCCGTAACCGGCCAGATAGAATTCGGCGCGGCAATGTTGTCCGCCGCTCACATCGGCGACGCCTGCACTGTCTGCTTTGCCAAAAGCGCTTTTCGAGTAACGTTCGAGTTTATTGGCTTTGCCCAGACGGATGCCAAACAGTTCGCGCGCCGGAATGCCGCTGGCCCGCGCCAGAGCAACAAAAACGGAGCTCATGTCGGTGCATTTTCCTTTGAGCTTACCGCTTTTTAAGATCTCCGCCACATCCCCCGTGCCGCAGCCAATGACGTCGTTATCGCGCTCCATATGGCTACTCACCCATTCGTAAATCAGGCGCGCTTTTTTCAGCGGATCCTGCTCATTACCGGTAATTTTACGTGCGGTTTCCAGAACCTGCCCATCAACTGGGGTATGTGTCGTCGGCAGCAGGTACGGTTTTACATCCAGCGGATAAATAATCTGCTCCGGCGCTTGCCAGGTTTTCAGCGCGTCCTGCTTCAGCGGCTCCCAGTCGGCGGTTTCAATGTCGATATCAACGTTAATCAACAGTTCGCCCTGCGAGTCAGGCCAGGTGGCAAACAGCGTTTTCGCGCCATAAGTATTATTAGTGGTAACGTACGCATGCTTGTAGTTTCCGCTAAAGGCAAGCGCCGTCATTTGTTGAAACGCGGTATCTACCGGAAGCGGGATCCACAGTTTTACCACGCCGCTCGACCCCTTAGGAGGGTTAAGTTTATACGTCTGGGATAACACAAAGCGCCGACGCGCGACTGGTGCAACGGATGGCTCAGCGGCGTGAACCGTCTGGCTAATAACCGCAGGACCGACTAAACCGGCGGCGGAAAGGAGAACGCTATTTTTGAGAAATTGTCGACGTTGCATTGCTGTCTGTCCATGTTGTAAGAGTTGGGCTACGGCTAAGAAGGCAAAAACCGTATGCGATCATCACAGCAGACAGACGCTGACATAAAAAGGTGAGCCGATGGAGGTTATTCATCAATAACAGACCTGTTAACTGTGAATGAAATAAGAAACTGCGCGACAGATAGTAAGCCATAGGCAGGCAAAAAGTACAGCCGTGAGAGCGAGTTCAGAATATATAAACATTCGTTGCCAGCTTACGGGCTAACCCTCTGGCCCCTTCGCGCATAACCATATCGTGATTCCAGCGAAAAACAGGTGCCGCCAGCGGGGCAAGATAATTCATCCAGCGGATCGTGGTACGCACATTCCAGTCATATCTGACGATAGTTTCTGCACCACTTGCAGAAAAAGACCACACGCCTCGCCCTTCAACCGCGCCACTGGCTTGTCCTTCAAGCAGCGAGTAAGGTGCTATATTCAGTACGTTGATGTCAAAGGTTAAGCGATAAGGAAGCGCCCCTTTCCAGGTATAGCGATGCAGCGCCCCAATGCCCTGCAGATCGCCTTTCTTTAGCTCAACGATGCGTTCCAGACTTCCCCACCATTCCGGCCACTGGTCAGGATGGGAAAATATATCCCATACCTCCTGAATAGAAGCCTCAACCCGCCAGACGGTGGAAAACTGATAGTCAGCCATAATACAGACTCCTCAAGGCGAGAAGAGATTGGCGGGAAAACGGATGTTAATGACCATAGCATCCAGAAGCACGGTTTCTAATCGCTGCCCATCTGGCGCATAGCTGATCACTTTGGCAGGGAGTCCGTGATAATTATCCAGCCAGACGTCATAGCGGTGAACACCATCAACCGCCATTGTTCCAGGCCCAACCACAGATACGTGCGTCGTCGCCCGTCCTGCAAGGTTTTCATTACCAACTGTGGTTGTTGTCCCTTCGCGTTGCAGATGACGAATATTGCCCAACAACACGCCGATATCAGAACGATTCACCCGATGACCGCGCTCATCCTGGATCAATGAATTAGTAGGCGACAGGTGCAAAATGGGCAACGAACCCACACCAAATGGCCATAACGTCACTTTACCGCTGACAGGATTAAAAATAAGCACCGCACCTGAATGCGGTTGGGTAAAATCCATCCGCACGTACCCAGGCTTTTGAAAGCTATAGCGAATAATTTTGCTTTCATCGGATGGCGACGAGGAGCGCATCATGACCTGATAAGACGTCAGGTTATTAAATGACTGTTGAGAAAATGCGATGGGATCCGTAGCCCTGGCATTCTGCGAAAAGATATCCTTTTTTTCCACCGAATATGCTGCACCACTAAGGGTGAGCAATGCTGCGAGCATAACTATCGGAAAAGATGAAATGCTCATAGCAGCCCCCTGAACCAGCATTGCCAGCAAAAAGAAGTAATCACCTGTTGGCTGTTTTTATTATAGTTCTTAACTGCGCGGCACTACTCTTCCGGACTTTTAAACACAGTATGGATAGCAGGTTTAAATTATTGGTTTTCTTTTCAGTTAAGATGACAACATAAAGCTATACTTTAATAGCCATGCTTTTTATAGGTATTAATCATGAAACTGCCATCGGTATTTTCATGCGCCGTTCTCATATTACTGCTGCTGGCGTCATCGTCTGCCACAGCCAGCGCGTTACAAAACCAGGCTGTTAGAGAGCAAGAGTTGAGCGAGGCACTTCGAGCTGGTAATGGCGTGATCATCATTGGCGGGACGGATGATTTCGCTTTCACGTTCAGGGCACGAAACCGAATCCACAGACAGCTGGCGATACAGGATGGCTTTGGCGATCCCATACTGATGAATGGTTTCCAGGACCACAACTATAATCCCGCCCGCGATGGGTTTATCAACAACCCTGCCCGAGGGGGCTTTATGTTTAACGCGCCGATTCGGCGATAGATTGATTAGCAATAGTGAGTATATAGAGGGCAGTTTACGTTTCTGGCAGGTTGCTTGACGCAAGGTATCTATGCTTGTAAAAAACAGGCACAAAAAAACCACCCGTAGGTGGTTTCACGACACTGCTTATTGCTTTGATTATTCTGTTCTTTCCCATGGTACCCGGAGTGGGACTTGAACCCACACAGCGCGAACGCCGAGGGATTTTAAATCATGCGTGTTTTATCAGTAAATCAGTATGTTACGGTTATTATTCGCCAATAAATCATAAATAATTGATCTACATTATCAATCAGTTATAAGTGCAGCAATGTTCCAATGGCGACGATTTTGATTACTGAATGGTTTGATTTCACTCACATAAAAATTCCTTTCACAAATGTTAAAATCACTACCCTTTCAGAGAACATCTGTCTTGCATTTTCTAAGAAAAAGAGGGATTTATGGCCGATATCTTCGCCGGTTTGACCGCGTTTAAAACTGCTTTTGATTTAGCTAAAGACTTAAAAAATGCTGCTGGGGCATACACTGATGCTGAGATGAGGCTTAAGTTTAGTGAGCTTTATATTGCTTTGTCGGAAGCCAAGATCGAGTTAGCAGACACTCAGATAGAAATGCATGAGCTGAAGCAGAAAGTTGAAGAATTGCAAAAGAAACTTGATGCTTCTGATGATCTCATTTTCCGTGACGCCGTATACTGGCGAGCTAATGAAATTGAAGGTAAACCTAATGGCCCGTTTTGCCCTAAATGCTATGAAAGCTCTGCAAAGAAAATGTCTTCAATGAGCCCAGTTAGCGGACAGTTCCGCTTTGCTGGAAAGTATAAATGTAATTCATGTGGTGCTTACGTTAAGTAATCCACCGTCATGGGGTTTCGGTAGTAGAGGTTAAATCCTCTAAGAACCAGCCAGTTACGGCTGGTTTTTTTATGTCTGTTTTCTGTACGGGGAAACTCCGGGGAATTATTGGGGTGAAACTATCGACAGATCACCAGCCAACTACGATCTATCGGATTGTAATATCCTCTTGAGTAGCAAGCACGATAATTGCCAGGAACCTTTTCTCTATACAGTTGTCTGACAATAGAATTCATCTGACATTAAGAAGCCCTATGATTACTAGTCTCTCATTGGTATTTGCCGTGATTACCACTCTGTGCATCATGTTGTTCGCTGCGGTAAAAGTAGGGATTGGTTTGTCTAACAATCCAGACAGAAATGATAATTAACCTCAACCACGTAACCCCACTTCATACTTCACTTAACAGTGATGTGCTCACATCACCGGGCAATCATCAAACTCTGCATTCCTGGCGTCATTGATGATGTAAGTAAGCACCCCAAATATAGCGGGTGCAGAACTGTAACCGCCATCATCTACTGGCAGCGCCTCCTTTCTCCCGTTCTCCAGATTAACGAGGTGGGGTTGAGGATGTGTCCGATATCGCTTGATCCTAAATTCTCCGTCTATCGCGCAGATCAGCAGCGAGCCATCACAGGGAGAAAGTGACGCATCAACAACAAGCAACGCCCCCTGGAGTATCCCTTCCCTGAAATGTGAACGCGATGCCCGCATAAAATAAGTCGCTGCTGGCTGGCTGATTAGCTGCTGATCGAGGGAGATTCGTGTTTCAACGTAATCTGCCGCAGGTGAAGGAAAGCCCATGTTTACGCCCTCTCTTGAATACTGGATAAAAACACAGTATAAATACTGTATATCCATCCAGTAAAGAGGCAATAAGCAATGTTCGTGGAACTCGTTTATGATAAAAGGAATTTTGATGGGCTGCCCGGTGCAAAAGATATCATTCTGGGCGAACTGACCAGGAGGGTTCACCGGATCTTCCCCGATGCTGATATTCGGGTTAAGCCGATGATGACACTGCCGGCGATCAACACTGACGCCAGCAAGCATGAGAAGGAACAGATAAGCCGTACTGTTCAGGAAATGTTTGAAGAAGCTGATATGTGGCTGGTTTCAGATTAAACACCTTGAACCGTCATATTGCTTAAGTACAATCCGCCGTGACTGGCAATCATTCAATACTCGCACTATCGAACGTTCGCCAGTTGGCCGCAATCATGCTCCTGCATACGGCGTGGTTGCGGCAACCATCATTTTCACGACTGGGTACCCTGCTGATTTTGCTGGCGCTTACGTTCAGCTATTTCCCTGGCTTCCTGTACTTCCTGTTGTTTAATATTCCAGAGGCTGTTCCTGGGCATCTCAACGCGCAGGTCTACCCAGCGACCAGCGGGGATATCAACCGGTTCACCATCCTGCACCGTTTCAGTAAACGATCCATCTTCATTTTTAATACCAATCAGATTCCGGGCAAATTCTGGCGCACTGTGGTGAGTACGGTGATATGTTTTAAGCGTTATGGAACCATCCGGATCGATTTCATAATCCACCCACAATAAAGGCAGTCCATTTGTATTGGCTGGAATAACGAAACCACCATCCACGCCTCCCCATAATGGTTCAGAGTTAAATCCCAGGACCCCGGATATCTTATAAATGCCGGTGTCGATGCGCTCAGTCATTACGCCTTCCGCTTCCTCGTTGAATTCTGCCGTACCATCGCCTTTCAATTTGATGACAGGTGAAGCAGGTTTAAGGTTACCGTTAGAATCTATGGTGGTATTTCCGTTGTTGTAATGTTTACGAATTAAAGGCGATCCGCCGACCTGATGAACAAGAGTCAGGAGTGTTGCATCACTACCAGATAAATAAATCTGAAAGTTATGCGTGTTGCTGTAACTTATTTTTACCCCTGCCCCCCACTCAGTCCAAAACCCTGTCGGACCACCACCGTTCATAAATAACTGAGATCCTGTAACAGGCGAGCCAATATCTGCATTGTTAAGTAGCGCCGCAACCCCACCCAGCCCAAATGCACCAACCATCATGATGTCACCGAGAGACGCCCCTGTATTTTTTGTCGCTGCGCTTCCCAGCCCAAGGTTTCCGCGGGCGGTGTGTTTATCAGGCAAATCCCCAAGATTCTGTTCCTTTACAAGTTTTTCACCCAGCTCCGTATTTATACTGCTTAAAGACTGATTAATATTACTCAGTGTTGCAGAAATCCCGCCCCATGCAGGTCCTGTGAATGAACTGCCATCAGGCAACTTAACGGTGACATTTCCGCTTCCACTAAAAATGCTTTGCCAGTTCTGTTTGTCGTAGTTCAGTCCTCGCAGGGCTTCTGCACTTTGTGCCACCAGCGCCGCGGTGACCATATTCAACGCCATACGGGGAACAGCTGACCAGGCCGCGCCAGCCTGTGTTGGCCCGGTGAAATTACTGACCAGCGTCAACGCGGCACTACTTTCCACGGACTTAACCGGTAGCGTATAGGGAACGCCTCCGACAGTGACAACAATAAAATCTCCGGCAGCCACCTCGGTGGTAAACGCGGT
>NZ_JAOWHB010000038.1:0-20603 GCF_030332845.1 Citrobacter sp. Cpo061
ACTCCGGGTACCATGGGAAAGAACAGAATAATCAAAGCAATAAGCAGTGTCGTGAAACCACCTACGGGTGGTTTTTTTGTTTTTGTGCACCATCTTCACCATTGCTTCGCCATTCAGCTTCGCCATAAAAAGAGGGCATTACTGCCCCCCAACTACCGGAACAACAGAAATTCTTCGATTATATCGGGCTGTTTGTGAGGCGTTTTTATGACCTGAGATTTCCTGCTTTTCACTCAGCGTACCCTTAAGATCGGAGATCCCTTTTGCTTTCAAATCATGGAAAGTGAACTGGAAATCCAAGTCAGGGAATTTCTCTGCAGCAAGTTTTTTGGCCTTCATCCATTGCGCATTAAAAGCATCTCGGGTGTATCGCAGACCTGATGGCTGGTGGATGACAAAAATACTGACCATACCGCTGTTGAGAGGAATGCTGTCAGCAAGATTAACGGCATCCTCCAGACGTTTAGTCCAGGCCTTGATCTGGCTAACTGCGGTTTTACTCTGCTGAATTAAAATTCCTTCGCTCAATAATTGACTCTTTTTGAGGTCAAGAATGTCTCCCTGGCGGGCGCAACATAGATATGCCAACTCCATTGCAACTTTTACGGGAATAGAAGCAACGCTATAAAGTGCATCATATTCCCTATCGCTAATATAACGGGTCCGAGCCTGCTCTTTAAATTGCTTTACGCCCTGGCAAGGATTCATCTTCACCTTTCCTCGTTCGTATGCCCACCGAAACACCCTGGACATAAATGCTTTCTCGCGGTTTGCCTGAACCCTGCTCTTAACACCTCGTTTATCCATATATTTTCTGATGTGCTCTGGCTTGATGTTATCCGGCTTCATTTTCCCGAAGACAACATTTACCTTTGAACCGTATTTTCTGTAGTCTTTACGTGTTTCAGTTGCTAACTCGTGGAAATCACCGGAATTAAAGAATTCTTCACAAAGTGCGTTGAAGTTCGTACCAACCTTTAAATCGTTTATGAAGTTTTCGTAAGCTGCCCATACCTGCGATTTTGTTAGATCAGGATTGCACAACCTGACGGTACGACCATCTGTTGTACGAAACTCATAAGCAGATTTTCCCCGTCGAACGCGAGGAGGCATCCAGTTATCCTCAGGGTTTTTGCGAGCTCTAGACATTACATATCCTTAAAGTTTGGTTCTTCTTCCTCTGGATTGCTCACTATTAACTTAAGTCCAACAGGGTTTGATACATGATCCCATGTTGTTCCTGGCCTTCCGTCCTTGCGTGGGATAAAAAATACCCCACTATCCCTCAGAGCTTTACACTGTAGGGAAGGGCGACGATAACCAGTTAATTGATAGAGGTCATCTGGAGTAAGAAAACGTTGGATTTGTCCGCTCATAGTTAGTTCTCCACTTAAACCGGCTGCACCCGGTTACTTCATTCTGTAAGCACACGATGAACACCCGTGACGGGTTCCATCGTTGCAATTTCGACATAATGGATATTCTTTCGATCCCTTCCCATTTAGCTGATGAAGTATCTCTACTGGCACCATTACCGGCATTGGTACACGAATCACCATGCTTCTTAGTTCAGCAATTTCGTTTGCCTGTTCGAACACTCGCGCCTTACAGTACTCAGCTTCAGATTTCCACCATGCTACATCGGCTTTCAGTCGGCGTATGCGACGCTGTTTTAGCTTGCTCACCATATGCCATATCCCGTCATAGAAACTAACTGGCAGATCGCTAGCATCACCACGGTAATAACAACCACTTTAACTGGCGGCATCACTTCACCTCCTGCAGAGGTGCTGCTGGCAAATCGCATCCCATACATGGACACGGGAAGGTATTTGCGGATTTTTTCCAACGGAAATAACCTGTACCGCCGCAGTATTTGCAGGCCGTCCCCTCCGGAGCCACAAACGAGTTGTCGGATTCCTTGATATGTAGCCTTGGCTCACCGTCTTTCGGCTCAGGCCATTCGCGCTGTTTGTTAACCGCCAACTTTTCCACCATCGCCTGGGTAATCTGCTCGTCACTGATACCGGCACGACGTTGCGCATCCCATAACAGGAATTGCATGTCAGCCCATTCGCTAAGGTCGCCGGGTTCAGCAGCAGCCTCGAGCGCTTCTTTGGAAAGGTGCTTTAGCGGACCAACTGGACCGACATCGCCGAAAGTAGCCAGTGACCATGCTGCATGTTCACGGCGTACCAGTTCGCGAGAAATCATCCCATCAATCACCTTCACAGCATCAGCCATTGCGTAGCCGAGATTACCGCCGTCGCTTTGTGCTGCTGATTTGCTGAGTATTTCGCGTATCTGGTGCAGGCGATCGAGTGATACAGGACCGTTCGCCGGGTGGTTAGTTGTCATGCTGACGCTCCTTCTTGATACTGTTCGAACCAGAACACAACTGGCGCGTTAGTCTGTTTAACCAGGCCAAATGATTCCGCTGTGCGGTAACTTCTTGACGCCCGACGAGTCACATCAACCTGAGTGGCTATGCGGCTGCGAAAGTCTTCTACTGTGCTGCACATTTTGAACAAGTTGCATGGAATGCATGCTGGAACCATGTTGCTGACAGTGTCATTTTCTGGCCTGTCCATTGCGTAGCCGTTGCTGATATTTCTTCTTACCGCTTCTACATGGTCTGCATGCCACTTATCGCCAAGCTCGCAGCCGCAATAAGCACAGCGACCGCCAAACTTCATGCGTAGCTCTGCACGTTGTTTTTTCGTCAGCGCCATCTCACTCCCCCTTCACGCCAATGCCAGCGGCGCGGATTGCATCGGCGCATTCTTCCAGTGCAAAGTTATATTTATCAGCGGCTAGGCCGTAACCTTTAGGATACGGATTAGGCAGAATTACTGTGCGCGATTCCAGTTCTTCAATCCGCTCCCGATAGTCAGCAACCATCCGGCGTACCTGCTCCAACGGTGTAACGCTGCCACCATCTGGAGGGTCCATGTACTGAGTGCCGGGTAGGAGTTCGCAGAGGGCATTATCCAGTTCTTCCTGCTTTTCACGCGCATCCCGCATATCGTCACGCATAGCAATCGCAACTGCTTCAAGAGAATCTTTGTCGCGCTGTAGTTGGAGGTTTTCATTCAGCAGTTCCAGTGCTGTTTCTGGTCCAAAGTTAAGGTTGAAGGCATTTGCAGCATCAACATCACCGTCAACGTTCAGCAAAGCCTCATCAAATAGCTCATCGTTTGGCATCATCAGCAGGCGCTTCATCGCCGGTAATGCCTTCTCTGCCGCTTCACGAAGCGCCTGTTTGTTGAGTGCTGTCATTGGGCTGCCTCCTGGCGAAGAATTTCAGCAAAGACTTTCAACTCGTAGATATCCCTGCGAATAGAATCCCGAACTGCACCAATAGCAAAAGTGTCAGGGTGCATACCGTCTAATTGCTGCTGTTTAACCTCAATCATGCGCTCCACACCCTGCGCCCGCACTTCAGCCAGGAAAGCGTCGGTGGCTGGGGTTTCCATTGAGCGATAAAGCGCAACGATGTCGTCAGTTTCGCTTGGCTCTTCGTGTGAGCAGTTAGGACATACAGCGATAGAGCCTGCATGTTGTTCAATCAGAGATTTTAAATCAGCGTTCTCAGCAACTACCCCCGCCAGCTCCCTGCACTTGCTATCGGCGTTAGCGAGCTGTACTGCCATCTCTGTGATTTTCAGTTCCAGATTGTGAATAGTCGCGTCTGCTGCACGGAACTCGCGCTGGGATTCCGTTAAATTTGAGCAGGCGTTTTGAATTGAGTAGGCCAAAATTGCAGTATCACGATCATCTGATTCTTCAGCTTTAACCTGCAACTGAACCGCCAGGCTGAAGAGATCAGCAATTTGAGTTTCTGTCATACGGTTATTGATCGTTTGCATTGGTATGTACCTGCTGAAGTTTGTGTTGTTTAACGAAGTGGGCCACTGCTTTTGACTGGCTGGCGATTATTTTTCTGTCACCTAGGTCGAGCGTGACGTTCTTACCGCGATAAATTATTGCCGAGCCGATTTCCTTACCGTCCAGCTTCACATACAGCACTTTACCGATAATCTCTGTCGTAGGGATTGGCTGTGAAAGGCGATAGGTTTCGCGAGCTTCAGCAATGGTTTTATATTCGTCGATTATCGACAGGGCTTCAGCCAGTGCAGTGCCTTGCAAAGTGAACACGCCTTCATCGCTGATTGTCGCCATGGCCATCAGTTCCACGAAACGGCGAGCACTTTTAATGTTGAGTTCTGGCGCGATAGAACTGCGCGTAACCTTTGTTTTCCCCTGGGCGGCGGCTACTGCTTTATCGTGCTGGAGAACCTCACCAGCCTGTTCGCCAAACTCACGAACGCGTTCAACGGCAACATCAACAGACACAGCCCCTGATTTAACTTCTTGCTGAACGTCATGGTTCGCTGTGCTGAGTAGAAGAAGCTTTTCTACGGTCGCTACAGACTTATTGACCAGTTTTGCAATCTCGCTGGTGGTCTGGTTGAAAGCGTTATGCAGCTCTTGAATAACAGAAGCCTGTTCAATATCAGAAAGGGGGAGTTGGTTATTACTGGTCATGATGCGAGCCAGACGCTGCACATCGTTACCGTTGAACGGCATGATATGAATACGGTCTACTGGCTTACCAGCTTCAGCACAACGTGCGTAGCAGCGACGACGACGGTGGCCTTCAACTACCCACACACCGCCTTCATCACGTGCGATAACCTCCAGCGGAGGAACGGTGCCACCGTTCATCAGATAGTTAAACAGGTCGTCATCTGCCTGGCGGGTACGTTCGTCGTCTTCACGCTTGTTGAAACCTTCACGCACGTGGATATGTTCAAGGCTGATAAACATCCCGGTATCGGTGCGCTTGATGGTCCCGTCACGGGACATCTGTTTGAATGAGTTGGCGGCCATCACTTAGCCCCTTCATTCATCACAACATTTGTTACCGGAGTTAACTCATGCAGTTCGCGCTTAGCTTCCAGAAGGTGCATGTTGCTGCGTGTTTTTGTGTGTCTTTCAACAATGCGATCGCATTCTTTTGCCCAGCAGATAACGTCATCGCGTAATACGGTGTTCTCAATAGCCAGCGACTTACGCTGCTCCATTGACTCGCACAGTGCGACACCCTGAACATCGTAGCGGTTCGCCAGTTCATTCATCAGCCACTGGGAAGCAGGTGGCAGGAGAGGGGCAGCTTTATGGGCTGCATCGATCAGTTGCTCTCTGGTCATACGTGGTTGTAACTCAGTGACGTTCTGTGTGGTCGTCATGGTTAGTTTCTCCGTGTTATATGCGCCCTGCACAGCGCTGAATTTTGGTTGCACGAATCCCTCGCCAAAAGGCGAATAAAAGTTTTGGTTTCGTTTCAGTAAATGCCCCATGAAGAGGCACTTAGTGAAACGTGCGACTGCAATCGCCGGTTAGTTTCTCCACTCAATTGAAAGCGCGTTCCGCTGGTTTTGGATTTAACGAACTGGCACTTAATGACAAGGGACAGAACGCGCTTTCAGTTGAGTAAAAAGGGCGGTACCAGGGACTTCAAAGGTTGGTACTGGTACCGCCAAGACTCCACACAGCTTTCTTGCTTCCTTGAACCACTCTGGCAATGTGATTCTGGTGCAGCATGCAGGGTTCGAACCTACGACCCACGGCTTAGAAGGCCGTTGCTCTATCCAACTGAGCTAATGCCACAACTGGAAGCGCACTCCACGTTTGTTTCACACCTGTCACCCATAACTGGTAGAAAGGAGTGCGCTTTCATGTTGTATGCCTGTCTTTTTCACCACATCAGGCTCGGTGGATCCTGCTATTCCCCAACAACAAGGATTCGGTTAATCTGGATATCCCCAACAATGCAAAGGAAAATGTATGAACAAGAATCTATACAGTCTATTTCTTGAGCATCAGGAAAAGATTGCCAGCACTCGTGGGATTAAGATCAGTGGCTTGGTTGACGCACATGAAATAAATAAAGTCGAATCGAGAGCAACATTTTTGACGTTGCTTGATGCCAGGTTATTTGAGCACCGTAAAAAATACGCTACCCCTTTTAATAACCTTTCTGGAAAGCTCGGGCTTGAACACCTGATATTGGTTAAGTACCACTGGACGCCAGAACAAATCCGCGAGTTAACATTTACTGATTTACTACTTGCAATTCAGGATGAGCTTACCTATCAAAATTCCACCGATGACACAAAAGCCTTCCTTGATCACCGCTACTGGGACTCGATGATTAATCACTTTGAAGATTTTATTGATGAGGAATGGGATCCTGAACTTGCCGCTCGATATTTAAGGTGGCGTCCAGCGATAGACAACTAATCATGCCATCGTACTCGGCTATTAAGGATTGTGATTCCTGCCGGTATCCCTGCAATTCTGAAAGCTGGTCAATCGCAGCCAGCTTTTTTCTCATCCATTGAACTATCTGCTCGTCTGAACAACCATTTGCGATGATTGTTGGTTCGCTATTACTCATAAAGTTAACTCCATCTATGGGGGGAACATTGTTGGGGAATCCAGATTGTTAAAGAGCGAAGCGTCCTATGGGCGCTTTTTTGTTGCCTGCGAATCATCCGGTCATTCATACGCCACCGGCGGCTACTTCGTGGGCGTCCTGCCTGTTCGCTTTCGATGCAATGACTATAGCTACTTTAAGTAGATAATTGCAACAACAAAAAGTAGAAAAATGTAATTTTTAGTAGTGTAGTGTTATGAGGTGAGGAATTGGAGGCGTAAAAAAACCGGCTTTCGCCGGTTTCTTGATGAATTAATTATTAGCCAAACTCTATCATTTTTAGAGGTAAGCATCTGATTAGCTTGCCGAATATGTATAGTTCATTCATTTCATGCTCCTCTATGAAGAAGGGCGGGTAATGTTCATTGTCTGAAAGAACTGCCAGTCGGCGCCCTTTTACCTTCTGCAAACGTTTAACGAACGTACTGTCTTCAAAATTGAACACATAAACGCCGTCGCCGCTGAATTGTTCAACCTTGCTGTCTATGAAAAGCAGGTCCTTTGGGCAAAGCGTGGGCATCATGCTATCGCCATCAACATTTATCATGACGATGCCATCAAGGCTTCTACGACCAAACAACTCGAAGATCCTCTCTTCTGGAATCTCTATTGAGCTCACTATTGTAGGGAATGGTTGGTTTATATATCCGGAACCGGCTGAAGCATGAACATCCAATTGCTCTATTCTGACCGTGCCTTTGGCTGGCGCGTCGCCACCATTAACAGGCACACCATAATCAAGATAAGCCGGTGAGACGGCAAGTCTTTCTGCAATTCGAATCATCTTCTCATCTCTCGGCTTTGCAGTACCAAGAGTGTAGCGCCGCGCCATCTCATACGAGACACCACTGAACTCTGACAATTCTTTAACTCCAATAGATTGCTCTTGGAGAGACCTGTTTAGCCTTTCGGCAAAGTCTTTGTATTTAGCATTTTCCACCATAAGTAGAAGATTAAGCGCACAAGGCATAGTTGTCATTTCTATTTTAAGTTGCTAATAATTGCTACTATAAGTAGTATTGATGCAGGCTTAGTCATAGGAGAACACATGTCATCTCAACACAAGAATGTAACAGCTAAAGCTGTGAAGGCGATCGGGTCGATTTCAGAGGTATCAAGGCGGTTTGAATTCCAATCAGTTCAATCTGTTGCGAACTGGATTGCAAAGAACCGAGTACCTTCTGAAAGAGTTATTCAACTCTGCCAATGGGGCGGATGGGTAGTAACTCCCCATCAATTACGACCTGATATTTATCCGAACAAAAATGACGGCATACCTTCCGCTAACAACAATAGTCAACTTTAAGTTGATTATTAACTACCAGAGGGAAATCAACATGGTAGACAGCATAAATACAGCAATCCGCCTGATGTGTAAGGCACACAAGCATGGTCGCTTAGGTATGGCTTCCGATTTAGGGATGACTATCGACCAGTTCCACAACCATCTGTACCAGAAGTGCGGCAGTCGGTTCTTTACCTTGGCAGAACTGGAACGGATGGAGGACCTGTCTGGTTCTTGTTACTTGGCCGAGTACCAGGCGAACCGCAAAGGGAAATTGCTGGTGGATGTTCCAACTGCTGAGAGCCTGGATAACGTTGAGCTGTACAGCATTGAGATGAAAGCGGCAGCAGCATCTGGTGAGCTGGCTAATGCCAAGATGGCAGCAGCGGCTGATGGGGTAATTGATTCATCAGAGCGCAAAACGCTTTCAGAATTATTCAGTAAGAAGCTCCGCCACCAGATTCACGGGTTCCTGGGATTTATGGCGCTTTATGGGGTTGGTGTTTCAGATCAGGCGATTGACGTATTCGTTTCAACAGGCAGAAAAGGTGACGCCCGCGAGTGTGCAGCTCCGGGCGCCTTGGCGTGTCGTATCAGTGGAGAAACTAACGCATGAACAGTGTAAACCGATTCAGACCAGCTAAGCAATTCAGATGTTTGCCGCTGGTGGGTAAAGATGCCCAGTTCGGCTATGTGGAAATCATAAATAACGCGGCTGATGGAGGCAACTACCAGCCAGCAGACTTGATGGTAGAAGCATTTGTTCAGATGAACGAGAAGGGGCGCGAGGAATGGCTGAAGTTAACCGGCGGTTCAGAGATCACTACGGAGTTCCCGTCAGAGTTGTCCGCTGGGAGCCAGATACACAGCGCGTTATATACCTTCGAGAAGGGTACGAGCATGAGTGCTTCAGCCCTCTTGAGCAATTCCAGCGCAAATTTACAGAGTTAAAGGACGACCATGAGCAGAATATTTGACATCGTCCAGTCTATGTCTGGTCAGAAGAACGTTATTGTTCTTCCAAGGCCATACTTGCTGTTTTTCAAGGATGACCAGCAGGCCCATGCGCTCGCAGCCGTTCTTAACAACCTTGTTTTCTGGTCAGCGTTTGGTTCAGAAGATGGATGGTTCTATAAAACCCATAAGGAACTTGGCCAAGAAGCGGGTGAGCTAACTGAGGATCAAACAGAGCGACTGGTCAAAAAGATTATTACTAAATACCTTCCTGGCGTATTTGAAACGTGCTCTAAGAAAGTAAATGGCACCCCAACTAAGCATTATCGAATGGATGGTGACCTGCTTATTTCTCTAATTTTTCCTGAGAAATCTGAGACCGTGAAAGTACGGAATGGAAAGCGTGAAAGTGCGGGAACCATTCCGCGAAGCCGCGAAAACAAAACCGCGAATAACGGGAATCATGGAAATCGCGAAAGTGCGGAATCCTATCTCTATACAGACGTTAAACCAGACTTAGACATACAGACTAATAAACCTTCTTGTCCGGTTGCGGCGCAACCAGACCGTGAAGTGTTGATCACTGACCAGGCCAAATCGGTGTTATCTCACCTGAACCAGGTCACGAACTCACGCTACCAGGTTTCAACCACGTCAATGCAAAACATCCGAGCACGAATCGGCGAAGGGTTCACCGTTGAAGAGTTGTCGCTGGTGGTGGATTACTGCAACGCGAAGTGGGGCGATGACCTGAAGATGTCTGATTACCTGCGACCACAGACGCTTTTCCAGCCGTCCAAGTTCCCGGGATATCTCAAGTCTGCAAATAACTGGGACAAAGCTGGCCGACCAGAACGAGTGAATGGGGAATGGGCCCGTGAAGATGGCATCTTCAAACCCAGCTTCAAGAACACTGATTACAGCGCTATTCCACCAGGGTTCAGGGGGTAACGATGAGCATTCTGAAAACGGTCCAGATGTTTATTGCCATGAACCCCGGCTCCACGACCAGGGACATCATCGAAGGTCTGACCCAATACAGCCAGGACCAGCTTCAACTCACTGTTTGCCGCCTGCATGGTTCTGGGCTGGCAACGCGTAAACGCGACGGGCGACAATTCCGTTACTACGCGGAACCGCCAGCAGATTGCCACTTCGAGGTGTTTGAACCAACTCCTGAAGTCAGCGCCCTGATGGAAACGGCGAAAGGTCTGGAGTCGAAAGGCCTCTTTCATCGTGCCGCGACGATTTACATGGAGGCGTTCAGCGCATCAGCCATTGAATCAGAGAGGGCGGCTATTCTGGCGGAACGTCAGCGCTGCCTTGGCCTGGCTAAACCAGCGGTTATTGCCGAAGACGGATGCTATCTGGCTGGTCGATTTTCGGGGGGCCGTTAATGAACTATTCACTGATTTACGCCGATCCACCGTGGGAATACGGGAACACTATCAGCAATGGCGCAGCGGAAAACCATTACGGCACGATGAAACTCATCGACATAAAACGCCTGCCTGTTTGGGAACTGGCTGCGGAAGATTCCGTTCTGGCCATGTGGTTCACCGGTACTCACACCCGCGAAGCGATTGAGCTGGCTGAGGCATGGGGGTTTAAGGTTCGGACCATGAAGGGATTCACCTGGGTGAAGTTCAACTCACTGGCTGAGCAGCACATCAACAAAGCGCTTCAGGCTGGTGGAGTAGAGGACTTTTACGACTTCCTCGACCTGTTGAACGCTCAGACCCGAATGAACGGTGGTAACCATACCCGCGCCAATACCGAGGATCTGCTAATTGCCACCAGAGGAAGAGGTCTTGAGCGTCAGGACGCGAGCGTAAAACAGGTTATCTACAGCCCACTCGGCGAGCACAGCCAGAAGCCAGCTGAAGCGCGTTACCGCTTGGAGAAATTATACGGCGATGTGTCACGCATTGAGCTGTTCAGCCGCTGCGCGGAACCTGGCTGGCATCACTGGGGAAATCAGGCAGAAAACCCTGATGTAATCATGTCTCCTGGTTACGTTGGTAAACCTGATCCGCTGCTGGAGGTGTCTTATGCAGGACATTGAGGCACGAAATGCGCTTCGTAACATTGCCAGAAGATGCAACGAGGAAATAACCGCTAAACGCAAGGCTAACCCTGGTATGAATTGTGACGAAATAGCCAGGCCAATTTTTAACGGTGCCATGGGGATGGTTAAGCAGCTTGGCTTTACGCCATCTCATTTGTATCTCGAAGTCGGGATTCTGAACAAGCGGATTAAGGAGCGCTGAAGTGAACAAACTTACCGTGAGACAAAGTGAAGTACTTGGTTCGATCGTGAACTATCAGCGCCGGTTCGGATTCCCTCCAACGATATGTGAACTGGCAGGGCTGATTGGTTGCTCATCACCGAACGCAGCAGCGGAGCATGTTAAGGCCATAGCGAAGAAGGGATTTATCTCAGTAGCGCCAGGGGTTTCCAGGGGGATTACCGTTATTTCAGCAAACGATGAGTCAGACGCGATATCGATCATCAAGTCACTCATTAACGGTGATAGCGATTCAAGAGAACGCGCCTTGTCATGGCTGGAAGCGAGAGGTGTTCAGCAATGAAATTAACGTTGCCATTCCCTCCGAGCGTAAACACATACTACCGAGCCCCAAACAAGGGTTCTCTGAAGGGGAAGCTCCTGATTAGTGAGCGTGGGAGAAAATACAGGAAGGCTGTTTATTCTTCTGTGTTATGGGCATATGGAGGTTTGCCAAGAGCAATCAACATTGATGTTGAAGTGAAAATTATCCTCTATCCGCCTGACAATAGACGCCGTGACTTGGACAACTACAACAAAGCTCTCTTCGATGCTCTTACCAATTCCCACGTATGGGAAGACGACCAGCAGGTAAAGCGGATGCTGATTGAATGGGGGCCAGTAGTTAAGCAGGGGGAAGTTGAAATAACGATAAGCAGATTCAAAACCCTGGCGGGTGCAGCCGCCTGATAAGTGGAGACAGAGCATGCAACAAATGAGCATAACAGTAATGTGTCCGACCCATCATGCAGCGACAGTAGGGCAGCAGATCACCATGTCCAGCCGTGAGATAGCGAAACTGGTCGATTCCCGGCACAGCAATGTCTGCGTAACGATAGAGCGCCTCATGAATTCCGGTGTGATTGAAGGGTATGCTGCATTGCAGTACACCCATCCCCAGAACGGACAGACCTATCATCACTACGAAGTGAATAAGCGTGATAGCTATGTGATCGTTGCCCAGTTGTCACCAGAGTTCACGGCCCGACTTGTTGACCGCTGGCAGGAACTGGAGAACAACGGTGGAATGATGGTTCCCCGGTCACTTCCTGAGGCGCTGCGGCTTGCTGCTGACCTGGCTGAGCAGAAACAACGGCTGAGTGAAGAACTGGCAGTAGCCGCGCCAAAGGCTGAGTTTGTTGACCGTTACGTTATGGCCACCGGTTCAATGACATTCCGACAGGTTGCCAAGCTGCTTAACGCCAAAGAGCCGGAGTTTGCGATGTTCCTGATTGAGAACGGCATTATGTACCGGCTTAACCGTGTTCTCACGCCAAAGAGCAAGCATATCGAAGCAGGGCGCTTCGAGGTGAAGACGGGTACGACAAACCAGACAAATTACGCGTTCAATCAGTCCCGCTTCACCGCCAAGGGTGTTCGTTGGATTGGTGGTCTGTGGGCAGAGCATATTGCTAAGGGGCAGGTAGCGTGAGGGCATTACTGACACCTGAAGTGGCCCCGATGACCGGGGTAGTGATATTTCGCCCAGGCAGTGAACTGATGCATCTGTTCAGACGTGGGCGTGTTCTTATCGAGCCACAGGCAGAGTCAATGGCTGAGTTACCGTCTGGTCTGCTGCCTGAGACAACTCAGGAGCTTCAGAATGATCCGTTAATGCGTGATGTCTTCGAAAATCAGAAGGTCATACATTGTGCTGGTGGACTCAATTCACTGGATGCCTGGCTCGAAAGAAAACTGGAATGTCAGTACCCACACAGCGAGTGGCACGACCGCAACTACACCATCACCCGGCATGCGCCTGGCTCAATCCGCACGTGCTGGGGCTGTGACTTAAAAATTCGTGATCAGTTCACTGAAGGTCTGGCGGGTATAGCACGTGAAAACCTGGTATCCTGGATACTGAAGGTTGTAAACGGCCAATTAGGTTTCAGTGAGGACCACATTCTGACGCTGCCGGAGTTTTGCTGGTGGATGGTCAGGAACGACCTGGCTGACGAGATACCTGAAGCCGTAGCCCATAAAGCTCTTCGTCTGAATGAAGAGACTCACCAGTCGGTAACACGTGAAAGCGATATTGTTCCGACATTACCCGCTCAACAACTGGTGCAGGAGAAAGCGAAAAAGATAGTGGCAATGAAGGTAGACCCGGAGACGCCGGAATCCTTCATGCTTAAACCCAAGCGTCGCCGCTGGGTGAATGAGAAATACACGAGATGGGTTAAGGCCCAGCCGTGCGTCTGCTGTAACAAGCAAGCTGACGACCCCCACCACCTGATTGGCCACGGGCAGGGTGGAATGGGTACAAAAGCACACGACCTGTTTGTGATTCCTCTGTGCAGAGAGCATCACGACGAGTTGCATGCTGATCCTGTGGCATTTGAAGCGAAATACGGTGACCAACTGGTCCTGGTGTTTCGGGTTATAGATCGTGCGCTGGCAATTGGCGTACTGGCGTAAGTGGAGAACGCTAAATGATTAATCCTTCTGAAGTTGGTAAATCTGGTGAAATGGTTCGTCTTCGTACTCTGGAAAGCATCTGGATACAGGGTAAGTTGCGTATGTGGGGTCGCTGGTCTTATATCGGCGGTGGTAGTGGTGGAAACATGTTTAACCAGCTACTTGCATCCGGAAAAATAACAAAGACCGCGATCAACGATGCGCTACGCCGGATGAAAAAAGCGGGTATCAGCAAACCAGAACTGGAAGCATTCTTCAGAGAGATTCTTGAAGGGAAGAATAAAAGCGGCCTTGCATTCTGCACTGATGAGGAAGCAATGGTAGTCAACTCAGTCCTCAGTGAGATTTTAATCCGTTCAGGCAATAAACGTTTATATGACTTGATAGAGGATCGGTATATCAAACGTCTCAGCAAAAAGGCTATGGCCCGAGACCTGAACGAGAAACACCCTGAATGGTGCTTGCGCACATGTGAAAGTCGGATCGATGTTTGGCTAAATGTAGCAGAATCGATGCTATACAAGCCAATGTGTGACGCATTCGCCACAAATAGCGACAGATTTTACTTGAGTTCTTGCGCGGAAAGTGCTTAAATTGTGATAAGCTCGGGACGTTAAAGCGAACTGAGCAACAGAACAAATAGAAACCCGCCATCGTGCGGGTTTTTTTTAGAAAATCAGCCATCATTAAAACCTATTGGCTGATGCTGACATGTTCACAAGCTCTTCATTGCCAAAGTAAAATGCCAATAACTACTATGGTTTTTGGTAGGGTGTTCCGACCATTATTTACAAAAATTACCTTTTGAAGTAATTTTACGGAACATTTCACACATTAGGGAGTCTGCGTTCATGGCTGATGCAGATAAGATGTCGAACATCGCTCAAGTAGCGCAGATTTTTTTTGATAATACGCTTAAGTTTTATGATAAAGCACCGATTATCGCTTCTACGGGTTACTTGTTAATCGCTAGTTCTTTGCCGCTTTTTTTGATCTTACGTTTTTGTGCTAAGATGAAACATCTTGATAATCAAAAAGTAAGAAGTTTGTTACAGGCGCAAGTGTCACTCTATGAAGTTAAGTTAAAGGAAAGTACGCAACCTACAATGACGGCTGCTTCGCAAACTGCGACACCACCGCAAACTTAAGGTTACTAATCATGGAAATGCTCATCCCCCTGATCATTGTCGCTTTTATAGTTATACATGTGATCATGTATGCTTTTACCATTTTTTTGCGCCGCCATTTTATGCTGCCATTAGTTGAAAAATTTCTGGCACGCGAAGATGCTTCCTTATTGCAAAAAAGTATTGCTGTTGATGCATTTCAAGATGCCATTTCAGTCTTGTTACCACTTCATTTGCTGCGTGGGCACCTTGCACTTCGGAGGGATAAAGAGAAACCCTCTACTCTAGATTTGGATGAAGAAAATAGTATCGACCTTCTAAAACATTGCACTGAACCAAGTGATGTAAACAATTCACTTAATGAAATACTTCAGATGATGTTCAGACTGAACAGAAAGTTCAACATGATATTAATGGTTATCAGTTCAATTGCAGGTGTTGATTTTAAAAAATTAGTGTTAGAACTTCAACTTAGTCAGGTTAAATCTGAAGATGGGAATGTCTATGTCGACATTAAGCATCAGCACCAACATTAGTTAAACGACAATTACACAGTTCATAAGGCTCCCGGGTGGGGGCCTTTTTTATTCCCCTCATTCCTGAGAGGACTCACAGAAATAAAGAGGGGGCTAAATGTCCGATCCGATTTCCGGTACTGGGCTGGCTGGTGGTGTCCTGACGGGGGCCAGCGTCTATGGATTTCTGTCCGGAACCGATTACGGCGTGGTGTTTGGCGCATTTGCCGGGGCTGTATTTTACATTGCAACCGCAGCGGATTTGAGTGCAGCGCGCCGCCTGGCATATTTTCTGGTGTCGTATATTGCAGGGATTCTCTGTTCCGGGCTGGTGGGTTCAAAGCTGGCTCAGGCTACCGGCTACAGTGATAAACCACTGGATGCTATTGGTGCCGTAATCGTTTCTGCTTTAGCCGTCAAAATCCTGACGTTCCTGAATAATCAGGATATCGGTTCGCTGGTGGCGCTGATAACGCGCCGGGGAGGTTCAGGTGGTACTAAATGACCCATCGGCAACAATCAATGCGCTGCTTTGCGCTGGGGTAGTGCTGACCTTGATGTTTTATCGTCGCGGCGACTCCCGACATCGACCGTGGATATCTCGCCTGGCGTGGCTGCTTACGGTCATCTACAGCGCCGTTCCGCTGGCATATCTGTGCGGTATCTACCCTTATTCATCGTGGGCCACTATCGGGGCCAACATTATTTTCCTGTCTGTGCTGGTCGCCGTCAGAGGCAACGTGGCACGCCTGGTTGATCATCTGAGGCAATAATGAACCAATCACAATTTCAGCAGGCGGCTGGTATCAGCGCCGGGCTTTCTGCGCGCTGGTTTCCGCACATTGATGCGGCAATGAAAGAGTTTGGAATTACAGCAGTTAACGATCAAGCCATGTTTATTGCACAAGTCGGGCATGAGTCTGCTGGCTTTACTTCGCTGGCAGAGAGTTTCAACTACTCGGTAGACGGGCTGAAGAAAACTTTTGGCAAACGCCTGACGCCTTATCAGTGTGAAATGCTGGGGCGTGTCGATGGTAAGCAGGTGGCCCACCAGCCACAAATAGCCAATCTGGTTTATGGTGACCGCATGGGGAATAACAGCCAGGGTGATGGCTGGAAATATCGTGGTCGTGGCCTGCTTCAAATCACCGGCCGCGAGAACTACGCCAAATGCGGAGCGGCGCTGAAGCTTGATCTGATCAGCACACCAGAGTTGCTGGCAAAGGAGAAGCATGCAGCCCGTTCTGCTGCATGGTTTTTCACATTACGTGGTTGCCTGATGTATTCAGGTGATGTTGTCCGTGTCACGCAGATCATCAACGGTGGCCAGAATGGACTGGCTGACAGAAATAGTCGTTATAACAAAGCGCGGGCGGCGTTGCTGGTATGACAGCGGCCTTTGCTTTCGTTAAGGCGCGGTGGAAAACAATCATTGTTTTGCTGATGTTGGCTGGTGCATTTCTTGCTGGGAACATCTGGAGTGAGCGGGGCTGGCAAAAGAAGTGGGCTGACCGTAATAGCATGGAATCTTCACAGGAAGCGAACGCGCAGACTGCCGCACGCTGGATTGAACAAGGGCGCATAATTGCCCGTGATGAGGCTGTAAAAGATGCACAAGCACAAGCCGCTAAATCTGCTGCCACTGCTGCTGGCCTGTCTGCCACTGTTAGCCAGTTGCGTACCGAAGCAACAAAGCTTGCCGCCCGCCTGGACGCCGCAAAGCACACCGCAGATCTTGCCGCTGCCGTCAGAAGCAAAACAGCCGGAGCCGACGCAGGATTGCTCGCCGACATGCTCGGACGCCTTGCAGAAGAAGCTCGATATTATGCTGGACGAGCTGACGAAAGCTACCGCGCTGGAATGACGTGTGAGCGGATTCATGACTCGGTGAGAGAGTCAAATAGCCAACAATGAGCTTCGCAATCAGCAGTCGCCAGATGAAAGAGAATAAGCATGTACTGGCTGTTGAGCATGAGTACATTATGCATCCACATTTGCTAGTTGGATGACAGCAATTGGTTAATAATTGAACGGAATGCGGTATGATAAACCACATTCATTAAAAGGTCAGCCATCATGTCATTCTTCGATTACGCAATGCAGCGTGTTGGGCTTGTAGCCAATATGACTGTCACGTGTCCGATATGTGGACATAAATCTACTCAGTCGACCACGAAAGTACGTCAGCAACAGGTATTACTTTGCCCAAAGTGTAAATCGCTTTTTATCATTCACAGGTAGTCGGTCGCGATACAAATAACCCTAGGCCTCGCAATAGCGGGGCTTTTTAACAACTGAGGTATGCGCATGACAGTAGTTCTTACAGCTACGCAGATTGAAGACCTGGCAGCCTTTGCGAAAGAAGATGGCCAGCCCCAATACACCACACTACCGGGACAATCCCTGAATTCGAAGCTGATGACGGTGAGGTTATCCCTGAGTACACCGGGCTGATTGCCTATTCCGGGTCACTGGAGCATGGTGTGTTGCAACTCGACGATTAGCGGCATTACAGCAGGCATTCAATGAGTGTCTGCGATAATGCTGTGATATCCTCAAACATGACGTTTTTACTTAAAAACATAAAGTTGAGGTTTTTAAATGGATTTAGTAACAGTTACAACAAAAGAGCAACTAAAGAAAGCGAAAGAAGATAAGGTAGGTGTGATTGTTGTAGAAGGTGAGCTTGCTGAAAAGCTGAAGAAAAGTAAGAAAGTTGCTATTGCAGCAGCAGGGGTTAGCGGTGTCGCTCTGACAGGTTTGATTGCTGCAATTGCTGCTGCACCCGCTACAGGTGGTACATCTTTTTTGCTCTATGCCAGCGCTGCTGGAACATCTGCTGCGACCTTTACTGGAATTGAAATTGCCTCAATAATCCTGGCAAGTTCAATTGGGATTACTCTTCTCGTGGGCATTTTTAAAGATTATGAAGAAATTGAAGCGTCAACATCTGGTGGAATAAAATTAAAAAGAAAACAAAAAGATTAGAATGAAATAGGCGTTTTCCAAACACTTCATCCCTAAGCCACTAGCATACGCTGGTGGTTTTTTTATTGGAGCTTATATGCCGCCAAGAACACCGAAAGCCTGCCGTGTTCGCAGCTGCCGTTCCACTACAACAGACCCATCAGGTTACTGTGAATCCCACAAAGTCGAGGGCTGGAAATCATACAAGCTAGGTCAATCATGGCAGCAGTGCCGTCGATAATGATGTAATTGATAATTAATATCGTTTGCGGGTCCTTTCCGGCGATCCGGCCTGTTACGGGGCGGCGACCTCGCAGATTCTCGCTATTTATGAAAATTTTCAGGCATTTGCCGTTTCCGTTCTTCTTCTCGCTAATTCATTGTTTTAACTGTAAACACCCCCTGAAAAGAAAGGAAATGATAAGCCTTAAAAACGGCTAAATAACCAGAGGGCGTTTCCTTTCTCTGTTTTTGTGTATGGAGTGAGCTATGGAGGTCAACAAAAAGCGTCTTTCTGAAATATTTGGGGTCAGCGTGCGAACCATTCAGAACTGGCAGGATCAGGGAATGCCTGTAGCACGTGGCGGTGGAAAAGGTAATGAGGTCCTCTATGAATCTTCCGCGGCTATCGAATGGTATTCCGCACGCGACGCGGCGATTGAGAATGAGAAATTACGGAAGGAGGTGGAAGATCTTCGTCTTGCATCGGAATCCGACCTTCAGCCTGGTACGATTGACTATGAGCGTCACCGCCTCACCCGAGCGCAGGCAGATGCCCAGGAACTAAAAAATGCAAAAGATTCCGCTGAGGTGGTGGAAACCGCATTCTGCACGTTCGTGCTGTCGCGGATGGCCGGAGAAGTAGCCAGCATTCTTGATGGAGTTCCTCTGTCGGTTCAGCGGCGCTTCCCGGAGCTGGAAAACCGACATATTGATTTCCTCAAGAAGGACATCATTAAAGCCATGAACAAAGCAGCTGCGCTGGATGAAATAATACCGGGGTTGCTGAGTGAATATATCGAACAGTCAGGTTAAGGGGCTGCAGCACTCTGCGCGCGCGGGTCTACTTTCGCTGTACCGACCTGAGCCGCAAACGGCGGTTGAATGGGCAGACGATAATTACTATCTCCCCAAAGAGTCGGCCTACCAGGAAGGGCGCTGGGAAACGTTGCCGTTTCAACGCGCGATCATGAATGCGATGGGTAACGATTACATACGTGAGGTCAACGTTGTTAAGTCTGCCCGTGTTGGCTATTCAAAAATGTTGCTGGGTGTTTATGCGTATTTTATTCAGCACAAGCAGCGAAATTCCCTTATCTGGCTGCCTACTGATGGTGACGCCGAAAACTTTATGAAGTCGCATGTTGAGCCGACGATTCGCGATATTCCGTCACTTCTGGCGCTGGCCCCCTGGTATGGAAAAAAGCACCGGGACAATACGCTCAGTATGAAACGCTTCTCCAACGGTCGCGGGTTCTGGTGTCTGGGTGGTAAAGCGGCGAAAAACTATCGTGAGAAATCGGTCGATGTCGCCGGTTACGATGAACTGGCGGCATTCGATGAAGATATTGAGAAAGAGGGATCCCCGACGTTCCTGGGTGATAAACGTATTGAGGGGTCTGTCTGGCCCAAATCTATTCGCGGCTCAACGCCAAAAACAAAGGGGACCTGCCAGATTGAGCGTGCTGCCAGCGAGTCCGGGCATTTCATGCGTTTTCATGTTTCCTGTCCGCACTGTGGTGAAGAGCAGTACCTGAAGTTCGGCGACAAAGAAACCCCGTTCGGGTTCAAATGGACACCTGGCGATCCCTCCAGCGTCTTTTACCTGTGTGAACATAATGCCTGCGTCATTAAGCAGCAGGAGCTGGATTTCACTGAAGCACGTTACATCTGCGACACCACCGGGATCTGGACGCGCGACGGTTTATCCTGGTTTTCATCAACAGGCACCGAAATTGACCCGCCAGACAGCGTGACGTTTCACATCTGGACGGCATACAGCCCGTTTACCACCTGGATACAGATCGTCAAAGACTGGCTAAAAACGAAAGGGGATACCGGAAAGCGTAAAACCTTCGTGAACACCACTCTGGGCGAAACATGGGAGCCTAAAATTGGTGAACGGCCTGATGCGGAGCTCATGGCCGAACGCAAAGAGTTCTTCGGCGCATCCGTACCGGAGCGTGTTGCTTATCTGACAGCCGGGATCGACTCCCAGTTGGATCGATATGAAATACGCGTCTGGGGATGGGGACCCGGTGAGGAAAGCTGGCTGATTGACCGGCAGATCATTATGGGCCGTCATGATGATGAAGCGACCCTCGTCAGGGTGGACGAGGCGATTAACAAAACCTATCTCCGAAAGAATGGCGTGGAAATGTCGGTATCCCGTATCTGCTGGGATATCGGCGGTATTGACCCCATCATTGTCTACAATCGCTCAAAAAAGCATGGCCTGTTTCGCGTGATCCCGATTAAAGGGGCTTCCGTTTACGGCAAGCCCGTCGCGAATATGCCGCGTAAACGCAACAAGAACGGCGTTTATCT
>NZ_JAOWHB010000039.1:0-47678 GCF_030332845.1 Citrobacter sp. Cpo061
ATACTGAATAAACGCATCGCTGATAAACACCTGACCATTAACAACAGCAAAGGGTGAATATTGCGTATCACCGCTGCCACTCATCAGGACGAACTGATTGGCGTTAAATCCGACACGAGTGACTACCGGCTTACCCGCCTCCGCCAGCACCGCAATCGACATTCCGGCGTTATACATCACACCGTTAATCCGGACCCCAGTTTTGAGGGTGTAAATCGCAGAGGCTCCGGTAGCATCAACCACGGCAGTAAGCTTGTCCTCCAGTGCGGCAGTTACATTATTGAACTGCGCCTGCACCTGCGTCGACATTTCAGCCATGGCCTTATCGACCTGCGCAATGGTCGTTTTAACCACCAGAATATCCGCGCGTACTTCGCCGTACTGCGCCCACTGATGTTCCACGGTTCCATGGTTGGCCAGCGCATTCTGCAACGCAGCTTCCAGATTAGTATCAATGTCACTTGTCAGGCGATCACCGTCGGCAGACGTCAGAAAATCATCGGCAATATCGCCCAGGTAGTCGTCAGCATTCGCGTTGGATTGGCCACAAATCCAGTCGGTCCAGTCACTCTGATTACCAATGCGATCGACCAGACGAGCCCGGTACCAGAACTCCTGACCAGCCTTCAAACCCAGTTGGGTATATGTGTGTTGAGGATACGGAACTCCTGCGAGCAGCAGAGGATTATCCCCATTACCGTTTGCTGAATACTGCAACTCGGTCTGGAGCGTGTCACCTGTATCAGCCGGGAAGGACCAGTCAACCTGAATACCCCAGTTGATTGCAGTGGTACGAAGTCCAATCGGTTTTGGAACTTCACCGGTGCGGCCGGTAAGATGGGTCAACGCAGAGGTGGCCCAAAGGCTAGACGCTCCCCCAGAGTTAATCGCACGGACGCGCACAAGGTAATCACCGGAAAAAATCCCGGACACTTCTATATTGCGCAGGCCTGTTTCTGGAATATTGATCCACTCATTATCACCACGTTTCCACTGTGCCTGATACGCTACGATATCTGCCTGGGTTTTCCCGTTTTTATCTACTGGCGCATCCCAACTCGCAACCATAGTGGCGATACGCTGTCCCTGGCGGACCGAATCGTAGCTGCTAATTGCGATATTCGTGGGCTGGCTAACCAGGCCTGTCGGTAACAGACTAATCGGCGGCGTATCCAGCCGGGCGTTGTTATCAACGGCATCGTACTTAGCCCCATTGTACTCTGCACCGGTGATACTGTAGGTGTTCTCTTCATCGTTAAATGTCAGATTGGTTACGCGGAAATACTGGAGGCGCAACTGGCCAGCATCAATAACAAAAATGGCATTAGGTAGTGGCTCAGCGGTAAAGGCAGTTGCCAGTATCAGTTGCTGGCCGTTAACCGCCTGAATGGTTCTGCTCTCAACGGTACCGCCCAGGGTACGAATCATCAGCGTATCGCCGGCTAATGCGCTTGTACCCCGATCGGTAGTTACAGATTTCAGAACGCCGTTGTATTCAGTAATACGTCCACCATAGACACGGCCAGATAGCCGTTCATCGGCAAACGCAAATACGGTCCCCGGCACATAAGCGAAGCCATCAAGTCCCGTCTGGACAGTGATAATACGGTCCAGCGAGTTGGAATAGACGGCCCACCCTCCTCGGCGCTGCGCCTCGCTTTCACGCGTGCATCCGATTGCAGTGAGTTGTGTCTGCTTAAACTTGAACTGTTTTACCAGGTCAGGAAACATTACTGCTGTAGTTCGGTCCTGATAGTGATTCTCCGGATCGCTAAAGTTAATCAGTGCAGAGCTATAGCGGTTCTTTTCACTGCCACTGGAATAGGTTGGTTTCCCGACCACGGAGGCGCGCGTGAGGATCTGGAGTTTTGATGTATCCGCAGGCATATCAGAGACAACATTGAACATATTGTTGCCCCAGAACGTCATGCCATTGAAACCAGCCGCAATATCCTTAATCACCTGCCAGGCATCGGCCTGAGCCTGGATATAAACGTCAAACATAAAGCGAGGCTCGGTACCGCTGCCACCCTTACCATCCGCCACCTTCTGGTCGCAGCGCTGGGCAATACGATATAACTCCCATTTATCGAGCATCGCTGGCGTAACCCTGCGACCCAGGCCGAAGCGAGGTTCAGTAAGAATATCGAACCAGATCCATGCAGGATTATTCGTCCATCCCCATTTGAATGTACCGTCCCATGTACCGCCATAAGTGCGTGTAATCGGATCGTAGTTCTGAGGGATGCGGATTACCCGACCTTTAGGTTTACAAGAAATCTTCGGGATATTGCTGAATGACTTTGCGTTGAATGACACATACAGCAGCGCAGTATGCGGATAGCGCAGGCGAGCATCTATCACCTCGGTGATCGCCTGTACCTGCGTTTTGTTCTGGAGGATCTGGCTGGTACTGTCGTCGGTATCGCGCACGACCCGAATCTGCCAGCCTGTGTTCGCTTTCGGCAGGTTAATACGGTGTGTCAATTCATAGAGAGAGCTGAGTTTCTCCGTAACCGTTTTGGTCATTACCGTCGCGTAAACCCCACCATCAATGGCAAGATCGATATGGTACTGAACGGTTGTGCCAACGATATCGCCATCATTCTCCTGCTGCTGTAATCCAGGGATACCAATACGTACCAGCACCGCGTCAATCTGGGTGTTACTGATCGCACGAGTCCATGGGGTAACTTTCGTCAGCGACACGCCAATACTGGTTTCATTTTCAACAGCTGGAAAGCCTGGGATTGGTGTCTGAACCTGAGTGCCGGGACGGAAGTCCCAGGTAACGTTCTCAAAGTTCATTGAACCGTCTGCATTGCCCAGCGGGGTTCCGTCAAGGAAGATGCGCGTAGCATCCAGCCCACCAGCAAATTCGCCCTCTCCCAGCGCCAGCAGCATACGGCAGCGAGCCATTGATTGCGCGGAGTCCGGCTGTTCTACAGGTGTATGCTGTTTTTGACTTCCGCCCTTCGCACCAGTAATCGTTGCCATATTGCATCCATAAAAAAACCCGCCTAAGCGGGTTGGTTTTTGCTGTGGCTAATCACTGAAAATACGTGACCAACCTTATCTCGTAATCGAAAGTATTTTCAATTCCAGGCTTTTCCACATGAGTGATGATGTCTCCGGGGCTCAGTCGTCTGCCAAGGACATTAATTGTAGAATTGAATTTCTGGTAGTCCCGTCCCCAGTCCATTTTTAAGCATCCCTGCTCACTCTTTTCGCCCGTGAAAGGATAATCCCCGGGAGGTAAAGAACCGTAGCCATATCCCGTAATTAGGCCATATACCTTTTGTTCAGGTTTGATATGTCCGTTGAAATCAATAGCTGCAACAAACTCTAAAGTAGATTCCATGCGAGGATCATTTTCCTCTTTCAACCATTCAGCGACTATTTTTACAGCTGGCATTGTTGTGTCCCCATAGTGGAATGCTGTTGAAGGTAGCATAACACTACGCATGTTAACCGCGAGCTATGTTGCTGAAACTTAAATATCTTCTGCAACGATTCCTGCACTAATAATTGCACCGCCGATCTCCCGCTCCCCATAGAGTGCGGCAACCGGGTTACCCATTGCCAAGGTGTTAACTGAGCTGCCGAAAGCATAGCTGGGTTTGTTATCGGGATCATCGCGCCCCTGAAGCCCTTTTGGTTGGGGTGACAGCATCTGGTAGATACCTCCGGCCATCATCCCGATACCCGCGGATATCATGGCACCACCTACAGGGGAAGCCCAACCATACGAAAGACCAGTAACTACGATACCAGCTACCACCATCACGGCTCCGAGAATGGTTTGAAATATGCCGGCCTTCTTTGCACCTTCCATAACCGGTGCAATGCGAATATCGCTATTCCCCGCCAGTTCCTGGAAGTCCTGCACGCCGATGTTGCGTTTACCGCGGAACACCGCGAACGTCATTCCGTTTTTCTTCGCGTTCATCAGGTAACTTTCCAAACCGTCCAGGTTGATACATAACGCCTTCACAGCTTCAGCTGACGTCTGCACCGCCAGCTTATGCACGCGCCCAAATCTCGCACCCAGCGCACCGTACAGGCGAATTGTCGTTAGCCGCGCCATGGTTTTATTTCCTGAGATAAGTTTTTATGTCGGACGCATATCATCGTCCGGTCTTTGAAATAGCCGCGCGAGTACGGCGTGATGCAGGATGGTTGCCCGTAGAGATGATGAAGTAGCTCACCTTCTTCGGTAATGATCCCCGCATGGTTCCACTTACCAGATTCAACCTGCATGATGACCATGCAGCCTGGCGTCGGGTCACACTCAACAAACCCTTCACGCTCCCAGTTCTCGAAATAGAGGTTGTCCGGGTAGTGGCCTTCCCACCACGGATAATCGACGCGGAAATCGTTTAGCGTCACGCCCTGGGTGGCGTGCCAGTCCATAATCAGTCCCCAGCAGTCATGCGAACCGAGGATGAACGGGCGGCCGATTAGCGGAATAGAATCCGGGGTTATCTCGGCGTATTCATCGCAATCAGGCGCATATATTCCCCATACCACACCTGACTGGTTGCATTGCTGGCGATCGAGGTCTGATGGGATAGCCCTGGCACCATCGCCAGGGTGCGAGTGTATGACTCTAATAATGGTTCCTGCGTCCTCGGCATTTACCCAGTGCTCACCATCAATACGGAAATGCTCAGATGGGTTTTCATGACTGTTCGGTACCGGAATGTATCGCTGACGCCGTCCTGACTGGATGACGAAGCCGCAGCACTCGCGTGGCGATTCCTCCAGAGCATGCACCCGGATAGCGTTCATTATCGTTTTGTTCATATTGAAGTCCGGTTATCGGGAGAATAAAACCGTTGCGGGGAAACCGCCGAAATCAAGAATTGCGGTGTTTGGCTCTGCCAGGCCCGCACCAAATCGCTTCCGGCAATCGCTCAGGCAACCACCGCACACGTCCAGCGCAGGGTCAGCAACCACATTCCCCTTCGCATCAAAATACGCTGTTCCGTTGTAGGTGCAGCCGTCACCGCTACGGTATTGGCCACGCAACGCCCACTCACAAAGTGACGTTATTTGGCGGGTGGGGATTACCAGGTTCTGCAGGTCTGCAGGGCTACTCAACGCCCATGTCACCACTTCATCATCTTCAGATGTTTTCGTGTCCAGCCAGAAAGTCTGGAGAGTAAACATCGACGGATCAGCTGTCGCGTTCAAGCCACCCGGGAAGTTCACCGCATCGAGGTAAACAGCGTAGGTGTCGATAATACTCACCTTTGCATTCACCATATCCTTGAACTGGAGGCACAACGCAGTGATATGCCCGTCAAGGTTCGATACGCTCAGTTTCGGTTCTGCGGCCTGGTCGGTCGATAGAGCGAGGTCAGAAATCTGGAACGGCCAGAAGTCGAATATTTTGCCATCCCAGATGATGGGCTTTGGTCCAAGCTTAGTTTCATTGCCGTACGCCGCTTCAATCTCGGCGGGCGTATGCGGAAATGGTGCATAGTGAAAGCGGTGAATACCGCCGCTGAACTCTGAAGCATCTACTTCGACCAGGCGGACCCTACCACCTGGCGCCAGCATTGCCGCCGTATCAATCAGTGCTGTCATGCTCCACCTCAGGCATAGACGCCGTAGGCGCGCTTAATGGTGAAGGTCAGCTCGGCGAACTTACTGCTGATCTGGTTCTTTCGCACTGAATCGGCCACGACGCGATAAAGCCCCTTCACTTCGCCAGGAGGCTCGATGATAAAAGCCTTAACGGTATGCGCCAGCAGAAAGTCACGGACGGTATTCACTTCAGAGTCAGTGCCCACATGCTTCATCGGTACCTGAATAGCAGTCGAGTTAATGCCGTTCTCGGCTACCTGCTCATAACCATCACCGAACTGCGCAGACCTTATTGTTTGGCTGTATTCGACGGCACCAGCGCCGAGCTGCGAGTGCCAGTTGTATGTTTCAACGGCCATATTTACTCCATAAAAAAACCCAGCCAGGGCTGGGTTCATAGATTGCCAATTATGACTTTCACTTACCGCGATTCTCTTTCATTTCTTTGTACATATTTAAAGCGAATTCAAGATCATTAGCGCTACTGTCAACTTTTTCTTGGCAACGATTGAATCCGCGCAGGGGTTCTTTCCCATCACTAGCAGGTCCTTGAGATAACCCCTGGGCTTCACGCTGAACTCTGTCAGCCTCTTGTATGGCTAAATTTGGCGCGTCAATGATGCAAATCGTTTTTGGAACAGCCATTTTTGTAGATAATTTAAGATATCCCCAATAGCTTCCAGCAACTCCAAAAATAAACGACACGAGCACACCAAATAAAAAACAAAACACTCTATCTTTTGTCACCTAATACTCCTTATGGTTTTCCCATTTATATTCTTTGTCTCGGTATCGTTTGGACCATTCCCTGAGTTCGTAACAATTGGCATTTCTAATCCCGCAACCGTGAAGACTTTATTCACCATCATTCCCTGATTAATATTGTTTGCGCATAATAGCCAGGTGATGCTTTGATGTAACCTGGTGCGCATGATATTGCTCTCTCAGGATCACATTCAGGCTATTATTTTGTCTGGAATTGCCTTCCAAGCAACCCATCACTTCTGGTAGCCCTCATTAAGACCTCGGTCACTTTGGCCTCAATTTCCTTTCCTAACGCCCTTGCTGCGGCATTCCCATCTCCAGACGAGTTTGATGATGTGTTGCCCTTATTATCGACATAAATATCTATGTTGACCTGCGGTTGCCCACCGCTCCCCCCTTGGGCTCTTACCCCGAGACGACCTGATGAGTCGCGCGTGAGTGGCATGATTGCCTCCGCCCCGGCTTCAGCGAAAACGCCACCTTTGGCGAACTTAGATGCACCCTGGAATGTGAAATACTGGGGAGTGTCGTAGACACCGTTCACGTATTTACTGAGGCCCGAAGATTCATAGACTCCACCTTTAGCGTTGAACGTTACCCCTGCTGCAGCATTTGCATACGATCCACCAGGTGTGGCTCCACCTCCCGAACCACCACTTATCCATCCCATAGCTGCCTGCACCGTATAGGCCACCATGAGACGGTTCGTCACATCAAGGATCATCTTGAGCATGGATTTGCCGAATTCTTTAACTGATGCTTTGCCAGTGGTCATCAGCTCAGTCAACATGTCGCTCAGACCTGTTAGCGTGGAACTGGCAACGTTCTTAACGGCGTCGTAAGTGTTCGTGGCTGCATCAAGATATTCATTCCAGCCACTCACCGCACCTGCTTTCCAGTCTCCCCGTAATTTGTCTTCTTCAGCGTAATACTTTCTGAGAGCTGCCAGTTCTTTTTCATAACCGGCATCCTCAAGTTTACCACCACCGTTGAGCCAGCCCTGGCGAAGCTGCGCTTCTTCCATCATGCGTTGAGTTTGGCGACTGCTGAAGCCTGCACTAGCACGCAAAGCATCGGTCTTTTCCGACATCTGGGTGACGTACTTATTAGCCTGCTGTGCCAGCCCGTTAATCTTCTGCTGGGCCTCTACTTCTTTGTTCTTCTGATCCACAACCTTCGCGGCATTCAGAATGGCTTCCCGGCTAGACAGAAGAGATTTCTCCTGTGCGGTGAGGGCTCGGGTTTTGGCGGCCTCGTCCAGTTCCGCAAAACGTGACTGCTGCTTGCCCAGTTCGGTGTTTTTGGCGTGAATATCGCCGGTCTGACGCAGGGTTTCGAGGGTTTCCGTTAAGGTCCTTGCCTGCGCCCGGTAGTTCTCCAGCGTGCGATCGCCAGCATCCAGCGTGGCTTTGGCTTCTTTGGTCTTTTTGGCTGAGTCTTGTGCAAGCTTCGAGACTGCGTCTCTTGATTCTCGACTTGTTCCGCCATCACCTTTTACGTTAGACCCTCGCGCTTCAGCCTCATAGTTTGCCTGTGCGTTAGGCGCAGTGACGCGCTTCCAAAGCTCGTTATAGCGTTTTTTGTTCGCCTCAATCTCTTTGTCCGCTTCCGCACCAGCCTTTTTCATTGCCTCAACGTCCATGCCGAGGAAATTAACCAGCGCACCGCCACCCGGGATTATGTCTGCCCAGCCAGCGATGGTGCTGGTGAACTTGGCGTCCAGAGAGGTGATATTGAGGAACAAGTCTTTGATCGAGGACTTAACCAGTTCGAAAATATCGATGATCTGGTTTCCCCATGCGCGCACGGTAATACCTATATCGCCAAAGGTGTCAGAAGCGCTCTTTTTAAGGTTTTCCCACGTTTTACCGATATTATCGGTCGCTTTGTTGGTCTCCTCTGCGCGCTTTGCCATGACGCCTGCAAACAGCTCAATAGCTTCGGTAACAGCCGCCTGCTCCCCCTTCTGCTTACGTAGCTGGATAATGTGCTTGATCATGGCTTCATCAACGAAACCATATTGTTCATTGAGGCTGGCAAGCCCTTTAACCGGATCGCTGACAATCTTTTCGAAGTCGCTCATTGCCGCTTTGGTATCATTTCCGGCCTTACCCATGAGGGTGATGGTCGTTGCGACCTGCTTCATCTGGCTTGCGGTATATTTGCCAGTATCGTTCAACGTAACCAGCGTATCGACAGTGGAGCTAATCGATGTATTCGTCTTGCCAGCCACTTCCTCAGCGGCCTGGTTGAGCTGCTGCATTGAGGAGAAGCCAGCCCCACCCATCATGATGACAGAGCGTGCCACCTGCTCAAATTGCTCCGAGGAGTTATACGCTGCGGCAGCCAGCAGGCCGATCGTGCCAATCAGCCCACCAAGTGCGATTGTGGTAGGGTTAATCATCCCAGCCATGCTGCGGATGTATTCGCCGACGCCGGACAACGCCCCCTGAACCGAGCCGAACTGGTCTTTAATCTGCCCGCCCTGTTGCAGCAGAATCAGGAACGGCGACTGACCGCCAGCCAGCTGCGTGGCGATATCGGTGAATTGCGCCGGAAGCGTGCGCATTGCTGCGCTGTACTGGCCAACGGAGATTCCAGCGCGCCGGGCAGCAGCTTCCTGCCGGGATAGCGCCTCAGGAAGGACGTCAGCCACGCCCGAGAGCCGTTCGCGCGTCTGGTTTAGGATGGTGTTGAAATGCTCGAACTGGGTGCCGTTAATACGCCCCGCTTCGAAGTGTGTCACCAACTGCGCATGCTGCTCATCCAGCGAATTAAAGGCGCGGATCGTCGGGTCGATTGAACCCAGCAGGTTCTTCAGCGCGGCGGATTGTTTATCTGCCGCCTGAGTGGCCGCGAGTTCTGCCTGGGCGCGCGCCGCTGCTTCGCCAGTGTCAGTCAGCTTAAGGCGGGTGTCGTCCAGAATCTTGTTGTAGTGCTGAAAATCGTCGGTATCCAGAAAACCTTTGGTCTGGAAGTTACGCAGCGCAGCCTGTTGTTCATCCAACCGGTTGAGCGCTTTGTTAACTGGATCGATATTCTCCAGCAGGCCTTTGAGCGCAGCCTGCTGTTCTTTGATACCTTCACTGCCCTGCTTTGCGTACCAGATCGTCTGCACGCTCTTTCACCTTCGCATTGAGGTCACGAGACCATTCATCACGTTTGGCACGCTTACGGATAGCGCCTTCGCTGATGCCGTTCTGCGATGCAATCTCACGGAGGGACATCACTCCGGCCCGGTAAGCCGATTCGATAGCCTCCCAGTCCGGCTTGCTCATTAGACATTCCTTTTTAGAGATTATGACGACTGAAAATAAAGTGAAAAAATCATTCGATTAGAGTTAAGTTATCTAATCACTTTGCCGATACCTCAATCAACCACACTCTACAGGGTAAAACTGATGTTAGGACTTTATGGCGGAGCTACCGGTTTAGTTATTGAATTAGCCGCACGAAAGGCTATTGAAGCCTTTAGTAAAAAATCGACTGATAGCGCACAGACTTCAGCCCAACTATCTGATGAAGCCCAAAAGGCGGAACTTCAGTCGTTAGTTTTTCAATCTCAGGCAAAAGTCCAACAAGAACTCGCTATAGCAAGAAGAATTCTCGCGGCTGAAGAAGTTGAAATTGAAGAGTTCTATGATGGCTCCGCATCGGCTGAATTAGGCGCAAAAGCTTCAACTGAGAAAGTGTCACTTGGGCTCAATGGTGAGGGAAGAAAAATCACTAAGCGTGTCATTAAATTCAAGGGGTTCAATAACCAGGTTGAGCATATTTTACAAGAAATCGATAAGAGCACGTCTGAGATTATAGATACACAGCAACAATGAAAAGTTGGTAACGATGCTCAATATTGCCATTACGATAGTTCTGCCCATGGTGATGGCAATAAAAAACCGCCCGGAGGTGGCCTATGGGATGGCAATATAAATAAGCCAGACCAGATAGATTCAAGCTTTCGGCAGCCGCATCCAGCGCCTTACTTCAAATCGCGAATGACCGACTGTACCAGTAAACCCAAAAATTGCCTGTTTTGGCTCTCCAAATGGATCGAAGCAACCCACAGCGATACCTTTGTCAGTATCCAAAATGACCATTTCAAAACCTTTTGGTTTTTGGTCTTCAACGTTAATCCATTCCATCTCATATCCCCTTATTTAGAATTGAAATAAGAGAATAACAGCGGGAAAAATATTAATGAAATTTGTAACGCCATTATCGAAGCCCCTCAGCGAAGAGCTTCTGTAATGCGGTCAGGCCTGCGCCTTACTGGCAAGCTCAACCAAATCTTTGAAGTCCTGGCACATATCCAGTCGATGACCATGATCATCGACAAAGTTATAACTTTTGAATAGCTCTACGATTTCCTCGGGACTCTTCCCATTCAAACGAGGAAACTGCTTTGATTCGTCAACCTGTTTCATCTTCAAATCTCCAATCAGTAGGTTATGACCAGGCCACTTCGACGCTGGAAATTGCATTCCATAGCAGTGGCATTTATCAATACTCTCGGGTTCCTTCTGCCGTGCACACAGCGTTAATGAATGCACCGTCAAAAGGTCAGTATTTTGATGCCCACATTAAAAAAGCTGGCTACCCTTATCGCAAAGTTGGCTAACAGCTAGCGGGGATTCGTCCCCGCTTTTTGCCACTTCCCGTTGTTCGACTGTCTCACCGAATCGTAAATGCGCTCACACGTCATTCCAGCCCGGTAGCTTTCGTCAGATCGCTCAGCATAATATCGAGCTTCTTCTGCAAAGCGTCCGAGCATGTCGGCGAGCACTGCGGCGTCGGCTCCGGCTGTTTTGCTTCTAACGGCAGAGGCAAGATCTGCGGTGTGCTTTGCGGCATCCAGGCGGGTGGCAAGCTTTGTTGCTTCGGTGCGCAGCTGGCTAACAGTGGCAGACAGGCCAGCAGCAGTGGCAGCAGATTTAGCGGCTTGTGCTTGTGCATCTTTTACAGCCTCATCACGGGCAATAATACGCCCTTGTTCAATCATGCGAGCGGCGGTTTGCGCGTTCGCTGTTCGCGATGATTCCGCGCTATCACGTTCCGCCCACTTTTTTTCCCAACTACGGCTGCTCCATACATTCCCAGCAATGAATGCAACGGCCACCAGCAGCAAAATGGCAACAAATCGATAGCGCAGGCTCACTGGTCTATCCCCCAGCACGTCAGCGCGCTTTCCTGGTCTCGTCGTTCTACCTGGCCATAGCAGCCATTTTTCTGGCCTTTCGTCAGGCGACAATCGCGGCCACCGTCTTTAATCCACCAGCGAATAGCTTCACAGGCTCCTTTACGGTCGCCAGCGTTTATTCGCTTATAGAACGTAGACGGGAAACATTTTCCGGGGCCGATGTTATATGGGCAGAAAGATGCGATACCGGCTTTCTGTGGTTCGGTCAGTGGTACCTTGATATTACGCTCAACCCACGCCAGCGCCTTGTCGCGTTCTATGGCGTTCACCTGGGCGCATTTCTGAACAGCCAGCTTCATGCCCTGAACTACTGGCTTACCATCAACCATCGTGGCGCCACGGCAAATGGTCCAGAGTCCGCCACCGTCGCGATATGCTGTAAGGCTGTTACCCTCTTTCTCATTAAGAAACTGATCGAGAATTACAGGTGCGGAAGCCCCGGCAAGAATTAACCCAACGACCGATGCGCTCAGTTTATTCTTCAGCTTTGGTGACATTGCCATTAAGCCGGTCCTCCCTTTCCTTTTTCCTGTAATACCAGTTCACTGCACAAGTGATAACAGTGCATGCGATACCGACAATAATTGCCCAGTCGCTCAGGCTTAACCCTGCAATTCTGTCGGCCAACATCCAGGACACCTCTTTTGCTGTTTTCGCTGTTTCGGCATATGCCTTCGCTGATACACCGCAGCCGGCAAGCGTGGTTCCTGATCCATATGAAAGTCTGCTGTAAATGGTGCTCATTCTGGTCATAGCCTCACCTCCGATAGTTCGGATGGCATTATCAGGTGTGATGTAATAATGGAGTGGTGATTCCCTTTTTTAGTGCAATCGCACTTCTGGAGTGCATACACCGTAACAAGGTCACCATAAGTAATTGATTTAATTCTCTGAAAAACTGGTTCATTTATTGCTTGATGAACATAACCAAATGGAACCAGAGGGATGAATGATGACAAATACTTTCTTTTACCATTTACAATACTGGGGTTACCTTGCAGTTCTAATATTCCTGTATCAGGCAGTCTTCAATTGAATGACTATTAAGAGCCTGAAAATAAAAATCCCCGGCCATAGCCAGGGATTTGATTTTTGTTTTTTATCGCGGCGGTTGCAGCGGCCCTGGAGAACCTCTGCCTCACCGTTATAGCAAATGTCATCGCCTCTGGTCAGATGCCAGACACCTGTGATTGTTTTACCCGTTTCCAGATCATCAACAGTGTCATTCGTGTAATACGCTACCTGTACAATGCCTACATGCTGAATCCAGTAATACCCTTCTTTCATACATTCCTCCGCAATACTAAGCAAACAGTATAGAACGGAGCAGATGATGCAGCGTTGCAAGAAACCACAACAAACTCAATGTTTGCTGTCCAAGGTGCACATCCTGGCCTTAGAGCCTCACATCCGATTCTTCGGATGGCGCTGTGTGTATGAAAAGGGTCGCCATATGGCGACCTCTAAACTTTAAATAGGATTTTCTCAATGAACGGCTTCGTGATAAATAATCTGCCCGCCCATACCTGAAATCAGCTTATCTACTCGAATATAATCCGTATAGAAAAAAGATGGAGCATAATCCCAGTGACAGAGTGCGATTTCACGCTTCAGATATGTGTCATAGTAGATAACATGAGCCTTACATGACCTGGTTTTTCCTCCAGATTGCGTGGGGTATCTCATTTTGAATCGGTAATTGTCACTCACATGCTTATTAGCTGATGAGATCATTATTAACTCTGGAACGTTCCAAAAGGTAAAAGTCAGGTACATCATAACGGTGAGACAAACGCCAAAAAGCCTCTTAACCAGACCTGTTGAGAACTTATTACTTAGGTACACACGCCAAGCAATGAAAACTCCTATCACGAAGGAAGTCCCCACAATAACTGACTTATAAAGCACCCCATCAAAAAGGTATGTGTCGTGAGTTGTTTTGTCTGCCCATGCACACCAGATAACCCAAATGACTACGAAGCAGAATGAAATCAGCTCTACCTTTGTTGGCAACCTCATTATCATTAATCCATTTCTCAACTTCTTTGAAGCGAAATATATCAAATTGACAACTACCTTTGATACCTCGAAGTGAACTTAGACTTGACGCGTCTGGCAGGGATTTAGCCAGCGAGAATTCAATTATGGCTTGAGTGCTTTACCGCTTGTCTACATTCAAATAAAAAAGCCCAAGGCGTCAACCTCAGGCTTGAAAACTCATTTACTGCCAGTGCATACAACAATGGCACAATATCAGATTTACACGAAATATATGCCAATTAGTTCATTTATGCAATACCTTGCCGACAATTTGCTGCCTTTTGTTGTGAACGTGATCGCGAAACATGAAGTAACGCCTTGGAGTCGAGCCCCCTATAAAGGCTAATCATTGCATCGTAATGTTCCACGTAATTCTGAGACCAGTTTGTTTTGTTAACGCCCAACAGCGCAGCCAGATCGCCATACTGATACGGATCCTTCCCGGATAACGCGCGTTTCACATCCTGCGCAGCAAGCCAGATTAGCTGGCGTAAACGGTCTATCGTCTTCTTCGCTACTCGCTTCCCTTCCAACTGTTGGCTGAACTGATCCCAAGCCCAGCGTGTTATGGCGACCTGATTGTCCCAACCGGTGTTTTCGCTGTAGCTCCACAGCAACCAGGCCTTCTGGTGTTCTTCGAGCGTCATCAGTGCGCGGCGCCACGATGCGGTGGAGTATTCAACTGGCTGCACCAGAGGAATATGTGAACCCTTAGCATGCGACTGTTTGCCCGGTATTGGTGGGTTATCCAGCGTAAACAGTTTCCCGGTCACTTCATCCAGCACTCGAGGCTTTTTACGTTTAAACGTTCCAGTATCGAACTGTGCATTCTCAAGCCAGGCCATTAACTGCCCTTTCGTCGCACCACTTAAATCGGCGGTGGCCACCACCAGCTGCTGGCGCACGTATTCGAGAAATTGAGTGTTCATACAGCACCGCCTATGGTTTTGATGTAGTTCTTCAGTATTCGGTAGTCCGTCAGCACAGAGCCGGGGAAATGGTATAAGCGCAATCGCTGCCAGCGAACGCGGAGGTGATCGGCAAAGTAGGATTCAAATGTCATGCGGCCTCCCTGCTCTTAATTAACCCACGGCGAAGCGCGCTGTAGTGCTTCCTGATGGCTTCGAGTTCTTCGATGGTGTATCGGTGCGGGGTGTTATTTTTTTCGAGTGCCTCGACGCGCTCAGGCCCAATTTTCTCGATAAGGCCAAGGCGGTACTGCTGCTGATTGCCCGACAACTGCACGTTACAGTGGTGACATTGTTTACTGATATTGTCTTCGTGGTAGCGCAGGTGGGATGCCTTACCGCGTGAGCGGTAGTGACCAGCTTCCCACTGGACGGTTTCGAACGTCCCGCAGCTAATGCATGGCAGATCGGCATCACGCTCGCGGATGTAGTCATTGACGACACGCTGCGTTAAATCTTCCCAGTGCTTCAGCGGCTTAACTGCAGCTTTACGCTGGCGCCAGGCGGCTCGCTCTTTCTTCTCAGTGGCGCGCTGTTTGGCGGACTCCTTGCGTTGTGCGGCTCCCCGCGCTTTTCTGGTCTGCTCCTTGCCGACGATGCTGGCACACTCATAACCGCAGACGGTCTGCGTGTCGCGCACCGGATGGAACCACTGCCGGCATTCTTTGTTGGCGCACTTACGGCGCGGTAACTTGGCCATGCTCAACCCCACGCCCTGTTTTGCCATACCTTACTCGGGCGCGGTGCTTTCTCGCTTTCAGGCAGTTGCACGCTGACAGTCCAGGTGATGTTGTCGCGATTCAGGCTACGTTCTACTGTGGCGCCACGGCGGCGGTAACTTGCCACCAGCTCGTCTGCCTGTTCGGTTGTGCATTCGTGATGGTGGAACCAAGAAAATTTCATCGCCATCACCCCGCAAAGCTCATAAGCTGCGCAGCGGCGTTTTCCGCTTCTCGCTGAGTCTTGAATGCCCGGGACAATACCCAGCGCCACAGAACATCGAGCGCGGCTTTGTACAGCTGCTGGAACTCGGTTTCATCCATATTGGCGAAGGCAATGCTGCGGGGGTGTTTGCGAAGGGTGCCGTCAGGAAGCTGTATAGCGTCGTAATGGCCAGACTCGACGATCACCCATGCTCGGTATGCGTCATAGGATTTGCAGATGCTGATACTACCGGCGCGCTTATCAGCGATACGCTCAAGGTATTGCTCAGCAGCATCCAGGAGTGCGGCTTCACTTCCCGCGAATGAGGCAAGGAACTTGGCATAGCCGGTCACCAATTTACGTTCGTTGGAGGAGATTGCCCCGCCAGTAGGTTCCCAGTATTCAAACCCGAGATTCAAGAGCGCAAAGAAACGGCGATGGAATGCGGGATTCCTCACCTGACGAAACTCGGCTACCAGTACGGCACCAAGTTTGATTTTTGATTGCAGAATATCGCTGGTCTCCGGCGTAGCAGGGATCAGGATTCCTGAGGAATGCTTGATTAATTGTAACTGCGCCATGGTACTCTCCGTGGCGCATAAGGTTGTCAGTTGCTCAGACTGACAGAGTCAATTATGGAGGGTTGATTATGGAAAATCAAAGGTCTTCTTCGTCTTGATATTTTAGCCTTTTGGTTTTGATTTTATGAAGCCTTTCCTCAAGTGCGGGGATCACCCACGATGCCAGTTCTGTATCAGGGAAGCCATTCTCTTTGCGGATTCCAGAAGCAATCTCAGCAGCTTTTAACCCAAGTAAGGCAAATTGGAATTGTCTCTCTTCAAAAAACTCTCGATGATCTGGAGGAGACGACATGTATTCACCAGCGAAGTTAATGGCTTTCATAGCCTCATTTTGTTTCATTGGAAGGCTACATATTTCGTACATTGTCTTTGATTTTAGTGACTTCCAGTTTCCCTTAACTAACGAGTAATCAATTTTGTCAGGAATTTTTGTTGTCGTGTCATACTCACCTTGATCGCCATTAGGTTCGCCATCATCCTGAACAACCTCAGCACACTTAACAGCATAATTTTCAAGAAGGAAGACTAGTTCTGCACAAATGAATTTTCTTTCTGGACTGGACTGTTTATTTTCTTTAAACCACCCAATAAAGTGATTTGCGCCATGGCCCATTACTGCCCCGATTACGCCACCGATCATTGAACCAACCCACAGTTCCATTCAAATTCCCTATTTAATGTTAGCTTCTGCTATTTCTATGTAGCCTGGTCAACGTTTAACTTGTCCTGCTCTTCTTTCGATTTTGCTGCGATGCTGAAAGTTCACAAATCTAAGGCTCGCATTTCCAGAATGTATTCTGAACACCACTCCCCGCGGGTAAATTTGGATTCATATTTGCGCTATGAAGATAAGTAGCTCTCGTTTTACCATATTGGCTACACGCTTTAACAGCTGTCTCATGAAGGCTATCGAGTCCGTACCAGCCATCAGACTGGATACTAACCTTCTCACCGTCGTTGTACTGTACTGCAGCGCAGCCAGATAACATCACAGAAAATACAGTCCCAGCAATCATCCTAGAAAATTTCATATAATCCCTCTCTTTATATTGAAAGGGATTATATGTTATGTCGCGATTTGTTTCGACTGTCATAGCTCCGGCAGGTTCGCGCTCACCAGCGCCTCAGCGAACGATAGATGAGTAACACTATCTCCACCTTCAATGTATGAAAAAGGCCTCCGGAGAGGCCTGTTCTGTCGATATGGTCATATAGGCGATTGGGTTATGAAAATTAAATTTCCCCAATAATTTCGATTGGTACTGGCTTCATACCTGAAGACTCAATCAAGGTGTTAATTTTAGATGCAGATAATGTTTCGCCATCCTCCAGAGCTATAGCAATAGCATACCGGTTACCAAGATGGTGTATGACTTTGACATCAAATGTTTGCGCTGGGTATTGCTTCGAAGATGGGTTTGCCGGAGCAAATTTCAGAGAGGGCGCTAGCATGTCTCCGCTATTACATTCATCTTGTTTTATCTCTCCATCCCTTCCATAACCAATCAACAGATAGTCAACAATCATCAGATCTCTCCCGTACTTTAAAGGTAACTTACCGTCTGACTAACGAGTACTGCCTGAAGTGTATCAAGCTACTCACTCAAGTTCTCTACAACTTTCCGGCACGAACTAATGTTTTTGCTACAATTTTGCGCTTCGACATACCTCCCCTCTGGTTTTGCAGGGGGTTATAAATCAGGCTGCTATTTGTTTCTGCTGACAATGCTCCTGCAAATTGCCTTCACCAGTGCTTCAGCGAACGGCGGCGGGACCGCATTACCGCAGCGCGCAACCTGTTTGTCCTTCGCGTACTTCTTGCCCCGATAGTCCTGGTCGATGATGTACCACTCAGGGAAGCCCTGCGCGCGGTAAAGCTCATGTGGTTGCAGCATCAACAAATAGAAAGTTATTTATAATACGTATACAGGATCGTTTGCTACCTTAGGTCTGTTCTCAATGAATATACCTACAAAGCCGTTTCTGATCGCCCCTCCTGACCACTTATTCCAGTTTCTCCCATCCATCGTAAATTGTAGGTTCTTTTCATCCCCTATAAATCTTACCCCCTCAAAAGTCATGTCTAATCGCTCTACAATTATTCCCCTCGGGGGATTCATTTTCAAAACAAGGGCAATCTGACGGGGAGCACTTCTAATGGTTATTCTCGGCCCCTCACAGTCCACATCCCAATTATCTGAATTAACAGACCATTCATTCTCATGGATCCTTAACATCTCCCTTCCAAGTACATCGCAGAATACTCCCGAGAGTAACATTGGAGAGTTTGGTTCAGGAGATGACTGAACAGACAAGATAGGCCGATCATTTACTACTATAAGGTGCTCGCAGTTGTAGAACGTTAATCCACCAAAAACTATTTCCAATGGTTCGCTATGAAAATCAAAAAGCTCATTCGCAAACCCTTGTTGAAGGCACTTAGGATGAGCATTAGCTGACGCAACCTTTTCAGCGGACAGTCTGCCCCTGGCTCGTTTCTGGTTACATTGAGAACATAACAATGTCATTCCATTAGGGTTGTGTTCGGTAGCATCAGCAAAATCTGGATCGAAGTGCTCGTACTCATAAAATCCGAAGCCACAGATCACGCAGCCAAATCCACATCTTTGCCTGATAACTCGTTTAACCTCTGCAGGCACTTGCCGAGAAAGTCCGTGTCGATTCTTTGTTGTCACTTGATTAACTCGATTTTATTTTCAGGTTGATAACTTATACCCCCTCTTTCTATCCCATAAATAATAAAAAAACCATCGTGATAAGATGGTTTTTCATTCTATGGACAATTCATTCAATTCATTAATTATTTGTTTATTCCGACCCCGCATTCCTCGCTTCAAGCACCCATTCAATTACCTTCACAGCATCAGCCATTGCGTATCCGAGATTGCCGCCGTCGCTTTGTGCTGCTGCTTTGCTGAGTATTTCTCGTATCTGGTGCAGGCGCTCGAGTGATACAGGACCGTGCGCCGGGTGGTTGTTAGTTGTCATGGGTTAGTGGCTCCTGAATCCGTTGCAAGCGCGAAGAAATTCGACGATATAACCCTTCATTTTTTCAGCCATGTCGCCTGACCATCCTTCAGGTGGTGTTCATGTTTCTACGATGTCAGCCATCTTTTTCGCTTTGGCTGGGGTGACATCGAGCGGATCATTGGTATGTTGCTGGTTAACAAGTTTTTCCATGCCTGGAATATCCAGCACCGCGAACCATGTCCCATTTGACATTCCGAGTCCGGGGATGCGTTGCCCACTGCGACGTTTATCTCTTAGTTCTACGGTCATCTCACTACCCCTTCACGCCAATGCCAGCGACTATCGGCATAAACGACAGGTCGGCAAAAAATTCACCGAAACCAAAACTGATGGAATACACCATTCTGCCGTGCGGTTTTATGCTTGGGCTTGTGACGTCGGTCATTGCAAAAGTTGAGGTAAACTCATTCACTACAACCTGCGGCGCTGACGGATTATCAGTCCAAGGAATACAAATCAGGTCGAAGTCTCGTGCCATTGTTCCGTGTATTGCCATTGCATAGCCGTGTTTTCGTGATATCTCAGCCAGCTCTGGATAAAGCGAACAATAAACCGGGGCCAAATTTGCTGGTTTCATCTCACTCCCCCTTCACGCCAATGCCAGCGGCGCGGAGTGCTTCTATGAAAATATCAAGCCCCTGATTAAATCCGATAGCCTCATAAAACTGTTTTGTGTGCATGTCCGGTGAATTGCGATATTGGGGCAGCATCACTGTCCGCGCCTCCAGTTCTGCTATGCGCTTCTCTGCGGCTTCCTTTTCCACGCGCAACCGACCAACCGTAAGCATCAGGTCTTGATTCTCTTCGTCGCGTTCTTTTGCGTAACTCTGCGCGGCTTCCAGCTCATCCAGCTCATCCAGCAGCGCCAGCACGGTGCCAGGGTTAGCGGCCTGTGAAAATTCTCTGTTGGCCCGAGCGTCTGGCCCCTCAAAGTGCGCGATTATGAAGTTGCCGTTGGCCTGGTCTTCAGCACTGCAAATTGCCTCCCAACCATCGCCAGACTCTTTAATCCATTCACCTGCGCTGGCTGACCGCGCCTTACTGCGCAGCGCCTGTTTGTTGAGTGCTGTCATTGAGCTGCCTCCTGGGTATCTGCGAGAACTAAGCGCCCATCACAAAGGGCATTGATGATTTCCCGATACTCCCACCCGAAATACATGCTTTCGACGTAAACTCGAAGTGGTGGATAGTCGTGCTGTTTTCGTCGAATGAACGCCTCAGCGGCCTCTCTGGTAAGGTGCGCGTTTACGTGCTGCCATTCTTTTTTGAACCCGCTTACAGTATGATTTTCGAGATCTTCGAGAACAGACCACTGAGTATCTTCACTAAGATCTGTGAATGTCGTGTCGTATGTTTCCTCACATTCAGCATTGAGATCAGCCTGTTCATCATCGTCCAGGTCATCCCAGTATTCTTGTGGGGAAAACCAGACGCTATCTTCGAACGCTACGAAACGTCCATCGCAATAATCGGTGTCCATACCGTAAATTGTGGACTGCTTCTGAACCATGAAAATTGGGTCTGCGGTGATATGGCGGCTAACACCTTCTCCGCGATGGTGATATTTCAGGCGTTCAACAAAATCAGCGAATGTTTCCGGCGTCAGTTTTGCGCCATCTGCGATTGACTTGCTCATAGCGCTGCTCCTTTGCACAGGTCGTGCATTTCCTGAAGCGTCTGCATATCGACAAGGTCACGGTCTGGCATCTGCGTGTCGTTGTACTTGCTGTAAACCAGGCTGGCTTCGCATACCAGTTCCATTGCTTTTGATGACAGCTCCCTGCACTTGCTCTCGGCGTTAGCGAGCTGTACTGCCATGTCTGTGACTTCGGCTTCAAGTTTTTCAGCATATTCAATCAGGAGATCGATTCTTTCCGGCGTTACGGTTTTAACGTATTTGCAAATTGATGACGCATAATTATCATCCTGGAGTGTGCCAGCCAGGCCATTACAAAATTTGCGGTTCCCTTTTGTCGCCTTGATATCGGCGATGATTTTTTTAACATCTGGTTTCATGCTGATGCTCTCCCGTAAAACGCCAGTACACGCTGCATAGCCGGACTTGTGCGGCAAACTGATGTGACCATGTTTTTGCTCATGTTCGATTTGAGCTGCTTGATGTTCAACTCCCCGCCGGGTTGCAGCGAATAGACCGGGTGATGTGGCTCGCCAGCGCGGATTACTACCGCTCTGCGTACCAGGTGAAGCAGCAGGTTGTGTGCCTTCTTGCAGTCGCATCCCAGCAGTCTCTGAACCTGACGCGGCGTTACGGTCTGGTTAACCTGAAGAAAATCGACAATTGCCCACAGTGATTTGCTTGCCATAGTGATTTCCCCCATTAGACCAGATCGGCGTTTTTGCGTTGTTTGTACTGAGCCATCAGCATCTCTGCCGGTGTTGGGCCAGTAGCTGCTTTCGGCGCTGCAAGTGCGCGACGGATTGGCGGTACCGGCTTACCGGACAGTGCTCGTTTTTCCCAGTCATGCAGGATGTCACCAGCGGCTCGGATAAGTTCCTTCTCACTGAACTGTCCCTCTGTTCCACGACGGCGAAGCTCCAGGCAGACGTGGTAATACAGCGGGTTTTTATCCTTCCATGGGAACTGCTCACTGGTCGGATAGCGAAAAACAAGTTTCCGCCAGCGCCAGTATTCGCACATGATGTCGTCCACACTGACCCCCAGCGCACCACTCCCCTCACGGCACCACGAAATAAACTGACCCGGCGACGGCCAGAACGGTGACTGGCTGGATCGGGCTTTCTGCATCCCGGCGGAAAGTTGCTCACGGGAGGTGATGCCTGACTCAGCAAAAGCCGCGATCCATTGCTGCTTTGCAACGCGAATATCAGCGTCAGTACGTAGGTTCGTCTGAGTGGATGCCGGGAATACCTGCATGAGGTTTTCAAAAAGCATATCCACCAGCTTTTCAGCGTCAGCGTTTACAACCTTGCGTCCGTCGTAAGAATCTCCAGCCATGCGCGATAGCATTTCGCTGTCGCAATTCTGAATTGCACGATAAAGATCCGGGGTCATAAAAATTTCTCCCATGCTTCAGGACTGTTCCAGTGCGGGCCAGTTTCGGATTTGTTTGCGCTGACATCTGTGCGTGGCTTACGGGTAGTGTCTTCGCTGTGAAGGGTTAAAGTGTCCCACTTGGCGCGGAGCTTTGCGGGGGAGAGAATATTTTTGTACCAGAACGAGTCTTTGCAGGCCCATCGGAAAAGCTCACAAATCTCTTTGTGGGTGCGTCCGTCCAGTTGGCGCATCAGGCGTATATCATTCGCCCAGCCAGTCATGTTCGGTTTTTTCAGGGATGGTTTGGTGATGTCGCGCAGCGCCAGCATCCACTCTGCACAACGGAGATCGTCAGATGTCCCCCACTTGTCACCTTTCGGAGTCTGGACAGCTGCATCAGGAACAATTTTTGAAATTCTCTGACGTACATTAAATACGTTAGTATTTAATATTACTTCTTGTTCATGATTCTCGGGCTTAAGCGCGGCCTTATGCTCGGGGTTATGCTCGGCATCCACTCCCGAAGCCTCGCCATTGCTGGGTTCGCTATGCGCGGGACTATGCTCGCTGTTATGCGCGGCGTTATGCGCGGGTAAATCGTCCATTTTTTGAGCGTAACGTGCGAAATTTGTGATGGTAATTACAGTGCCTTTTCTCTTCTCGCCAGCGGTTGAAATCATCCCTTCTTTCACGAAAAGAGACAGCATTCGATCCACTGCATGACGACTTGTTGGCTCACCATTTCGGTCGCATAATTTCAGCCCGAGATCTGCCGACGTGGTCACCAGTTGTCCGGTTTGTAATGGCCACTGCCGGCCTTTAAAGTTTGCCGTGTAGGGCTGGCGGGCGGCGCCCAACAGAAGGTTCTCCCACAGAGTGCGAAGGAAAACATCTTTAGCCCAGGGCTTCTTCAGTACACTCCGGTACAACGGGATGAATCCGGTCTTCTGGTTCTCCATCCGGTTGCTCCTGACGGCGGTACGCGCCGCAAAATCGGCGTAGGCAACATTCGACATAGCTATGCTCCTTTCGCCTGGTGTTTTGTATATGCGTTTGTCATAATGTTCTCGCAATAACTGCCAGTTTTTGCACCCGAAGGCCGTCTGTGTTCGAGCACAGCGGCCTTCACCCTTTCAGAACAGTCCTTGCTGACCACCGCGCTTAACGCGCTTCGTTTCAAATCGTTCAGCCGGCAACGTCTGTTTTTCTGCCCATAATTTCGCGTGACGCAAAACATCATCAAAAATCCTCCCTTTGCGACTTGCCTGAGACATGCGCTTGTACATATCGACAGCCTGAAATGCCCCCCCCCTGCGCCACTGCCGCAGTGAAGCCCTGCCGGACCAGTTCTTCGCGGACGTGCTTTTCGATAAATTCGATGTGGTTCATTGCCGTTTTCCCTCACATCGCACCCAGCATCATCTCCACCATCTCGATCAGTGGGCCGGTTAAGCCAGGGTCAACGCGATACATCTCCACGATCCCCTCACTCAGCTCTTTCAGCTTCTGATGCCGTGGCGCATTCATAGCGACGGCAATCTTCGCTTCGCTGGTTTCTTTCTCCAGCCGAGCCAGACGGGCCATAACGTTGTCTTTTGGTAGCAGGCGGTTACGGAACTCGAGCGGCATAACAGCAAGAATTGCCGGAGTTAGCTGGCGAACGTTTTCGCGGTACCGTTCGCTGTTGAAATGGTTGTCCAGGAAGCGGAAAAGCTTCTGGCGCGCCCGGCTGATATCCTCCGGGAAGCTGATATCGGTCCCGCCCTGCTCCCGGTATTCGTTGATGATCAGCGCTGATACCACGTCCTGATTGCCCAGCGCCGACGACCAGGCTCGGACCGAATCACGGATCTTTTCGTGGTCTGGTGCCTCTTTGGGTTGAGCGCGGTTTATCATCGCTCCCGGATGGCTGTGGTCATGCAGGCCGCACGATGGGGTATGGACCCCTTTGCCGTAGCTCAGAAGACCCACATCGTCGGTAATAGCGGAGTGTTGGGTTACGAAGCTCAACTGGTTAATGCGGTTGTTACCAACATGTCGCCTACAAAAGATCGCCTTCATTACGATTGGTTTGGCCCATGGGAAAACATCATTGGTCGATTTGTAGAGAGAACCAGTTCTAAAGGCAATAAGTACATCGCGCCCGGTTGGGATTTAAAGGATGAGGCCGGTGTAGGAATTCGTGTGTGGGCAACGATGAAAGGCGAGGATGAGCCACGCGAACTGGTACTCATGCTTTCTCAGGCTCAGGTTCGTAATTCGACACTATGGGCAAGTGATCCGCGTCAGCAGCTCGCTTATCTCGCGGTAAAGCGCTGGGCTCGCTTGTACTGCCCTGATGTGATTCTTGGTGTTTACAGTGCCGATGAAGTCGAAGAACGAGAAGAAAAAGTTATTAACCCTGGCTCAGCCCAACGAATGAGCGTTGCTGAAATCGCAGGTGACACCGTCACAACTACGCAAAGCGCACACGAATCGTCGGTAAATATCGACGCTCTTGCCGATGATTTCCGCGAGCGCATCGAGGCAGCACAGGATGTTGATAGCGCCAAAGCACTGCGTGCTGATATCGAAAGCGCGAAGGCCACGCTCGGATCTGCCCTGTTCACCGAGCTGAAGAATAAGGCAGTGAAGCGCTACTACCTGGTTGATTCACGTAACAAGGTTGAAGCCGCGATAAACTCCCTGCCGTCTCCGGATGAACCGGATGCAGCTGAACGGTTTGGGGAAGTTGAGCGAGTTCTTGCAACGGCGAAACGTCATCTTGGCGACGAACTGCACGATCAGTTCAGCATCACCTTGGCGGATATGAAACCGGAATACGTGGCCTAAGGGAGGCGGGAGGGCGAACCCTCCCGGTAACGAGATGAGTAAATCTTTAAACGCACGCTGCATCCGCCGCTGGGAAATTGAGTTCAAAGGACGTTGCGATTCGAAAGTAAGTCCTTGGTGGCGCAAACACCACCTTCGCGGTTACATCCGGGAATGCGCCCTGACAACTGCCGACTGCATGGTTGAGCGTATGGCTGAGGACAACGCTCTGGTTGATTTTCAAGGTAATGGTCGCGGCTGGTCACCGGAGTTCTCTGCCTGGTACCACGAACGCCGAGAACAGTATCTTAAAGAGGCGCGCGACTATCTAAACGAAGACGCCACCAATGACGAGATCGACGAGGAAATCCAGAACGAGCTGGAGGCCTGGAATGACTGAGCTAAATTATAACCCGGCAGACCCCGATAAAATGCAACTCCCGAAGGGTAAGACCTGCGGCGACTGCGCCCATATCCGTCGCTGTAAGGCAATTTTCGGGCATACCGAAACCGATGCATATTGCGATTGGTCACCGTCCCGAGCGGTTTTCCGTCAACCATCCAATCCAGAAGGCGGTGACCATGCGACTGATTAACCGAGGCAACCAGCAATCCCCGTTAGCGCGTAAGGCATGCGACATAGCACTGGCCACTCATGCAGAACGTTACGGCGACTATGGCCTCAGCAAGATGAAAGAGACGTACACGGTGAGAGTTGAAGGTGTGAAGGTCTGGGTGGAGGTAGTGAACCGTAAGGCTAGCTACGTGGCCACAGCGATGACAGGTATGCGTCGTTTGCGCGCGCTGCCGGGTCAGGTTTCTTGATATTACTTTTGGAAATGGCCCAGTTCGGGCCATTGGAGAAAAATGATGGATGATATTTTGCTGACGTCAGACCTGACCAGTCGATACAAAATCTCACGTAAAACCCTTTGGTCATGGCAAAGCACAGACACGATGCCGCGGGGTTTTGCGAAGCCGTTCCCCGCCCCGGACTTTCCCGGTAATCCTAACCGCTGGAAGTCGGAGTCAGTCAAAGAGTGGGAAGGCGTGAAACAGCCAATTAACTGAACGGCTCACCGATGATGTTTTCAAGATGGCTCTGCCAAACGTGGAGCCAGTGTTTTTGATCATCGATGTAGTCATGCAGGTTATAGTGCGCCATCACGCCAACCATTTGGTGACCAAGTAACTTTTCAATCACATGCGGCGGACAGCCAAGTTCTGAAAGATTTGTTGCGATTGTTCTTCTCATATCATGGAGAGACCAGGGCTCCATGCCGGATTCTGACCAAATATACCTGGCGTAGTTCGAAGCAACTGGCGGATGAACCGGGACGTCTTTAATTTCCCCATCCAGTAAGCGCTGTGAAGTGACTAAATGCTTTGTGTTGATCTTCTCAAGATGATTTTTTACCAGTCCCACCGCAGCATCAGAAAGAGCCCTTCTCATGTGCACTCGCGTTTTGTAACTTCCAGCAGGAACTATCCATTCATTTTCATCCAGCTTGAACCATGACCTTTCGCTCAACCGAATCTCTGCCGTCCTACAGCCGGTCAACATAATAAATTTCACAAGAAACACGGACTCTATGGACATGCGGTTTTGCAGCCACCGATAAATAGCCACCAGCTCACGATCATCCAAGCGCCGCGTTCTCTTTTTCGGTTTTTGGCCAACGTCAGTGGGAAGCAATCCCTCGAGCGGATTGGTCGATATTACGCCTCGGTTAATACAGAATCTGAATGAGCGTTTACACAGCGAAAGCATATAATGAGCCATCACCCTGCTTTCAATCTGATCAAAAACATCTATCCAGTGCCTTTTTGTGGAATTGTCGACTTTGACGTTTCGCATCGGCTCGGCGATATGCTTGGCAAATACCAACTGATAATAATCTGTCTTTGTCAGTTGATTAGCGATGCAGTGTTTCTCGATCCAATAATTGAATGCTTCCGATACGGCCATGGAACCTTCGCGGGTCAATTTCTCCAGCTTTACTTGCTCCCGGGGATCTAGTCCCTCAGTAAGCCAGGTTCTGAATTGCAGACGCCTTTCCCTTGCCTGAGCAATACTCATTGCTGGATAATCGCCGACATTGAGTTTTACAGCTTTGCCTGCCCATCTGTACCGGTAGAAGAAAGAGACCTTTCCGGCCTGACTGATCCTTGCGTTGAGTCCGTGAGAATCTGAAATGGTTTCGATATCATCGCGCTTCTTGCCAAGGGCCTTCCTGAGCTTTGTGTCAGTGATCATTGAATGGGTACACATTTGGCTTTTGAGTACGCAAAAGTGTACACAAAACTCGTTGCTCTAAGCTACCCGCAATGTAACACTTGTACTCAAAGTGTGATGATTGGAAGGCCGAAAGGCAGGTAATAGAAGGCGTTAGCGTAACAGAACGTTTTTACGCGGAATTCTTCGAAATAGGCCGAATGACAATACAAGAAAGTATTTTAAAAAACAGAACAAACGCAGACATTGGGCACCGCCAGCGGTGCCCTTTTAGATCAGATACTGTGGATTGCAAACAGCAACGAGTTGCGTTGATGATTGAGAATGCACTTTCTGATAGTGTGGATACGCATATTACGACGCGATTGTCCTTCAAGCCAACGTGCTTTACGGCGGCTAGCCTGACGCTGCATCCTCCAGCGTCCCACTTCCGTTCTACTACGCTTCATGTTAACTACTCTTCCAGTCACTGAGCGGCCATTATAACGCCAGACCGAATGCAGACCAGTGGTTTTCCCGTGTTTTTATTTGCCAGATTAATCCTGATGCGTAAACTCTTAACAATACGCTTTCAAAAGGATTTTTAAATTTATGACAACCTTCTACACCGTGGTGAGTTGGCTGGTCATTCTGGGTTACTGGGTACTCATTGCTGGCGTAACGTTACGCATTCTGATGAAGCGACGCGCAGTGCCCTCCGCAATGGCCTGGCTGTTGATCATCTACATTCTGCCATTGGTAGGAATCATTGCTTATCTGTCTTTTGGTGAACTTCACCTGGGCAAGCGACGTGCCGAACGCGCCCGGGCGATGTGGCCTTCAACCGCCAAATGGCTGAACGACCTCAAGGCCTGCAAGCATATTTTTGCCCAGGAAAATAGCAGCGTCGCCTCTTCGTTATTTAAACTGTGCGAGCGTCGTCAGGGAATAGCCGGCGTAAAGGGAAACCAGCTGCAGTTGCTCACCAGTTCAGATGACGTGATGCAGGCGCTGATCCGTGATATTCAGCTGGCGCGCCACAACATCGAAATGGTGTTCTACATATGGCAGCCAGGCGGTATGGCCGATCAGGTAGCCGAGTCGTTAATGGCTGCTGCGAGACGTGGCATTCACTGTCGCCTGATGCTGGACTCCGCCGGCAGCGTAGCGTTCTTCCGCAGTCCTTGGGCGGCGATGATGCGTAACGCAGGTATCGAGGTTGTAGAAGCGCTGAAGGTGAACCTGATGCGTGTATTTTTACGCCGTATGGACCTGCGTCAGCACCGAAAAATGATCATGATCGATAACTACATTGCTTATACCGGCAGCATGAACATGGTCGATCCGCGTTTCTTCAAACAAGATGCGGGCGTCGGGCAATGGGTTGATTTAATGGCCAGAATGGAAGGTCCTGTCGCCACTGCTATGGGCATTGTCTATTCCTGCGACTGGGAAATTGAGACCGGGAAGCGCATTTTGCCCCCGCCACCAGACGTCAATATCATGCCGTTTGAGCAAGCCAGCGGCCACACCATTCACACTATCGCCTCGGGTCCTGGTTTCCCTGAAGATTTGATTCATCAGGCGCTACTAACCGCTGCTTATTCAGCACGTGAATATTTAATAATGACCACACCCTACTTCGTCCCCAGCGACGACCTGTTGCACGCGATCTGCACGGCGGCACAGCGTGGGGTTGACGTCAGTATCATTCTTCCACGTAAAAATGACTCCCTGCTGGTTGGCTGGGCAAGCCGGGCCTTTTTCACCGAGCTGCTGGCGGCTGGCGTTAAAATTTATCAGTTCGAAGGTGGCTTGCTGCACACCAAGAGCGTACTGGTCGATGGCGAGCTGAGCCTGGTCGGTACGGTTAACCTGGATATGCGCAGTCTGTGGCTCAATTTTGAAATCACGCTGGTCATTGATGATGCCGGATTCGGTGGCGATCTCGCGGCAGTACAGGATGATTATATTTCGCGTTCCCGCCTGCTTGATGCCCGTTTGTGGGTAAAACGACCACTCTGGCAGCGGATAGCAGAGCGACTGTTTTACTTCTTTAGTCCATTGCTGTAAAACGTGCCCATCAGACAGTAAACAGGTAGTCATTATGGATATGGATTTGAACAATCGCCTGACCGAAGACGAAACGCTTGAGCAGGCTTATGACATTTTTCTCGAACTGGCTGCGGACAATCTGGATCCAGCCGACATCATTCTGTTCAATTTGCAGTTTGAAGAGCGTGGCGGTGCCGAGTTGTTCGATCCGGCAGAAGACTGGCAGGAGCATGTTGATTTTGACCTGAACCCTGACTTCTTTGCCGAGGTGGTGATTGGTCTGGCAGATACAGAAGACGGCGAGATTAACGATATTTTCGCGCGCGTTTTATTATGTCGCGAAAAAGATCATAAGCTCTGCCATATTCTCTGGCGCGAATAATCAAACAAAAAAGCTGCTCTCGCAGCTTTTTTCATTTTTAACCCGGCAGTTTACTTCCACAGCGGTTACAAAATTGCGCACTATGTTCGTGCTGCGCCTGCTGGCACTGGGGACATTTTCGTTGGTGCCCGCGCTGCTGGAACGCACTGCTCATGTGCGTGGTAATCAATCCCGTCGGTATCGCAATCACCGAGTAACCAATCAGGATAAGCACAGACGCCACCATGCGCCCCAATGGGGTGTGCGGCGTGATATCGCCATAGCCGACGGTGGTTACAGTAACAATCGCCCAATACACCGACGCATTCAGCGTAGTAAACCCATATTTTGGCCCTTCAATCAGATACATCATCGCGCCAAAAACCACCATCAGAATGGCGATAAAGGAATAGAACAGCATCAGCTGATGTCGGGCGCTTTTTAACGCATTCCAGAACACCCGTAGAGAAGGCATAAAGCGCAGCAGCTTGAGAATACGCAGGACGCGCAGGACACGCATCGCTCGCCAGGCGAAAACATAGCTCAGACTGATTTCCGGCCATAGCCACATCACATACAGCGGCAGAATGGTGGCAAGGTCAATTATCCCCCAGAAGCTGAACACATATTTAGCGGGGTTGGCCCAGCAACATAAGCGCAGAAGATATTCGAGGGTGAAGACCAGAGTAATAAAGATCTCCAGCCAGACAAAAACGCGCCATTCCTCAAAGGTTAAATGGTATTGCGTCCCTACTCCGGACTCAATGAAGATAACGATAACGCTGAGCAAGGCAAATAGCGCACACATACCTTCAAAGCGACGCCCTGAACGGGTATTTAAATCAAATAATTTGCGATAGAGCGCACGGCGGACAGAAGAGACTAAACCTGGCACAGATACCTCACCAAAAAAAGGGCTGACCTTTGTCAGCCCTCAGGATTATAGCGGGTCTACTTTCAGGCAGGAAACTGCATGTCGGAAACTTCCTTCCAGAACCGGGCGCGTTTTTGCGCATTCCGGTCCAGCAATCGGACAGCGCGTACGGAACACGCAACCGGAAGGAGGATTAATCGGGGACGGTAACTCGCCTTCCAGCAACTGGATAACCTTGTTCCTTTCCTGATCCGGATCGGGGATCGGCACCGCAGACATCAGCGCTTTGGTATAAGGATGCAGCGGGTTATGGTACACCTCGTCATAAGTCCCTAATTCCACCGCATGTCCGAGATACATAACCAGCACACGGTCGGAGATATGTTTAACCACCGCGAGGTCGTGAGCAATGAAGATTAACGATAATCCCATTTCGCGCTGTAGTTGTTGCAGCAGATTAACCACCTGGGCCTGGATTGATACATCCAGCGCCGAAACCGGTTCATCGCAGATAATCAACTTTGGTTCAAGGATCAGCGCGCGGGCAATACCGATACGCTGACACTGGCCACCGGAAAACTCATGTGGGTAGCGGTTAATCAGGTTGGGCAGTAGCCCAACCTTCATCATCATCGCCTTCACACGGTCGCGGACTTCCTGACCCGGAAGATTCGGATGATAAGTTCGCAGCGGTTCAGCAATGATTTCACCAATGGTCATGCGCGGGTTTAACGATGCCAGCGGATCCTGGAAAATCATCTGGATATCGCTGCGCACTTCCCGCCACTCATCGGGTTTCATGCCCAGTAAATCTTTACCCAGCCAGGCAACCTTTCCATCGGTGGCCTTCACCAGGCCGATAATCGCACGGGCAAAGGTCGATTTCCCGCAGCCTGATTCACCGACCACGCCCAGGGTTTCGCCCTCATACAGTCGCAGGGTTACGCCATCAACCGCCTTCAGGGTTTTAGACGGTTGCCAGAACCACTGTTTGCCATCTTTAATATCGAAATGGACTTTAAGATCGGCAATCTCAAGGAGCACTTTACGTTGTTCGGTCACCGTATTCATACCAGTTCCTCCACCGGCTTAAAGCAGGCACGTAGACGGCCTGGGCTAAATTCCTCCAGTGGCGGAGCACTGCTACAGATTTCCATCGCATGCGGGCAACGCGGCTGGAATGGACAACCTTTTGGTAGACGCAGTAAGTTCGGTGGGTTGCCAGGGATAGTGAGCATCTCTTCCCCTTCGGCATCCAGACGAGGTACGGCATTTAGCAAACCAATCGAATACGGATGAACGGGTTTATAAAAAACATCCCGCGCACTGCCGTATTCCATAGTACGTCCGGCGTACATCACCAGGACTTTATCGCAAATACCGGCAACAACCCCCAGATCGTGGGTGATCATGATAATCGCGGTGTTGAATTCACTTTTCAGTTCATTCAGCAGCGTCATAATTTGCGCCTGTACCGTCACATCGAGCGCAGTGGTTGGTTCATCGGCAATCAGTAATTTGGGCCTGCACAGCAGCGCCATGGCGATCATTACGCGCTGACGCATACCACCGGAGAATTCATGCGGATACATTTTCATACGCTTACGCGCTTCCGGCATCTTCACCGCATCCAGCATTCTGACCGACTCTTCAAAAGCTTCCGCTTTGCTCATGCCTTTATGCAGCATCAGAACTTCCATCAACTGCTCCCCGACCCGCATGTATGGATTGAGGGACGTCATCGGGTCCTGGAAAATCATCGAGATTTGCTCGGCGCGCAGTTTGTTCAGTTCACGTTCCGGTAAATTCAGAATTTCACGCCCGTTGAACGTTGCGGAGCCCCCGATACGACCATTCGCCGCCAGCAGCCCCATCAGGGCAAAGGCCGTTTGCGATTTACCCGAACCGGATTCACCGACAATACCCAACGTTTCTCCGGCTCGCAGAGAAAAGTTTAAATCGTTGACCGCAGTTACATCGCCGTCAGGGGTCGCAAACGTCACACGCAAATCTTTTACGTTTAGCAGTGCGTTAGCCTGTTGTTGCGCGAGCGGCGCGGTTGAGGTTTCAATTACGCTCATGGCTGCACTCCTTAACGGTCTTTCGGGTCGAGGGCATCACGCAGGCCATCGCCAATAAAGTTAAAACAGAACAAAGTGACCACCAGGAAACCTGCCGGGAACAGCAGCAGCCATGGTGAGACTTCCATCGAGTTGGCACCATCACTGAGCAGCGCACCCCAACTACTTAACGGTTCTTGCGTACCTAATCCCAAAAAGCTCAGGAAGGATTCAAACAGAATCATGCTCGGCACCAGCAATGAAGCGTAAACCACCACCACACCCAACACGTTCGGCACAATATGGCGGATAACGATACGCACGGTAGACACCCCGCCGACTTGCGCCGCTTCAATAAACTCTTTGCGCTTCAGGCTCAGCGTTTGTCCACGCACGATACGCGCCATATCCAGCCAGGAGACCATCCCGATAGCGACAAAAATCAGCAGAATATTTTGCCCAAAGAAAGTGACCAGCAGGATCACGAAGAACATGAACGGGAAGGAGTTGAGGATTTCCAGCAGACGCATCATCACCGAGTCAATTTTTCCGCCAAGGTAGCCCGACAGAGAACCGTACAGCGTACCGACAACTACCGCGACCAGCGCCGCCGCAATGCCGACCATCAGCGAAATGCGCCCGCCAATTGCCACGCGCACCAACAGGTCGCGTCCCGACGAGTCAGTACCGAAATAGTGCCCGGACTCCATATCCGGCGCGCTGGACATCATTCCCCAGTCGGTATCAAAGTAGGTAAACTGCGACAGCATCGGTGCCAGCGTCACGAACAGCGCAATAATTACCAGCACCACCAGGCTTGCTACCGCCGCGCGGTTATGCATAAAGCGTCGACGCGCGTCCTGCCACAGGCTGCGGCCTTCGACCTCCAGCTTTTCACTGAAATTCTCCAGTGCCTCGCTGTTTTTCTTACTTAACATCATAGCGAGCTCCAGTATCAGTAACGAATTTTCGGGTCGATAACGGCATACAGCACATCGACAATCGCGTTAAACACGATGGTCAGCGTACCCACCAGTATGGTCAGGCTAAGAACCAGCGAATAGTCGCGGTTTAACGCCCCATTGACGAACAACTGGCCAATACCCGGCAAACCATAAATGGTTTCAATAACCATCGAACCGGTGATAATACCGACAAATGCCGGTCCCATATAGGACAACACTGGCAACAGCGCAGGTTTCAACGCATGGCGGAAAATAATCCGCCGCATCGGCAGCCCTTTAGCGCGTGCGGTACGAATAAAGTTAGAGTGCAGTACTTCAATCATCGAACCGCGAGTAATACGGGCAATACTGGCGATGTAGGCCAGTGACAAGGCCACCATCGGCAGGATCATAAATTTCAGCGCCCCGCCGTTCCAGCCCCCGCCGGGTAGCCATTTCAAGGTTATGGCAAATATCATGACCAATAAGGGAGCGACCACGAAACTGGGGATAACCACCCCGGTCATTGCCACCCCCATCACCGTATAGTCCCAACGTGTATTTTGCTTCAGCGCGGCTATCACTCCGGCGCTAACACCGACGAGCACCGCCAGAATAAAGGCTGCCGCACCCAGCTTCGCAGAAACCGGGAAGCTCGAGGCAACGAGGTCGTTAACCGTGTAGTCTTTATATTTAAAGGATGGTCCAAAATCGCCGTGCGCCAGCTGTTTCAGATAGCTGAAGTACTGCGTCGAGATGGGATCGTTGAGATGATATTTCGCTTCAATATTAGCCAGCACTTCTGGCGGCAATGCGCGTTCCCCGGTGAATGGGCTACCCGGCGCAAGGCGCATCATAAAGAATGAAATCGTAATAAGAATAAACAGCGTCGGAATCGCTTCCAGACAGCGACGTAATATAAATTTTAACATTGCCCGTACCTTCTGGCGTGTGCCTTTATACCCGTCATACTTCAAGCTGCAAGTGCGTTGGCTTTGCTCGCTCACACCAGTCACTTACTTAAGTAAGCTCCTGGTGATTCGCTGCGTTGCCGCCTTCCTGCAACGTGAATTATTTAGGGTATACCTCTCTTTGTCTAAAGAGGTATTTATAGTTCGAAGAAAAAGACACTGTGGGGCAACATGATTGCCCCACGTCTTGCCATTAATGCTTGATAATATACAAGTCTTTAACGTGGATATTATCCATCGGGTCTTTACCGGAGTATCCGCCAACCCATGGTTTCACCAGGCGGGCGTTAACGTAGTAATAAACCGGTACAATCGCAGAATCTTTATCCAGCTGCTGTTCCGCTTTCGAATACAGTTCGCTGCGCTGCGCTTCATCCGTCACTTTCAGCGTATCCGCAATCAGCTTATCAAATGCCGGGCTCTTATAGTGGACGGTATTATTGGAGCTGTCGGACAGCACCATATTCAGGAAGGAGGTAGGTTCGTTATAGTCCGCACACCAGCCCGCACGTGAAACATCATAGTTGCCCTGATGGCGCGTATCGAGGAACGTTTTCCATTCCTGATTTTCCAGCTTCACATTAGCACCCAGATTTTTCTTCCAGATAGATGCCGCGGCAATAGCCAGCTTCTTATGCAGGTCTGAGGTGTTATACAGCAGATCAAAGGTCAGCGGTTTCTCAGCGGTATATCCGGCCTCAGCCAGCAGTTTCTTCGCTTCTTCATTACGTTTTTCCTGAGACCACTTGAACCACTCTGGCTCAACCAGTTTCGCACCATCGGTGTATGGAGGAGTAAAGCTATATGCTGGCAGGTCACCCTGGTTTTTCACTTTATTGACGATAATGTCACGATCCAACGCCAGCTTTAGGGCGGTACGAACACGAACATCGTTGAACGGTGCTTTCTGGTTGTTGATTTCGTAATAATAGGTGCACAGATACGGGTCAACGTGGACTTCGTTCGGGATCTCTTTTTTCAGTTTCTGGAATAACTCAATCGGCATGTTGTTATAGGTCATGTCAATTTCACCGCTGCGATAGCGGTTAACGTCAGTCACTTCAGAAGAAATAGGCAGGTAAGTTACCTGGTTAATAACCGTTTTGGCGTTGTCCCAATAGTTGGTATTACGCTCAAGCACAATGCGCTCGTTCACAACCCAGTCTTTCAGTTTATACGCACCGTTAGTAACGATGTTAGCGGGCTGGGTCCACTTCTCGCCGAATTTTTCAACAGCCGCTCTGGGAACCGGTGAAACGGAAGAGTGCACTAGCAGTTTGTAGAAATAAGGAACTGGTTCGCTGAGGGTAACTTCAAAAGTATGATCGTCGAGAGCTTTTACGCCCAGATCGGTGACCGGCTTTTTACCGGCGATAATATCATCAATGTTGACAATATGACCGTACTGCAAATAACTGGCATACGGTGATGCAGTATTTGGATTAGCCAAACGTTGCCAGCTATACACGAAATCTTGCGCGGTAACAGGCGTGCCGTCAGACCACTTAGCATCTTTACGCAGATGGAATGTCCAGACTTTAAAATCTTTATTTTCCCATTTTTCAGCCACGCCAGGCGATGGTTTGCCATCGACATCACTGATTAATAAACCTTCAAACAGGTCACGGTTAATGTTGGATTCAGGTACACCTTCGATTTTGTGGGGATCGAGTGATTGCACTTCCGAACCGTTATTACGCACCAGAGTCTGCTTTTCAGCAAGCTGCACACCCGCGGGCACTACTGCCGCCGTGGCAACATTTCCAGCGACTAGCGCAGTTAAGATCCCCGCAGCTACTAAACTTTTTTTAGTGATGTTAGTCATTGTGTTGTACTCCCTCATTATTATGGCTGGTTTTTTAACCAGACTGTTAATCCTGTCAGGATCCCTGTACGGCACCGGAGATTTTCTGCCGTCAGGTGGTTTATTGTTTTACTGCTTGCTATCACCGACTTTATTTATTCTGGCGATTCGTATGACCGCCTTGCGTCGATTCTCTACGTGCCTCCCCTGCCGGAAACACGCTATTACCCTGTTGAGAGAAACTAACTGCAAATGATTCTCATCAACGTGAATTCTTCTGCATAATACTTGGCCGGAAAGTATCAAATGCGTTTCTTAACCGCCAATACATTTTACAAATTTGTTAACCAATTCTCTTTTATTGGAAATAAATCTCACTTAAAAAGTCTTACGAATGAAGATTTATTATGGGAAGTTCACAAAAATCAATGCATTATGTCGACCATGGTGTTAACCATCCTGTCCTAAGTCAACGCCATGTCAAAATGCACATAAATTTAACAATTGGTTATTAATTAGCACATTCATCTGAAATAAAGGCTGAAATAACTAATAACATTTCGATAATCCTTCAGCAAGCCCCAGAGTATGATGTTAATAAAATAACAGCAGTATCGGTCTTCGCCGGGCGTGCTGGGACGTGTTATATCTTTAGAATCAATGGCTAACAGGAGAGTTAATCATCAGCATTTTTTATTATTGCTCTGCTGATTTTCAACTTTAGTGAGAAGTTTTACTGATAATGAAAGGAAACGGAGCCGGACACGACTCCGTTTGCACAGAAGAGAGGTTTCAGGCCAGCAAACCTGGGAAAATGGATTTGATCCCTGTAACGATAAATTCGATACCCAAAGCCATTAACAGCAGCCCCATAATACGCGTAATGACGTTGATACCGGTTTGGCCCAACAGGCGCACTAACCATGGTGCCATGCGGAACAGCCCCCAGCAGCACAGGGCAAACAACGCAATCGCTACAAAAAAGCCAAACAGGTTAATCGCGCTATGATACCGCGTACCCCAGACAATAGTTGAGCTTATCGCCCCCGGCCCCGCCATCAACGGTAATGCCAACGGCACAACGCCGATACTTTCACGGATTGCGGTTTCTGATTTTTCCTGTTTGTTTTGTTTATCTTCCCCTAGTTTTCCGCTAATCATTGACATCGCGATAGTCACAACCAGAATGCCGCCAGCGATCCTGAACGAGTCAATTGAGATGCCGAAGAGTTGCAGAATACCATCACCAAGAAACAGCGAAGTCCACAGGATAATTGCGACCGATAGGTTTGCCGTGAGGTTGGTTTTGTTTCGTGCTGCGGCAGTTTGATAGCTGGTCATACTGATAAAGACGGGGATGATCCCTACCGGGTTGACCAACGCAAATAACCCAATGAAAAATTTAAAATAGACAGGAAAATCAAATAGCGTTTGGATCACGGTTAGCTCCGAAGCGTTAGCCGGATAAAATGAGTCATAAAAATTGATAAAATCCGCGCTGAAGATACGCCTTTTGTCAGCATACTTCACCTTCTATCTGCGTATATCAATGTAAATACGCTACCAATACTCAGTGTTATTAATATGTATTAAATATGCTAATGTTATTAGCATTCATTACGTCAATTTATTAACACTTAACGAGAAACGCTAAAAGGGCTTGCTGAAAGGTGTCAGCTTTGCGAATTTTTGATCCAGATCACGCAATTACTACTCAGAAGTGAGTAATCTTGCTTACGCCACCTGGAGGTAACGCGTTAGAGTTAACAGGCGCTAGCGTATAAGCTCTTTTAGTAAATCAAAGTAAAGTGGACGTTAATTAACCGTTTGATTTTCAAACCATTACACAAATTTTCGTCGGTCTGTCTATACTCTCGTATCGAGCAGATGATTTACTAAAAAAGTTTAACATTATCAGGAGAGCATCATGGCTGTTACTAATGTCGCTGAACTTAACGCACTTGTAGAGCGCGTAAAAAAAGCCCAGCGTGAATATGCCAGTTTCACTCAAGAACAGGTTGACAAAATCTTCCGTGCCGCCGCTCTGGCTGCCGCAGACGCTCGAATTCCTCTCGCGAAAATGGCCGTTGCCGAATCCGGCATGGGTATTGTCGAAGATAAAGTGATTAAAAACCACTTCGCTTCTGAATACATTTACAACGCTTACAAAGATGAAAAAACCTGTGGTGTGCTGTCTGAAGACGACACTTTTGGTACCATTACCATTGCTGAACCGATTGGTATCATCTGCGGTATCGTTCCAACCACTAACCCGACTTCTACTGCAATCTTCAAATCACTGATCAGCCTGAAGACCCGTAACGCCATCATCTTCTCTCCGCATCCGCGCGCAAAAGATGCAACTAACAAAGCAGCTGACATCGTTCTGCAAGCAGCAATCGCTGCTGGCGCACCGAAAGATCTGATCGGCTGGATCGATCAACCTTCCGTTGAACTGTCTAACGCGCTGATGCACCACCCGGACATCAACCTGATCCTTGCGACCGGTGGTCCAGGCATGGTTAAAGCGGCATACAGCTCCGGTAAACCGGCTATCGGCGTAGGCGCAGGTAACACCCCTGTTGTTATCGACGAAACCGCTGATATCAAACGTGCTGTTGCATCTGTTCTGATGTCTAAAACCTTCGATAACGGCGTAATCTGTGCTTCTGAGCAGTCTGTCGTCGTGGTTGACTCTGTATATGATGCAGTACGTGAGCGTTTTGCGACTCACGGCGGCTACATGCTGCAGGGCAAAGAGTTGAAAGCAGTTCAGGACGTTATCCTGAAAAATGGCGCGCTGAACGCAGCTATCGTTGGTCAGCCGGCATATAAGATTGCTGAACTGGCAGGCTTCTCCGTACCAGAAACCACTAAGATTCTGATCGGTGAAGTGAAGGTTGTCGACGAAAGCGAACCGTTTGCTCACGAGAAACTGTCTCCGACGCTGGCAATGTACCGTGCGAAGGACTTCGAAGACGCAGTCATCAAAGCTGAAAAACTGGTTGCGATGGGCGGTATCGGTCATACCTCTTGCCTGTACACTGACCAGGACAACCAGCCAGAGCGTGTTGCTTACTTCGGCCAGATGATGAAAACCGCACGTATCCTGATCAACACCCCGGCTTCTCAGGGTGGTATCGGTGACCTGTACAACTTCAAACTCGCACCTTCCCTGACTCTGGGTTGTGGTTCCTGGGGTGGTAACTCCATCTCTGAAAACGTTGGTCCTAAGCACCTGATCAACAAGAAAACCGTTGCTAAGCGAGCTGAAAACATGTTGTGGCACAAACTTCCGAAATCTATCTACTTCCGTCGTGGCTCTCTGCCAATCGCACTGGATGAAGTGATTACCGATGGTCACAAACGTGCGCTGATCGTGACCGACCGCTTCCTGTTCAACAACGGTTATGCAGACCAGATCACCTCCGTTCTGAAAGCTGCTGGCGTTGAAACCGAAGTGTTCTTTGAAGTTGAAGCTGACCCGACTCTGACCGTTGTTCGCAAAGGTGCTGAGCTGGCTAACTCCTTCAAACCAGACGTAATCATCGCACTGGGTGGTGGTTCCCCGATGGACGCCGCGAAAATCATGTGGGTTATGTACGAGCACCCGGAAACTCACTTCGAAGAACTGGCACTGCGCTTTATGGACATCCGTAAACGTATCTACAAGTTCCCGAAAATGGGCGTAAAAGCGAAGATGGTTGCAGTTACCACCACTTCCGGTACTGGTTCTGAAGTGACTCCGTTTGCGGTCGTTACCGACGATGCAACTGGGCAGAAATACCCGCTGGCAGACTACGCGCTGACTCCGGATATGGCGATTGTTGACGCCAACCTGGTTATGGATATGCCGAAGTCCCTGTGTGCGTTCGGTGGTCTGGATGCCGTCACTCACGCTCTGGAAGCTTACGTTTCAGTACTGGCTTCTGAGTTCTCTGACGGTCAGGCTCTGCAAGCGCTGAAATTGCTGAAAGAAAACCTGCCAGCGTCTTACCATGAAGGTTCTAAGAACCCGGTAGCGCGTGAGCGTGTACACAGTGCAGCAACTATCGCTGGTATCGCGTTTGCTAACGCCTTCCTGGGTGTATGTCACTCAATGGCGCACAAACTGGGTTCTCAGTTCCACATTCCTCACGGTCTGGCGAACGCCCTGCTGATCAGCAACGTTATTCGTTACAACGCGAACGACAACCCGACTAAACAGACTGCATTCAGCCAGTACGACCGTCCGCAGGCACGCCGTCGCTACGCTGAAATCGCAGACCATCTGGGTCTGAGCGCACCGGGTGACCGTACTGCCGCGAAAATCCAGAAACTGCTGGGCTGGTTGGAAGAAATCAAAGCTGAACTGGGTATTCCTAAGTCTATCCGTGAAGCTGGCGTTCAGGAAGCTGACTTCCTGGCACACGTGGACAAACTGTCTGAAGATGCGTTTGACGACCAGTGTACTGGTGCTAACCCACGTTACCCGCTGATTTCTGAACTGAAACAGATCCTGCTGGATACCTACTACGGTCGTGAGTATAGCGAAGGTCAGACTGCCGCTAAGACTGAAGCAGTAGCTGCACCGAAAGCAGAAAAGAAAGCGAAGAAATCCGCTTAATTTGCTCAGATAAGTTTTAGCTTCATCATAAACGGTCCCAATTGGGGCCGTTTTTTTCGTCTTGTGTTATGAAAATCGGGGAATACACAATTTAACCATGTGAATAGAATGGCAGTGTAAGAGATGTATTCAGGAAGATGTGAGACCAGCCGTCAGAAAAGAGTCTGACAGGGTAGAGAACATTGACGAAGGTTCCGGCCTACCCTGTGTTTATAAGCGCTCAGAAGCGTACAGGGTTAATCGTGGCTGTGTCGTTCTTGTATCGCCGTCAGAGAGCCCTCAGACTGCGCTTGTTTGTAGTGTTTACGACATACCGACACATAGCGTTCATTCCCGCCGATAACCACCTGCTCGCCCTCGTTATAAGGTCTTCCAGCCTGATCAAGGCGTAATACCATGCTGGCCTTACGGCCACAAAAACAAATGGTCTTTAATTCAACCAGTTTATCTGACCACGCAAGCAGGTATTCGCTGCCACCAAATAACTCACCACGAAAATCAGTGCGTAAGCCGTAACACAAAACAGGAATATCCAGTTGATCGACAACTTCAGATAATTCATAAACCTGTTGTCGGGTCAGAAACTGAGACTCATCGACCAGTACACAGTGAATTCTTTGCTGCGCATTCTCAGCGCGAATCTCTTCGAACAATGATGAATTTTGGTTAAACAATTTTGCAGGTGACGACAGACCTATACGTGAACTTACTTTTCCAGCACCAAAACGGTCATCAATTTCCGCTGTATATACAACGGCACGCATCCCACGTTCCTGATAATTGTACGAAGATTGCAACAAGGCAGTCGACTTACCTGCGTTCATTGCAGAATAGTAAAAATATAGTTGTGCCATTGACCGAAGGCCCTCACGAGGGGAAATAAATATGGGCTGGATTGTATCATATTTCACGAACATGTCGGTGTAGCGTTGGCCACAAAGGCGTATAAATGAGCGGGCAAGCTCGCACAGTGCCGCCTGAATTTAAGTAACGGATAGTGAGAGAGCATACAACCATCGACCAAACAGCCTGAACTCGGACGCGTATATACACACTCTTTCACAAATAGTGCTCATGAAATTTATCAATGTCACTTATCATCATACGGCAATAAAGAAACCCTTCCCATATTGTTATTGAATCTACCCACTGTCGCCGTGTATTAGCGAATTCACGTAAGCAAAACTAATACAAAAGGTTGAAATCACTGCAAAGAGATACTATTTGTACACCATAAAATGTGACCTGAATCTTGAATTTTTACTCTCAGCCGCTGAGAAGCCCCCTCGTCAATAAGCCTTTTTTATGCCCAACATCATGGGGAATTTAAGACAGGAGAATTAATTCTGATACTAAATAAAGCGCAATTTTGAATTCCTTACATTCCTGGCTATTGCACAACTGAATTTATCGCTCTATTATTAGCTCAACAAACCACCCCAATATAAGTTTGAGATTACTACAATGAGCGAAGCACTTAAAATTCTGAACAACATCCGTACTCTTCGTGCGCAGGCAAGAGAATGCACTCTGGAAACGCTTGAAGAAATGCTGGAAAAATTAGAAGTTGTAGTTAGCGAGCGTCGCGAAGAAGAAAGCGCTGCTGCTGCTGAAGTTGAAGAACGTACTCGTAAACTGCAACAATATCGTGAAATGCTGATCGCTGACGGCATTGATCCGAACGAATTGCTGAATAGCATGGCTGCTGTTAAATCTGGCACCAAAGCTAAACGCGCTGCACGTCCGGCTAAATATAGCTATGTTGACGAAAACGGTGAAACTAAAACCTGGACTGGCCAGGGCCGTACACCGGCAGTGATCAAAAAAGCGATGGAAGAACAAGGTAAACAACTGGACGATTTCCTGATCAAGGAATAATTCAGAAATAGTTTGCTTAAAATCCCGCCACTGGCGGGATTTTTTTTACCGGTACTTCGCTCAACCCTACCCGGATTAGGTATAAAAAAACGGCGCTGTTAATACAGCGCCGTTCTGACCAGATAATACCAGAAGGTTACTTCTTAATACCCATCTCGTCTTCCAGCCAGGCTTTAAATTCGGCGCCGAGAGTATTATGGCGAATACCATATTCAACGAACGCCTGCATATAGCCCAGTTTATTACCACAGTCATGGCTTTTGCCCTTCATGTGATAAGCTTCAACCGTCTCTTTTTCAATCAGCATATCGATAGCATCTGTCAGCTGAATTTCATCACCCGCTCCCGGAGGGGTTTTAGCCAGCAGAGGCCAGATATCGGCACTAAGAACGTAACGACCCACAACGGCCAGATTAGAAGGCGCAACATCAGCTTTTGGTTTTTCAACCACGCCAACCATCGGGACGCTTTCGCCCGGGGATAATTCAACGCCTTTACAATCAACAACGCCATAAGCCGTAACATCTTCTACCGGTTCAACCATAATCTGGCTGCTACCTGTTTCATCAAAACGATGAATCATTTCGGCAAGGTTGTCGCGGGATAAATCAGATTCGTATTCGTCAAGAATTACGTCCGGCAGGATTACAGCTACCGGTTCATCGCCAACCACAGGGTGCGCGCACAATACCGCGTGGCCCAGACCTTTAGCCAGCCCCTGACGCACCTGCATAATAGTCACATGTGGCGGGCAAATAGATTGCACTTCTTCCAGAAGCTGGCGTTTTACACGTTTTTCCAGCATCGCTTCAAGTTCAAAGCTGGTATCAAAGTGGTTTTCAATAGAATTTTTAGACGAGTGAGTTACAAGTACAATTTCAGTGATGCCCGCAGCAATACATTCGTTTACGACGTACTGAATTAATGGCTTATCAACCAACGGTAGCATCTCTTTCGGGATTGCTTTCGTAGCCGGTAACATCCTGGTTCCTAATCCCGCAACCGGGATAACGGCTTTTTTGACTTTTGAATTAAGGGCAGCCATTTAAAACTCTCCTGGACTGTTCATGTATTGAACGTGTTCATCATTCTGTATCGCATCCGAGTATATCAGTACAGCGACAAGCTTCTGGTCTGAAAAGGACGCGCGTCGGTATAATTAAGATAAATACGAATAAAACTGGCGCTGATAGTAGCACTCACAGCATGGGGAGGGTGAACCAATTTCATTTACACGCCTCTCAATTGTTCATTCTGCAGACAACATCAAGCGCAGGCGACCTCCCGCCCCCCAAATTTGGCATTGCCATGACTCACAATGTTGGCTCAGCTGATTAAGATACGTATTACCTAAGGTACCCAGCGGAACGCCATTGCTGATTTGCACTTGGTGGGAACCTGTATTTAATGTCGCATTCAGCCCTGCCGATACCAGAATCAGATTTTTTAATCCGCTGTGGTAATACCCCACCAGCAAGGGAAACTGCCCTGGTAAATTGGCTTGCCGCAACAGATGATTTACCTGTTTCAATAACGTACCTAGCTCTGGCAGTCGCTGATTTTGTTGTGTCAGTTGCTCCTGCAGTAAACCATTAAATAGCGCCCTCAGTAATAATGCAGCCAGCACGCCATTATCCCCTGCCCGCGTCACATCAAGGCAATAGAATGCAAGGTCATGATCAGACAGCGGAGCAATATCCAACACCAGCCCCGGTTGGTCGGCTGCCACCAATTGTCGATAGTTAATGCGACAGTGCGAGATCACTTGCGACACTGGAGGCTGTAATTCTTTTAGCAACTTCGCAGCTGCAGCAGGATCGTCCACCATCGCATCCCAGTCGCGAAACAGCCGTTCTTCTTCTTCCACGCGTGAATTAAACATGTTGGGATAAAGACATGCAAAGACGGTTTCTCGCAAGCGATTAAGATCTTTCACCGGCTTCAACAGGACGTCATCCACACCGAGTCGTAGCGCTTTGGCTATGTCGGACATGTTTTCCGTCGCAGAAATCACCAGTATTGGGGTCTGATCGCCACGATTGCGTAAATACTCAACCAGTTTGAGACCGTTCATTCTTGGCATAGCCAGGTCGCAGATCATCAGGTCGGGTTTAAAATGCCCAAGCAAGTCCAGTGCTTCAAGTCCGTCACCAGCTACCGCCGTTGTCGCTCCCAAAGAGGAAAACCATGAGTCCATGAGTGAGCGAAATACCGGCTCATCCTCAACGATAAGAATCTGTTTTCCGACCAATGGCTGCGTCATATTCTCCCCCCTGACTGGCTTTAATAAATAGTGGCATGCTATTGCCACTCACGCCTGTCAGAATTAGCTTAAGTGTTGATAAAAAATGCGTTAGACGTTGGTTTTCACCAGGGGTAGAAGCTCATCCATTTTCTTCTCGACCGCTAACTGCCCGGCAGCAATTGCCGCACTGGCGCGGTGAAAATCCAGCGTGGATATTTGTGGACAAAACGGCTGAATCAGAATGTCTGGAGGGTCACCGGCCATGCGGTTACGTTTCAGTCGGTTTTCCAGAACCTGAATAGACGTCGTCATAATCTCCATCGCCGTGGGCGCAGTTACTGCACGCCTGGCAGTAATGTTGCTCAAGCGTTCTTTCAGACGGGCATGCCATGAAAGTTCGTCAGCATCATCACCCGATTCGGCATCGCTATTGACGTTGAAGGAGAGTAAATCTTGTTGCATGAGATGCGCATCGTGTTGCAGGTCGACCGCTATAACAATATCGGCCCCCAACGCGCGAGTCAGGGAGACAGGGACAGGATTCACCACCGCACCATCGACCAGCCAGTAACCATTGTGCGCCACAGGTGACATCAAGCCAGGAATACTGCAGGAGGCCCGGACGGCCAGATGTAAATCACCTTCGGTGAACCAAAGTTCCCGACCCGTACTCAGATTGGTAGCCACTGTTGCGAAACGGCGAGTACATTGCTCAATTGCTTCTACCGGCATCACATTACGGTACTGATTGAATACCCGTTCACCGCGCAGTAAACCTCCCCTGCGCCACGAGAGATCCATCAACCGTAAAACATCCCAATAGCTGAAAGAACAGACCCACTTTTCGAGAGCAGGCAGCTTATTGCAGGCGTAGGCAGCGCCAACCAACGAACCGATGGAGCACCCTGCCACAATATCAACATCAATACCCATATGCTTAAGGGCTTTAATAACGCCAATATGCGACCAACCTCGCGCCGCGCCGGAACCTAGCGCCAGCCCAATTTTTATTTTTCTCATTATACGTACAAACTTCCCCTGGCTTGCAGACGTAGCAACATCGCTACCGCTCAGTTAACATAGTGCCACTCTGGCGTTTTTACGCCGTTTTTATATTCCAGGGAGTACTTTGTGTCTCAGCTTTGTCCCTGTGGTAGCGCTGTCGAGTATAGCCTATGTTGCTACCGTTATGTGTCCGGCGCGCAAGTAGCACCTACGCCGTCACACCTCATGCGTTCTCGTTACTGTGCTTTTGTGATGAAAGACGCAGATTACCTTATCAGAACCTGGCATCCGGATTGTCATGCGGCCGAGTTTCGCGACGACATTATCGCAGGATTTACTCATACCGAATGGCTTGGACTGACCGTTTTTGAACAAGAGACGGCAGACACAGAAAATACCGGCTATGTCAGTTTTGTCGCACGGTTTTCTGAACAAGGTAAAACAGGTGCAATTATCGAGCGCTCTCGTTTTTTAAAAGAAAACGGTCAGTGGTACTATATAGACGGTACACGCCCTCAAATTGGACGAAACGATACCTGCCCTTGTGGCTCAGGTAAAAAATTTAAAAAGTGCTGCGGCTAATCAACGCCCGACAGTATCAATTTTGCAAACATTCTCAACAGGATCACCGCTGCAAATGCATTCATTACAACGAAAAGTGCTGCGTACTATTTGCCCGGACCAAAAAGGTCTGATCGCGCGCATTACAAATATCTGTTACAAGCATGAACTGAACATCGTGCAGAACAATGAGTTTGTGGACCACCGTACCGGACGCTTTTTTATGCGCACCGAACTGGAGGGCATTTTTAACGACGTCACGTTGCTTGCCGATCTGGACAGCGCCTTACCTGAAGGCTCGATTCGTGAATTAACCCCAGCAGGCCGCCGCCGCATCGTCATTTTGGTCACCAAGGAAGCGCATTGCCTGGGCGATTTATTAATGAAGGCCAATTATGGCGGGCTGGATGTTGAAATCGCCGCGGTGATCGGCAATCACGAGACCTTGCGTCCTTTGGTTGAACGGTTTGATATTCCGTTTGAGCTGGTGAGCCATGAAGGTTTAACACGTGACGAACATGATGAGAAAATGGCTGATGCTATCGACGCCCACCAGCCGGATTATGTCGTGCTGGCTAAATACATGCGCGTTCTGACCCCGACATTTGTTTCACGCTTTCCGAATAAAATTATCAATATTCACCATTCATTCCTGCCAGCATTCATTGGTGCTCGTCCGTACCATCAGGCTTATGAGCGTGGTGTGAAGATCATCGGCGCGACGGCCCACTACGTGAATGATAACCTCGATGAAGGCCCAATCATTATGCAGGACGTGATCCATGTTGATCACACCTACACTGCTGAAGATATGATGCGCGCGGGTCGCGACGTTGAAAAAAATGTATTAAGCCGTGCGCTATATCAGGTTCTGGCTCAACGCGTCTTTGTTTACGGTAACCGAACGATTATTCTGTAATCGATTGATAAGTTAATTGGTTACCTTTACATCTTTACGTGTAAAAATCAGGCAACCAGTTCTTTTTTATCAACGGAATGCTTTACAGGGGCGCATCATTTGATATGATGCGCCCCGCTTCCAACGGAAGCAGGCCAGTAATTAGCATTACCCCGTGGTGGGGTTCCCGAGCGGCCAAAGGGAGCAGACTGTAAATCTGCCGTCATCGACTTCGAAGGTTCGAATCCTTCCCCCA
>NZ_JAOWHB010000040.1:0-3715 GCF_030332845.1 Citrobacter sp. Cpo061
ATGATGGTGCCTGTTTTACCCTGAACGTAATTCGATGAACGAAGCTCACCAATTTTTGCCAGCGTGATTTGACCATACTGGATAAACGCATCGCTGATAAATACCTGACCGTTGATAACAGCAAAGGGTGAATATTGCGTATCACCGCTACCACTCATCAGGACGAACTGATTGGCGTTAAATCCGACACGAGTGACTACCGGCTTACCCGCCTCCGCCAGCACCGCAATGGACATTCCGGCGTTATACATCACACCGTTAATCCGGACCCCAGTTTTGAGGGTGTAAATCGCAGAGGCTCCGGTAGCATCAACCACGGCAGTAAGCTTGTCCTCCAGTGCGGCAGTTACATTATTGAACTGCGCTTGCACCTGCGTCGACATTTCAGCCATGGCCTTATCGACCTGTGCAATGGTCGTTTTAACCACCAGAATATCCGCGCGTACTTCACCATACTGCGCCCACTGGTGTTCCACGGTTGCATGGTTGGCCAGCGCATTCTGCAACGCGGCTTCCAGGTTGGTATCAATGTCGCTTGTCAGGCGGTCACCGTCTGCAGAAGTCAGGAAGTCACCAGCAATATCGCCCAGGTAGTCGTCAGCATTCGCATTTGATTCTCCACGAACCCAGTCGGTCCAGCCCGATTCATTACCCGTTCTGTCTACCAGCTGCGCGCGGTACCAGAATTCCTGCCCCGCCTTCAGCCCCAGTTGGGTGTATTCGGCAGACGGATAAGGCACATCCGACAGCAAAAGAGGATTAGAGAAATCACTGTTCGCGGTGTACTGAATTTCCGTTTTCAGCGTATCCCCGGTGTTAGCCGGGAATCCCCAGTTCAGGCGAATCCCCCAGTTGATCGGCGTTGTCGCAAAGCCGACAGGTTTCGGTGGATTTCCCACCTTGCCCGTCAGCGTTTTCTCTTCGGAGTAGCCCCAGCCAGAGGATATTTCAGAGGCGTTAATGGCGCGCACACGCACGAGGTAGCGCCCCGCATAAATGCCCGGAACATCGAATGACGTGGTGGAGCTGCGCGGCACATTTACCCAGTTACCGTCATTGCGGCGCCACTGTGCCTCGTAGGCGATAGCATTCTGCGCCTGGTCCCAGCTCACACGCATGGTTTCGACGCTGATATTCTGCTGCACCACTGAAAACGAGCTAATAACAATGTTAGCTGGCGGCGACTGGTTACCAGGCGGGATTACACTCACGGGCCGCTGGTCAATGATGGCTCCGGTATCGATACGGGCATATTTATCCGGGTCATGCCATGCGCCGGTAATAGAGAAAGTGCCATCACCATTATCGGAGACGCTGACAACTCGATACTGCTGGGCGTAGAGCTCGTCTGACTCAACCACCCATACAGCTTCGGCCTGTGGTGTCTCACTGTATGCCGTGGTGACTGTGACTGATTCCCCGTTAACCGCCTGTATAGTCCTGCTCTGTGACGCACCGGAGGGAAGATTGAGAATAAGGCGATCGCCTGCTGCTGCATCAGCTACGCGGTCAAGTTTTATCACGCGACCGTTAACAGCACTGATGCGGCCGCCCATAACTTTGCCGGACAGAAGCTCATCTGACACGGCAATGATGTATCCGGGTTGCGGAATGTTTCCGTCCAGGCCAACATCAAACGAAACAATGCGATCCTTATTGTTGGTGAGAATACCCCAGCGACCCTTTCGGTTCGCTTCTGATTGCCGGGTACAGCCGATGGCTGTCATTTCCAGCTGATTAAATCCGTACCGGGCCACCAGAGGCTGCTCAAACACTGGCTCCATCGCATCAGCATAGGCGTTTCCCGGATCAGACCAGGAAACCAGCGCTGTTGTATAGCGCGTTTTTGTCGTGCTGCTGGAATAGGTAAAGCGTCCGTCGATAACGTTAGCGCGAGTGTAAGCGTAATCCACATCTCTCGGCATATCGGCAAGCGCAACAATCTGATCACCGCCCCAGTACGTCATCCCCCGGAATATAGCCGCAAAGTCACGCAGCACAGTGTAAGCGTCATTCCTGTCCTGAACATAGACGTTACAGGTATAGCGTGGCTCTGTCCCGCTTCCACCCTTTCCATCCGGTACCGGCTGATCGCAATACTGCGATACCTGGTACAACGTCCATTTATCGATGTTGGCTGCACTCAGGCGATTCCCCAGACCAAAGCGATCGGTAATAACCAGATCGTAAAATATCCACGCCGGGTTATCGGTCCAGGCCCACTTAAACGCCCCTTGCCATGTACCACTGTAAGTCCTCGTTTCAGGATCATAATTATCCGGCACACGGATCACGCGCATTTTTGGTTCGCAGGAAATCTGCGGGATAGAGCCATTGAACTGGCTTGAGTCAAATTCGATGTAAAGCAGAGCGGTATTCGGGTAACGTAATTTGGCGTCAATCACCTCGGTGAAGCTCTGTAGCGTCATCGTATCACCGATCTTCGCGCTGTTTGCATCAGCGGTAATCTTACGCAATCGGATTGTCCAGGTGCTGCCAGCCTGCGGTAAATCAATACGGTGGCTGCGCTCATAACCAGACGTCGTTTTGCCGGTTACGCTGGTATTAAAAACGGTTTGCCAGGTACCACCATCAGTTTGCAGGTCTATTGCATAATTGATGGAATACCCTACCAGATCGCCGTTGTCCTCCTGCTTAAACAGTGAAGGCCATTTCAGTCGCAGGCGAACGGCTGATAGTTGCGTGTTCGTAAAGGTACGCGTCCAGGCTGTGGCGCTTGATATTTCAGTTCCAACGTTGATTTCGTTTTCGGTGCCGGGAATACCCTGAATGTAATTTTGTGCCTGCGTACCAGCGCGAAATTCCCAGACTACGCCACCAAAGTTTTGGGAGCCGTCGACATTCTCCAGCGGTGTGCCATCGAGGTAGATATCTTTTCCGGTTAAAGCACCGGCATACTCACCTTCCCCCAGAGCTACTAGCAACTTTGCCTTCGCAACAGACTGAAGATCATCCGGTTGTTCCGTCGGTGTTCGGCTTTTAGAACCACCACCTTTTCGCCCTGTGATTTTTTTCGACGCCATATTTCACCCATAAAAAAGCCACCAAAAGGTGGCTACTGTTTGAATATCAGGATGTTGCTCATCTATAACCCTGGTTAATGTGTTAGCTCAGCCCGTCAGCGCTGGGATGCTGACGTACTCTGGGAAGGAGGGATGGCTGATTACCTCTTAACGAAGGATTAAAATGACTAAATATAAGTTTGAAGCTGTCGATACGAGCACCCCACCTAACGCTGAGGACCTTGCTTATGCTCTCATGAGTGCATTTGGGGCGCTTGCCTCAACAGTTGTAGGGAAGGACACAGAAAAGCAGGCTGAGTTGTTTAGCAAACTTGACCAAGCGCTAGCTCATAATCAGGGGGCAAGTAGCTATATTGAGCTTGCTCGGATTTGCCAGGCTACGAAATTTTCCCTAACCGGAGAGCGATAACCCCATTGGGTTTAATTAGTTCAAAGGCGTGTTCCTTAGGGACCGCCTTTATTTCCTTAGTATCATCAACTTTTGTTTCTTGAAATTTTACCTTTTGCTCTAAGGTCATAACTTTCTCCCGCCTTTCGGCTTATTGTTTATCTTCAACATAAATTCCGGCAGAAATAATCGCGCCACCGATCCGGCGTCGCCCATAACCAAGGGGAACTGGATTACCCTGAGCAGCAGTGTTAGTTACACCACCGAATGCATACGATGCCCG
>NZ_JAOWHB010000041.1:0-321953 GCF_030332845.1 Citrobacter sp. Cpo061
CTTCTCCCAAACCAACGTTTATGAAAATGCAGAGATAATGGCTAACTGGCATCATCCACGGTTTTTATTCAGGGGATTGATCATGCTTATTGGCTATGTACGCGTGTCAACAAATGACCAGAACACCGATTTGCAACGTAATGCACTGAACTGCGCGGGATGTGAGCGGATTTTTGAGGATAAAATCAGTGGCACTAAGTCCGACAGACCGGGGCTTAAAAAACTGCTCAGGACACTATCGGCAGGAGACACTCTGGTTGTCTGGAAGCTGGACAGGTTGGGGCGCAGTATGCGGCATCTTGTTACGCTGATAGAAGAGTTGCGTCAGCGTGGCGTGAATTTCCGAAGCCTGACTGACAGTATTGATACCAGCACCCCAATGGGTCGTTTCTTTTTTCATGTCATGGGGGCCCTGGCTGAAATGGAACGCGAACTGATAGTTGAACGTACCATGGCAGGGCTGGCTGCAGCTCGTGCCAAAGGCAGAGTAGGTGGACGCCGTCCTAAGTTGACCACCGAACAGTGGGCACAGATTGGGCGTTTACTCGAGGCCGGAGAATCAAGACAGCGTATTGCACTGATTTTTGATGTAGGCGTTTCTACCATTTATAGAAAATTTCCGGCAAATAAGAGCAATGAATCCCCCTGAATCAGCATTATTTTGATTATCCCTGCAAGTAGACAAATACCGTCATTTTGTGTGAATAACGACACAACTGCGCTTAGCTGTTTGTCAGGCACAATCACTTCAACATAGGGCGAAGCCTAATCCAATCAGGAGGTTCGCCACTATGGCTCAGGATTACCACCACGGGGTGCGCGTTGTTGAAGTCAACGAAGGCACCCGATCTATTACCACGGTGAGCACCGCCATCGTGGGTATGGTCTGCACGGGCGATGATGCCGATGCAAAAATGTTTCCTCTTAATAAACCCGTGCTGATCACTGATGTGCTGACTGCCAGCGGTAAAGCGGGTGAGTCAGGTACTCTGGCCCGTTCGCTGGATGCCATCGCTGACCAGGCAAAACCCGTGACCATTGTTGTGCGTGTGCCGCAGGGTGAAACGGAAGACGAAACCACGACCAATATCATCGGCGCAGTGACTGCTGAAGGTAAAAAAACAGGTATGAAAGCCCTGTTATCTGCCCAGTCACAGCTCGGCGTTAAACCGCGCATTCTCGGTGTGCCAGGCCACGACACCAAGGCGGTAGCTACTGAGTTGCTAAGCGTGGCGCAAAGCCTGCGTGGATTTGCTTACCTGTCAGCGTATGGCTGCAAGACAGTGCAGGAGGCGATCACTTACCGTGAAAACTTCAGCCAGCGCGAAGGGATGCTGATCTGGCCTGACTTTACTGGCTGGGACACGGTGCTGAATGCCGAAGCAACGGCATATGCAACCGCCCGTGCGCTTGGTCTGCGCGCCAAAATTGACGAGCAGACCGGATGGCACAAAAGCCTGTCCAACGTGGGCGTGAACGGTGTCACCGGAATTTCTGCAGATGTGTTCTGGGATCTGCAGGACCCGGCAACCGATGCAGGTCTGCTGAACCAGAACGACGTCACCACGCTTGTGCGTAAAGACGGTTTCCGCTTCTGGGGTTCCCGCTGCCTGAGTGATGACCCGCTCTTTGCCTTCGAAAACTACACCCGCACGGCGCAGGTGCTGATGGACACGATGGCAGAAGCACACATGTGGGCGGTGGATAAACCGCTTAACCCGTCGCTGGCCCGCGACATTATCGAAGGTATCCGCGCCAAAATGCGCAGCCTGGTCAGTCAGGGCTATCTCATTGGTGGGGATTGCTGGCTGGATGAGTCGGTGAACGACAAAGACACGCTGAAAGCCGGAAAACTCACCATCGACTACGACTACACGCCAGTGCCGCCACTTGAAAACCTGATGCTGCGTCAGCGCATCACCGATCAGTACCTGGTGAATTTCGCCAGCCAGGTCAGCGCGTAAGGGGACAACATGGCTTTACCACGCAAATTAAAACACCTGAACCTGTTTAACGACGGGAACAACTGGCAGGGGATCGTTGAGTCGCTGACGCTGCCGAAATTTACCCGCAAATATGAGAAGTATCGCGGCGGCGGAATGCCGGGTGCGGTGGATGTGGATCTGGGGCTTGATGACAGTGCGCTGGACACAGAATTTTCCATTGGTGGTACTGAATTGCTGCTGTTTAAACAGATGGGTAAAGCCACGGTGGATGGCATCCAGCTGCGCTTTACCGGCTCTATTCAGCGTGACGATACCGGGGAAGTGCAGGCCGTGGAGCTTGTCGTGCGTGGACGTCACAAAGAAGTGGATTCCGGCGAGTGGAAGACGGGCGAAAGCAACACCACCAAAGTGACCAGTACCAACAGCTACGCGAAGCTGACCATCAATGGTGAGGTGCTCTATGAAGTGGACCTTATCAACATGGTGGAAATTGTGGACGGTGTGGACCTGATGGAAGCGCACCGCAACGCCCTCGGCCTCTGATATATCTGAACGGCGCGGGATACCGCGCCAGAACCCAATTGACAGGACAGCAAAATGAGCGATAAGCAGACTGAAAAGACCATTCAACTGGATACCCCCATCAAGCGCGGTAAAACAGAAATCACCGAAATTGTGCTGCGTAAACCGCAGTCCGGTGCGCTGCGCGGTACACGCCTGCAGGCCATTATGGATATGGATGTAAACGCGATGATGACCGTGATCCCCCGCATCTCCAGTCCGGCACTGACTGCACAGGAAATTGCAGAGATGGACCCGGCAGATCTCACTGCCATGTCGGTTGAGGTTGTCACTTTTTTGTTGAAGAAGTCGGTGCTTGCCGGTTTACCGACAGCCTAACGGTTGACGATCTGGTGGCAGATATCGCCACCATTTTTCACTGGCCGCCATCCGTTACTGACGTTATGCCGCTGACCGAAGTGCTGGAATGGCGGTATAAAGCGATTCAGAGAAGCGGGGCCAACGATGAGAGATAACAACCTGCGTCTGCAGGTCATTCTTAATGCGGTTGACAAGCTCACCCGCCCATTTCGATCTGCGCAGGCCAGTTCAAGAGAACTGGCTGCTGCTGTCAAAAAATCCCGCGATGCAATAAAGCAGCTTGATCAGGACGGGAGCAGTCTGGACAGCTTCCGAAAGCTGCAGGCAGAAAATCAGAAATTAGGCGACAGGCTGAACTATGCCCGCCAGCGTGCAAATTTGCTCAGTCAGGAACTGGGAGCGATGGGGCCGCCTTCGCAACGTCAGGTTGTTGCTCTGGGCCGTCAACGGCTGGCTGTTCAGCGCCTGGAAGAACGCCAGAAAAAGCTGCAGCAGCAGACGGCGCTTGTGCGTGCTGAACTGTACCGGGCGGGAATTTCTGCGAAAGACGATGCGGGAGCAACTGCCCGTTTAGCCCGTGAAACATCACGTTATAACCAGGAACTTTCGAAACAGGAGGCGCGGCTGAAGCGACTGGGGGAAGCTCAGCGCAGGATGAATGCAGCGCGTGCCAGTTATGCCCGTTCGCTGGAGGTGCGTGATCGTATTGCAGGTGCCGGAGCCACCACCACGGCTGCAGGGCTGGCAATGGGTGCGCCAGTGATGGCGGCAGTAAAAAGCTATACCAGCATGGAAGATGCCATGAAAGGTGTGGCAAAGCAGGTCAATGGTCTGCGTGACGATAATGGCAACCGCACTGCACGTTTTTATGAAATGCAGGATGCCATCAAGGCTGCCAGTGAACAGTTGCCGATGGAAAACGGTGCGGTGGACTTCGCTGCACTGGTTGAAGGTGGTGCGCGCATGAACGTCGCAAACCCTGACGACAGCTGGGAAGATCAGAAACGTGACCTGCTGGCCTTCGCCAGTACGGCAGCAAAGGCGGCAACAGCCTTTGAGCTGCCAGCGGATGAACTGTCAGAAAGTCTGGGGAAAATCGCCCAGCTCTACAAAATCCCCACCCGCAATATTGAACAGCTCGGTGATGCGCTGAACTATCTGGATGATAACGCCATGTCGAAAGGGGCAGACATCATTGATGTGATGCAACGTCTGGGCGGTGTGGCTGACCGTCTGGATTATCGTAAAGCGGCGGCGCTGGGTTCCACCTTCCTGACACTGGGCGCTGCGCCAGAGGTTGCAGCCAGTGCAGCAAACGCGATGGTGCGTGAATTGTCCATTGCCACCATGCAAAGCAAGAGTTTCTTTGAAGGGATGAATCTGCTGAAACTCAATCCTGAAGTGATTGAAAAGCAGATGACGAAGGATGCGATGGGAACCATCCAGCGCGTGCTGGAGAAGGTAAACGCGCTGCCGCAGGACAAGCGCCTGTCTGCCATGACTATGTTGTTTGGTAAAGAGTTTGGCGATGACGCGGCGAAACTGGCAAACAACCTGCCGGAACTGCAGCGTCAGTTAAAACTGACAGCGGGCAATGATGCGCTCGGCTCCATGCAGAAAGAATCCGACATTAACAAGGATTCACTTTCTGCGCAGTGGTTGCTGGTCAAAACCGGAGCGCAGAACACCTTCAGCAGCCTGGGCGAAACGCTGCGCCAGCCGCTGATGGATATTCTGTACACGGTGAAAAGCGTCACGGGGGCGTTGCGTCGCTGGGTGGAAGCTAACCCGGAACTGACAGGCACACTGATGAAAGCATCGGCTGTTGTGGCTGCGGTTACCGTCGGCCTCGGCACCTTAGCGGTGGCGCTGGCTGCAGTGCTGGGGCCGCTGGCAGTGATCCGTCTGGGATTCTCTGTGTTGGGTATCAAAACGTTATCTTCCGTTACGGCAGCAGTAACTCGAACCAGCAGCGCGTTGTCCTGGCTGGCTGGCGCGCCACTGGCACTGCTGCGACGCGGGCTTGCTTCATCGGGCAACGCCGCAGGTTTACTTACTGCGCCGTTGTCGTCTTTGCGCCGCACGGCATCACTGACGGGAAATGTCCTGAAAACTGTAGCAGGTGCGCCGGTTGCACTTTTGCGGTCTGGATTATCCGGTTTACGTGCTGTTGCTGTGATGTTTATGAATCCTCTGGCGGTACTGCGCGGTGGACTGGCCGCCGCAGGCACGGTGCTGCGAGTACTGGCATCTGGTCCACTGGCGATGCTGCGCGTTGCCCTGTATGCCATATCTGGTCTGTTAGGTGCTCTGCTCAGTCCGATAGGTCTTGTGGTTACTGCACTGGCGGGCGTGGCGCTGGTTGTTTGGAAATACTGGCAACCCATCACCGCATTTCTCGGTGGCGTGGTGGAAGGATTCAAAGCTGCGGCAGGTCCCATCAGTGCAGCGTTCGAACCGCTTAAGCCCGTGTTCCAGTGGATTGGCGACAAAGTGCAGGCGCTGTGGGGCTGGTTTACTGATCTGCTGACGCCCGTTAAGTCGACCTCTGCCGAACTGCAGAGCGCAGCGGCAATGGGGCGACGATTCGGGGAGGCACTGGCAGAAGGGCTGAATATGGTCATGCATCCGCTGGACTCCCTGAAATCCGGCGTTTCCTGGTTGCTGGAGAAACTCGGCATTGTCAGTAAAGAGGCTGCAAAGGCGAAACTGCCGGAAAGCGTGACGCGTCAGCAACCTGCGACGGTGAATGCAGACGGTAAAGTGATGATGCCATCGGGTGATTTTCCGTCATGGGGATATGGCTTTGCGGGGATGTATGACAGCGGCGGCTATATCCCGCGCGGGCAGTTTGGCATCGTCGGTGAAAACGGGCCGGAAATTGTTAACGGCCCGGCAAACGTGACCAGCCGGAGAAATACAGCTGCACTGGCTGCCGTTGTCGCCGGAATGATGGGTGTTGCTGCCGCGCCAGCAGAGCTTCCACCGTTGCATCCTTTGGCGCTTCCCGCAAAAGGCGGTGAAGCGATGGTGAGTCGTGCAGCTACTGTGCCGCCCATTTACCGGATTGAAGCACCGACGCAGATCATCATCCAGACACAGCCAGGACAAAGTGCGCAGGATATTGCGCGGGAGGTGGCCCGCCAGCTTGATGAACGTGAACGCAGGCTGAAGGCAAAAGCCAGGAGTAACTACAGCGATCAGGGGGGATACGACGCATGATGATGGTGCTGGGATTGTACGTGTTTATGCTGCGCACCGTGCCGTATCAGGAGCTGCAGTATCAACGCAGCTGGCGACATGCGGCAAACAGCCGGGTAAACCGACGTCCGTCCACGCAGTTTCTGGGACCGGACAACGACATGCTGACGCTTTCCGGTGTTCTTATGCCGGAGATAACAGGTGGCAGGCTGTCGTTGCTGGCACTGGAGCAGATGGCAGAACAGGGGAAAGCATGGCCCCTGATTGAAGGCAGTGGCACGATTTATGGCATGTATGTGATTGAGGGACTGAATCAGACTAAAACGGAGTTTTTCCGCGACGGTATGCCGCGCCAGATTGAGTTCACCCTGTCGCTCAAACGGGTGGATGAATCCCTGTCCGATATATTCGGTGATCTCAGTGCGCAACTGAATAATCTGCAGGACACAGCAACGTCTGCCTTAAGCGATATCAGTAAAACGGTGGGAGGGCTGCTGTCATGAATTTCAGCTCTGAACTGCTTAACAAAGGCAACAAAACTCCCGCATTCAGCATCAGTATTGAGGGCAGGGATATCACCACTGTGCTGGATAACCGCCTGATGAGTTTGACGCTGACGGACAATCGGGGCTTTGAAGCGGACCAGCTTGATCTGGAGCTGGACGACGCCGACGGAAAAATCGTGCTGCCGCGCCGTGGTGCGGTTATTACGCTGGCGCTGGGCTGGAAGGGGCAGCCGCTTTTCCCGAAAGGGGCATTCACGGTGGACGAGATTGAACACACTGGCGCACCGGACCGCCTGACTATCCGGGCGCGAAGTGCTGATTTTCGTGAAACGCTGAATACCCGCCGTGAAAAGTCGTGGCACAAGACCACCGTCGGGGAAGTGGTGAAGGAAATAGCTGTGCGGCACAAACTGAAGATGGCATTGGGTAAAGACCTGTCAGATAAACCCGTGGAACATATAGACCAGACCAATGAGAGTGACGGCAGTTTTCTGATGCGGCTGGCGCGCCAGTACGGTGCTATTGCGTCGGTGAAAAATGGCAATCTGTTATTCATCCGGCAGGGACAGGGTAAAAGCGCCAGCGGTAAACCACTACCGGTTATCACTATCACACGTAAGGACGGCGACAGTCACCGCTTTACCCTGGCAGATCGCGGAGCCTACACGGGCGTAATTGCCAGCTGGTTGCATACCCGCGAACCCGCGAAGAATGAAAGCACCACGGTGAAGCGTAAGCGCAGGACTAAGAAGCAGAAGAAAGAGCCGGAAGCGAAGCAGGGCGATTACCTGGTGGGTACAGATGAAAACGTGCTGGTACTTAATCGCACCTATGCCAACCGGAGCAACGCCGAACGGGCGGCGAAAATGCAGTGGGAACGCCTGCAACGCGGCGTTGCGTCATTCTCGCTACAACTGGCAGAAGGTCGGGCAGATCTCTACACGGAAATGCCAGTGAAAGTCAGTGGCTTTAAACAGCCGATAGATGATGCGGAATGGACCATTACGACTCTGACGCATACCGTCAGCCCCGATAACGGTTTTACAACCAGTCTGGAGCTTGAAGTGAGGATTGATGATTTCGAAATGGAATGATTCTTCGCAATGGAGAACTTTTAAGTTTGCAAAATGGAATAATGCGGTATCATTATTGTGAATTTAGCAAAAATGGGGAGAACTCGAAAAATGATGATTTGCCCACTGTGTGGAAGTGCCGCCCATACTCGCAGCAGTTTTCAGGTATCTTCATTGACCAAAGAACGTTACAACCAGTGCCAGAACATTAACTGCAGCCATACTTTTGTTACCCATGAAACTTTTGTTCGTTCGATTGCAACGCCAAAAGAGTCAAATCCGGTTCAGCCGCATCCAATGAAATCAGGACAGGTGGCGCTCTCTCTTTGACGCTGCCGCCATTTTGTCGCCATCGTTAAAAAACAGTGTTTCTAACATCATGATTTTAAACAGCTTAAATTTCAGGCAACAAAAAACCCATCAACCTTGAACCAAAACGGCGGGGTTGATGGGCTCCACAAATTGGGGACATCAAAGAAAAGCAGTGGCAATAGTTATGACTGACGCCTTGAAGAAAAGTTCTGCTTACCTGCAAAAATTTTTCAATTAAGGGAAAATTTCAGCGCTAACCAAGGCCTGGCCAGACAATGACGATGAGTGTCCCCGCTAATGTCAGCAGAACGTTGGCAATCGCGTAGGTCCCTGCATAACCTAACGCAGGGATGTTGCTGCGTGCGGTGTCGCTGATGATTTCCATTGCCGGAGCACAGGTACGTGCGCCCATCATGGCACCAAACAGCAGGGCACGGTTCATGCGCAATACGTAAGCACCAAACAAGAAACAGATGACAACCGGAACCAGGCTGACTACCAGACCGGCAATCAACATTTGACCGCCGACGGCACCCAGGCCATTACCAATGCCGCTGCCTGCGCTTAAACCGACGCCTGCCATGAATACCATCAGGCCAAACTCTTTCACCATATTCAGCGCACCCTGTGGGATATAGCCAAATGTGGGGTGGTTGGCTCGCAGGAAGCCCAGCATGATCCCGGCGAACAGCAGTCCAGCCGCATTCCCGATGCCGAAGCTGAAATTACTGAACTGGAAGGTGATCATCCCGATCATCAGACCGATGATAAAGAAGGCGCAGAAGGCCAGCAGATCGGTCACCTGACTGTGAATTGAAATGAAGCCGATACGATCGGCAATGGTTTTCACGCGACGAGCATCACCGCTGACCTGCAACACGTCGCCTTTATTGAGTACGACGTTGTCATCAATAGGCATTTCAATCTGGCTGCGGATCACGCGGTTCAGGAAACAACCATGGTCGGTTAGTTTCAACTGGGCCAGGCGACGACCAACGGCATTGTGGTTTTTCACCACAATTTCTTCAGTGACGATGCGCATATCGAGCAGATCGCGATCGAACACCTCTTTACCGTTACGGAAGCTGGGATCGAGGCGAGCATGGGCGTCCGGATAACCCACCAGGGCTATCTCATCGCCCATTTGCAACACTGCATCACCATCCGGGTTGGCCAGAATGCCGTTGCGACGGATGCGTTCAATGTAACAACCGGTCTGGCGATAAATACCGAGTTCGCGCAGATTTTTACCATCGGCCCATGCCACCAGTTCAGGGCCAACGCGATAGGCGCGGATCACCGGGAGGTACACTTTACGATTGGCGTCGGTGTCCAGACCTCGTTCACGCGCGATTTGTTGGGCGCTGGTTTGCAGGTCCTGATGCTGGAGTTTCGGCAAATAGCGCGCACCAACAATCAGACTGACCAGACCAATCAAATAGGTGAGGGCGTAACCCAGGCTCAGGTTATCGAGAGCGCTTGAAAGTTGTGTCCCTGTCATTCCTGAATGGCGCAAGGTATCACCCGCGCCGACCAGCACCGGCGTTGAGGTCATCGAGCCAGCCAGCATACCCGCCGTCAGGCCGATATCCCAGCCAAATAGCTTACCCAGCCCCAGCGCGATCAGCATTGCGCTACCGACCATCACCAGGGCAAGCATTAGATAATTTTTCCCATCGCGAAAAAAAATCGAAAAAAAGTTGGGACCGGCTTCGACGCCGACGCAAAAAATAAACAGCATAAAGCCGAGATTTAATGCATCGGTGTTAATACTAAAGTGCTGCTGACCTAATAATAGGGAGACCACTAAAACGCCAATGGAATTACCGAGTTGGACTGAACCCAGACGTAATTTGCCCAGACACAGGCCCAGAGCCAGGACCACAAATAATAACAGGATGTAATTCCCATTTAACAAATCTGCGACGTTTATATTCACGGAGACTAACTTCTTGTTTACTAGTAAGCTATTGAAAGAAATGGCAATTTACGCTAATGTTTTTGCCAGAAATTAAGGGGCGATAGCATCGTACACAGCCCCGAATAATGCAGTATAACAATATATGCGGTTAGTTTAATCTCATTACGTATCAACGGCTATAAGAATCGTGTGGGTGTGTTTTTGGCATGGAATGCCGAGTTACTTTATCTGACTGGACGCCTGCGGGCGAAAAGAGTGTTCGATAGAGAATGTGTCAGGAGGAACGATTGAAACATAAGCAAAGTTGGGCGAGTGCGGTCTGCTGCTTTGTGCTCTTTATTGTGGTGTGTCTTTCATTAACGCTGAACGTGAAAGGGGCATTCAGAGCGGCAGGGCATCCTGAGGTCGGATTGTTGTTTTTTATCTTACCTGGTGCTGCAGCAAGCTTTTTTTCCCATCGTCGGGAAGTGCTCAAACCCCTGCTTGGTGCAATGTTGGCGGCGCCGTGCTGCCTGTTACTGATGCGGTTCGTTTTTATGCCGACGCGTTCATTGTGGCAAGAGCTGGCGTGGTTGTTTAGTGCGGTGTTTTGGTGCGCACTTGGCGCATTATGTTTTTTATTTATCAGTAGCTTATTCAATCAGCATCAACGGCGGAAAAAGAACTGATGACGCCCTCAAGGTGAGGGCGTAGAAACCGCTATCAGGCGAACAGATTCATGTTCTCTTTTGCCCAAGCTTCAAAATCCGTGCAGCCGCCGATGTGTTTTTGATCGACAAAAATCTGCGGAACGGTTTCAACAGGCTTACCTACCGTCTTTTCCAGATCTGCTTTGGTAATTCCTTCAGCATGGATATCAATGTAGCGGAAGTTAAAATCTTCATGCTCACTGCTTAATTTTTCTGCTAATTCTTTTGCGCGCACGCAATACGGGCACCCTGGGCGACCAAAAATAACGGCAAACATCTCTTTCTCCTCGAACTTATCAGGCCGGATGGCAATACTGGTTATGATGCCGCGATTTGTGACGGATGGAAAGCAGGTTCAGCCTGTTGCTTTGATATCCTCAAGCTATATCTGTTAAACACGGCAAGCCGGAACGTTTTATAATGGAAGCCATTTCGCCGGGAGGCCGCGTATGCGCACAATTGGTGTATTACCCAAAAGCGTATTGATGCTGGAAATAATTGGGATGGTTTTGTTATCGCTGGCGCTGCTATCGCTTAACGATTACCTCACCTTGCCCGCACCGCTTAACAGCCCGTTAGCCTGCGTGGTGATGATATTTCTGGGCGTACTGCTGATGCTCCCTGCTGCGGTGGCGTTGATGTGGCGTGTTGCTCAACTGCTGGCACCGCAACTGATGTCTCGCGCACCCGGTGATTCAACTGATTCAGACAGAGACAAAAGAGATGACTCCAACCATTGATTTACTCCGCAGCCACCGTTCTATTCGCCATTTTACTGATGATGCCATTTCGGATGCACAGCGTGAGGCGATTATTGCCGCCGCTCAGGGAACGTCAAGCTCCAGTTTTCTACAGTGCACGACGATCGTTCGCATAACGGATAAATCCCTGCGCGAATCGCTGGCCACCTTATCTGGCGGCCAAAAGCATGTGGCGCAGGCCGCTGAGTTCTGGGTGTTTTGCGCTGATTTTAATCGTCATTTGCAGATTTGCCCTGACGCGCAACTTGGGCTGGCGGAACAGCTGCTGCTTGGCGTGGTTGATACTGCAATGATGGCGCAAAATGCGTTGACGGCGGCAGAGTCGCTGGGACTTGGCGGCGTGTTTATTGGCGGTTTGCGTAACAATATTGAGCCGGTCACCGAACTGCTGAAGCTTCCGCAACATGTTCTGCCGCTCTTTGGATTGTGCCTCGGCTGGCCTGCGGATAACCCGGATATCAAGCCGCGCCTGCCCGCGTCGCTTGTGGTGCATGAAAACCAATACCAGCCACTCAACAGTGATGTGTTGGCGCAATATGATGAGCAGCTCGCGCAGTACTATCTGACCCGAGGCAGCAATACCCGCCGCGACACCTGGAGCGATCATATTCGCCGTACCATCATTAAAGAAAGTCGCCCCTTTATCCTGGAATATTTGCATAAACAGGGATGGGCCACGCGCTAAAGATTTTAACCCAGTGTATGATACGCCAGCTTTTACCAGGTCATTCAGAGAGGTGCAGGGTGAAAATTGCCATTTTGTCCCGGGACGGAACGCTCTATTCTTGTAAACGCCTGCGTGAAGCGGCGATGCAGCGCGGTCACCTGGTTGAAGTTATCGATCCCCTTTCTTGCTATATGAACATCAGCCCGGCGGCATCCTCTATTCATTACAAGGGCCGTCAGCTTCCCCATTTCGACGCGGTGATCCCGCGGATTGGTTCCGCGATTACCTTTTATGGGACGGCGGCGCTGCGCCAGTTTGAGATGCTGGGTAGCTATCCGTTGAATGAATCGGTAGCGATTACGCGAGCGCGCGATAAGCTGCGTTCTCTACAGCTGCTGGCGCGTCAGGGAATTGATTTACCCATCACCGGAATTGCTCACTCTCCGGACGATACCAGCGACATGATTGACATGGTTGGCGGTGCGCCGTTGGTGGTGAAACTGGTTGAAGGCACCCAGGGTATTGGCGTGGTGCTGGCGGAAACGCGGCAGGCTGCTGAAAGCGTGGTAGATGCGTTTCGTGGGGTGAATGCCCATATCCTGGTTCAGGAATATATCAAAGAAGCGAAGGGGCGCGATATCCGCTGTTTCGTGGTGGGCGATGAAGTAGTGGCCGCCATTGAACGACGGGCTAAAGAGGGCGATTTTCGTTCTAATCTCCATCGCGGTGGTGTGGCGACTATTGCGAGTATCACGCCGCGCGAAAGAGAAATTGCGCTCAAAGCCGCCCGGACGATGGGCCTGGACGTTGCAGGCGTTGATATTCTGCGCGCTGATCGAGGGCCACTGGTCATGGAGGTCAACGCGTCTCCGGGGCTGGAAGGCGTGGAGAAAACCACCGGAATAGACATTGCCGCGAAAATGATCCAGTGGATCGAGCGCCATGCTACTCCTGAATTTTGTCTTAAAATCGGCGGCTAAGCGCAATATCGATTGCGATCGTGGTATGACACGCTCTTTTTGCGTAAGCTGTGCCGGTATTTTTTTCATCAATAGAGGTCGCACATTATTATGACATCACTGGTCGTTCCCACTCTGGATACGTTGCGTCAATGGCTCGACGACCTGGGCATGAGTTTTTTTGAATGCGATACCTGTCAGGCGCTGCACTTGCCACACATGCAGAATTTTGACGGCATCTTTGATGCAAAAGTTGATTTGGTCGATAACGTCATTCTGTTTTCTGCGATGGCGGAAGTCAGACCTTCTGCATTGCTGCCACTGGCAGCCGATCTGTCTGCGATCAATGCCAGTTCACTGACGGTGAAAGCGTTTCTGGATATGCAGGATGATAATCTGCCAAAGCTGGTGGTTTGCCAGTCTTTATCCGTTACGCCGGGCATAACCTTTGAGCAGTTTGAATGTTTTGTTCGCCAGAGCGAAGAGCAAATATCGATGGTGATCCTCGAAGCCGGAGCGCATCAGCTGTTATTTAATGCTGAAGATGATGCGCAAAACAGTACCGCTGAAATTCATTTCCTCCATTAATTCTTCCTGAATCTGGACATATATTGCGCAGCCGCTGCCAGAGCGGTTGCGTATTGCCTGTTTTTATTCTGCATTTAACCTTTCATTAAAGAATTATTCACCTCGATTCAGCGCCTTCCGCTTTATGTCATAGACAATTCCTGCATAAAAAATTGATAAAAGACGTTTTTTAATCTGGGCTATATCCACAATTCCTGGCTAAAGTTATTCTTGCGAAGCTTACCAACGTCATCATTTAAACAGCCCCTTGTGACCTGACCTGTGGCCACAATGTGTGTTGAATGCATAGGCGGATGCCAGCGAGCAACAGCGGCATGAGGAGAGGTCTCTCTTTTCATCGGTGCCGCATGAAAGAATATGCACGTTTCTTGCATATCATTAGAGTGTGACATTTTTGTTCGTTTGTTAACGAACTTTCAGAAGGAAAGAGATTATGACCGCCTTAAATAAAAAATGGTTATCAGGCCTGGTTGCGGGTGCTCTGATGACCATCTCTGCCGGCACGCTCGCTGCTGAACAAAAAACGCTGCATATATATAACTGGTCTGATTATATTGCCCCGGACACGGTGGCTAATTTTGAAAAAGAGACCGGAATTAAAGTTATCTATGACGTATTTGATTCCAATGAAGTACTGGAAGGTAAGCTCATGGCTGGCAGTACCGGCTTTGACCTTGTCGTTCCTTCTGCCAGCTTCCTTGAGCGTCAACTGACTGCGGGCGTATTCCAGCCGCTTGATAAGAGCAAATTGCCGGGCTGGAAAAATCTTGATCCTGAACTGCTGAAGTTGGTGGGTAAACACGATCCGGACAACAAGTTCGCGATGCCGTATATGTGGGCTACGACCGGTATTGGTTATAACGTGGATAAAGTCAAAGCGGTGCTGGGGCCAGATGCGCCGGTTAACAGCTGGGATTTAATCCTCAAACCGGAAAATCTGGAAAAACTCAAAAGCTGCGGCGTCTCTTTCCTCGATGCGCCCGAAGAGGTGTTTGCCACGGTGCTGAACTATTTGGGTAAAGACCCAAACAGTACCAAAGCGGATGATTACACCGGACCGGCAACCGATCTGCTGTTGAAGCTGCGCCCAAATATTCGCTACTTCCACTCCTCGCAATATATTAACGACCTGGCAAACGGTGATACCTGCGTCGCGATTGGCTGGGCAGGGGACGTATGGCAAGCGGCAAACCGTGCGAAAGAAGCGAAAAATGGCGTCAATATCTCCTTCTCAATTCCTAAAGAAGGTGCAATGGCGTTCTTTGACGTATTCGCGATGCCTGCCGATGCGAAAAACAAAGATGAAGCCTATCAGTTCCTCAATTACCTGCTGCGCCCTGATGTGATTGCGCATATCTCCGACCATGTGTTTTATGCCAATGCCAACAAAGAAGCGACGGCTCTGGTCAGCCCTGAAGTTCGTGACAACCCGGGTATCTACCCGCCTGCGGATGTTCGCGCCAAGCTGTTCACACTGAAAGTACAGGATCCGAAGATCGATCGTGTACGTACCCGCGCATGGACGAAGGTAAAAAGCGGGAAATAAACCGATGTTTGGGACATGACCCGGCAGGATTTTTGCCTGCCGGGCAGCGTTGAACCCGGACACATATAACCCGGCAATACGCACCGTTATGGTGCGTTATTTGCACCGTTTCTTTGTTTTATGCCGGAGAGCACCTGAGTGAATGATGCAACCCCACGCCCACAAGCGAAAATCCGCAAGGCGCTGACCCCGCTGCTTGAAATTCGCAATCTGACCAAGTCATTTGACGGTCAGCACGCCGTTGATGACGTCAATCTTACTATCTACAAAGGTGAAATATTTGCGCTGCTCGGCGCGTCCGGCTGTGGCAAATCGACTCTGCTACGGATGCTGGCGGGATTTGAACTGCCGACCACCGGGCAAATCATGCTTGATGGCGTCGATTTAGCGCATGTCCCGCCTTATCTGCGTCCGATTAATATGATGTTTCAGTCCTACGCTTTGTTTCCGCACATGACTGTCGAGCAGAACATTGCCTTTGGCCTCAAGCAGGACAAACTGCCGAAGGCTGAAATCGCCAGTCGGGTGAATGAGATGCTGGGACTCGTGCATATGCAGGAGTTCGCCAAACGCAAGCCACATCAGCTTTCTGGCGGCCAGCGTCAGCGCGTGGCATTGGCGCGCAGCCTGGCAAAACGTCCGAAACTGCTGCTGCTGGATGAGCCAATGGGGGCGCTGGATAAAAAACTCCGAGACCGCATGCAACTGGAAGTAGTGGATATCCTTGAACGCGTCGGCGTGACCTGCGTGATGGTGACACACGATCAGGAAGAAGCCATGACGATGGCGGGCCGTATTGCGATCATGAACCGTGGCAAATTTGTCCAGATTGGCGAGCCTGAAGAGATCTATGAGCATCCGACTACGCGCTACAGCGCAGAGTTTATCGGTTCGGTAAACGTTTTTGAGGGACTGCTAAAAGAACGCCAGGAAGATGGTCTGGTGATTGAGTCTCCTGGACTGGTGCATCCGCTGAAAGTGGACGCCGATGCGTCTATTGTCGATAACGTCCCGGTATACGTTGCGCTGCGCCCGGAGAAAATCATGCTCTGCGAAGCCCCTCCGCCAGAGGGTTATAACTTCGCGGTAGGCGAAGTGGTACACATTGCCTATCTGGGGGATTTGTCGGTGTACCACGTACGTTTGAAAAGCGGCCAGATGTTGAGCGCCCAGCTACAAAATGAGCATCGTTATCGCAAGGGATTACCAACCTGGGGTGACGAAGTCCGTTTATGTTGGGATGCGGACAGCTGTGTGGTGTTGACGGTTTAAGGAGCGAAGATGAGTACACTTGAACCTCCGGCACGCGTGGATAAAGCAGGGCGATTCACGCTGTTTATGTCGCGGCTGCAAATGAAGCACGGGCGCAAGCTGGTGATCGCGCTGCCGTATGTGTGGCTGCTGCTCCTGTTTCTGCTGCCTTTTCTGATCGTCTTCAAAATCAGTTTGGCTGAAATGGCGCGCGCTATTCCTCCCTATACGGACCTCGTTTCATGGGCTGACGATCAGCTATCCATCACGCTCAACTTAGCCAACTTCCTGCAGTTAACGGACGATCCGCTCTATTTCGATGCCTACCTGCAATCGTTACAGGTGGCGGGAATTTCGACAATCTGTTGCCTGCTGCTGGGATACCCGCTGGCATGGGCCGTCGCGCACAGTAAACCCTCAACGCGTAATATTCTGCTGTTGCTGGTGATCCTGCCGTCCTGGACCTCGTTTTTAATTCGCGTATATGCCTGGATGGGGATCCTGAAAAACAACGGCGTGCTGAACAACTTCCTGATGTGGCTGGGTGTCATCGACCAACCGTTGACGATTTTGCACACCAATCTGGCGGTCTACATCGGTATTGTTTACGCCTATTTGCCCTTTATGGTGCTGCCGATTTATACCGCGCTGACCCGTATTGATTACTCGCTGGTGGAAGCTGCGCTGGATTTAGGTGCCCGGCCGCTGAAGACCTTCTTTAGCGTGATTGTACCGTTGACCAAGGGCGGCATTATCGCCGGGTCAATGCTGGTATTTATTCCGGCTGTTGGCGAGTTTGTGATCCCGGAACTGTTGGGCGGCCCGGATAGCATCATGATTGGCCGTGTGCTTTGGCAAGAGTTTTTCAATAACCGCGACTGGCCGGTGGCTTCTGCTGTCGCCATTATTATGCTGCTGTTACTGATTGTGCCAATCATGTGGTTCCATAAATATCAGCAAAAAAGCGTGGGGGAACACGGATGAATAACTTACCGGTCGTTCGCTCGCCGTGGCGTATTTTTATCCTGGTAGTGGGCTTTACCTTCCTGTATGCGCCGATGCTGATGTTGGTTATCTATTCGTTTAACAGCTCGAAGCTGGTGACGGTCTGGGCGGGGTGGTCAACACGTTGGTATGGCGAGCTTTTCCACGATAGCGCGATGATAAGCGCCGTCGGCATGAGTTTAACGATTGCTGCGGGTGCTGCGACGATGGCGGCAATCCTTGGCACCATCGCCGCCGTGGTAATGGTGCGCTTTGGTCGTTTTCGTGGTTCGAATGGTTTCGCCTTTATGATTACCGCGCCGCTGGTCATGCCGGATGTTATTACCGGTTTGTCGCTGCTGCTGCTGTTTGTTGCGTTGGCTCACGCCATCGGCTGGCCAGCGGATCGCGGCATGCTGACCATATGGCTGGCGCACGTCACTTTCTGTACGGCGTACGTAGCGGTGGTGATTTCTTCACGTTTGCGCGAACTGGATCACTCCATTGAGGAAGCGGCGATGGATCTCGGCGCCACGCCGCTGAAGGTCTTTTTCGTCATCACCCTGCCGATGATTATGCCGGCGGTGATTTCCGGATGGTTATTAGCCTTCACGCTGTCACTCGATGATCTGGTTATTGCCAGCTTTGTCTCTGGTCCTGGCGCCACAACGTTACCGATGTTGGTGTTCTCCAGCGTACGTATGGGGGTAAACCCGGAGATCAACGCCCTGGCGACGCTGATCCTTGGTGTGGTAGGAATTATCGGATTTATCGCGTGGTATCTGATGGCGCGAACAGAAAAACAACGGATCCGCGATATCCAACGTGCAAGACGCGGCTGAAAAAACTAAAATCTGCCAACCTGTCTATACGGCGCAGCTGTGGTGGTTGCGCCGTTTTCATGGAAGACGACGCGTTGGGATTTTTTAAGAAATCATCCACATCACATGCTCGCTTAAACGTCCCTGCTTTGGTGCAGGTGGCGGCGCTGGCTATTATCATGATCCGCTGTCTCGATCTGTTGATGATTTTTAATACGCTTGGGTTTCGTGGAACCAGTGAGTTTATTCATCGCAGTGTGCAGACCTGGAATTTGACGCTGGTGTTTCTGGGCAGTCTGGTGCTGCTATTTATCGAAATTTACTGCGCATTTTCGCTGGTAAAAGGACGGAACTGGGCGCGCTGGATCTATCTGTTGACCCAGATTATCGCCAGCGTCTATCTGTGGGCGGCTTCGCTGGGCTACGGATATCCCGAACTGTTCAGTATTGCGGGGGAGTCCAGACGCGAAATCCTGCATACTCTGGTAATGCAAAAACTGCCGGATATGCTGGTATTGCTGCTGCTGTTTGTTCCTGCGTCCAGCAGGCGGTTCTTCCGTTTGCAATAACGTGTATAATCTTGGCCCCCGGTTAATTTGTAGGTCTTTGTATGCAGTGCGCACTATATGACGCCGAACGCTGCCGCTCCTGTCAGTGGATAACACAGCCTGTCGCCGATCAACTCTTCGAAAAAACAGCCGATCTGCAGAATCTGCTGGCCGAGTATCCGGTCGGAGAATGGTGCGCGCCGGTCAGTGGTCCGGAAAGCGCGTTTCGTAATAAAGCCAAAATGGTAGTCAGCGGCAGCGTGGAAAAACCGCTTCTGGGAATGCTGCATCGTGACGGTACGCCTGAGGATTTGTGCGACTGTCCGCTCTATCCTGAGTCTTTTGCGCCCGTATTTGCCGCGCTTAAGCCGTTTATCGCTCGGGCGGGGCTGACGCCCTATAACGTGGCGCGCAAACGCGGGGAGCTGAAATATCTGCTGTTAACGGAAAGCAGATTCGATGGCGGTATGATGCTGCGTTTTGTCCTGCGTTCTGACGCAAAACTGGCACAGCTACGCGCGGCGCTACCCTGGTTGCAGGCACAACTCCCACAGTTAAAAGTGATCACTGCCAATATTCAGCCGGTGCATATGGCGATCATGGAAGGGGAGACAGAAATCTTCCTGACGGAACAACAGGCGCTGGCGGAACGCTTTAACGATGTGCCGTTGTGGATCCGCCCGCAGAGTTTCTTCCAGACCAATCCGGTGGTAGCGGGGCAATTATATGCCACGGCGCGTGACTGGGTGCGTCAGCTTCCGGTTAATCACATGTGGGATCTGTTTTGCGGCGTCGGGGGTTTTGGTCTGCACTGTGCTACACCGCAAATGAAACTGACGGGGATTGAAATCGCGCCAGAAGCGATTACCTGCGCGAAGCAGTCAGCGCAGGAGCTTGGGTTGCAGAATCTGCATTTTCAGGCGCTGGATTCAACCCAGTTTGCTACCGCTCAGGGCGAAGTACCTGACCTGGTGCTGGTGAATCCGCCGCGTCGGGGGATTGGAAAGCCGCTGTGCGATTTTCTCTCTCGCATGGCACCGCGTTATATCGTTTATTCCAGCTGTAATGCGCAAACCATGGCGAAGGATATTCGTGAGTTGCCTGGGTATCGCATTGAACGCGTCCAGCTTTTCGATATGTTCCCACACACTGCGCATTATGAAGTGCTAACGCTGCTCAGCCGACAATAACTGCCATGCCTGATGGCGCTTCGCTTATCAGGCCTACGGAGATATTCAGGGCTGTAGCAATGTAGGCCGGATAAGGCGCTTGCGCCGCATCCGGCAAATGCAACATGCGAAAAAAAAAGCCCGTACTTTCGTACGAGCTCTTCTTAAAATATGGCGGTGAGGCGGGGATTGACTCGCTTTGCTCGCCCCTACGGGGCAGCCCGTTCGCTGCGCTCCCGGTCTGTCCAACTGGCTGCGCCAGTAGTCGAACCCCGGTCGGGGCTTCTCATCCCCCCGCAGATCTGCAACATGCGAAAAAAAAGCCCGTACTTTCGTACGAGCTCTTCTTAAGATATGGCGGTGAGGGGGGGATTCGAACCCCCGATACGTTGCCGTATACACACTTTCCAGGCGTGCTCCTTCAGCCACTCGGACACCTCACCATATTGTATTGCTGCCTGACCGCTTGGGGGGCAACGGGGCGCTACTATAGGGAGTTGCGCTAAAACGGTCAAGCAGAATTTACGTGTTAACTCTCGTTTGGTTACGCAATATACATATTCCTCCGCCCAGGCAGGCGCGGAGGAAAGGATTAGCGCTGAGAGTCCAGTTTTTCGCCGCTGGTCACGACTTCCTGAGCTTTGCTGTAGCTTTCGATCAGCAACTGATAAGCCGGGAAGACTTTGGTATACACTTCCGCCCATTCGGCGGCGTCTTCACGGTTCCAAGTGCCCTGAATTTCAGAAGCGACTGCGGCGGTATCCATCGGCACGACGCCAGCCTGAACAACACGAGCCAGGGTGATTTCCTGCGCCATTTTGCTGTAAGTACCGGAAGCGTCGATCACTGCGAAGACCTTATAGCCTTCCGCAACCGCGCTGATAGCCGGGAAAGCCATGCACACGCTGGTAATTGTACCGGCGATAATCAGCGTTTTACGACCCGTTGCTTTGACCGCTTTCACGAAGTCTTCGTTATCCCAGGCGTTGATTTCGCCTTTACGCGCCACGTATTGGGCATGCGGCGCATTGGCGTGGATCTCAGGGATCAGCGGGCCGTTAGGTCCCTGCGGTACGGATGCCGTGGTAATCACCGGCATCTTCGCCAGAGTCGCCATTTTAGCCAGCGCGGCGGCACGCGCACGCAGTTCTGGCATTGGCATGTCGCCGACGGTCTGGAACAGCCCGCTCTGATGATCGATAAGCAGCATGACGGAATCATTCACATCGATGACCGGACGTGAACCATTAAAGTTTGCAGGACTGGACATATTCTTCTCCTTCGATTCAGATTTGGCCAAAGCGGCCGGAGTTAAAATCGCGTACGGCTTCAGCGATTTCTTGTTTCGTGTTCATTACAAATGGACCGTAACCTACAATCGGCTCGTTCAACGGTTCTCCAGAAAGCAGCAGCACGCTGGCGTCGCTGGAGGCTTCAATATGCAGCGTTTTCCCCTGCTGGCTCAGCACCACCAGTTGCGCTTCGCTGGCAGACGTAGTGCCGTTTACGGTGATATTCCCTTTCAATACCACTAGGGCAGTGCTCCATCCTTCCGGCTGTGACAACGTGAGCTGATGATTACGTTGCAAACGCATATCCCAGACGTTCAGCGGCGAGAAGGTATGTGCCGGGCCTTTTGTATCCTGATAGCTGCCCGCAATCACACGAACGCTCCCTGCTTCATCAGGCAGGGCGACAGTGGGGATCACATCGCTGCTGATGCCCTGGTAACCCGGAACGGCCATTTTGTCTTTTGCTGGCAGATTGACCCACAGCTGTACCATTTCCAGTTCGCCACCCTGACGGGTAAATTCAGGTGAATGGAACTCTTCGTGCAATATTCCTGCTCCTGCGGTCATCCACTGCACGTCGCCGGGGCCGATAATGCCGCCGCGACCGGTTGAATCACGGTGTTCAACTTCGCCGCTGTAAACGATGGTCACCGTCTCAAAACCACGGTGAGGGTGTTCGCCTACGCCGCGTTTATCGTTACCCGGCGTAAACGTATGTGGACCGGCGTAATCCAGCAGCAGGAACGGACTTAGTTGCTCAGCATGAGACTGGTAAGAAAACATCGAGCGAACCGGAAATCCATCGCCAACCCAGTGTGGGCGAGGTGCGGTGTAGACGCCTGTTACTTGTTTCATATGTGTCTCCTCTGTGGCGTTATCTTGATGTGAATAAGCTTATATTCATGACAGCGAGCTGAGTAGTAGCTAAAATAGTCCTCACTGTCTCATAAATAGGACAATTAGATGACAAAGCCGGATCTCAATGATTTTGCATGGTTTGTGCATGTTGTAGAGGAAGGGGGATTCGCGGCGGCGGGTCGGGCGCTTGATGAACCGAAATCAAAACTAAGCCGACGGATAGCGCAACTGGAAGAGACGCTGGGAGTTCGACTGATTCAGCGAACCACCCGCCAGTTTAACGTGACGGAAGTTGGGCAAACCTTTTACGAGCACTGTAAGGCGATGCTGGTGGAAGCGCAGGCAGCGCAGGATGCGATTGCCGCGTTACAGGTTGAACCGCGTGGCGTGGTGAAGTTGACGTGTCCGGTCACGCTGCTGCATGTGCATATCGGGCCAATGCTTGCCCGTTTTATGGCGCGTTATCCTGACGTATCAGTGCAACTGGAGGCCACTAACCGCCGCGTGGACGTTGTTGGAGAGGGCCTGGACGTGGCGATTCGCGTCAGGCCCCGACCATTTGAGGATAGCGACCTGGTGATGCGTGTGCTGGCGGACAGGGGACATCGTTTGTATGCCAGCCCGCAGTTAATAGAGCAAATGGGAACGCTACATTCTCCGGCGGAGCTGACGCGTTGGCCGGGCCTGAGTCTGGCGACGGGTAAACATGTGCATCGTTGGGAGTTATTCGGGCCGCAGGGCGCACGTGCGGAGGTGCATTTTACGCCGCGTATGATCACCACCGATATGCTGGCGTTACGTGAAGCCGCAGTTGCCGGTGTTGGGGTAGTTCAACTTCCACAGCTGATGGTAAAAGATCAAGTAGCCGCGGGTGAACTGGTGGCATTGCTCGACGGCTGGGAACCGAAGCGAGAAATAATTCACGCAGTCTTTCCATCACGCAGGGGATTATTGCCGTCAGTACGCACATTAGTGGATTTCTTAACGGAAGAATATGCGCGGATGATTGAGGATTAAATACCTGACCTTGGCCCACAAAAAAGGCCGGTTAAACCGACCTTTTATTATCTGGACGCCATTCGGGCGTTAAAAACAATCAGCGACTACGGAAGACAATGCGGCCTTTGCTCAGGTCGTACGGGGTCAGCTCAACAGTCACTTTGTCGCCCGTCAGGATGCGGATATAGTTTTTACGCATTTTACCGGAGATGTGTGCAGTAACCACGTGACCGTTTTCTAACTCTACGCGGAACATGGTATTAGGTAACGTATCGAGAACGGTACCCTGCATTTCAATATTGTCTTCTTTGGCCATCTAATCCTCTGGGGTATCACTACCGTAATTTGAACCGGCAAGATAATGCCGAAGTTCTTTTAATAAGTAAAGATTTGTGCGTTTAAAACACAGCAAATCGGGTTTGGCGCATTACTCTAACCACACACGGCAAAGCCGCACTTAAAGCGCAACGTGTAAGGGAACGAGGAGATAAACGATAGGCGTTGCCTGACGCGAACTGTTCCTTAACGGCGGCGGGGTAATGGGCTAAACCAACTCTGCGCGACAATTATAACACCCCGACAAAAAATGTGCCGAAAACATTCACCCCTGAGGCGAAAATAACGTCCTGGGAACCCAGAAATGGCTCGGTAGCCGCTGCTGGCGCAGTCTGCTCAGGTGTTCAAGGTACTCCCGACGTGGGGTTTCGACGGCGCCCAGCGAAGCTGTGTGGCTATTTAATACCTGGCAATCGATTAATTTTCCGCCCTGACGGATAAATTCAGCGCAAAAAACAAGCAGTGCGGTTTTGGACGCATTTTCCTGACGGCTGAACATTGATTCGCCACAAAATAGCGTACCTTGCGCCACGCCATACATACCGCCCACTAATTCATTTTGTCGCCATACTTCAATGGAGTGCGCATGGCCCAGCTCGTGCAGGCGATGGTAGGCGTCCACTACATCATGCGTTATCCAGGTACCTTCTTCCCGGTCGTTCGCGCAGCCTTCAATCACCTGACCGAACGCGTAATTGAGCGTCACGCGATAAGGCGAGTTTTTATGAAAACGTTTCATGCTGCGGCTGAGATGAAATTTCTCGGGCCAAAGAATGGCGCGTGGATCGGGCGACCACCAAAGGATGGGGTCGCCAGGTGAAAACCACGGGAAAATTCCGCGCTGGTAGGCCATTAACAGTCGGGCTGGACTGAGATCACCGCCAAGCGCCAACAAACCGTTAGGCTCGCGTAAAGCGCCTTCCGGTGAAGGGAAGGCTATAGAATGGCGGGACAATTGCACCAGGCGCATGACAGCGAAACTCCACTACGCGAGTTTGATCGTTCAATAATAGCTTACAGACGTTGCTTAAACTGGTAATAACGCCCCTGCCGGGCTAACAAATCTGCGTGATTACCTTGCTCAATAATGTGTCCGTTGTCCATCACTATTATTTGATCAAAACGTGACAAGCCGCGCAGACGATGTGTCACCATCAGTACGGTTTTATCGCGCATGACATCGCCAATTAATTCAAGCATTTGGCTTTCTGTTGTGGCATCAAGCCCTTCGGTCGGTTCATCCAGCAGCATAAGTGGGGCATCGTGCAATAAGGCGCGGGCGATAGCCAGACGACGGAGTTCGCCGCCAGAAAGCTGACGACCGCCTTCGCCTAACCAGGCATTGAGTCCATCACCCTCTAGCAGTTTGTCCAGACCGACGCGGCACAGCATTGCGGATAATGTGTCATCACTGGCGTGCGGTGCTGCCAGCAGCAGGTTATCGCGAAGCGTCGCGCTGAACAGGTGCACGCGCTGTGGCACGACGCTGATGCTCTGGCGCAGCGTGGTTTCACTGAGGGCTGAAATCGGCTGCTCATTAATCAGAATTTCGCCGTGCTGCGGATCCCATGCGCGGGTCAGCAATTGTAGTAACGTTGACTTACCGCAGCCGGTGCGACCGAGAATCGCAATGTGTTCACCGGGCTGAGCCTGCAGCGAAAGGGTGTCGAGTGCTTTTTGTGTTTGCCCCGGATAGCTGAATGAAACATCGTGTAGCGTGAGAGTAACCTGCTCAGAAACTGGAGAACCGGCATCCGGGAAGGTGACTTCTGGCTGTTGTTCGGTCAGTTCGGTGATGCGCAGCGCAGAGGCAATAACCTGTCCGAGATGCTGAAACGCCCCGGTGACGGGTGCCAAAGCTTCAAACGCGGCCAGCGCACAGAAGACAAACAGCGCGATCAGTGCGCCAGGCTGGGTATTGCCACCCACGCCGCCTGAGGCCATCCATAACATTACAACCACTGCCAGTGCGCCGACTAACAGCATGACCGCCTGTGATAGCGCCGTTAATTCAGACTGACGTCGTTGGGCTTCGTGCCACTGCAACTCGGTGGCTTCCATTTGGGCGCGGTAACGTTCACTGGCGCCAAAGATGGTCAGTTCAGCCTGGCCCTGCAGCCAGGATGTTAACTGCTGACGATACTGCCCACGTAAATGCGTCAAGCTTTGCCCGGTGCTTTTACCTGCCTGATAAAAGAGTGGGGGCAAGATAAATAAGGTCAGCAGCATAATACCGCCGAGAGTGATAGCCAGCGTGAAATCGAGAACGCTTAGCCCCAGCGTGACCACCATGATGACGACAAAAGCACCCACAAGCGGGGAGAGCACGCGCAAATAGAGATGATCGAGCGTGTCGACATCTGCCACCACGCGGTTAAGCAATTCACCTTGTCCATAACGGGACAGGCCAGCAGGGGAGAGCGGCAGCAGTTTGCTGAAGGTATAAATACGCAAATGTTGCAGCACGCGGAACGTCGCGTCGTGGCTGACCAGCCGCTCGAAATAGCGGCCCGCGGTTCGGGTGATTGCCGCACCGCGCACCCCGGCAGCAGGGAGCATATAGTTAAAACTGTAAATCCCGGTGACACCCACCACAGCAGAAGCCGACAGGAACCAGCCGGAAAGCGTCAGCAAACCAATACTTGCCAGCAGTGTGACGATCGCCAGAACGATCCCCAGGGTTAACATCCATTTGTGACGTTTATACAGCGTCAGATAAGGTAGCAAAGCGCGCATTTAGATGTCCTCCTGACGATGAGCCAGTAATGTCGCAAACGCCCCGTTGGCTGCGCTAAGTTCGGCATAAGTGCCTTGTTCAACGATCTGTCCGTCCTGCATCACCCAGATAACGTCCCAGTCGGCAAGATCTTCAAGTTGGTGTGTCACCATCAGCGTGGTCTGGCGGCGTGATGCTGCTTTCAATGCCTGCATCACGCGTTGTTCGCTATGTGCATCAAGGCTGGCGGCGGGCTCGTCAAGCAGCAACAACTGACATGGATTGAGTAAGGCGCGAGCCACGGCAACGCGCTGCGCTTGTCCGACAGAAAGTCGAGCAGCCTGATCGCCTACTGGTGTATCCACACCCTGTGGCAGAAGTGGTAAAAACTCACTGACCCAGGCGCTGTCGAGTGCGGCTTGCAGCTGTTCTTCGCTGGCATCGGGGCGAGCGAGCAGCACGTTATCGCGTAACGTGGCGGCAGGGAGCTGCGGATTTTGTCCAACCCAGGACAGCTGTTTGCGCCAGCAATCAGGCGACAGGTCGCGCAGCTCAAAGCCGTTAATCCGCAGCGATCCCTGATAAGAGAGAAAACCGGACAGGACATTGAGCAACGAACTTTTGCCGGAGCCGCTGCGGCCAACCAGCACAGCGCGTTGGCCCGCTGGCAGGGTAAAGTTGAGCGGACCTGCAAGCACTTTACCTTCCGGCGAGGTGATGACCAGATCTTCTGCTTCAATTGAAACTGCGTCTTTTGTAGTCAGCTCAATATCGCCACGCTCAGGATGTGCAAGCGGGGTTTCCATGAAGGTTTTCAGACTGTCTGCTGCACCAACGGCTTGTGCTTTGGCGTGATAAAACGTGCCCAGATCGCGCAGGGGTTGGAAAAATTCCGGCGCCAGAATGAGCGCCAGGAAGCCAGCAGCCAATGTGACGCCCGTCCCGTAGTGGCCAAAATCGAGTTCACCGAGGTAGGAAAAACCGAAGTAAACCGCGACCAGTGCGATGGACAGGGAGGTAAAGAACTCAAGGACACCGGATGACAGAAACGCCAGGCGCAGGACTTCCATGGTGCGCTGGCGGAAATCCTGTGACGCTGCGCGGATGCTTTCTGTTTCAGCTTCACCGCGGCCAAAGATTCTTAGCGTTTCCATGCCCCGCAGGCGATCGAGGAAATGGCCACTGAGGCGAGCAAGAGCCTGAAAGTTGCGGCGGTTAGCATCGGCTGCACCCATACCAACCATCGCCATAAACAACGGGATCAGCGGGGCAGTTCCAAGCAGAATAAGGGCGGCTACCCAGTTTGACGGGAATACCGCCGCCACGATCAATAAGGGGACGCATACGGCCAGCGCCATTTGCGGCAGATAACGTGCATAGTAATCATGCATGTCATCAATCTGTTCCAGGATTAGCGTAGCCCAGCTCCCGGCTGGTTTGCCTTGTATCCAGGCGGGACCTGCTTGTTGCAGACGGTCAAGCACCTGTCGGCGAATCTCAAAGCGGATATGTTGGCCAGCATGAAACCCGACACGTTCGCGTAACCAGACGACCCATGCCCGCAGGATGAAAATCAATACCAGCACAATGAAAGGGAGCAGAAGCGCCTCTCTGGGGATATTGTCCATGATCATATGGTCGAGAATTCGGGCCATGAGCCAGGCCTGAGCGACAATTAACAGGCCGCTCACGAACCCCAACAGGCGTGAAATGTTCAGCCATCGTTGGGAAATTACACTTTGCTGTTTTAACCAGCGGGTCAGCTCTTTTTGACGGGTTTTATTCATTGCACGCTTAGCAGGTGAGTTATTGGAATTTTTGGGCAGGACAATGTTACAACGAGGCAAAAATAAAGGCGACTTATAGTCGCCTTTTTTACTTTTGTTACTGATTTGTAAAACTTATTTGCAAGCGTCTGCCAGACCGTCGAGATAACGCTCTGCGTCAAGCGCAGCCATACAACCGGTGCCTGCTGAAGTGATCGCCTGGCGATAAATATGGTCCATCACGTCACCGGCGGCGAATACACCCGGAATGCTGGTTTGGGTGGCGTTACCATGAATACCGGACTGAACTTTGATGTAGCCATTTTCCAGTTCAAGCTGACCGTCAAAAATGGCGGTATTCGGGCTGTGACCGATAGCGACAAACAACCCTGCAACGTCAAGTGACTCGACGTTGTCAGTGTTTTGCGTATCGCGCAGGCGCAGTCCGGTTACGCCCATTTGATCGCCGGTCACTTCTTCCAGTGTGCGGTGGGTATGCAGCACGATGTTGCCGTTTTCGACTTTATCCATCAAACGCTTGATCAGGATTTTTTCGGCGCGGAAGCTGTCGCGACGGTGAATCAAATGCACTTCAGATGCGATATTCGCCAGGTACAGCGCTTCTTCAACAGCGGTGTTGCCGCCGCCGATCACCGCAACTTTTTGGTTACGGTAGAAGAAACCGTCGCAGGTCGCGCAGGCGGAAACGCCACGGCCTTTGAAGGCTTCTTCTGAAGGCAGACCCAGGTAGCGTGCTGACGCACCGGTGGCGATGATCAGTGCGTCACAGGTGTATTCACCGCTGTCGCCGGTCAGACGGAAAGGGCGGTTTTGCAGATCAACTTTGCTGATATGATCAAAAATAATTTCAGTTTCAAATTTGGTCGCATGTTCGTGCATGCGTTCCATCAGCAATGGGCCTGTGAGATCGTGCGGATCGCCAGGCCAGTTCTCCACTTCTGTTGTTGTGGTCAACTGACCACCTTTTTCCATACCGGTAATCAGTACCGGTTGCAGGTTCGCGCGTGCAGCGTAGACCGCAGCGGTATACCCCGCAGGGCCAGAGCCCAGAATAAGAAGTTTACTGTGTTTGGTTGCGCCCATGAGATCCCCATAGTTGTTAGCAGGCAATGAGCAGGATTGTAGGGAATTTACAGGCGTAAAAAAAGAGTATGGCGATTTTGTTAACAATATGTGTAATAGCGGGAACCGATGAACGGCAGAATTAGTCGTAATACTATAACGATTTCTACTTAAAATCGGTCAGTTATAAGGTGATAAAATGACGATTTTCCATCACTGCGAATGAATAACTGGCATGTTGTACTAAAAATCGATGTTTTGCTTTGACAATCCCCTGCTGTTTTGCGAAAACATTCAAGGAAGAAAAAAACTGTGTCATGTATGTGCTGCATAATCATGCATGTAGATACCATGTTTACCGTGTTAGCGAAATCTACGCATGGTGTGGACAGATGCCATTCGTGATGTCGATAGCCGCCGACAGGCAACGGTCTTCTCACCATAAACCCAGACATTGCGAACCGAAAATCCCTCTGGGTTGCGGTTTATTTTGATGGGTAGCGACTCTGAACAGTGATGTTGGTAGAGTCAGGCAGGAGTAGGGAAGGAATACAGAGAGACAATAATAATGGTAGATAGTAAGAAGCGCCCTGGCAAAGATCTCGACCGTATCGATCGTAACATTCTTAATGAGCTGCAAAAGGATGGGCGTATTTCTAACGTCGAGCTTTCTAAACGTGTGGGACTTTCACCAACGCCCTGCCTTGAGCGTGTGCGTCGGTTGGAAAGACAGGGTTTTATTCAGGGCTATACAGCGCTGTTAAACCCGCATTATCTGGATGCATCACTTCTGGTTTTTGTTGAGATTACTCTGAATCGTGGCGCCCCGGATGTGTTTGAACAATTTAACTCTGCAGTACAAAAACTTGAAGAAATTCAAGAGTGTCATTTGGTTTCCGGTGATTTCGACTATTTGCTGAAAACACGCGTACCGGATATGTCGGCATACCGTAAGCTGTTGGGGGAAACCCTGCTGCGTCTGCCTGGCGTGAATGACACACGTACTTATGTAGTAATGGAAGAAGTCAAACAGAGCAATCGTCTGGTAATTAAGACGCGCTAACACGGAACAGGTGCAAAATCGACGCAGTTTGATTACACTCCTGTTAATCCATACAGCAACAGTGCCGGGGCAACCCGGTGCTGTTGTCCGTTTTAGCATCGGGCAGGAAAAGCCCGAAACCTGGAGAGCCGTTTTTGAGCCAGGAATACACTGAAGACAAAGACGTCACATTGACGAAGTTAAGCAGCGGGCGCCGACTTCTGGAAGCGCTACTGATCCTTATTGCCCTTTTTGCCGTCTGGTTGATGGCTGCCTTACTCAGCTTTAACCCTTCGGATCCCAGTTGGTCGCAAACCGCGTGGCATGAGCCTATCCATAATCTGGGCGGAATACCTGGTGCATGGCTGGCGGATACGCTGTTCTTTATTTTTGGCGTCATGGCCTACACCATCCCCGTCATCATTGTCGGTGGCTGCTGGTTTGCCTGGCGACATCAGGCCAGCGACGAATACGTCGATTATTTTGCCGTCTCGCTACGCATTATTGGCGTTCTGGCGCTGATTCTCACTTCCTGCGGGCTGGCCGCAATTAACGCCGATGACATCTGGTATTTCGCCTCTGGCGGCGTGATCGGCAGTCTGCTCAGCACCACGCTACAACCATTGCTGCACAGCAGCGGCGGCACGCTGACATTGTTGTGCGTTTGGGCAGCGGGATTAACGCTGTTCACCGGTTGGTCATGGGTGAGCATTGCGGAAAAACTGGGCGGCTGGTTACTCAATATCCTGACGTTTGCCAGCAACCGTACCCGCCGCGACGATACCTGGGTCGATGACGAAGAGTATGAAGACGAAGAAGAGTCTGTCGACGCCGCTGATGGCAAACCCCATGAATCGCGCCGAGCTCGTATCCTGCGCGGTGCGTTAGCGCGCCGTAAACGTCTGGCGGAGAAATTTACCAACCCGCTTGGTCGTCATACCGATGCGGCGCTGTTCTCCGGCAAACGCATGGATGATGAAGACGAAATTGAATACAGCGCCCGTGGCGTGGTTGCCGATCCTAATGATGTGCTGTTTTCCGGTAATCGCGCGACGCTGCCTGAATATGACGAACTTGATCCACTGCTTAACGGCCACTCGGTGACCGAGCCTGTGGCTGCAGCAGCTGCAGCTACAACAGCCGCTCAGGCCTGGAGCGCACCGGTCGATCCGTTACTGCAAACGTCACCCGTGACCAACACTGTTATGGAGCAACCGGTCCCAACCGTGGCCTGGCAACCCGTGCCTGGCCCGCAAACCGGTGATGCCGCGATTGCACCAGCGCCTGAAGGTTATCCGCAGCCAGCCCAGTACGCGCAACCTCCGGTGCAGCAGCCGTATGAGCCATGGCAACAACCGGTTGTGGAGCAGAGTCCGCAGCCGCAATATTACGCACAGCAGCCCGTTGAACCTGTTTATACGCAGCCTGTCGCGCCGCAGCCGGAACCTGTTTATCAGCCGGAGCCCGTGCTGCAACCTGTCTATCAACAGGATCCGACCTCTCAACAGAACGCCGCATTCCAGCAGCCTGGTTATCAGCCGGAGCCTGTGCAGCAACCTGTTTATCAGCAGGATCCAACTTTTCAACAGAGCACTACGTTCCAGCAGCCTGTGGTTGAACAACCAACAGTGGTGGAACCTGAGCCGGTGGTTGAAGAAGTTAAACCGACTCGTCCGCCGCTCTATTACTTTGAAGAAGTCGAAGAGAAACGTGCGCGTGAGCGTGAGCAACTGGCCGCATGGTATCAACCGATCCCAGAACCTGCTCAGGAGCCTGAGCGTGTTAAGCCGTCTACGCCGTCTATGCCGACGACTGCATCCATACCGCCCGTTGAGTCTGTTGCTGCCGTTGCACCGCTGGCCGCTGGCGTAAAAAGCGCCGCGTTAGGGGCAGGTGCCGCTGCCGCAGCACCTGTCTTTAGCCTTGCAGGCAGCGGTACGCCGCGTCCGCAGGTGAAAGAGGGCATTGGCCCGCAGTTGCCGCGTCCGAATCGTGTGCGCGTGCCTACTCGTCGTGAGCTGGCTTCATATGGAATAAAACTGCCGTCACAGCGTATGGCTGAAGAGAAAGCGCGCGAAGAGCAGCTTGATACAGATGCGTACAGTGACGATGAAATGGATGCAATGCAGCAGGACGAGCTGGCACGTCAGTTCGCTCAGTCGCAGCAGCATCGTTATGGCGAAGAGTATCAGGACGATACCCACCAGACTGATGACGAAGATTCAGCCGCAGAAGCGGAACTGGCTCGCCAGTTTGCTTCTTCTCAGCAGCAGCGTTATTCCGGTGAACAGCCTGTCGGAGCGAATCCGTTCTCCCTCGATGACTTTGAATTTTCGCCAATGAAAACGCTGGTGGATGAGGGGCCGCATGAGCCGCTGTTTACGCCTGGCGTAATGCCGGAGCCCGCGCCGCAGTACCAGGAACCAGTTGCGCCGCAGCAGCATTATCAGCAACCGGCGCAGCCAGTTGCACCGCAACAGCACTATCAGCAACCGGCACAGCCAGTTGCACCACAGCAGCATTATCAGCAACCAGCGCAGCCTGTTGCATCGCAGCAGCATTATCAACAGCCAGCGCAGCCAGTTGCACCGCAGCAGCATTATCAGCAGCCAGCGCAGCCTGTTACACCGCCGCCGCAGGATAGTCTGATCCATCCGCTGCTGATGCGTAATGGGGATAGTCGTCCGGCGCACCGTCCAAGCACGCCGCTGCCATCGTTAGATCTGCTCACGCCGCCGCCGAGCGAAGTTGAGCCGATAGATACGTTCGCACTGGAACAAATGGCACGTCTGGTGGAAGCGCGTCTGGCGGATTTCCGCATTAAAGCCGATGTGGTGAACTATTCTCCTGGCCCGGTGATTACCCGCTTTGAGCTTAATCTGGCTCCAGGGGTTAAAGCAGCGCGTATTTCTAACCTGTCACGAGATCTGGCGCGTTCATTGTCGACCGCGGCGGTACGTGTGGTCGAGGTTATTCCAGGCAAACCGTATGTCGGACTAGAGTTACCGAACAAAAAACGTCAAACCGTTTATCTGCGTGAAGTGCTGGATAACGCTAAATTCCGTGATAACTCATCTCCGCTGACTGTGGTGCTGGGCAAAGATATTGCGGGCGAACCGGTGGTGGCCGATCTGGCTAAAATGCCGCACCTGCTGGTGGCGGGGACAACCGGTTCTGGTAAGTCTGTTGGGGTGAACGCCATGATCCTCAGCATGCTGTACAAAGCGCAGCCGGAAGACGTTCGCTTTATCATGATTGACCCGAAAATGCTGGAGCTTTCTGTTTATGAAGGTATTCCGCATCTGCTGACTGAAGTTGTGACCGACATGAAAGATGCCGCTAATGCCTTGCGTTGGAGCGTCAATGAAATGGAACGTCGCTACAAACTGATGTCGGCGCTTGGCGTGCGTAACCTTGCCGGTTATAACGATAAGATTGCTGAAGCCGCCCGTATGGGACGTCCGATTCCAGACCCATACTGGAAGCCGGGCGACAGCATGGATGTTCAGCATCCGGTGCTGGAAAAACTGCCGTATATCGTGGTGTTGGTGGATGAATTCGCAGACCTGATGATGACCGTTGGCAAAAAGGTGGAAGAACTGATCGCTCGTCTGGCGCAAAAAGCGCGTGCGGCGGGTATCCACCTGGTGCTGGCAACCCAGCGACCGTCAGTTGACGTTATCACTGGTCTGATTAAAGCGAACATCCCGACTCGTATCGCATTTACAGTGTCCAGTAAAATTGACTCGCGTACCATCCTTGACCAGGGCGGCGCGGAATCGCTGTTGGGTATGGGTGACATGCTTTATTCTGCACCAAACTCGACGATCCCTGTGCGTGTACACGGCGCCTTTGTACGCGATGAAGAAGTTCACGCGGTGGTGCAGGACTGGAAAGCGCGCGGCCGTCCACAATACGTTGATGGCATTACCTCTGACAGCGAAAGCGAAGGCGGCGGTGGCGGCTTTGATGGTGGCGAAGAACTGGATCCGCTGTTCGATCAGGCGGTGAACTTTGTTACTCAGAAACGCAAAGCCTCAATCTCCGGCGTCCAGCGTCAGTTCCGTATCGGTTACAACCGAGCGGCGCGCATCATCGAACAGATGGAAGCGCAGGGAATAGTCAGCGAACAAGGGCATAATGGTAATCGTGAAGTGCTGGCTCCGCCGCCCTTCGAATGATTGCAAAGTTAAGTAATTCAGTATTTTCTACTTTCCTCATGCTGATTTTTGGCCTGAAATGGATAGCAGAGGGATCTCCCCGTTGGGAGTGACGTATTTTGAGGAATAACGATGAAAAGAATCGCAATCACCTGTGCATTACTGTCTAGCTTTGTGGTGAGCAGCGTCTGGGCTGATGCTGCCAGCGACCTGAAAAGCCGTCTGGATAAAGTCAGTAGCTTCCATGCCAGCTTTACTCAGAAGGTCACGGACGGTAGCGGCGCGGCGGTGCAGGAAGGTCAGGGCGACTTATGGGTTAAACGCCCTAATCTGTTTAACTGGCATATGACGCAGCCTGACGAGAGCATCCTGGTTTCCGATGGTAAAACGCTGTGGTTCTTTAACCCGTTTGTTGAGCAGGCGACTGCGACCTGGTTGAAAGACGCCACGGGCAACACGCCGTTTATGCTGATTGCGCGTAACCAGGCCAGCGACTGGCAACAGTACAACATTAAGCAAAACGGCGATGATTTCGTGCTGACGCCAAAAACCAGCAGCGGTAACCTGAAGCAGTTTACTATCAATGTTGGCCGGGACGGGACGATCCATCAGTTCAGTGCCGTTGAGCAAGACGATCAGCGCAGCAGCTATCAGCTGAAATCTCAGCAGAATGGTGCGATTGAACCTTCGAAATTCACCTTTACCCCGCCGCAAGGTGTAACGGTTGACGATCAACGTAAGTAGAGGCGTGTGAGTGAGCAATCTGTCGCTCGACTTTTCTGATAATACCTTTCAGCCACTGGCCGCACGTATGCGGCCAGAAAATTTAGCGCAGTACATCGGCCAGCAGCATCTGCTGGCTGCGGGTAAACCCTTGCCGCGTGCCATCGAGGCCGGGCACCTGCACTCTATGATTTTATGGGGTCCGCCGGGGACGGGGAAAACCACGCTAGCCGAAGTTATTGCCCGTTACGCTAACGCCGATGTTGAACGAATTTCGGCGGTCACGTCTGGTGTAAAAGAAATTCGTGAAGCGATTGAGCGGGCGCGTCAGAATCGTAACGCGGGTCGACGTACGATCCTGTTCGTGGACGAAGTTCACCGTTTTAATAAAAGCCAACAGGATGCGTTTTTACCGCATATTGAAGACGGTACCATCACGTTTATTGGCGCCACCACTGAAAATCCCTCGTTTGAACTGAACTCGGCACTGTTGTCGCGGGCGCGTGTTTATTTACTGAAATCGTTAACCACCGACGATATTGAACAGGTGCTGGACCAGGCGATGTCAGATAAAGCCCGTGGTTACGGTGGTCAGGATATCGTACTGCCACCAGAGACGCGTCGGGCGATTGCCGAACTGGTGAATGGCGACGCGCGGCGAGCGCTGAATACGCTGGAAATGATGGCCGATATGGCCGAAGTTGATGATTCTGGCAAGCGCGTATTGAAACCAGAATTGCTCACTGAAATTGCCGGTGAACGCAGCGCACGCTTCGATAATAAAGGCGATCGTTTTTACGATCTCATCTCCGCATTACACAAATCGGTTCGCGGCAGCGCCCCGGATGCGGCACTTTATTGGTATGCGCGCATCATTAGTGCAGGCGGTGACCCGCTGTATGTTGCCCGTCGCTGTCTGGCCATTGCCTCTGAAGATGTCGGCAATGCCGATCCTCGCGCCATGCAGGTGGCAATTTCCGCATGGGACTGCTTTACCCGCGTGGGACCCGCGGAAGGTGAACGAGCGATTGCACAGGCGATTGTTTATCTGGCCTGCGCGCCGAAAAGTAATGCGGTTTACACCGCCTTTAAAGCCGCGCTGGCTGATGCCCGCGAACGTCCGGATTACGACGTGCCGGTTCACCTGCGCAATGCGCCAACTAAGCTGATGAAAGAAATGGGCTATGGTCAGGAGTATCGTTACGCCCATGATGAACCAAATGCCTACGCCGCCGGAGAAGAGTACTTCCCGCAGGAAATGGCACAAACGCGCTATTATCACCCCACAAACAGAGGTCTTGAAGGCAAGATTGGCGAAAAGCTCGCCTGGCTCGCCGGACAGGATCAAAATAGCCCTATAAAACGCTACCGTTAGTGTTATCGTTGCGGTAATGTTGTCTCTGTATCCCTGTGACCGCAGGCTGTGGTCACTTTCTCCTATTTTAATTCGATAAGCACAGGATAAGCATGCTCGATCCCAATCTGCTGCGTAATGAGCCAGACGCAGTCGCAGAAAAACTGGCAAGCCGGGGCTTTAAGCTGGATGTAGATAAGCTGCGCGCTCTTGAAGAGCGTCGTAAAGTTCTGCAGGTACAAACTGAAAACCTGCAGGCAGAGCGTAACTCTCGATCGAAATCCATCGGCCAGGCAAAAGCGCGCGGGGAAGATATCGAGTCTTTACGTCTGGAAGTGAACAAACTGGGCGAAGAGCTGGATGCCGCGAAAGCTGAACTTGATACCTTACAGGCCGAGATCCGCGACATTGCGCTGACCATTCCTAACCTGCCAGCGGACGACGTTCCGGTGGGTAAAGATGAAAATGACAACGTTGAAGTCAGCCGTTGGGGTACGCCGCGTGAGTTTGATTTCGAAGTGCGCGATCACGTTACCCTGGGTGAAATGCACACAGGTCTTGATTTTGCCGCTGCGGTTAAGCTTACCGGCTCTCGTTTCGTCGTGATGAAAGGGCAGATCGCGCGCATGCACCGTGCGCTGTCTCAGTTCATGCTGGATCTGCATACCGAACAGCATGGTTACAGCGAAAACTACGTTCCGTATCTGGTTAACCATGACACGCTGTACGGAACAGGGCAACTGCCGAAATTTGCTGGCGATCTGTTCCACACCCGTCCGCTGGATGAAGAAGCTGACAGCAGCAACTATGCGCTGATCCCAACGGCAGAAGTTCCGCTGACCAACCTGGTTCGCGACGAAATCATTGACGAAGATGCGCTGCCGATCAAAATGACCGCGCATACGCCGTGCTTCCGTTCTGAAGCAGGTTCTTACGGTCGTGATACCCGTGGTCTGATCCGTATGCACCAGTTCGATAAAGTTGAAATGGTGCAGATCGTTCGCCCGGAAGACTCTATGGACGCGCTGGAAGAGATGACCGGCCATGCTGAGAAGGTTCTTCAGCTGCTGGGCCTGCCGTACCGTAAGATCATCCTGTGCACAGGCGACATGGGCTTCGGCGCATGCAAAACGTACGATCTGGAAGTGTGGATCCCGGCGCAGAACACCTATCGCGAAATCTCCTCTTGCTCCAACGTGTGGGATTTCCAGGCTCGTCGTATGCAGGCGCGTTGCCGCAGCAAATCCGACAAAAAGACCCGTTTAGTACATACGCTGAACGGTTCCGGTCTGGCGGTTGGACGTACGCTGGTTGCGGTGATGGAAAACTATCAGCAGGCTGATGGCCGTATTCAGGTTCCGGAAGTGTTACGTCCGTACATGAATGGCCTGGAGTTTATCGGTTAAGCTACCTTTCTTTGCTAAAAAAGCGCCTCAGGGCGCTTTTTTTATGCCCGTTTGACGTCGGACAATAACGCCTACCTCCATAGGAGTAATACTGCCTTCGAATGAAAGTCAGTATATATCTCTGTCTTTTCGCAAATTCGGTATCTACAAGTCTGTATATCGATATTAACGCTATATAAAAATCTATATAACGAGTATTTCTCTTTTGTTTATTGTGAGCAGCAGAGTGAGCCACTATGAAAACTAAGATCCCCGATGCCATGCTGGCAGCTGAGGTTAGTCGCCGAGGTTTGGTGAAAACGACGGCGATAGGCGGACTGGCGGTGGCCAGTAGCGCGTTTACCCTGCCATTTACCCGTATTGCAAATGCTGCAGAAGCCCTTAATCCGACACAGGCCAATGAGAAAGTCATCTGGAGCGCGTGTACGGTGAACTGTGGTAGCCGCTGTCCTCTGCGTATGCACGTGGTAGACGGTGAAATAAAGTATGTTGAAACCGACAACACCGGTGATGACAACTATGACGGCTTGCACCAGGTACGCGCCTGTCTGCGTGGTCGCTCCATGCGTCGTCGCGTTTATAATCCCGACCGTCTGAAATACCCGATGAAACGTGTCGGTAAACGTGGCGAAGGGAAATTTGAGCGTATCAGCTGGGATGAAGCCTACGACATCATTGCCAGCAATATGCAGCGTCTTATCAAAGACTACGGCAACGAGTCTATCTATCTGAACTACGGCACAGGTACGCTGGGCGGCACCCTGACACGCTCCTGGCCGCCAGGCAAAACGCTGGTAGCACGTCTGATGAACTGCTGTGGCGGCTACCTGAACCACTACGGTGACTACTCTTCAGCACAAATCGCTGCCGGGTTGAACTACACCTACGGCGGCTGGGCAGACGGTAACAGCCCGTCCGACATTGAAAACAGCAAGCTGGTGGTTCTGTTCGGGAATAACCCAGGTGAAACCCGTATGAGCGGGGGTGGGGTAACCTATTACCTTGAACAGGCGCGACAGAAATCCAATGCCCGCATGATTATTATCGATCCTCGCTACACGGATACCGGCGCGGGTCGTGAAGATGAATGGATCCCGATCCGCCCAGGTACCGATGCGGCATTGGTGAATGGTCTGGCGTATGTGCTGATCACCGAAAACATGGTTGATCAACCGTTCCTTGATAAATACTGCGTGGGTTACGACGAGAAAACCTTACCGGCCGACGCACCGAAAAACGGTCACTATAAGGCGTATATTCTTGGGCAGGGCAAAGACGGTATCGCCAAGACCCCGGAATGGGCAGCGCAAATTACCGGTATTCCTGCTGATCGAATCGTCAAACTGGCACGTGAAATCGGTAGCGCTAAACCGGCATATATCAGTCAGGGGTGGGGACCGCAGCGCCATGCTAACGGTGAAATAGCGACCCGTGCCATTTCTATGCTGGCAATCCTTACCGGTAACGTTGGGATTAACGGCGGCAACAGCGGGGCGCGTGAGGGCTCATACAGTTTGCCGTTTGAACGTATGCCTACGCTGGAAAACCCAGTCGAAACCAGCATCTCTATGTTTATGTGGACGGACGCCATTGAGCGAGGTCCGGAGATGACGGCGCTGCGTGACGGTGTTCGTGGCAAAGATAAGCTCGATGTTCCGATTAAGATGATCTGGAACTATGCCGGTAACTGTCTGATTAACCAGCACTCTGATATCAACCGCACACATGAAATCCTACAGGATGATAAGAAGTGCGAGATGATCGTTGTCATCGACTGTCATATGACCTCCTCGGCGAAATACGCGGATATTTTGCTGCCGGACTGCACCGCTTCGGAGCAGATGGACTTCGCACTGGATGCCTCCTGCGGAAATATGTCGTATGTGATTTTCACCGATCAGGCGATCAAACCACGCTTCGAATGCAAGACTATCTACCAGATGACCAGCGAGCTAGCGAAACGCCTTGGTGTTGAGCAGCAGTTTACAGAAGGTCGTACTCAGGAAGAGTGGATGCGTCATCTGTACGAGCAGTCGCGCAAAGCCATTCCTGAACTGCCAACGTTTGAAGAATTCCGCAAGCAGGGGATCTTTAAACAGCGCGACCCGCAGGGACATCACGTGGCCTACAAGGCGTTCCGTGAGGATCCTAACGCCAATCCGCTGACCACGCCGTCAGGTAAGATCGAAATTTACTCGCAGCAGCTTGCCGAGATCGCGTCAACCTGGGAACTGCCGGAAGGTGATGTGATTGATCCACTGCCGATTTATACCCCAGGCTTTGAGAGCTTAAACGATCCGCTGGTGGAGAAATTCCCTCTGCAGTTGACCGGCTTCCACTATAAGTCTCGCGTCCACTCGACCTATGGCAACGTGGATGTTCTGAAAGCATCCTGCCGCCAGGAAATGTGGATCAACCCGATGGATGCCCAGCGACGCGGCATTAACAACGGCGACAAGGTGCGCATCTTTAACGATCGTGGTGAGGTGCACATCGAGGCGAAAGTAACGCCGCGTATGATGCCTGGCGTGGTGGCATTGGGCGAAGGGGCGTGGTATGACCCGGACGCAAAACGCGTGGACCAGGGCGGTTGTATTAACGTCCTGACGACCCAGCGTCCGTCTCCTCTCGCGAAGGGGAACCCATCACACACGAACCTTGTTCAGGTTGAAAAGGTGTAAGGAGTAACCGATGACAACCCAGTATGGATTTTTTATTGATTCCAGCCGTTGCACCGGTTGCAAAACCTGCGAACTGGCGTGCAAAGATTTCAAAAATTTAACCCCTGAAGTCAGCTTCCGCCGCATTTATGAGTACGCCGGCGGTGACTGGCAGGAAGACAACGGCGTCTGGCATCAGAACGTCTTTGCCTATTACCTCTCCATTGCGTGTAACCACTGTGAAGACCCGGCCTGTACCAAAGTGTGTCCGAGCGGTGCGATGCACAAACGTGAAGATGGCTTTGTCGTTGTCGATGAAGATGTGTGCATCGGCTGCCGCTATTGCCACATGGCCTGTCCTTACGGCGCACCACAGTACAATGCTGACAAAGGGCACATGACCAAATGCGATGGCTGCCATGAGCGCGTCGCTGAAGGTAAGAAACCTATTTGCGTCGAGTCCTGTCCACTGCGTGCGCTGGATTTTGGCCCAATTGATGAACTGCGCAAAAAACACGGTACTTTGGCTGCGGTTGCGCCATTGCCGGGCGCGCACTTTACCAAACCGAGCATTGTCATCAAACCTAACGCCAATAGCCGCCCGACCGGGGATACCACAGGTTATCTGGCTAATCCGAAGGAGGTGTAAGATGGGAAGTGGATGGCATGAATGGCCGCTGATGATCTTCACGGTCTTCGGACAGTGTGTGGTTGGCGGTTTTATTGTTCTGGCGCTGGCGTTGATGAAAGGGGGCTTACGCCCAGAATCGCAGCAACGCGTAATTACCTGCATGTTTGGGCTGTGGGTATTAATGGGCATTGGATTTATTGCTTCCATGCTCCATTTGGGCTCACCGATGCGCGCCTTTAACTCACTCAATCGCGTTGGATCATCTGCGTTGAGTAACGAAATTGCCAGCGGCTCACTCTTCTTTGCCGTTGGCGGTATCGGCTGGCTGCTGGCTATGTTGAAGAAAATGTCGCCCGCATTACGCAATCTGTGGTTAGTTGTCACCATGGTGCTGGGTGTGGTTTTTGTCTGGATGATGGTGCGCGTGTATAACACCATCGATACTGTACCGACCTGGTACAGCGTCTGGACACCGCTGGGCTTCTTCCTGACGATGTTTATGGGCGGTCCGCTGCTGGGATATCTGTTACTGAGAATTGCTGGCGTGGATGGTTGGGCGATGCGCCTGCTGCCGGCTATATCAGTGCTTGCTCTGGTCGTGAGTGCCATCATGTCGGTAATGCAGGGGACTGAACTGGCGACAATCCACAGTTCGATTCAACAGGCCTCTGCGCTGGTTCCGGATTACGGTTCGCTGATGGCGTGGCGGATCGTGGCGCTGGCGTTAGCGTTGTGCTGCTGGATAGTACCGCAAGTGAAGGGTTACCAGCCTGCCGTTCCGTTGCTTTCCGTCGCGTTTATTCTGCTGTTAGTCGGCGAGCTGATTGGTCGTGGCGTGTTCTACGGGCTGCATATGACCGTCGGTATGGCGGTGGCGAGTTAATCCATAATATGCCGGATGGCGCCTCGTGCTTTATCAAGCCTACAATATCCGTAGGCCTTCAAGCTGCGCGCTATCCGGCTACATGTCAGGCCAGGGTTTTGCCCCAGTCTTTACTTCTGCTTAGTTAACGTGTCATAGCTGGTCATCAGATTGCGATAATCCGGAATGTGATTAGAGAACAACGTCGCCAGACCTTCGATATCGTTGCGCCAGTCGCGGTGCAGTTCGCATGCTACTCCGAACCATGTCATCAATTGAGCGCCTGCTTGAGACATCCGATCCCATGCTGAATGGCGGGTAATTTCATTAAACGTGCCTGAAGCATCGGTGACAACAAAGACGTCAAAACCTTCTTCAATAGCCGAGAGCGCTGGGAAAGCGACGCAAACTTCCGTCACGACACCAGCGATAATCAGCTGCTTTTTGCCGGTCGCTTTTACTGCTTTCACGAAATCTTCGTTATCCCATGCGTTAATGTTTCCTGGGCGAGCAATGTAGGGCGCATCCGGAAATTGAGCTTTCAGTTCCGGTACCAGCGGTCCGTTTGGTCCTGTCTCAAAACTGGTTGTCAGAATGGTTGGGAGGTTGAAGTATTTTGCTAAGTCACCGAGCGCAAGCACGTTGTTTTTAAATTTATCGGGATCGATATCCCGAACCAGAGAGAGCAGGCCAGCCTGATGGTCGACCAGCAGTACTGCCGCATTGTCTTTATCAAGTCTTACGTAAGGTTTAGTCATGGTATTTCTCCTGTTCAGTATCAGTGGGGGAAATTTGATGAGTTTAAGTCTACGAAAAGAACGATATTTGGATTAGATAGATAAATAAGAACTCACTGTTCTATTTTGAAGACAATGCAGCTCAGCATCCCGCATAGAGTTTAGTAAGAAATAAAAGTAAGGGGAGTCCATGAAATTTTTCGACTGAACGTAACGCGAGATTTTTGTTTTAGATCAATAAAAACAAGCAGATGTGTTTTTGTATTTTTTATCTATTCACATTAAGAATCAGTAATGCAAATCGATCGACCAGAAAGCGCCTCAGCCCTCTGATTCCGCCGATTGACAATGTTTTTAGCAGTGGCATGATGCGCATGAAATTTGAACTTCCTCACGGTTTTTATTCATGTCCACCTATACCCGTCCCGTCATGCTATTGCTGTGCGGGCTACTTCTGTTGACCCTGGCGATCGCCGTGTTAAACACGCTCGTCCCGCTTTGGCTCGCCCATGAAAATCTGCCTACCTGGCAGGTAGGCGTGGTGAGCTCGTCTTACTTTACCGGTAATCTGGTAGGGACGTTGCTGACAGGGTATTTAATAAAACACCTTGGTTTTAACCGCAGCTATTACATCGCCTCGCTTATTTTTGCCGCGGGCTGTGTTGGGCTGGGGATTATGGTGGGATTCTGGAGCTGGATGACATGGCGTTTTATCGCCGGTGTTGGCTGCGCCATGATCTGGGTGGTCGTGGAAAGCGCGCTGATGTGCAGCGGGACGTCACGTAATCGCGGACGGTTACTTGCCGCCTATATGATGATCTATTACGTGGGAACGTTTTTAGGCCAACTGCTGGTTAGTAAAGTATCAACAGAATTGATGAACGTCCTACCGTGGGTGACGGGTACTATCCTGGCGGGTGTTTTGCCACTGCTCTTTACGCGCATTGCTAATCAGCAGGGCGATGAACAGCAGTCTACGCCTATTGTCTCCATGCTGAGGTTACGTCAGGCGCGCCTGGGCGTTAATGGCTGCATTATTTCCGGGATCGTGCTGGGGTCTTTGTATGGCCTGATGCCGCTGTATCTCAACCATCAGGGGGTGAGCAACGCCAGCATTGGTTTCTGGATGGCGGTTCTGGTAAGTGCCGGTATTCTGGGGCAATGGCCGATTGGCCGTCTGGCGGATAAGCTGGGACGTCTGCTGGTTTTACGCGTCCAGGTCTTCGTGGTGATCGTCGGGAGTATCGCCATGCTGAACCAGGCGGCGATGGCGCCCGCGTTGTTTATGTTGGGTGCGGCAGGCTTTACCCTCTATCCGGTCGCGATGGCCTGGGCCTGTGAAAAGGTGGAACATCATCAGTTGGTCGCCATGAATCAGGCATTGCTATTGAGCTATACCGTGGGCAGTCTGCTGGGACCTTCGTTTACTGCGATGCTGATGCAGAATTATTCAGATAGCTTGCTGTTTATCATGATCGCCAGCGTATCGTTTATTTATTTACTAATGCTGCTGCGTAAGACGGGCCATACGCCCAATTCTATTGCGCACATTTGACCTGATTTAACAGAATATGAACAGGTTCCCATACATACTGTTTATGTATGCTTTATGGGAACCTGCATTATTTAATCGCACACGTCTGTCCTGAAAATAAAGTGTGCAGAAGGTTATAGTTTTACATCCTGCCGTTTCCGCTCGCTCATTTTACCGCGCATAATCCCACGCCTCATATATTGATAATCAAAAAGCTTCCACAAAGGATTGCGTATGGCTGGTGTGCAGGAAAAACAATTGCGATGGTACAACATTGCATTAATGTCATTTATTACCGTCTGGGGTTTTGGTAACGTCGTCAACAACTATGCTAATCAGGGATTGGTTGTTGTCTCCTCCTGGATATTTATTTTCGCGCTCTATTTTATTCCTTATGCGTTGATCGTCGGGCAGCTTGGCTCAACCTTTAAAGAGGGTAAAGGCGGTGTCAGTACCTGGATTAAACATACCATGGGGCCAGGGTTGGCCTATCTTGCTGCCTGGACCTATTGGGTTGTTCATATACCTTATCTGGCGCAAAAACCGCAGGCTATTCTGATTGCGCTGGGATGGGCGCTGAAGGGCGATGGTTCGTTGATTAAAGAGTACACCGTCGTGGCGTTGCAGGGGCTGACGCTGGCGCTGTTTGTCTTTTTCATGTGGGTTGCGTCCCGTGGCATGAAGTCACTGAAAATTGTTGGGTCAGTTGCAGGCATCGCGATGTTTGTGATGTCCATTTTGTATGTCGTGATGGCGGTAACCGCGCCTGCAATTACGGATGTGCAAATAGCGACAACCAATATCACCTGGGAATCGTTTATCCCGCACATTGATTTTACCTACATTACCACGATCTCCATGCTGGTATTTGCCGTGGGCGGTGCGGAGAAAATTTCGCCATACGTTAATCAGACACGTAATCCGGGCAAAGAATTTCCAAAAGGGATGCTCGTTCTGGCTGTTATGGTAGCGGTATGCGCGATTCTCGGGTCGCTGGCTATGGGAATGATGTTTGACTCCCGGCATATTCCAGATGACCTGATGACGAATGGTCAATATTACGCCTTCCAGAAATTGGGAGAGTATTATGGTATGGGTAATTCGCTGATGGTTATTTACGCGATTGCCAATACGCTGGGGCAGATTGCGGCATTGGTATTTTCTATTGATGCACCGCTTAAAGTTCTGCTGGGTGATGCTGATCGTAAATATATTCCCGAGAGCCTGTGTAAAACCAACGCTTCCGGTACGCCGGTAAATGGTTATATTCTGACGCTGGTGCTGGTGGCGATTTTGATTATGTTGCCAACGCTGGGAATTGGCGACATGAACAACCTGTATAAATGGCTATTGAATCTTAACTCTGTCGTGATGCCATTGCGTTATTTATGGGTGTTTGTGGCGTTCATTGCCGTTATTCGCCTGGCGCAAAAATATAAATCGGAATATGTCTTTATTCGCAACCGCTCGCTTGCGATGACCGTGGGGATCTGGTGCTTTGCCTTTACCGCATTTGCCTGTCTGACCGGGATTTTCCCGAAAATGGAAGCCTTTACCCCTGAGTGGACATTCCAGCTCACGCTGAATATCGTGACGCCATTTGTGCTGGTTGGGCTGGGATTGATTTTCCCGCTACTGGCGAGAAGAGGACGCTAAAGACAAGTGTGGCAGAAGAGCAGGAGATAGTGATGCTATCTCCTGCTTTGCCTCTCAAAACAATGGGGACAGTTCTTTTGGGATGGCATACTGTTTGCCATCATAACGCAGTACCCAACTGGCTTTCACCGGTTTATCCTTTGATGCGCACTGCTCGTTGGCGTCTGTATAGGCCGTTGATTCCACGTTTTTCTCGTTTACCCGAATATCGAAGTATCCATTATGTGAATCAGGCGCAAGGGCAAGGGTGCGTTTAATATCGTGGAATGTTCCCACACAGTTCCCGTCCCATTCACCGGTGCTATTCTCAAGTACGATTCCGTTTAATACCGCCCGTAGTTGGTTATTTTCAATAACAAACAGCGATAGCGCATCTTCACTAAAAGGATTTACACGGGAACTGCCGGTGCGGGCGACTCGTAAGCCAAATGCGGTCTGATCTGGGGTAACTTTCCAGCGCGCAGTATCCAGCGCCAGACCGGTAATTTGAATGGCATCGTCATTCATACGTTCGGGCAGGCGTAGCCGCTGTTTTACGTCGAGGTTTGTGGAATCCAGTACCAGAAGCTCCAGATCGCCAATGCGATCGTAATCGCTATATTGTTGTGCCATCAGCGGAATCGCCGCTAGGGTCAGTTCCGGGTGGGCTGGCCAGACACGGCAAATTGCGCTTTGCGGTGAGTTACCTGTGATATCGATAACCTGATTATGTTGTGTGAGTAGCTTGCCTTCCGCTGTCGGTTTTGCATCTGGCCACGCATGTTGCACAATGGCGTTGATATCACAGTTGCTGGCGGCATTTACGTATTGGGCAGATAACAGCAACATGCCAGAAATGAATAACCGCATGGCGTCCTTTCCTTTAATTCGAGTGGTTGTCGCTTAGATAGCAAAACGGCTGCCGTTCAGGGCAGCCGTTTCGTGGTGGCTAAAACTCAATACATCACTTTATGTCCATATTGCTCGAGAATGCCCTTCACGCGCTCCATGGTCTCTTTCTTCGGTGGTTTGACGCCATCCAGTTTGTACTCTTCGCCCATTGCCACCCATTTGTGTTTGCCCAGCTCGTGGTAAGGCAGCAGCTCAATTTTTTCAACGTTACCCATATCGCGGGTAAATTCGCCGAGGCGGTGTGCGGAGTCATCGTCATCAGACCAGCCAGGTACGACAACATAGCGGATCCACACTTTGATGTCTTTGTTTGACAGGTAACGCGCGAACTCCAGCGTACGATGGTTAGATACGCCGACCAGATTCTGATGGATTTCATCGTTCATCTGTTTGAGATCGAGCATGACCAGGTCGGTGACTTCCAGCAGCTCATCGATCACCGGATCGTAGCGGCGAACAAAACCGTTGGTATCCAGACAGGTATGAATACCTTCTTTTTTACAGGCGCGGAACCAGTCACGTACGAATTCAGCTTGCAGGATAGCTTCGCCGCCAGACGCCGTCACGCCGCCGCCGGATGCGTTCATAAAGTGGCGATAGGTCACCACCTCTTTCATTAATTCGTCGACGGTGACTTCTTTACCGCCGTGTGTATCCCACGTGTCACGGTTATGGCAATACAGGCAGCGCATCAGGCAGCCCTGAAAGAAGGTAATAAAGCGGATGCCCGGGCCATCAACAGTGCCACAGGATTCAAAGGAGTGAATGCGACCAATAACTGACATTGCGGTGTTTCTCCAGGTGTGGCCCATCCGGGGCCAGTGTTAGTGCACAGTTATTAACTGTGTCGAGTCTGTTTTGGCTGCTATCCATACTTTTCGTCTTTCAAGCTGCATCTTTGTTAGCTTCCTTCGCTCACCCCAGTCACGTACTTCTGTATGCTCCAGGGGATTCACTCCGTTGCCGCCTCAATGCAACTCGAAATCCATCGAGTATATAAGTATAGATAGCTGACAAAGCAGGCTATTAAAAAGGCCCCACTTACGTGGAGCCTTTATTGTACGCTTTTTAAAGTACGATTTCAGTCAAAACCAATTACATGGTCTGAGTGAAGGTACGAGTAATAACGTCCTGCTGCTGTTCTTTAGTCAGGGAGTTAAAACGTACTGCGTAGCCAGAAACGCGGATGGTCAGCTGCGGATATTTTTCCGGATGTTCCATCGCATCCAGCAGCATTTCGCGGTTCATGACGTTCACGTTCAGGTGCTGACCACCTTCGATGGACGCTTCGTGGTGGAAGTAACCATCCATCAGACCAGCCAGGTTGGTCTTACGAACTTCGTCGTCTTTACCCAGTGCGTTCGGAACGATAGAGAAGGTGTAAGAAATACCATCTTTAGCGTAAGCAAACGGCAGTTTAGCAACGGAGGTCAGAGAGGCAACAGCACCTTTCTGGTCACGACCGTGCATTGGGTTAGCACCCGGTCCGAACGGCGCGCCAGCACGACGACCATCTGGGGTGTTACCAGTTTTCTTACCATAAACCACGTTAGAGGTGATGGTCAGAACAGACTGAGTCGGGATAGCGTTACGATAAGTAGTCAGTTTCTGAATTTTCTTCATGAAACGTTCTACCAGGTCAACCGCCATGTCATCAACGCGAGAGTCGTTGTTACCAAACTGCGGGTATTCGCCTTCGATTTCGAAGTCGATAGCCAGACCGTCTTCGTCACGAATCGGTTTAACTTTCGCATATTTAATTGCAGACAGGGAGTCAGCAGCAACGGACAGACCAGCGATACCACACGCCATGGTGCGGATAACGTCACGGTCATGCAGCGCCATCAGAGAGGCTTCGTAGCTGTACTTGTCGTGCATGTAGTGGATAACGTTCAGCGCGGTGACGTACTGTTTAGCCAGCCAATCCATGAAGTGATCCATGCGGTCCATAACTTCGTCGAAGTTCAGAACGTCGCCTTTGATCGGTTCAGATTTAGGACCAACCTGCATTTTCAGTTTTTCATCAACGCCACCGTTGATTGCGTACAGCATGGTTTTCGCCAGGTTTGCACGCGCACCGAAGAACTGCATTTGTTTACCAACAACCATCGGGCTTACGCAGCAAGCGATAGCGTAGTCGTCGTTGTTGAAGTCCGGACGCATCAGGTCATCGTTCTCGTACTGCAGAGAAGAGGTGTCGATGGACACTTTAGCGGCGAATTTCTTGAAGTTCAGAGGCAGTTTTTCAGACCACAGAACAGTGATGTTCGGCTCCGGAGAAGGACCCATGGTGTACAGGGTGTTCAGGAAGCGGAAGCTGTTTTTGGTAACCAGAGTACGGCCATCAACGCCCATACCACCGATTGATTCAGTTGCCCAAATCGGGTCACCGGAGAACAGTTCATCATATTCAGGAGTACGCAGGAAACGAACCATACGCAGTTTCATGACCAGGTGGTCGATCATTTCCTGTGCGTCTTGCTCGGTGATTTTGCCTGCTTTCAGGTCACGTTCGATGTAAGCATCCAGGAAGGTGGATACGCGACCGAAGGACATTGCTGCACCGTTCTGAGATTTAACTGCGGCCAGGTAGCCGAAGTAAGTCCACTGGATAGCTTCCTGAGCGTTGGTTGCCGGACCAGAGATATCGCAGCCATATTTAGCAGCCATTTCTTTGATCTGACCCAGAGCGCGGTGCTGTTCAGCGATTTCTTCACGCAGACGGATAGTTGCTTCCAGGTTTACGCCGTTTTCCAGATCGGACTGCAGAGAGACGAACTGAGCGTATTTGTCTTTCATCAGGTAGTCGATACCGTACAGCGCAACGCGACGGTAGTCACCGATGATACGGCCACGGCCATACGCATCTGGCAGACCAGTCAGAACACCGGATTTACGGCAGTTCAGAATGTCTTTGGTGTAAACATCGAATACGCCCTGGTTGTGGGTTTTGCGGTATTCGGTGAAGATTTTTTTCAGCATCGGGTCCAGTTCGCGATTGTACGCTTTGCAGGAACCTTCAACCATTTTGATGCCGCCAAACGGAATGATCGCACGTTTCAGCGGAGCTTCAGTCTGCAGACCAACAATCTTCTCGAGCGCTTTGTTGATGTAACCAGCGTCGTGAGAAGTGATGGTAGAAGCAACGGAGGTGTCAAAGTCAACAGGCGCGTGAGTGCGGTTTTCCTGTTTAACGCCTTCCATAACGCTGTCCCACAGTGCAGTGGTCGCATCAGTTGCGCCAGCCAGGAAGGACTCGTCACCCTCATACGGAGTGTAGTTTTTCTGAATGAAGTCACGTACGTTTACTTCATTCTGCCAATCACCTTTGGTAAAACCTTCCCAGGCTGTGGCTAACTTTTCATTAAGCTCGGACATGTAACACCTACCTTCTTAAGTGGATTTTTTATTTACTGCGTGTAATGGGCATCAACAGATTAATGATGATCGTTACCACGCAGATAAATGACCCAGTATGTCAACCCGACCAACAAACCGCCGCCGATAATGTTACCGATCGTAACCGGAATCAGGTTATCGGTGATGAAATTCATCACGGTCAGGTGAGAAAAATTCTCCGGAGAAGACCCAACTGCGGTCCAGAATTCCGGGGTGGCGAAATCGCGTATTACAATACCCATAGGGATCATAAACATGTTTGCGATACTGTGCTCAAAACCGCTGGCAACAAACATTGCGACCGGTAATACCATGATAAACGCTTTGTCCATCAGGCTGCGGCCCGAGTAGCTCATCCATACGGCCAGACACACCATCAGGTTAGCCAGGATACCAAGGCTCACTGCCTCAACAAAAGTATGGTGCACTTTGTGGTCGGCTGTTTGCAGAACGTTGAGCCCCCATGCGCCGTTGGCGGTCATATACTCGCCAGAAAGCCACATGAGTAACACAAAGATCAGGGCGCCAATCAGGTTGCCGACATAAACGTTAAGCCAGTTTTTCGCTAACTGACCCCAGGTAATACGACCACTGGCTTTAGCAACGACGATCAGTACGGTTGAAGTGAAGAGGTCTGCACCGCAGACAACACAAAGGATCAGCCCCAAGGAAAAGCAGATACCACCTACTAATTTCGCCATGCCGAAAGGCATAGTACCAGTGCCGGTTGTGGCGGTGATATAGAAAACAAAGGCAATTGAAATGAATACACCGGCAGTAATTGCCAGATAGAACGTCTTAAGCGGATGTTTCGTTGCTTTATAGACGCCTGCTTCTTCGGCAACTTTGGCCATTGCAGCAGGTAGAATAAGATCAAAAGGGTTGTCAGCTTTCACACTAACTCTCTCTTTATTAAGTCGGCGACGAGATACTAACAAAGCATTATAGATGAGAATTTGATATAGATCATATCTCGCCTGGCTTATAGGCCCGTAAGACGCATGGTTTTTATGCGATTACGGTGTAACATGTTGATTATCCATATAAAAATAAATTTTAAAAATTATAAAGTGAGTTGAATTTTTTCTTTCAGCCTCCTATGGGACGGTTAATTAAAATGGAGTAATTGAGATAAAAAACCACATTAATAAGCTAATTTTTTTAATATCAATTACTAATATTTAACCTTGCTTTTACATTTATTTTTTGGTTTGACCAAAATAAAAAACGGGGCGCTTTAAGCGCCCCGTAATATAGCTCAGACAATACATTTAGCCTACTCGAGGCAAGTTGTTTGTCACTATTTTGACCAGTGTGCCGCTTTCGCGCGTTGCAATTTCTCATAGGCTTTCAGCAGAGACTGATGTGCCGGGAATGCGTGCAGATCGCTGTCTACTGGCTGAAGTCCATAAAACGGTGCTTCACCACTCAGTGCCGCACTTGCCGCTTCAACCGCCTCAGCGCCGTACATGCGGACGAATGCGTTCAGATACTGCAGCGGCTGACGGTCTTCTTCCTGAGACAGCAGCAACAATGTTTGCAGGCAGCGATAGTAGTTTGCACGTTCCGCGCTAAAGACGGAGGCGTTAAATTCCATCGTCCATTCGGTCCACACCAGGGCCTGCTCCAGATCGCCACCGGCCAGCGCCAGCATCACTTTAAGCTCGCCAATACGCAGGGTGTACCAACCGTTATCCGCACCGGTCGCCAGACCGAGCAGCTCGCGCACGCGGGTGAAGTCGTCAAAACCTTCTTCATCCAACTGTTCAATCAGATTGAGGTAGTCTTCTTTATCCCACTCACTGCCTGGCAGAGAGAGAATGGTGTCACGCAGATGGGTGCCCATAGCGTTGTTGGCTAACCACAGATCTTCTGCCGGATAGATGTCAGACATTCCCGGAACAATAATGCGGCACGCGTAAACGCCCAGGTGCTCATAGTCAGCGATATACACTTCTTTATCTTCAGCATTGAAGATGGCCATCAGGGTGGCGAACTCTTCTTCCGTGGTGCCGGAGAAATTCCAGTCAACGAACGGATAGTCGGCATCCTGCTTGAACAGATCCCAGGAGATCAGACCGCTGGAATCGATGAAGTGAGTTTCAAGGTTGGTATGTTCTGCCACTTCCTCATCGTCGAAGGTCGGTGGGGTGAAGACATCAAGATCCTTCAGACCACGGCCCTGCAGCAGTTCAGTCACGGTACGCTCCAGCGCAACGCCGAAATCCGGGTGTGCGCCGAAGGAGGCAAAGCAGGTACCGTTGGCCGGGTTGAACAGGACAACGCAAATCACCGGATACTTGCCGCCCAGCGAGCCATCGTAGGCAAAAATTGGGAAACCTTCCGCTTCCAGTGTGGCGATGGACTCCACCACTGCCGGATAGCGCGCCATCACCTCGGCCGGGATTTCCGGCAGGCTGATGCTTTCGGCGATAATACGGTTCTTCACATGGCGCTCAAAGACTTCAGACAGGCCCTGAACGCGAGCTTCGTTAGGTGTGTTACCCGCAGACATGCCGTTAGAAACATACAGGTTGCCGATAATATTCATCGGAATGTAGACGGTCTGGTTATCAGACTGGCGGGTAAACGGCAGGCCACAGACGCCACGCTCTTCATTACCAGACTGTAGATCGATAAGCATGCTGCCGGTCAGTTCGTTATCTGGATCGTAAAATGCACGCAGACGCGCATCCAGTAAACCTTCTGGAACATCGTCTTCTTCAGTCAGCGGGAACCATTTTTCGTTCGGGTAATGTACGAAGGGGCCATTGGCGATAGTTTCGCCCAGCCAGAAATCTGCAAAGAAGTAGTTAGTCGACAGACGCTCAAAGTATTCGCCCAGCGCAGAAGCCAGCGCCGCTTTTTTTGTCGCGCCTTTACCGTTGGTGAAGCACAGCGCGCATTCTTTGTCGCGAATATGTACAGACCAGACGTTAGGGACGGGATTCAACCACGAAGCTTCTTCAATTTGAAAACCGAGGTCGAGCAATTTTTGCTGGAAGCGAGCGATGGAGTCTTCCAGAGCGGCATCTTTGCCGGGGATAAATGTTTGCGTCATGAAAATCACTTTTGTCGTACGGAAAGCGCGCAATGATACGGGTTTTCAATGAACGGCGCTATCGTCGCCGGAGCCCATGCGTAAATAAAAGCATTGGCTATGCTTTCTTACAGCCAATCACGTTTAGAGCATATTAATGAAAGCTTTCGATTTACACCGTATGGCGCTTGATAAGGTGCCCATGGATTTTCTGGGAGAAGTTGCGCTACGCAGCCTTTACACCTTTATATTGGTTTTTCTGTTTTTAAAAATCACCGGACGTCGTGGCGTACGCCAGATGTCGCTTTTTGAAGTCCTTATCATCCTTACGCTGGGTTCCGCCGCGGGAGACGTGGCGTTTTATGACGATGTTCCGATGCTGCCGGTGCTGGTGGTCTTTATTACTCTTGCTGTGCTGTATCGGCTGGTAATGTGGCTAATGGCGCATAGTGAAAAAATGGAGGACCTTCTGGAGGGCAAACCCGTCGTGATCATTGAAGACGGCGAGCTGGCATGGTCAAAGCTCAATAGCGCCAATATGACGGAATTTGAATTCTTTATGGAACTGCGTTTGAACGGCGTGGAGCAATTGGGACAAGTGAAACTGGCTATTCTGGAGACGAATGGGCAAATCAGCGTCTACTTCTTTGCCGATGAAGACGTAAAGCCGGGGCTCAGTATTTTGCCTAAACGTTGTACGCAACGATTTAAAGTAATACCTGAAGCAGGGGACTATGCCTGCATACGTTGTAGCGAAGTGGTGCAAATGAAGGCCGGAGATCATCAATTATGTCCGCGCTGTGCAAATCCAGAATGGTCGAAGGCCAGTCGGGCAAAACGGGTTACCTGACAGCAAAAATCTCGGTTTTTACCCGTCAATCCGATAGATTCTGTTGTGTGACCGATGACACATTTTTACCCTTGCCAGTTTTACCCATTGCGGCGCGTGTCACTGAATGATAAAACCGATATCCACAGGAATAACTTATACCAATGTCTGTCACCGGATTATCGTCAATGACAGGATGTTGATTGGACAACAACACAACGTGGTGAGGGGAAATGGCTCAGGTCTTCAATTTTAGTTCAGGTCCGGCAATGTTACCGGCAGAAGTACTTAAACTGGCTCAACAGGATCTTTGTGACTGGAACGGTCTTGGCACGTCAGTGATGGAAATTAGCCACCGTGGCAAAGAATTCATCCAGGTCGCAGAGGAAGCGGAGCAGGATTTTCGCGATCTTCTCAGCATCCCCTCCAACTATAAAGTGTTGTTCTGCCATGGCGGTGGTCGCGGGCAGTTCGCGGGTATCCCGTTAAATATTCTGGGCGATAAAACCACCGCGGATTACGTCGATGCCGGTTATTGGGCCGCCAGCGCAATTAAAGAAGCGAAAAAATACTGCACGCCAAACGTTATTGATGCCAAAGTCACCGTGGACGGCCTGCGTGCTGTTAAGCCGATGAGTGAATGGCAACTTTCTGATAACGCGGCATACCTGCACTATTGCCCGAACGAAACCATCGATGGCATTGCGATCGATGAAACGCCGAATTTTGCCAGCAACGTTGTGGTCACGGCGGATCTGTCCTCTACCATTCTTTCCGCACCGCTTGACGTTAGTCGTTATGGCGTAATTTATGCCGGGGCACAGAAAAATATCGGCCCGGCCGGTCTGACGATTGTCATCGTCCGTGAAGATTTGCTGGGTAAAGCTCATGTCTCATGCCCGTCAATCCTCGACTATACCGTGCTGAATGACAACGATTCCATGTTCAATACGCCGCCAACCTTTGCCTGGTATCTGTCTGGCCTGGTCTTTAAATGGCTGAAAAAGCAGGGCGGTGTTAATGCGATGGATAAAATTAACCAGCAAAAAGCGGAATTGCTCTACGGCGTAATCGATAACAGCGATTTCTACCGTAACGATGTGGCGAAATCCAACCGTTCACGCATGAACGTACCGTTCCAGTTGGCTGACAGCGCATTGGATAAACTGTTCCTGGAAGAGTCTTTTGCTGCGGGCCTGCACGCGCTGAAAGGGCATCGTGTAGTCGGCGGTATGCGAGCGTCCATCTACAATGCCATGCCGCTTGAAGGTGTTAAAGCACTGACCGATTTCATGGTCGATTTCGAACGCCGCCGCGGCTAATCTGCTGTACTTTTCATCCCCACAGCCCGTCTGTGGGGTTTTTATGTCTGTTTTTGAGAGTCGAGTTTCATGGAATCCCTGACGTTACAACCCATTGCGCGGGTGGATGGCACCATCAATCTGCCTGGATCCAAAAGTGTTTCTAACCGCGCTTTGCTGCTGGCTGCATTAGCCAATGGCACCACTGTCCTGACCAATCTGCTGGACAGCGATGATGTTCGCCATATGCTCAATGCTCTGAATGCGTTAGGGATTAGCTATACCCTTTCTGCCGATCGTACCCGCTGCGAGATAATTGGCAATGGCGGTGCGTTGCACGCAGAAGGTGCAGTTGAGCTGTTCCTTGGCAACGCCGGAACCGCAATGCGCCCGCTGGCCGCAGCGCTATGTCTGGGCAGCAATGACATCGTGCTGACGGGCGAACCGCGCATGAAAGAGCGCCCGATTGGCCATCTGGTTGATGCGCTGCGCCAGGGCGGAGCCAAAATTGACTATCTGGAGCAGGAAAACTATCCACCTTTACGTCTGCGCGGTGGCTTTACCGGAGGCCAGGTTGAGGTAGACGGTAGCGTTTCCAGCCAGTTCCTCACTGCGTTGCTGATGACTGCGCCGCTGGCGCCGCAGGATACGACGATCGCAATTAAAGGTGACCTGGTATCCAAACCTTACATTGATATCACACTGAACCTGATGAAAACGTTTGGTGTTGAAATTGAAAATCAAAACTACCAGCGCTTTGTCGTGAAGGGGCAGCAGCAGTATCAGTCACCGGGTGCATACCTGGTTGAAGGTGATGCTTCTTCCGCTTCCTATTTCCTCGCGGCAGGTGCTATTAAAGGCGGTACGGTAAAAGTTACCGGGATTGGCCGCAACAGCATGCAGGGTGATATTCGTTTTGCCGATGTACTGGAGAAAATGGGCGCAACCATTACATGGGGCGACGATTTTATTGCCTGTACTCACGGCGAGTTGAACGCAGTGGATATGGATATGAACCATATTCCTGATGCGGCGATGACCATTGCAACGGCGGCGCTGTTCGCTAAAGGCACCACGACATTACGTAATATCTACAACTGGCGCGTCAAAGAGACCGATCGTCTGTTCGCGATGGCGACGGAGTTACGCAAAGTGGGCGCGGAAGTGGAAGAGGGGCATGACTTTATCCGCATCACCCCGCCTGCAACATTGCAATTTGCGGACATCGCGACCTACAACGATCACCGCATGGCGATGTGTTTCTCGCTGGTGGCGCTGTCTGACACGCCGGTGACCATTCTTGACCCAAAATGTACCGCCAAAACCTTCCCGGATTATTTCGAACAGTTGGCTCGTATTAGTACATCTGCCTGATTTTATTGCCGCACTTTCGGGTGCGGCACATTCTGACATCTCCGATTGCCTATTTATTCTACACTCAGCTTCAATGATTCTGCATTTTTCACACAAAGATAACGATCGTTGGCGTTGGCGCGTATAATGCGCGGCGTTCACGTTAATGTACGCCCGTTTAAGGAGAAAAAGATGACGGCAATTGCCCCGGTTATTACCATTGATGGCCCAAGTGGTGCAGGTAAAGGCACCTTGTGCAAGGCAATGGCGGAAGCATTGCAGTGGCATCTGTTAGATTCAGGCGCGATCTACCGCGTACTGGCGCTCGCAGCGTTACATCACCATGTTGATGTCACATCTGAAGATGCTCTGGTACCGCTTGCCTCACACCTTGATGTGCGTTTTATCTCAACAGACGGCAACCTGGAAGTCATTCTTGAAGGTGAAGATGTCAGCGGTGAAATACGTACTCAGGAAGTAGCGAATGCCGCCTCTCAGGTTGCGGCGTTTCCCCGCGTGCGTGAAGCGTTATTACGTCGTCAACGCGCATTTCGCGAATCCCCAGGTCTGATTGCTGATGGACGTGATATGGGCACCGTGGTGTTCCCAGATGCGCCGGTGAAAATTTTTCTGGACGCCTCCTCGCAAGAACGTGCGCATAGACGTATGCTACAGTTGCAGGAGAAGGGCTTTAGTGTTAACTTTGAACGCCTTTTGGCCGAGATCGAAGAACGCGATTATCGCGATCGTAATCGTGCTGTAGCGCCGCTGGTTCCCGCTGCTGATGCTTTAGTTTTGGATTCAACCCGATTAAGCATTGAGCAAGTGATTGAAAAAGCGTTACAATACGCGCGCCAAAAACTGGCTCTCGCTTAAGTGCGACCGAATTTGCAGTACCCCCGTTGCAATGGATTGACAGCGGGTATGTTAAACAACCCCATCCGGCATGGAGCCAGGTGGACGTTAAATATGAAACCTGAAGATTAAACATGACTGAATCTTTTGCTCAACTGTTTGAAGAATCCTTAAAAGAAATCGAAACCCGTCCGGGTTCCATCGTTCGTGGTGTTGTTGTTGCTATCGACAAAGACGTAGTACTGGTTGACGCTGGTCTGAAATCTGAGTCCGCCATTCCGGCAGAGCAGTTCAAAAACGCCCAGGGCGAGCTGGAAATCCAGGTTGGTGACGAAGTTGACGTTGCTCTGGATGCAGTAGAAGACGGCTTCGGTGAAACCCTGCTGTCCCGTGAAAAAGCTAAACGTCACGAAGCTTGGATCACGCTGGAAAAAGCTTACGAAGAAGCTGCAACCGTTACTGGTGTTATCAATGGCAAAGTCAAGGGTGGCTTCACTGTTGAGCTGAATGGTATTCGCGCGTTCCTGCCGGGTTCCCTGGTAGACGTTCGTCCGGTCCGCGACACGCTGCACCTGGAAGGCAAAGAGCTTGAATTCAAAGTAATCAAGCTGGATCAGAAGCGTAACAACGTTGTTGTTTCCCGTCGTGCCGTTATCGAATCCGAAAACAGCGCAGAACGCGATCAGCTGCTGGAAAACCTGCAGGAAGGCATGGAAGTTAAAGGTATCGTTAAGAACCTCACTGACTACGGTGCATTCGTTGATCTGGGTGGCGTTGACGGCCTGCTGCACATCACCGACATGGCATGGAAACGCGTTAAGCATCCGAGCGAAATCGTAAACGTTGGCGACGAAATCACTGTTAAAGTGCTGAAGTTCGACCGCGAGCGTACTCGTGTATCTCTGGGCCTGAAACAGCTGGGCGAAGATCCATGGGTAGCTATCGCTAAGCGTTATCCGGAAGGTACCAAACTGACTGGTCGCGTGACCAACCTGACCGACTACGGCTGCTTCGTTGAAATCGAAGAAGGCGTTGAAGGCCTGGTTCACGTTTCCGAAATGGATTGGACCAACAAAAACATCCACCCGTCCAAAGTTGTTAACGTTGGCGATGTAGTGGAAGTTATGGTTCTGGATATCGACGAAGAACGTCGTCGTATCTCCCTGGGTCTGAAGCAGTGCAAAAACAACCCATGGCAGCAGTTCGCGGAAACCCACAACAAGGGTGACCGTGTTGAAGGTAAAATCAAGTCTATCACTGACTTCGGTATCTTCATCGGCCTGGACGGCGGCATCGACGGCCTGGTTCACCTGTCTGACATCTCCTGGAACGTTGCAGGCGAAGAAGCAGTTCGTGAATACAAAAAAGGCGACGAAATCGCAGCAGTTGTTCTGCAGGTTGACGCAGAGCGTGAGCGTATCTCTCTGGGCGTTAAACAGCTCGCAGAAGATCCGTTCAACAACTGGGTTGCACTGAACAAGAAAGGCGCGATCGTAAACGGTAAAGTCACTGCAGTTGACGCTAAAGGCGCAACCGTAGAACTGGCTGACGGCGTTGAAGGTTACCTGCGCGCTTCTGAAGCTTCACGTGACCGCGTTGAAGATGCAACTCTGGTTCTGAGCGTAGGCGACGACGTTGAAGCTAAATTCACCGGCGTTGATCGTAAGAACCGTGCAATCAGCCTGTCTGTTCGTGCTAAAGACGAAGCTGATGAGAAAGATGCAATCGCAACTGTTAATAAACAGGAAGATGCTAACTTCTCTAACAACGCAATGGCTGAAGCTTTCAAAGCAGCTAAAGGCGAGTAATATCGAGTGCTCTAAATCCTTTGTGCTGTTAACGGCACAAAGGGTGGCGAGTAGCTTGACAGATTACAGGATTCGTCCTGTAATCAATGACAAAGGGCGGCTACGGCCGCCCTTAATCAATGCAGCAGCTAATTATGCCTTTAAGGAACCGGAGGAATCATGACCAAGTCAGAATTGATTGAAAGACTTGCAACCCAGCAACCTCATATTCCCGCGAAAGCGGTTGAAGATGCAGTTAAAGAGATGCTGGAACATATGGCCTCGACTCTTGCGCAGGGCGAGCGTATTGAAATCCGCGGTTTCGGCAGCTTCTCTTTGCATTACCGCGCACCACGCACCGGACGTAATCCGAAGACCGGCGATAAAGTGGATCTGGAAGGGAAATACGTTCCGCACTTTAAACCAGGTAAAGAACTGCGCGATCGCGCCAATATTTACGGTTAAGTTTTTAGCGAGACTTAACGCCGAGAAAAGCACCCAAATGGGTGCTTTTTTCATTTCTGTCCACCTATCCTGGAATCCTCATCCCAGTTAATTTGTACGTTACAACCATCACTAAATGTCTGCGGAACTCAGGTCGTATAACGATAAATTGATGCCAGACAACCGTCGAAGAGTACTGCACACTCCCTGTAACAGGGAGGTGATTGATGAAAATAACAACGGTGAGTACCTGCGCATTACTCGGCATTCTCCCACTCATGCTATTACCTATGCTGCCAGGCATGTTGTGTATCGGCATTGTATTTTGTCTGGCATGTCTGCTCTGTTTTCTCCCCTACAAATATATGCGTTCCGCCGGACTAACCCTGCTGTTTTTTCTTTGGGGAATCCTGGCCGCGAAAGAGGCTATGTGGGCCGGTAATACGCTGCCTGCGAAAACCCAGCAAGCCATTGTGCGGATAACCGGAACTGACAATATGACAACGCACTACGGCCAGATCACTCACCTTCAGGGGAAACGAATCTTTCCTGCGCAAGGAATCGTCTTGTACGGGCAGTATTTACCCGGTGATGTTTGTGCGGGTCAGACATGGGCGATGACGTTGAAAGTCCGCGCTGTACACGGTCAATTAAACGAAGGCGGATTTGATAGCCAGCGTTACGCATTGGCGCAGCATCAACCGCTGACGGGACGATTCTTGCAGGCTTCGGTAATCACACCACAATGCGGTTTGCGTTCGCGGTATCTCGCCTCGCTGAAAACGGCACTCACCGACTTTCCCTGGCAGCAGGTCATACTGGGTCTGGGAATGGGGGAGCGCTTGTCTGTGTCACAAGAGGTGAAAACGATTATGCGTGATTCCGGCACGGCTCATTTGATGGCTATCTCCGGGCTGCATATTGCGTTTGCTGCATTACTGACCGCAGGATTGATACGTGCTGGACAATTTTTTATGCCAACAAGGTGGATTTGCTGGCAGATGCCATTAGTGGGTGGGATTGTCTGCGCCACATTTTATGCCTGGCTGACGGGGCTGCAACCCCCGGCATTACGAACGGTTGTTGCGCTGCTAGTCTGGGGGGCGCTGAGACTTAGCGGCAGGCAGTGGAGTGGATGGTCGGTCTGGATCTGCTGTCTGGCAGCCATCGTGGTGGTGGATCCTGTTGCTGTTCTTTCGCAAAGCCTATGGTTGTCTGCATCCGCCGTTGCGGCACTGCTGTTCTGGTACCAATGGGTACCGCTCCCGGACTGGCCGCTGTCGCGTGCTGGACGTCAATTTCTGGCGCTGGCTCATCTGCAATTGGGTATTACGCTTCTGCTTTTTCCCGTGCAAATCGCAATGTTTCACGGTTTTAGTCTGACCTCGTTTCTGGCTAATTTGTTTGCCGTCCCTTTGGTCACGTTTGTTTCCGTACCCTTGATATTAGCAGGCATGATCATGCATTTAGCCGGGACGGTGATGGTTGAATCAAGCCTGTGGTATCTAGCGGATCGTTCTCTGGCGCTGCTATTTTGGGGGCTCAGAAGTCTGCCTCAAGGGTGGATCAATATTGATGCGCGCTGGCAATGGCTGGCATTTTTACCCGGAATGATGATTATCGCATGGCGACTAAATATCTTGCGTACGCTACCGGTGCTCTGTTTCTCTGTGCTCCTTTTGCTGAGTGGGCCGCTTTGGCGTGCACCGCGTACTGATGTGTGGCAAGTGCATATGCTGGATGTCGGGCAGGGGCTGGCGATGGTGATCGCGCGAAATGGGAAAGCGCTGCTTTACGATACCGGTCTGGCATGGCCTGAAGGCGATAGCGCACAACAGCTGATTATTCCCTGGTTGCGTTGGCATAATCTGGAGCCAGAAGGAATTATTTTAAGCCATGAGCACATGGATCACCGCGGCGGGTTGCACTCCTTACAACAAGCCTGGCCGTCGCTATGGGTAAGAAGTCCGCTGAGCTGGAAAGGTCATCTCCCGTGTTTTCGCGGAGAGCATTGGCAATGGCAAGGGTTAACCTTCAGTGCGCACTGGCCTGTGCGTGGAAATACAGACCAGGGGAATAACCACTCCTGCGTGGTTAAGGTCGATGACGGATATCAGAGTATTCTGCTGACCGGTGATATCGAATCTCCTGCTGAACAAAAAATGCTAAGTCACTATTGGCAGTACCTACAGTCGACGGTGATGCAGGTTCCACATCATGGCAGCAATACTTCATCATCACTGGCACTCATTCAGCGGGTTGACGGGCAGGTCGCACTCGCCTCTGCATCCCGTTACAACGCCTGGCGTCTGCCGTCCTGGAAAGTGAAGCAACGTTATCGGCAACAAAATTATCAATGGCTGGATACCCCCCATCAGGGACAGATTACGCTGGATTTTTATCAAAAAAACTGGCGCATACGCAGCATGCGGGATCAGATTTTACCTCGTTGGTATCATCAGTGGTTTGGCGTGTCGGAGGATAACGGGTAGAATATGCGGCTATTCTAACAAATGCTGGTTTTTTGAATGCATAACGATAAAGATCTCTCTACGTGGCAGACGTTTCGCCGACTATGGCCAACCATAGCGCCTTTTAAATCGGGTCTGATCGTGGCGGGTATAGCGTTAGTCCTTAACGCGGCCAGCGATACCTTCATGTTATCGCTCCTTAAACCATTACTGGATGATGGTTTTGGTAAAACTGATCGCTCGGTGCTGCTGTGGATGCCGCTGGTGGTCATTGGGCTGATGATAGTTCGTGGCTTAACCAGCTATGTCTCCAGCTACTGTATCTCATGGGTGTCAGGCAAAGTGGTCATGACCATGCGCCGCCGCCTGTTTGGCCATATGATGGGCATGCCCGTCTCCTTTTTTGATAAACAGTCTACAGGAACATTGTTATCGCGTATTACCTATGATTCAGAACAGGTTGCGTCATCGTCTTCCGGCGCGCTGATCACCGTGGTGCGTGAAGGGGCCTCAATTATTGGCCTGTTTATCATGATGTTCTATTACAGCTGGCAGCTGTCACTGATCCTGATTGTACTGGCGCCAATTGTGTCAGTGGCAATCCGTGTGGTTTCCAAGCGCTTTCGTAGCATCAGTAAAAACATGCAAAACACCATGGGGCAGGTTACGACCAGTGCGGAGCAGATGCTGAAAGGCCATAAAGAAGTTCTGATTTTTGGTGGTCAGGAAGTTGAAACCAAGCGCTTTGATAATGTCAGCAACAAGATGCGTTTGCAGGGCATGAAGATGGTTTCTGCTTCTTCTATCTCCGACCCTATCATCCAGCTGATTGCGTCTTTGGCACTGGCCTTCGTGTTGTATGCGGCCAGCTTCCCAAGCGTAATGGAAAACCTGACAGCAGGTACAATTACGGTTGTCTTCTCCTCAATGATCGCATTAATGCGTCCGTTGAAATCTCTGACCAACGTCAACGCGCAGTTCCAGCGCGGTATGGCGGCATGCCAGACCTTATTTACGATTCTGGATAGCGAACAGGAGAAAGATGAAGGTAAACGTGTGATCGATCGTGCTACCGGCGATCTCGAGTTCCGCAACGTGACTTTCACTTATCCGGGACGTGAAGTACCGGCTCTGCGTAACATCAACCTGAATATTCCAGCGGGTAAAACCGTTGCTCTGGTTGGCCGTTCGGGCTCAGGGAAATCCACTCTCGCCAGCCTGATTACGCGCTTCTACGATGTTGATGAAGGGCAGATTCTGATGGACGGACACGATCTGCGCGAATATACCCTGGCATCACTGCGCGATCAGGTTGCGTTGGTTTCGCAGAATGTGCACTTGTTTAACGATACGGTTGCCAACAATATCGCCTACGCGCGTACCGATATGTACAGCCGTGAGCAGATCGAAAAAGCGGCACAGATGGCCTACGCTATGGATTTCATCAACAAGATGGACAATGGCCTGGATACGGTGATTGGTGAAAACGGCGTCCTGCTTTCCGGCGGACAACGTCAGCGTATCGCTATCGCCCGTGCCTTGTTGCGTGACAGCCCAATTCTGATCCTTGATGAAGCAACATCGGCTCTTGATACTGAATCTGAACGCGCGATTCAGTCTGCGCTGGATGAGCTACAGAAAAACCGTACTTCTCTGGTCATTGCTCACCGTCTTTCAACCATTGAACAAGCCGACGAAATCATCGTGGTGGAGGATGGTCTGATTGTCGAACGCGGAACCCATAGCGAGTTGATTGAGCAGCGCGGGGTGTATGCGCAATTACATAAAATGCAATTTGGTCAATGATCGCACGTATCTGGTCTGGTGAATCGCCGCTGTGGCGATTGTTACTTCCACTCTCCTGGCTGTATGGCCTGGTGAGTGGCGCGATCCGCTTATGCTACAAGTTGGGGCTTAAACGCGCATGGCGCGCGCCAGTCCCGGTTGTGGTGGTCGGAAACCTTACCGCGGGCGGAAACGGTAAAACGCCGGTGGTGATTTGGTTGGTTGAACAACTGCGACAACGCGGGATTCGCGTGGGTGTGGTGTCGCGTGGTTATGGCGGGAAAGCGACTGCTTACCCGCTGTTGCTAACCGCTGATACTACTACCGCAGAAGCGGGCGATGAACCTGTGCTGATCGCCCAACGTACTGGCGTGCCGGTAGCGGTATCCCCGGTAAGATCGGATGCGGTAAAAGCCATTTTGGCCCAACACGACGTGCAGATTATTGTGACGGACGATGGACTACAGCACTATCGTCTGGCGCGAGATGTTGAAATCGTAGTCATTGACGGCGAACGTCGGTTTGGCAACGGCTGGTGGCTTCCCGCTGGTCCAATGCGGGAACGCGCAGGTCGCCTTAAATCGGTGGATGCGACTATTGTTAACGGTGGCGTTGCGCAACCAGGGGAAATCCCTATGCGACTTGAACCGGGGCTGGCCGTTAATTTACGTACAGGTGAACGCCGTGATGTGGCGCAATTGTCCAATATTGTCGCCATGGCGGGCATTGGTCATCCACCGCGTTTTTTTGCCACGCTGAAAGCATGTGGTGCCAGCGTGCAAAAAAGCATTGCGCTGGCAGACCATCAGTCTCTGACCTACAGTGACGTCAGTGCGTTTGTAGACGCCGGGCAAACGCTGGTCATGACGGAAAAAGATGCGGTTAAGTGCCGGGCATTTGCTGATGAAAACTGGTGGTATTTACCTGTTGATGCACATTTGTCAGGCGATCGGCCTGATGTATTGCTGAATAGCTTAATCTCGCTGACTCGCTAACTGATTCACGCTGCGGCAGCGAATCATTTATGAGGCCATAAATGTCGTTGCCGCGCCTTTCTCTGACGGATGCCCGTCATCTTCACCTTGCTGCTCAAGGCCTGCTGAAAAAAACACGCCGCCGGGCAACCCCGGCAGATATTCTCGCGACCATTTCGCGCATGTCGTTACTGCAAATCGACACCATCAATATTGTGGCGCGCAGTCCTTACCTGGTGCTGTTTAGTCGTTTAGGCGATTATTCCCCCCAATGGCTGGACGACTCGTTACAGCAGGGCGAACTGATGGAATACTGGGCGCACGAGGCCTGTTTTTTGCCGCGCAGCGATTTTATGCTGATACGTCACCGCATGCTGGCCCCGGAGAATATGGGCTGGAAATATAAAGCGGCGTGGATGAAAGAACATGCGCATGATATTGAGCAACTGCTCCAGCACATCCAGCATAACGGGCCGGTACGCTCAGCTGATTTTGAGCATCCACGCAAAGGGACCAGCGGCTGGTGGGAATGGAAACCGCAGAAGCGTCATCTTGAAGGGTTGTTTACCGCCGGGAAAGTGATGGTCGTGGAACGGCGTAATTTCCAGCGAGTGTATGATTTAACCCATCGCGTCATGCCGCACTGGGACGATGAACGCGACCCACTTTCGCAGGAAGATGCGGAAAGTGTCATGCTGGATAACAGCGCCCGCAGTCTGGGGATTTTCCGCGAACAATGGCTGGCAGACTACTACCGCCTGAAGCGCCCGGCGCTAAAAAACTGGTGCAACGAACGGGCGGAACAGCAGCAGATTATTCCTGTCGACGTTGAAGGGCTGGGAACTTTGTGGCTGCATAGCCACCTTCAGCCGCTGCTTGAACAGGCGCTGGCGGGCAAATTAACGGCGACTCACAGTGCAGTATTATCACCTTTTGATCCGGTGGTCTGGGATCGTAAACGGGCAGAGCAGCTATTCGATTTTAGCTATCGGCTGGAGTGTTACACGCCAGCACCGAAACGTCAGTATGGTTATTTTGTCTTGCCGTTGCTGCATCGTGGACAGTTGGTTGGGCGGATGGATGCCAAAATGCACCGCAAAACAGGTGTGCTGGACGTTATTTCGCTGTGGTTACAGGATGGGGTTAAGCCTGGAGTGACGTTGCAAAAAGGATTGTTTCAGGCGATTGACGATTTTGCCCGCTGGCAACAGGCAACACGCGTGACGCTGGGACGTTATCCTGAAGGTTTATTTGCTGATGCACGCCATGGTTGGGAAATAGACCCAGCCCTTTAAGCGATTATGTTAATATTTACGGATTCACAATCCGGTCCATCTGGAGGAACTATGGATCATCGTCTGCTTGAAATCATTGCCTGCCCGGTATGCAATGGCAAACTCTGGTTTAACCAGGAAAAACAGGAACTGATTTGTAAACTGGATAACCTTGCTTTCCCACTGCGTGATGGCATTCCCGTGTTACTGGAAACCGAGGCCCGCGTTCTGACTGCTGATGAGAGTAAATCATGAGTTTTGTGGTCATTATTCCTGCGCGTTATGCGTCCACACGTCTGCCGGGTAAGCCGTTGCTGGATATCAACGGTAAACCGATGATCGTGCATGTACTGGAGCGTGCGCGTGAATCTGGCGCTGAACGTATCATCGTTGCCACCGATCACGAGGATGTCGCTCGCGCGGTAGAAGCGGTGGGTGGCGAAGTGTGCATGACTCGCGCCGATCACCAGTCTGGTACGGAGCGCCTGGCGGAAGTCGTCGAGAAATGTGGTTTTAGCGATGATACCGTTATTGTGAACGTACAGGGTGATGAGCCGATGATTCCTGCGGTCATTATTCGCCAGGTGGCTGAGAATCTGGCGCAACGTCAGGTCGGTATGGCGACTCTTGCGGCTCCGATTCACAGTGCGGAAGAGGCATTTAATCCGAATGCGGTAAAAGTCGTGTTGGACGCTGAAGGATATGCTCTCTATTTTTCACGCGCGACCATCCCATGGGATCGCGATCGTTTCGCCAAAAGTCTGGAAACGGTGGGGGACACCTTCCTGCGCCATCTGGGCATTTACGGCTATCGCGCCGGTTTTATTCGCCGCTATGTTAACTGGCAGCCTAGCCCGCTTGAGCATATCGAAATGCTGGAGCAGCTGCGAGTGCTGTGGTACGGCGAAAAAATTCACGTTGCCGTCGCAAAAGAAGTCCCGGGTACCGGCGTAGACACTGCCGAAGATCTTGAGCGCGTTCGCGCCGAAATGCATTAGTTTTTCTCACGGCACTCCCCCCATATTGAGGCGTATTTTTGGGAGGAGTGTCGTATCGTTGCGCTTTCCCTCCACTTTTCTTTTCATCAATTGATCTCATCCGGGTGACATCTGTCTGCACGACGCTCATTATGAAAGCAGTAGCATTTATGAGGGCAATCTGAAATGGAACAGTTGCGTGCCGAACTCAGCCACCTGCTGGGCGAAAAACTCAGTCGCATAGAATGCGTGAATGAAAAAGTGGATACGGCCCTGTGGTCACTGTACGACAGCCAGGGAAATCCGATGCCGCTGATGGCGAGAAGTTTCACCACGCCAGGTATGGCGCAGCAGCTGGCATGGAAAACCTCCATGTTGGCGCGAAGTGGTACGGTGCGAATGCCCGTCATTTACGGGGTCTTAACCCACGAAGAGCATCCCGGTCCCGATGTGCTACTGCTTGAGCGTTTACGCGGTGTGCCGGTGGAAGCGCCAGCCCGAACGCCCGAACGCTGGGAACATTTAAAAGATCAGATCGTAGAAGGTCTGCTGTCATGGCATCGGCAGGATAGCCGTGGCTGCGTGGGAATGGTGGATAACACGCAAGAGAATATCTGGCCATCCTGGTATCGTCAGCGTGTTGAAGTGTTGTGGACCACGTTAAATCAGTTCAACAATACCGGGCTGACGATGCAGGATAAGCGGATCCTGTTTCGTACCCGTGAGTGTTTGCCCGCTTTATTTGAAGGATTCAATGATAACTGCGTGCTGATCCACGGTAATTTTAGTTTACGTAGCATGCTCAAAGACGCCCGTAGCGATCAGCTTCTGGCGATGGTCGGACCGGGATTGATGCTGTGGGCACCCAGAGAGTATGAATTGTTCCGTTTAATGGATAATGCGCTGGCGGAAAGTCTGCTTTGGCAATACCTGCAACGCGCGCCCGTGGCGGAGTCCTTCATCTGGCGGCGCTGGCTGTATGTGTTATGGGATGAGGTGGCGCAACTGGTCAACACCGGACGTTTTAACCGCTCCAACTTTGACCTTGCCACGAAATCACTGCTGCCGTGGCTCGCCTGATGAACATGTGAACGCCTTATCCGGCCTACAATTCTGCGCTGAACACGTAGGCCTGATAAGACGCGTTAGTGTCGCCATCAGGCAACATTCCTGTCAATGTTCCGATCCCTTTAGCCACTGCCAGATTCGCCCCAACGTTTCGTAACCAACACGATCGCTATGCATCAACCAGACGGGAGAGGGGATCGCGCGCTCCCACGGATTAAGCGGTGAATCAATTGCTAACTGGTTGGCTGGCGCGGGCAACGGATGTAGTCCGGCCTGTTGGAAGAAAATCATTGCTCGTGGTAAGTGCGATGCGGAGGTCACCAGCAGGAACGGCGCGCTGCCGATGGCCTGCTTAACCGCTGCGGCTTCTTCTTCGGTGTCTTTAGGTTTATCCAGCGTGATGATATCACCGGGCGGCACACCCAGTGACTACGCTACGCGGGCTCCCGCTTCTGCAGTACTGACGTTATTGCTCTTTGCCGCAGCGCCGGTAAAGATAAGCTTCGATCCCGGGTTAGCACGCCAAAGGCGAATACCTTCATTCAGACGCGGAAGACTGTTGCTGATCAGGTTTGAACTCGGCGCCCACTGTGGATTCCAGGTATACCCTCCGCCCAGCACCACAATGTATTCCACTTTTTGTGTATCCTGCCAGGTTGGATAGCTATCCTCAATCGGTTTCAGCAGACTGTCGGCGACGGGCTGCAAGCTTAGAAGTAACAGTGCCAGCCAACTCAGGCTAATGCACACTTTCCCTGTTTTTTGAAAGCGGCTAAACCAGAGCAGCGCCAGGCCTATGCCCATGATAATGAGCATTAGCGGAAGTGGCAGCATCATACCGCCAATCACTTTCTTCAGCGTAAAAAGCATCCTTTTTGGTTCCTTTTTTAACCATACAGCAGGGGATCAGCAGGGATATTACACCAGGAAGGTTCATTCTCGGCGTGGGTGTGACAAAATAGCGGTTTTACTTAGTCACCCTAAAGCCAGCATGTGGAGAGCCCGATGCGGGATCGCAATTTTGATGACATTGCAGAGAAGTTTTCCCGTAACATTTACGGCACCACCAAAGGTCAGCTTCGTCAGACGATCCTCTGGCAGGATCTGGACAAACTTCTTGCCGACTACGCGGGCCAAACGTTGCGTGTGCTTGATGCGGGTGGCGGAGAAGGACAGACAGCCATTCTGATGGCGCAGCGGGGCCATCACGTCACCTTGTGCGATCTTTCTGCTGAGATGGTGGCGCGAGCGCAACGGGCGGCAGAAGAGCAAGGTGTGAGCGACAACATGCATTTTATACATTGTGCCGCTCAGGACATCCCACAGCATTTGGATTCTCAGGTTGATCTGATATTGTTTCATGCTGTGCTGGAATGGGTGGCCGATCCGCAAGCCGTCTTAAAAACATTGTGGTCGATGTTACGCCCGGGCGGTGCTTTATCGCTGATGTTCTACAATGCAAACGGTCTGTTGATGCGTAATGTGTTGGTCGGTAATTTCGGCTATGTACAGCAGGGAATGTATAAAAAGAAACGGCGCACGTTGTCTCCCGATTTTCCGCGCGACCCTCAGCAGGTCTATGGCTGGCTGGAGGAGATTGGCTGGGAGATAACCGGTAAAACGGGCGTGAGGGTGTTTCATGATTATCTGCGTGATAAACAAAAACAGCATGACTGTTTTGATGCTTTAACAGAAATAGAAACACGTTATTGCCGCCAGGAACCGTATATCAGCCTTGGGCGCTATATTCATGTCACCGCGATTAAACGTCCGGCCCGAGCCGCAGATGCAAGGATAACCTATGAGTGAATTTTCCCAGACAGTCCCCGAACTGGTTGCCTGGGCCAGAAAAAATGACTTCTCCATCTCTCTGCCGGTAGACAGACTTTCGTTCCTGCTGGCTGTTGCCACACTAAACGGTGAGCGACTTGACGGTGAGATGAGTGAAGGTGAACTGGTGGATGCGTTCCGCCATGTGAGTGATGCGTTTGAGCAAACCAGCGAAACCATCGGCGTCCGCGCCAACAACGCGATCAACGATATGGTGCGTCAACGTCTGCTGAACCGCTTTACCAGCGAGCAGGCTGAAGGCAACGCCATTTACCGTTTAACGCCGCTCGGGATTGGCATCACAGATTACTATATTCGTCAGCGCGAATTCTCTACGCTGCGTCTTTCTATGCAGCTGTCAATTGTGGCAGGCGAACTGAAGCGCGCGGCGGATGCGGCAGCGGAAGGTGGTGATGAGTTCCACTGGCATCGCAACGTCTATGCGCCATTGAAATACTCGGTGGCGGAGATTTTCGACAGTATCGATCTGACCCAGCGCATCATGGATGAACAGCAGCAGCAGGTAAAAGACGACATCGCACAGTTGCTAAACAAAGACTGGCGGGCGGCGATTTCCAGCTGTGAAATGCTGCTGTCTGAAACATCTGGTACGCTGCGTGAGCTGCAAGATACGCTGGAAGCGGCAGGGGATAAGCTGCAGGCTAACCTGTTACGCATCCAGGACGCCACGATGACGCATGACGATTTGCATTTTGTCGATCGGCTGGTGTTTGATTTACAAAGCAAGCTCGACCGCATTATTAGCTGGGGCCAGCAGTCCATTGACTTGTGGATCGGCTACGATCGTCACGTGCATAAATTTATCCGTACCGCGATCGATATGGATAAAAACCGCGTCTTCGCCCAGCGTCTGCGTCAGTCCGTGCAGACCTACTTTGACGACCCATGGGCGCTGACCTATGCCAACGCCGATCGTCTGCTGGATATGCGTGACGAGGAGATGGTGCTGCGTGACGAAGAGGTCACCGGTGAACTTCCGGAAGACCTGGAATATGAAGAATTTAACGAGATCCGTGAGCAGCTGGCGGCGATCATCGAAGAACAGCTGGCTATCTACAAATCCAGACAAACACCACTGGATCTCGGTTTGGTAGTGCGCGAGTATCTGGCGCAATACCCACGTGCGCGTCATTTCGACGTCGCGCGTATTGTTATCGATCAGGCGGTACGCCTTGGCGTAGCGCAAGCAGACTTCACCGGACTGCCAGCCAAATGGCAGCCGATTAATGATTACGGAGCCAAGGTACAGGCGCATGTCATTGACAAATATTGAACAAGTGATGCCGGTAAAGCTGGCGCAGGCGCTGGCGAATCCGTTATTTCCGGCACTGGATAGTGCCTTACGTTCGGGCCGCCATATCGGTCTGGATGAACTGGATAATCATGCCTTCCTGATGGATTTTCAGGAATATTTTGAAGAGTTTTACAGCCGCTATAACGTGGAATTGATCCGTGCGCCGGAAGGGTTCTTCTACCTTCGTCCGCGTTCAACGACGCTCATTCCTCGTTCGGTCCTGTCAGAACTGGACATGATGGTGGGTAAAATTCTTTGCTATCTCTATCTCAGCCCGGAACGCCTGGCGAACGAAGGGATTTTTACCCAGCAAGAGCTGTACGACGAGCTGCTAACGCTGGCAGATGAAGCGAAGTTACTGAAGCTGGTGAACAACCGTTCAACCGGTTCTGACGTTGACCGCCAGAAGCTACAGGAAAAAGTGCGTTCTTCGCTCAACCGCTTGCGCCGCTTAGGCATGGTGTGGTTTCTGGGCCACGACAGCAGCAAATTCCGTATTACGGAATCTGTCTTCCGCTTTGGTGCGGATGTGCGTAGCGGTGATGATCCGCGTGAAGCACAGCGTCGCTTAATTCGTGATGGTGAAGCGATGGCGGTCGAGAACCGTCTGCAGCTCAACGATGAGCCCGAAGAGAATCAGCCGGACAGTGGAGAAGAAGAATAATGATTGAACGCGGTAAATTTCGCTCACTTACGCTGATTAACTGGAATGGTTTTTTTGCCCGTACGTTTGATCTCGATGAGCTGGTCACCACGCTGTCCGGTGGTAACGGTGCGGGTAAATCCACCACCATGGCGGCATTTGTTACAGCGCTCATTCCGGACTTAACCCTGCTGCATTTCCGTAACACCACCGAAGCCGGTGCAACCAGCGGTTCACGTGATAAAGGCCTGCACGGTAAGCTGAAAGCAGGGGTTTGTTATTCAATGCTCGACGTCCTCAACTCGCGTCATCAGCGCGTGGTCGTGGGTGTGCGTCTGCAACAGGTTGCTGGTCGCGATCGCAAAGTGGATATCAAACCGTTTGCCATTCAGGGGCTGCCGATGTCGGTACAGCCAACCCAACTGGTGACGGAAACGCTGAACGAACGCCAGGCGCGCGTACTGTCTCTACCTGAGCTGAAAGAGAAGCTTGATGAGATGGAAGGCGTGCAGTTTAAGCAGTTCAACTCGATAACCGATTATCACTCATTGATGTTCGATCTGGGCATCATTGCCCGTCGTCTGCGCTCTGCGTCCGATCGTAGTAAATTCTACCGTCTGATTGAAGCCTCGCTGTACGGCGGGATCTCCAGCGCCATTACCCGTTCACTGCGTGACTACCTGCTGCCGGAAAACAGCGGCGTACGTAAAGCGTTCCAGGATATGGAAGCCGCGCTGCGTGAAAACCGTATGACGCTGGAAGCGATTCGCGTAACCCAGTCTGACCGCGACCTGTTTAAGCATTTAATCAGTGAGGCGACCAACTATGTGGCCGCAGATTATATGCGCCACGCCAATGAACGTCGTATCCATCTGGATAAAGCACTGGAATATCGTCGTGAACTGTATACCTCTCGCAAGCAGCTGGCGGCAGAGCAGTACAAACACGTGGATATGGCGCGTGAACTGGGTGAGCACAACGGTGCGGAAGGCGATCTGGAAGCTGATTACCAGGCCGCGAGCGATCACCTGAATCTGGTGCAAACCGCGCTGCGTCAGCAGGAAAAAATTGAACGCTACGAGGCGGATCTCGAAGAATTGCAGGTCCGTCTTGAAGAACAAAACGAGGTGGTCGCGGAAGCCGTTGACCGCCAGGATGAAAACGAAGCCCGCGCAGAAGCCGCTGAGCTGGAAGTGGATGAGCTGAAAAGCCAGCTTGCTGATTACCAGCAAGCGCTGGACGTCCAGCAAACGCGAGCCATCCAGTATACCCAGGCGATCCAGGCCCTAAACCGGGCGAAAGAGCTCTGCCACTTACCGGACCTGACAGCCGACAGCGCCGCCGAATGGCTGGAGACTTTCCAGGCCAAAGAGCAGGAAGCCACTGAAAAACTGCTGACGCTTGAACAAAAAATGAGCGTGGCGCAAACCGCGCATAGCCAGTTCGAACAGGCTTATCAGTTGGTGGCAGCTATCAACGGCCCGCTGGCGCGCGGTGAAGCCTGGAGCGTGGCGCGTGAACTGCTGCGCGAAGGCGTGGAACAGCGCCACCTGGCAGAACAGGTTCAGCCGTTGCGTATGCGACTCAGCGAGCTGGAGCAGCGTCTGCGCGAACAACAAGACGCCGAGCGTCTACTGGCTGAATTCTGCAAACGTCAGGGCAAACAGTTCGATATCGATGAGCTGGAAGCCCTGCATCAGGAGCTGGAAGCGCGTATCGCCGCCTTGTCGGACAGCGTTTCTTCTGCCAGCGAACAGCGTATGACGTTGCGCCAGGAGCAGGAGCAACTTCAGTCTCGTATCCAGCATCTGATGAAACGCGCGCCTGTCTGGCTGGCCGCGCAAAATAGCCTGAACCAGCTTAGCGAGCAGTGCGGCGAAGAGTTTACCTCAAGCCAGGACGTAACCGAGTATCTGCAACAACTGCTGGAGCGCGAGCGTGAAGCCATTGTTGAGCGTGATGAAGTCGGCGCGCGCAAAACTGCGGTTGATGAAGAGATTGAACGTTTAAGTCAGCCCGGTGGGGCGGAAGATCAGCGCCTGAACGCGCTCGCGGAACGCTTCGGCGGCGTGCTGCTGTCAGAAATCTATGACGACGTTAGCCTTGAAGATGCGCCGTACTTCTCAGCGCTGTACGGACCTTCGCGTCATGCTATCGTGGTGCCGGATCTGTCTCTGATTACCGAACAGCTTGAAGGGCTGACGGATTGCCCGGAAGATCTCTATTTCATTGAAGGGGATCCGCAGTCGTTTGATGACAGCGTGTTCAGCGTCGATGAGCTGGAAAAAGCGGTAGTGGTGAAAACCGCCGAGCGTCAGTGGCGTTATTCCCGCTTCCCGACGGTGCCGATTTTTGGTCGTGCAGCGCGCGAAAGCCGTATCGAAACCCTGCATGCCGAGCGTGAAGGGCTGTCTGAACGTTTCGCCACGCTCTCCTTTGACGTCCAGAAAACCCAGCGTCTGCATCAGGCGTTCAGTCGCTTTATTGGCAGCCATCTGTCGGTGGCGTTTGAAGACGATCCTGAAGCGGAAATTCGCCAACTGAATGGCCGTCGCGTTGAACTGGAACGTGCGCTAACCAATCATGAAAATGATAACCAGCAAAGCCGTATGCAGTTTGAACAGGCGAAAGAGGGAGTATCAGCGCTTAACCGCCTGCTGCCGCGTTTGAATCTGCTGGCGGATGACACGCTGGCCGATCGCGTGGACGAAATTCGCGAGCGTCTGGATGAAGCCCAGGAAGCCGCGCGTTTTGTGCAGCAGCACGGCAATCAGTTAGCCAAACTGGAACCTATCGTTTCTGTTCTGCAAAATGACCCTGAGCAGTTTGAACAGCTGAAGGAAGACTACGCGTATTCCCAGCAAATGCAGCGCGATGCGCGTCAGCAGGCTTTTGCCCTGACCGAAGTGGTGCAGCGTCGGGCGCATTTCAGCTATTCCGACTCTGCCGAAATGCTTAGCGGCAACAGCGATCTGAACGAAAAACTGCGTGAGCGCCTGGAACAGGCGGAAGCGGAACGTACTCGCGCCCGTGAAGCGCTACGCAGCCACGCCGCACAGTTAAGCCAGTACAACCAGGTCATGGCGTCGCTGAAAAGCTCCTATGACACCAAAAAAGAGCTGCTTAACGATTTACAACGTGAACTGCAGGATATCGGTGTTCGTGCGGACAGTGGTGCCGAAGAGCGCGCGCGTATTCGTCGTGATGAACTACATGCGCAGCTCAGCAATAACCGTGCACGCCGTAACCAACTGGAAAAAGCTCTGACCTTCTGCGAAGCGGAGATGGACAACCTGACCCGCAGGCTGCGCAAGCTGGAACGTGATTATTTTGAGATGCGCGAGCAGGTGGTTACCGCAAAAGCTGGATGGTGTGCGGTGATGCGGATGGTGAAAGATAACGGCGTTGAACGCCGCCTGCACCGTCGTGAGCTGGCGTACCTTTCCGGTGATGAACTGCGTTCGATGTCGGATAAGGCGCTCGGTGCGCTGCGTCTGGCGGTTGCGGATAACGAACACCTGCGCGATGTGCTGCGCATGTCTGAAGATCCAAAACGCCCAGAGCGTAAAATTCAGTTCTTTGTCGCGGTTTACCAGCATCTGCGTGAACGTATTCGCCAGGATATTATCCGTACCGACGATCCGGTTGAAGCCATCGAACAGATGGAGATTGAGCTGAGCCGTCTGACGGAAGAATTGACTTCCCGCGAACAGAAGCTGGCGATCAGCTCTCGCAGCGTGGCAAATATCATCCGTAAGACCATTCAGCGCGAACAGAACCGTATTCGCATGCTAAACCAGGGACTGCAAAGCGTGTCGTTTGGCCAGGTAAACAGCGTTCGTCTGAACGTCAACGTACGTGAGACGCATGCTACCTTGCTGGACGTACTTTCCGAACAGCATGAACAGCACCAGGATCTGTTTAACAGTAATCGCCTGACCTTCTCTGAAGCGCTGGCGAAGCTGTATCAGCGTCTGAATCCGCAAATTGATATGGGGCAACGTACGCCGCAAACCATTGGTGAAGAGCTGCTGGATTATCGTAACTATCTGGAAATGGAAGTTGAGGTTAACCGTGGCTCTGACGGCTGGCTGCGAGCTGAATCTGGCGCGCTGTCAACGGGTGAAGCGATCGGGACCGGGATGTCTATTCTGGTGATGGTTGTACAAAGCTGGGAAGACGAAGGGCGTAGATTACGCGGGAAAGATATTTCTCCTTGCCGTCTGCTGTTCCTTGATGAAGCTGCGCGACTCGATGCGCGCTCTATCGCGACCCTGTTTGAACTGTGCGAGCGTCTGCAAATGCAGCTGATTATCGCCGCGCCGGAAAACATCAGCCCAGAGAAAGGCACTACCTATAAACTGGTGCGTAAAGTCTTCCAGAACACCGAACACGTTCACGTGGTGGGGCTGCGCGGATTTGCGCCTCAGTTACCGGAACCACTGCCGGGGACTGAAGATGCCTCCTCGCAGGCAAGCTAAGTAATAAGTAAAAAGGCGGCTACATGGCTGCCTTATTTTTTTCCGAAAAGACTTCATGCCTGGTGTAATTTCTTTAGACTTCTTTACATTAGGTTAGGCAAAAAGTTTTTGATGTTTATATACTAAAGGTAAGCCTAACGCGTCACGGGCTTGCTCGTCATACTTCAGTTTGTATCGGCGTTTTACAGGTCCGACCCTCGTCAGAATAAAGGGGAATACAGACGGCCTGGCTATTCAGAGTATGATAAAGAAAACAGGGGGCAAGGGATGTTGCTTAATAAAATGTGTGGTCGTCGGCTGTCGGCAATCAGTTTGTGCCTGGCCGTAACATTCGCTCCACTGTTCAATGCTCAGGCCGATGAGCCTGAAATGATCCCTGGCGATAGCTCTGCGACCGTCAGTGAACAGCCAACAGCGTTATCGCAGCCGCAGGTTCAATCTTCTGCGACGGCTATCATGGCGGGTATTCAACCGCTGCCAGAAGGCGTGTCTGTCGATAAAGCCCGCGCCGAAATACACTCTCAACTGCCAGCAGGTTATACGCCGGTTTACATGAGCCAGCTGGAACTGCTGTATGCCGCACGCGAAATGAAGCCGATGTGGGAAAATCGTGATGCGGTAAAGGCATTTCAGCAACAGTTAGCCGAGGTTGCAATTGCCGGCTTTCAGCCGCAGTTCACTACCTGGGTTGCACTTCTGACTGACCCGGCAGTAACCGGTCAGGCGAGAGACATCGTGCTCTCTGATGCGATGATGGGGTATCTGCACTTTATCGCTAACATCCCTGTCAAAGGTAATCGCTGGCTTTACAGCGATAAGCCCTATGCGCTAACGACGCCGCCGATTTCCGTCATCAACCAGTGGCAGGTCGCACTGGATAACGGTCAACTGACTTCATTTGTGGCCAGCCTTGCGCCTCAACATCCGCAGTATGCAGCCATGAATGAATCACTGCTCAAGCTGGTGGGCGATACACGTCCCTGGCCGCAGCTCACCAGTACAGCAACGCTGCGTCCGGGGGAGTGGAGTAATGACATCCCCGCGCTGCGTGAAATTTTGCGCCGAACCGGGATGCTGGAGCCTGCCGTCAGTACGTCTGGCAAAGAAGGTCGTGGCACCTACGATCGTGAATTGGTTGATGCGGTAAAGCGTTTTCAGACGTGGCAGGGACTTGGCGCAGATGGCGCGATTGGCCCAGCCACACGTGACTGGCTGAACGTGACGCCTGCTCAGCGTGCGGGCGTGCTGGCGTTAAATATTCAGCGCTTGCGCCTGCTGCCGAGTGAGCTGTCTACCGGTATCATGGTGAACATTCCTGCCTATTCGCTGGTTTATTATCAGAATGGCAATCAGGTGCTGGCCTCGCGCGTTATTGTCGGGCGTCCCGATCGTAAAACGCCGATGATGAGCAGTGCGCTGAATAACGTGGTCGTTAACCCACCGTGGAACGTGCCGCCAACGCTGGCCCGAAAAGATATCCTGCCTAAGGTCTGGAATGATCCGGGGTATCTTGAGCGTCACGGTTATACCGTGATGCGCGGCTGGAACAGCAAAGAAACGATAGATCCGTGGCAGGTAGACTGGGCGACCATCACTGCCTCCAATCTGCCGTTCCGCTTCCAGCAGGCTCCGGGAGCGCGTAACTCGCTCGGACGCTATAAATTCAACATGCCGAGTTCGGACGCTATTTATCTGCACGACACGCCGAACCACAATCTGTTCCAGAAGGATACGCGGGCATTAAGCTCCGGCTGCGTGCGGGTGAATAAGGCCTCTGAGCTGGCAAATATGCTGCTACAGGATGCGGGCTGGAATGATACGCGCATCTCGGATGCCCTGAAGCAAGGGGATACGCGGTACGTGAATATTCGCCAGAATATCCCGGTCAACCTCTACTATCTGACCGCATTTGTCGGCCCTGATGGGCGCACGCAGTATCGTACAGATATTTACAATTACGATCTGACAGCGCGATCCAGCGCACAAATTGTGTCAAAAGCCGAGCAATTAATCAGATAAATGAAGCAGTTCGAGGAAAATGATTGTCGTATGTTATGCTGGAAACGGGGCAAAATGGCTGTGAGCCCCGTATTTCCTGGGGTTGGGAGCCTTGACGTGGACTACTTAGCCAGATAAGGTTTCCCACGTGCGCTAGAGCATACATACGATAACATTGACCTTGTAGACCTTAATACCATGGACAAATTTGACGCTAATCGCCGCAAACTGCTGGCGCTTGGTGGTATTGCCCTCGGCGCTGCCATCTTGCCTACGCCTGCGTTTGCAACACTCTCTACCCCACGTCCGCGTATATTGACTCTGAATAACCTGCATACCGGTGAGTCAATAAAAGCAGAGTTTTTTGATGGCAGGGGCTATATTCAGGACGAATTAGCAAAACTTAACCACTTTTTCCGTGATTTTCGGGCCAATAAAGTGAAATCCATTGACCCGGGACTGTTTGATCAACTCTTCCGTCTGCAGGGCCTGCTGGGCACGCGTAAACCCGTACAGCTGATTTCAGGCTATCGCTCTATCGATACCAATAATGAACTCCGTGCACGTAGCCGTGGTGTGGCCAAGAAAAGCTACCACACTAAAGGTCAGGCCATGGATTTCCATATTGAAGGCATCGCATTAAGTAATATTCGCAAAGCTGCGTTATCTATGCGCGCAGGTGGTGTAGGATACTACCCCAGCAGTAACTTTGTGCATATTGACACCGGCCCTGCACGGCACTGGTGATCCATAAGCTTAATGAAACAGGAGCTGTATGAACTATCGTATTATTCCGGTCACTGCATTCGCCCAGAACTGCTCGCTAATCTGGTGTGAGCAGACTCGTCTGGCCGCGCTGGTCGATCCCGGCGGCGATGCCGAGAAAATCAAACAGGAAGTGGATGCCAGCGGTCTGACGCTTATGCAGATCCTGCTTACCCATGGTCATCTTGATCACGTAGGCGCGGCGGCTGAACTGGCACAGCATTATGGTGTACCGGTTATTGGCCCGGAAAAAGAAGATGAGTTCTGGTTACAGGGACTCCCTGCTCAGAGCCGCATGTTTGGCCTGGGCGATTGTGAGCCGCTGACGCCCGATCGCTGGTTGAATGAAGGTGACAGGATAAGCGTTGGCAACGTGACGTTACAGGTTCTGCATTGTCCGGGTCATACACCGGGACATGTGGTCTTCTTTGATGAGCAATCAAAGTTACTGATTTCTGGTGACGTGATTTTCAAAGGTGGCGTAGGGCGCAGCGATTTCCCGCGCGGTGATCACAGCCAACTGATCGATTCGATTAAACGTAAACTATTGCCGTTAGGCGATGACGTAACGTTTATTCCGGGGCACGGCCCACTTTCTACGCTGGGTAACGAACGGCTACATAACCCGTTCCTGCAAGATGAAATGCCTGTCTGGTAATTCGTTTAATAAATAAAAAGGCCGCATTTGCGGCCTTTTTTGTGCGCGATAGATTACAGTACTGCAACAATCGCTTCGCACAGCGGCGCCATGTTGTCTGGCGTCATTCCTGCCACGTTTACGCGTCCGGAAGCGACAGCGTAGACACCAAACTCTTCACGCAGACGCAGAACCTGCTCTTTGGTCAGGCCGCTAAACGAGAACATGCCGTTCTGTTTGATGATAAAGCTGAAGTCGCGGTTTGCACCTTTCTCTTGCAACGTATTCACAAACAGTAAACGCATGCGCTGAATGCGCTGGCGCATATCAGTCAGTTCCTGTTCCCAGATGGCACGCAGCGCGTCGTTGCTCAGAATCGTGGCCACTACGGATGCACCGTGTGCTGGTGGGTTGGAATAGTTAGCGCGAATGGCTGATTTCATTTGGCTGAACGCACGGTCAACGGTTTCAGCATCGGCAGCAACCAGCGTACAGGCGCCTACACGCTCATTGTACAGTCCAAAGTTCTTGGAGTAGGAGCTGGCAACGATCAGCTCTTTGTGCAGAGCCGCAAATGCGCGCAGACCTTCTGCATCTTCTTCCAGACCACGGGCAAAGCCCTGGTATGCGAAGTCAAACAGCGGTAACCAACCTTTTTCGACAGACATCTGAGCCAGTGTTTGCCACTGTTCCAGCGTAGGATCGATGCCGGTAGGGTTATGGCAGCAGCCGTGGAATAGCACTACGTCGCCAGCCTGCGCTTCGCTGAGGCTTGCCAGCAGCGCATCAAAATCTAACGAGTGGTTTGCTGCATCGTAATAGTTGTATTCACAAACTTCCAGGCCTGCAGAGTTAAAGACGCTCTTATGGTTCGGCCAGCTTGGATTGCTCACCCATACGCGTTTAGCCGACGTATTTTTTGCCAGGAAATCAGCTGCCACACGCAGTGCACCAGTGCCGCCAGGGGTCTGTGCGGTACGTGCACGCTTATCGTTGATCAGCGAACTTTCTTTACCAAACAGTAATTCCTGAGTGCAGCGACCAAACTCTGGAATACCGTCAATGCCAAGGTAATTTTTGGTGGTTTCATTTTCCAGTATATATTGCTCGGCTTTTTTAACGCTGGTCAGCACCGGCGTTTTGCCTGTCTCATCTTTATATACACCGATCCCGAGGTTTATTTTTCCAGGGCGGTCATCGGCACGAAACAAATCAGCCAGACCCAAAATGGGGTCGGCAGGAGCGGCGGTAATGTTCTCAAACATGACGAGGTTCCATAGTGATTACAGAAGGGAAGTCCGCTATCAGGTTAACGGTAGATTTACAAAATGCCAACCGTTACTGACGAAAAGCTGAGGTGTTTTTTTAAGACGCAAGAATTCGCTAGCAGATATAAAAAAACAGGACCGAAGTCCTGTTTTATAGGCATTTAACAAAGAGGTCTGCTATTAGAACTGGTAAACGATACCGACTGCTACGGTGTCGTCAGAGCCTACGCCCAGTTTGTTGTCAGAATCGATCTGGTTGATGATGTAATCAACATAGGTGGACATGTTTTTGTTGAAGTAGTAAGTCGCACCCACTTCGAAGTAGTTCACCAGATCTACGTCACCGATACCTTCAATGTCCTTACCTTTAGATTTGGTATAGGCGAGGGACGGACGCAGGCCGAAGTCGAACTGGTACTGAGCAACCAACAGTACGTCTTCAGTTTTGTTAGCATAACCGTTAGAGATACGGGTAGCGTTACGGGTTTCGCTGTAGTTCGCCGCCAGGTAGATGTTGTTCGCATCGTACTTAACGCCAGTCGCCCACTGCTCAGCTTTGTCGCCATGGCCGCGCAGAGCCGGGTTCTGCTGGGCATCGGTACGGTCAGCCGCACCATAAGCACCTACGATACCGAAGCCGTCGAATTCGTAGCTGATAGAACCGCCAACGCCATCGCCGTTAGAGCGACGAACGTCATCACGCTCGTTTTTGCCCAGGTACTGAACGGCGAAGTTCAGGCCTTCAACCAGACCGAAGAAGTTGGCGTTACGGTAGGTTGCGAGACCGCCGTTACGCTGGGAGAAGAACTGGTCAGAAGCAGCGGTATCACCACCGAATTCTGGCAGCATATCGGTGTAACCCAGTGCATCGTATACGACGCCGTAGTTACGACCGTAGTCGAAGGAGCCCGCGTCGCCGAATTTCAGACCGGCAAATGCCAGACGAGTTTTGTTACCGTTCTGAGCGTCACTACCACCTTCGGAGTTATTGCCGCTGAACTGGTATTCCCACTGGCCGTAACCGGTCAGTTGGTCGTTAATCTGAGTTTCCCCTTTGAAACCAAGACGGGCGTATGTCTGATCGCCGTTAGCAGCGTAGGCATTTTCACCGTTGTGCTTGGAAAAATAGTGCAGACCAACGGCTTTACCGTATACGTCTACTTTGTTGCCATCTTTGTTATAAACTTCTGCAGCGTTAGCTGCCCCGGCTACCAGCAGAGCAGGGATAACCACTGCCAGAATATTGCGCTTCATCATTATTTATTACCCTCATCGGTTTTTATATGACACCTGCCACTGCCGCCAATAAATTCCGTCAATCAAAATTTACGGAACTATTGATGAGAGTTTGGTGTCTTTATGTGTCTGACAGGCATCTTTCCATTCAAACTACCGTTTCGCTACCGTCAAAGTGCTACAAATATAAAGATTTGGTTTCAAAAAGAAAAAATGTGTAACAAATTGTTATTTTTGTGCAACTTTGTGAACAGCGTCAAACTTCGGATGCCCCTGCGCTTAAAATTCTCGTTTTTATTTCTATTTATATGATTTTCTTATGTTTAATTTTGATAAGGTCATTTTTTCTCCGTTATGCCGGAAAGTTCGGATTTTACAGGTAACGATTTTTAGACGTCTGGAGTGCCGTGCGAGAGGCTAAAAAATGTACTATTTAATCAGAAAATGCTAATCCACAATAAAATTGCTGATTATTTTTTGTGCAAATGTATTGCGATGAAATATTACGTAACAGGTGGAGGGGATTGAAAGGTTGTGTTTAACGTGAGATGGGTATCCAGATAACACGAAAAGGGTATAAAAAAGGCCAGCAATGCTGGCCTTTGAAACAATAACGCACGTTTAGAAGGTGGCGTTACGTGGAGTACGCGGGAACGGAATAACATCACGGACGTTCTGTACGCCGGTGACGTAAGCGATCAGACGTTCGAAGCCCAATCCGAAGCCGGAATGCGGAACGGTACCGTAGCGACGCAGGTCGCGATACCACCAGTAATCCTCTTTGTTCAGACCCATTTCCAGCATACGGGCATCCAGCACGTCCAGGCGCTCTTCACGCTGAGAACCACCGATGATTTCACCGATTCCCGGGGCCAGTACGTCCATTGCAGCAACGGTTTTACCGTCTTCGTTAAGGCGCATATAAAACGCTTTGATATCTTTCGGGTAGTTTTTCACTACCACCGGCGCTTTAAAGTGCTCTTCAGCAAGGTAACGTTCATGCTCAGAAGACAGATCCACACCCCAGTAAACAGGGTTTTCGAACTGTTTACCGCATTTTTCCAGAATGCTTACCGCGTCGGTGTAATCCACCTGCGCGAAGTCAGCGTCAATGAAACGTTCCAGGCGTGAAATCGCGTCCTTGTCGACACGTTCAGCGAAGAATTTCATATCATCCGCACGCTCTGCCAGTACGGCTTTAAACGCGTACTTCAGCATCGCTTCAGCCAGGCCTGCAACATCATTCAGGTCAGCAAAAGCCACTTCTGGTTCCAGCATCCAGAACTCTGCCAGGTGACGACTGGTGTTAGAGTTTTCTGCACGGAATGTCGGGCCAAAAGTATAAATTTTAGACAGGGCGCAGGCGTAGGTTTCACCGTTCAGCTGACCGGAAACGGTCAGGAAGGCTTCTTTACCAAAGAAGTCTTTGTCGAAATCGACTTTGCCCTGATCGTTACGCGGCAGGTTTTCCAGATCCAGCGTAGAAACACGGAACATTTCACCGGCACCTTCCGTATCGGAAGCGGTGATCAACGGAGTCGATACCCAAAAGAAACCCTGCTCGTGGAAGAAACGATGCAGAGCTTGCGCCAGCGTATGACGTACACGCGCTACCGCACCAATCATGTTGGTACGCGGACGCATGTGCGCCACTTCACGCAGATACTCAATGCTGTGACGCTTGGCTGCCATTGGGTAAGTGTCAGGATCTTCAACCCAGCCCGTTACTTCAACCTCAGTGGCCTGAATTTCAAAGCTCTGTCCTTGTCCAGGAGATGCAACGACTTTACCCGTTACGATAACTGAACAACCCGTCGTCAGGCGCAGTACGTCCTGATTGTAATTGGGCAGAGAATTATTGATGACGGCCTGTACAGGATCAAAGCAGGAACCGTCATAAACGGCGAGGAAGGAGATGCCAGCTTTTGAATCTCGGCGGGTACGCACCCATCCGCGCACGGTGACTTCGCTGTCAACGGCTACGCGGCCCTGGAGTACGTCGGCTACAGGCACAACGCTCATAATATTCTCTCTGTTAATAGTCGGATATATAAACACATGTCCACCCGTAATGGGGGGATACCTATGTTACCTGGCATCTGCAATCAGACAAGCAGAATTCGTAGCTGGAGTGAAAGATTTCGGAAATAAACGCGAAAAAGGGAGCCAAAATGGCTCCCTGGAAGGCTTAACTGGCTTTTTTGATATGCGGAAGATCGAAGGCTTTGCGCAATGCACGAACAAATGCTTTATCGTGGCAGATGGTTTTACCCGGGCTGTCAGATAACTTCGCCACCGGTTTGCCGTTACATTCCACCAGCTTGATCACAATATTGAGTGGCTTAACCTGCGGAATGTCGCATGTTAGCCGTGTCCCAATACCAAAACTCAACTGTACGCGGGAAGAGAAGTGGCGGTAGAGTTCAATCGCTTTTTTCAGATCGAGATTATCTGAGAAGACCAGCGTTTTGCTCAGCGGATCAATACCCAGTTTTTCATAATGAGCGATGGCTTTTTCACCCCATTCCACCGGATCGCCTGAGTCATGGCGTAACCCTTGGTAGCGGGTAGCGAACTCAACGCCAAAGTCGCGTAAAAATGCGTCCATGGTGATGCAATCGGTCAATGCAATGCCGAGTTGATCAGGGTATTCATTTAACCAGGCTGCCAGGGCTACGCGCTGGCTGGTGGCAAGTTCTGGACTGATTTGCTGATGAGCCTGGAACCACTCATGCGCCTGCGTACCCATTGGGGTTAATGACAGGCGGCGGGCCAGATCGTAGTTACTGGTGCCGACAAACCAGGGCTCTTGCTGCAGGCGTTTAACGATAGCCTGCTGTACTTCGCGCGAAAAACGACGACGCGTACCGAAATCCATCAAATGGAAGCGGGACATATCGACATCTTTCGTTAAAGCAGAGAATTCTACTAGTTTGCTTTCCAGCTCATCGAGTGCCTGCGGGACGCCTGATTCAGGTGAACGGTAACGATGTACCAGTTCGCTAATCACCGCTAACAGCGGGACTTCCCACATGATCACTTCTCGCCACGGTCCGGTTAAGCGGATGTTTAGCTTACCGTTATCATTGGTGACGCAAACCTGTTCCGGGTTATAGCGGAAATCACGTAACCAGGTGAGGTAATCAGCTTTAAAGAAAGGCAGGCCGGAGAGCCACTGGTACTCATCCTCCTGCAGTCGCAGGTGCTGCATAGCATTCACCTGCTCACGAATAGAATCGGCATAAATACCGAGCAGGTCATCGCCACGGCAACGAAATTCAGCCGCTACTTGTACATCATAGTAGTGGTGAAAAACGGCTTGCTGCATATGCAACTTATAAGCGTCTGTATCCAGCAGCGAGTGCAGAACAGGAGAAGCGAATTGTGTCATAGGTGCGCAGTAGCATCCTCTCACGGGAGCGTTTAGTACAATAAACAACTAAGAAAACCGCTGGAGTATACCCTGTTTAGCGATTTATTGAACCCCGATCACACCATAAGCTCTCTTTCTGGTCGAGGGCAATTCGTGCCACGTGTTATGAAAATGTAGCAAAAAGGGTGTTTGTGCCTGAAAAGATGAACATTCTGCGTAGCGCGATTTACGCAACAGGAATAGACTGAAGCCGAGACTCTATTAAAGATGCTAAAGGTTTTTTTATGACACAACAGCCACAAGCCAAATACCGTCACGACTATCGTGCGCCGGATTACCAGATTACTGATATTGACTTGACCTTTGACCTGGATGCTGAAAAAACCGTGGTCACCGCAGTGAGCCAGGCTGTCCGTCATGGCGCGTCCGATGTGCCCCTGCGCCTGAATGGCGAAGATCTGACCCTGGTGTCGATCCACGTGAACGACGAGCCGTGGACAGAGTATAAAGAAGAAGAGGGCGCTCTGGTCATTAGTCAGTTGCCGGAACGTTTTACGCTGCGTATCGTGAATGAAATTAGCCCAGCGGCCAATACCGCGCTGGAAGGGCTGTACAAGTCTGGCGAAGCGCTGTGCACCCAGTGTGAAGCGGAAGGGTTCCGCCATATTACCTGGTATCTGGACAGGCCTGATGTCCTGGCGCGTTTTACCACCAAAATTATCGCCGATAAAACCCAATATCCGTTCCTGCTCTCTAACGGCAACCGTGTGGCGCAGGGCGAACTGGAAAATGGTCGTCACTGGGTACAGTGGCAAGATCCGTTCCCGAAACCGTGCTATCTGTTTGCGTTGGTAGCCGGTGATTTCGACGTTCTGCGCGATACCTTTATCACCCGTTCCGGGCGTGAAGTGGCGCTGGAACTGTACGTCGATCGCGGCAACCTTGACCGCGCGCCGTGGGCGATGACCTCGCTGAAAAACTCCATGAAATGGGATGAAGAGCGCTTTGGCCTCGAGTATGACCTCGACATCTATATGATTGTCGCTGTGGATTTCTTCAACATGGGCGCGATGGAGAATAAAGGTCTGAACATCTTTAACTCCAAATATGTGCTGGCACGTACCGATACCGCCACCGACAAAGACTACCTCGATATTGAGCGCGTTATCGGTCATGAGTATTTTCACAACTGGACCGGCAACCGTGTGACCTGCCGTGACTGGTTCCAGTTGAGCCTGAAAGAAGGCTTAACCGTGTTCCGCGATCAAGAGTTCAGTTCCGATCTCGGCTCACGCGCGGTAAACCGCATCAGCAATGTGCGCACCATGCGTGGTCTGCAGTTTGCTGAAGATGCCAGCCCGATGGCGCATCCTATCCGTCCGGATATGGTCATTGAAATGAACAACTTCTATACCCTGACCGTGTACGAAAAGGGCGCTGAAGTCATTCGTATGATCCACACCCTGCTCGGTGAGGCTAACTTCCAGAAAGGGATGCAACTGTACTTTGAGCGTCATGACGGCAGTGCTGCAACCTGTGATGATTTCGTGCAGGCGATGGAAGATGCTTCTAACGTTGATCTCTCCCATTTCCGCCGCTGGTACAGTCAGTCCGGTACGCCGATTCTGACCGTGCGTGATGACTACAATCCGTCAACTGAGCAGTACACGCTGACGATCAGCCAGCGCACGCCGGCCACGCCGGATCAGGCCGAAAAACAGCCGCTGCATATACCTTTCGCCCTCGAGTTGTATGACAACGAAGGGAAAGTGATCCCGTTACAAAAAGGCGGGCACCCGGTGAATTCTGTACTCAACGTCACCCAGGCAGAGCAGACGTTTGTCTTCGATAACGTCTACTTCCAGCCGGTTCCGGCGCTGCTGTGCGAATTCTCCGCGCCGGTAAAACTGGAATACAAATGGAGCGATCAGCAACTGACCTTCCTGATGCGTCATGCGCGTAACGATTTCTCTCGTTGGGACGCGGCGCAAAGCCTGCTGGCGACCTATATTAAGCTTAACGTTGCCCGTCATCAGCAGGGACAACCGCTGTCGCTGCCGGTACACGTGGCTGATGCATTCCGCGCAATTTTACTGGATGAGAAAATCGATCCGGCGCTGGCGGCAGAGATCCTGACGCTGCCTTCAGTAAATGAAATAGCCGAACTGTTCGACATCATCGATCCGGTGGCGATAACCGAAGTACGCGAAGCGTTAACCCGCACGCTGGCGGCCGAGCTGGCAGATGAATTCCTCGCCATCTATAACGCTAATCATCTTGATGAGTACCGCGTTGAGCATGCCGATATTGGCAAGCGTACGCTGCGCAATGCCTGCCTGCGTTTCCTGGCCTTTGGCGAAACCCATCTGGCTGACACGCTGGTAAGCAAGCAGTATCGTGAAGCGAACAATATGACCGATGCGCTGGCGGCTCTATCCGCGGCAGTGGCGGCGCAGCTACCTTGTCGCGACGCGCTAATGCAGGAGTATGACGATAAGTGGCACCATGACGGTCTGGTGATGGACAAATGGTTTATCCTGCAATCCACCAGCCCGGCGAAAAACGTGCTGGAAACGGTACGCGGCCTGCTGAAGCATCGCTCTTTCAGTATGAGTAACCCGAACCGAATCCGTTCGCTGATCGGTGCCTTTGCAGGTAGCAACCCGGCGGCATTCCATGCGGAAGATGGTAGTGGATATCAGTTCCTGGTCGACATGTTGACTGAGCTTAATAGTCGTAACCCGCAGGTGGCGTCACGTCTGATTGAGCCGCTGATTCGCTTAAAACGTTATGATGCAAAACGTCAGGCGAAAATGCGTGCGGCGCTGGAACAGCTGAAAGGTCTGGAGAATCTCTCCGGCGATCTGTTCGAGAAGATTGACAAAGCGTTAGCCTGAAACGTTGACCTGTAGTTTAGTAGGCCGGATAAGGCGGTAACGCCGCCATCCGGCAAAAGGCCCGGTAAGCGCTACCGGGCCTGGTTTTCTGAGCGGTTATCCATGTCGAAGAATCGGTTGTTCCGTCTCGCCGCGTTTCATAACCCGGTTCAACACTTCCGCTTCCAGATCGGATAACCGTACCGATCCCAAACGGCGGGGGCGCTGAATATCCACCGTCAGATCCAACCCGATTTTTCCGTCCTCAATCAGCAACACGCGATCGGCCATTGCCACCGCTTCACTGACGTCATGAGTGACCAGCAGTACGGTAAAGCCGTGCTCTTGCCATAAAGAGACGATCAGATCCTGCATTTCAAGGCGGGTTAGGGCATCCAGAGCGCCGAGGGGTTCATCCAGCAGCAGCAAACCGGGGCGATGAATTAATGCCCGTGCCAGGGCTACACGCTGTTTTTGTCCACCGGACAGCGCAGCCGGCCATTCGTGAGCACGACTCTCCAGCCCAACGGCGGCCAGCGCATCTCGGGCCGCATCGCGCCACTGACCTTTCAGCCCCAGGCCCACATTATCGATAACCGTCTTCCATGGCAGCAGACGCGCATCCTGGAACATCATACGCGTATCATCCTGAATTTCCGCCAGTGGGGTGGTTCCGGCAAGTAATGCGCCTGAGGTCGGCGATTCCAGCCCTGCCAGCAGACGCAGCAACGTACTTTTACCGCCGCCGCTGCGGCCAACCACGGCAACAAACTGTCCGGCCGGAATATGCAAATCTAATTGATTGAGCACTGTATTGGCGGCGTATTGTTTTGTCACGGCGCTCAGCAACAGCGGTGTACCCTGGTTCAGGCGAGCGGTATTCATACGGTAGCCTCCTTTACATGGTAAGCCGGATGCCAGCGTAGCCAGACTCGCTCCAGCAGTTGGGCGCTGATGTCGGCAAGTTTGCCAAGCAGGGCGTAGAGAATAATGGCCACCACGACCACATCGGTTTGCAGAAATTCGCGGGCGTTCATCGCCAGGTAACCAATACCGGCATTGGCAGAAATGGTTTCCGCCACAATCAGCGTCAGCCACATCAGCCCGAGAGCGAAACGCACGCCGACCATAATCGAGGGCAGGGCGCCGGGGAGGATCACATGAACAAACAGTGAAAAGCCGGATAATCCATAGCTGCGCGCCATTTCTACCAGCCCACGATCGATACTACGGATCCCATGCCAGGTGTTGATGTAAATTGGGAACAGCGTGCCCAACGCCACGAGAAAGATCTTGGCGGATTCATCAATGCCGAACCACAAAATCACCAGCGGGATCAGCGCCAGATGCGGTACGTTACGCAGCATCTGCACCGAGGTATCCAGCAGGCGTTCTCCCCAACGCGAAAGACCGCTGATAAGTCCCAGTGTCAGGCCAATCGATCCACCGATGGAGAATCCGATCAGCGCGCGCCAGGAACTGATGGCCAGATGCTGCCAAAGCTCGCCGCTGGCGGAAAGCGTCCAGAAAGCTTCGATAACACCTTCCGGAGAGGGCAGAATGCGAGTGGACAGCCAGCCCATTGAAGATGCGAGCTGCCAGAGCGCCACCAAACCTACCGGTAAAAACCAGGGCGCGAGGCGTAATAACCATCTGTTTTTCGGCGTTGCCATTAGCCGCTCCTTAACTTTGCGCGACTTTGCGCGGGATAAATTCGTTTGCCACCGCTTCACCTTGTTGTTGCAGGTATTGCGGCTGCGGAATTTCCGGTATAGCAACATCCAGATGCGGGAACAGCAGCTCGCCAACCTTGTATGCCTCTTCCAGATGTGGGTATCCGGACAACACAAAGCTGTCGATTCCCAGCGCGGCATACTCGTTGATACGCGCCGCGACAGTCGGACCATCTCCGACCAGCGCGGTACCCGCGCCACCGCGTACCAGTCCAACGCCTGCCCACAGGTTCGGACTAATTTCCAGTTTGTCGCGTTTACCATTGTGCAGTGCAGCCATTCGCTGCTGACCAACCGAATCCGTTCTTGAGAAGGCGGCCTGGGCTTTGGCAATGGTGTCGTCATCAAGGTGGGCTATCAGACGATCCGCTGCCTGCCACGCCTCGTGGGTTGTCTCCCTTACGATCACATGCAGACGAATACCAAAGCGGATCTTGCGCCCGAGCGCCGCCGCTTTGGCTCGCACCTGTTCAATCTTCGCTTTCACCTGCTCAGGGGGCTCGCCCCAGGTCAGATAAAGATCAACCTGCTCGGCAGCAAGGTCTTGTGCGACATCAGACGAGCCGCCGAAATAAAGCGGTGGCTGGGGTTGTTGTACGGGAGGGAAAAACAGCTTCGCGCCGCGAACATGAATATGTTTGCCGTTGAAATCCACCGTTTCACCTTGCAGCAGTCGCCGCCAGACCTGAGTAAATTCAGCAGAGGCTTCATATCGTTCTGTGTGATCGAGGAACACGCCGTCGCCTGCCAGCTCCTGCGGATCGCTGCCGGTCACCAGATTAAATAACGCCCGGCCATTTGAGAGTCTGTCGAGCGTCGCAGCCTGACGTGCGGCAACCGTTGGCGAGGTGACGCTTGGGCGCAGCGCGACCAGAAACTTTAATCTCTGAGTGACCGGGATCATCGAAGCGGCGACCAGCCAGGCATCTTCGCAAGAGCGACCGGTTGGGATCAGGACGCCGGTAAATCCAAGACGATCGGCCGTTTGCGCGATTTGTTGCAGATAACTGTGATCGACCGGGCGCGAACCTTCTTCCGTTCCAAGATAATGACCGTCACCATGGGTGGGTAAAAACCAGAACATATTCAGACTCATAATTTTTCTCCTGCCTGCTGAGTGGGTTGCCAGATACGCTGGCGAATATCGATTTTTTTCGGTACCAAACGGTTGTCATAAAACAGATCGGCGGTTTGTTGTTGCAGGGCAGCAACAGAGGCGTTGACTGGCACAATGGTGGTTGGCGGACGGTGATCCAGATAAGACGCAATCACCGGTTCGGGCAGCCCCATGGTTTTGGCCAGCAGGGTAATGCTTTGCTGGCGCTGACTGAGCGTTAACGCATCGGCCTGGCTAAAGGTATCCAGTACGCCAAGTACAAAAGCGCCATTTTTCTCGGCATAAGGACGGGCGGCGAGATAAAACGAACCGGTTTGCTTGAGGTCTGAGCCGTCCTTCAGTACGCGTACATCACCTTGCAGTAACGCGGCGGAATAATAGGGATCCCAGATAGCCCACGCATCCACGTTTCCTTGCTGAAAGGCCGCTCGCGCATCGGCGGGAGTCAGATACGTCGGTTGAATATCGGTAAATTTCAGTCCGGCCTGTTGCAGCGCCCGGAGCAGTAAATTGTGGGCGCTGGAGCCTTTCTGGAAGGCGACTTTATGTCCTTTAAGCTGCGCGACGCTCTGGATCGGACTATTTTTTGGCACCAGAATCACTTCGGCTTTCGGTTTGGGCGGCTCGACGCCCACGTAAACCAGATCGGCCCCGGCTGCCTGGGCGAAAATCGGCGGAATGTCACCGGTACTGCCGAGATCGATACTGCCGATATTGAGTGCTTCCAGCATTTGCGGCCCAGCCGGGAATTCAACCCACGAGATTTTGGTCTGAGGGTAGCGTTTCTCCAGTAGCTGATGGCTTTTAGCCAGCACCATACTGACGCTTCCTTTCTGGTAACCAATACGCAGAGCATCGGGGGCCGATTCTGCGGCATGCCCCAGCGTTGACAGCGACAACAACCCGGTCAGTGCCAGCCATGACGTGTGACGCCTGAGAAAATCAAGCATGAGCGGCACCTCGCAGGGTGTTCAGTTGAGGAAGTTGGACATCGCGACGATGCAACGCCAGCCAGAAGGTATCGAGCGCACTGTCCAGACGCTGCTGAAGGTTGGGCGTAAACTGAGGTTTATGCTGATAATCAATCACCTGTGAATCATCGGCAAACACACCGTGCAGGATCTCCTGGGCCTTTAATGCGCTCAGTACCGGTTTCAGCGCGTAATCGACGGCAAGTAAATGCGCCACGCTGCCGCCGGTCGCCAACGGCAAAACCACTTTCCCTTCCAGCGCCCGCTCGGGGAGTAGGTCGAGCAGGGTTTTCAGGGCGCCAGAGTAAGCGGCTTTATAGACTGGTGTTGCGACAATCAGCCCGTCTGCATCCTGCAATTGTTCGATAAATGTGTTCAGCGCCGGACTGTCGAAACGAGCATAGATCAGGTCTTCCGGGGCAAAATTGTGCAGGTTCCAGTGAAAGATTTCGACATTCTGACCGTGAAGTTTTTCTCGGGCATATTCCAGTAACGCACTGGATCGAGAGGGAAAGCGAGGGCTCCCCGCCAGAGTGATGACGCGCATAATTTCATTCTCCCCTTATAACTAATTGTTTTCTTTTGGTTAACATTGATAACAATTTGAGCAGTCTGGCAGAGAGATTTTGTTTATCGAAATGATTTATACGGCATAGAAAAGTTGGAAATTGAATAAAAAGGCAGAGGCGAGGAAAACGATTGCTATTTATTGCCGCAGGTCAATTCCCTTTTTGCTCGCGATCGCACATAATACGCCCCCGGTTTGCACACCGGGAATCCAGGAGAGTTCATGTACTACCCCTTCGTTCGTAAAGCCCTTTTTCAGCTCGATCCAGAGCGCGCTCATGAATTGACATTCCAGCAATTACGTCGCATTACCGGCACACCGCTTGAAGCGCTTGTACGCCAGAAAGTACCGGCAAAACCGGTTACCTGTATGGGGTTGACGTTTAAAAATCCGCTCGGGCTTGCTGCCGGACTGGATAAAGACGGGGAGTGCATTGATGCGCTCGGCGCGATGGGATTTGGTTCCATTGAGATTGGTACCGTGACGCCACGCCCTCAGCCGGGTAACGATAAACCGCGTCTGTTCCGTCTGGTCGATGCAGAAGGTTTGATCAACCGCATGGGGTTTAATAACCACGGGGTTGATAACCTGGTTGAGAACGTTAAAAAATCGCATTTCGACGGTATTCTGGGTATTAATATTGGTAAGAACAAAGATACCCCAGTAGAGAACGGCAAAGATGACTATCTGATTTGTATGGAAAAAGTCTATGCTTATGCTGGTTATATCGCGATTAATATCTCTTCGCCGAATACGCCGGGATTACGTACTCTACAATACGGCGAGGCGCTGGACGATCTCCTGACGGCAATTAAAAATAAGCAAAACGATCTGCAAGCGATCCACCATAAATATGTTCCGGTGGCAGTAAAGATCGCGCCGGATCTTTCTGTGGAAGAACTGATCCAGGTCGCCGATAGTTTAGTTCGTCATAATATTGATGGCGTAATTGCGACTAACACCACCCTCGATCGTTCTCTTGTTCAGGGAATGAAAAATTGCGATCAAATGGGTGGTCTGAGCGGTCGACCGTTGCAATTAAAAAGTACAGAAATTATTCGCCAGTTGTCTCAGGAATTAAAAGGTCAGCTGCCGATTATTGGTGTTGGTGGTATCGACTCGGTGATTGCTGCACGTGAGAAAATAGCTGCTGGTGCAACCCTCGTACAGATTTATTCGGGCTTTATTTTTAAAGGTCCGCCGTTGATAAAAGAAATCGTCAGCAATATCTGAATGCTACCTTAATCACAAACCAGGGCTTTATTTCTAGCCCTGGTTGTTTTATATTCCTTTACTGTTGCTTATTTAAACATTCTGAGCTTTTATTATTAGGGCAATAAACGAAGCGGCAAAAGGATACTGTCGTAACGGTGATGATTAAGGAAAGGAGAGAAACTGATGCGAATTAAACCCGACGATAACTGGTGCTGGTATTATGATGAAGAGCACGATCGTATGATGCTCGATTTAGCCAATGGCATGTTATTCCGTTCGCGTTTTGCTCGTAAAATGCTCACTCCTGATGCATTTTCTCCGTCAGGTTTTTGTGTTGATGACGCCGCGCTTTATTTTTCCTTTGAAGAAAAATGTCGCTACCTGGATTTAGCCAAAGAACAAAAAGCGGAACTGGTGCTTAATGCGCTGGTGGCGATTCGTTATCTCAAACCGCAAATGCCAAAAAGCTGGCACTTTGTCGCACACGGTATTAACTGGTCGCCGGTCGTGGGTGACGCAGCCTGTGTTGATTTAAGCGATACCGATGAACAGGTAAACCTGCTAGTGGTTGAGCCGGGTGAAAACGCCGCGCTTTGCCTGCTTGCGCAACCTGGCGTGGTTATCGCCGGGCGTACGATGCAGCTTGGCGATGCGATTAAAATAATGAATGACAGACTGAAACCGCAGGCCGTTGTTGACAGTTTCAGCCTTGAGCAGGCGGTTTAGCTCTCCAGCCTGATTGCCGTTTTGGGAACACAGCTACAGCACAGAATCGTTCCGTCGTCCCCCATCGCTGATTTCTTCAACGGGCTAACTTCGCCTTCTACCAGTCGAATTCGACAGCATCCGCAAATGCCTGCCCGGCATGAATAGGGAACCCGGATACCCTGGTTTTCCAACTGCTCAAGCAATACCTGTTGATTATTTCCGCGAAAGGTCTGTCCCTGCCAGTCAATAAGCACCGTGGCATCAGGTTGTTGTTCGGGTGTAGTTTCGTCTGATTCAGCCGCGCCGTACGCTCTGGCGGGGCCGGTTGCCAAAATTTCTACCTCATCGCCGACGCGAATAACGCCACTGTTACGCGCGATAAGATTCTGACCGAAATCGACATCGCCGTTATCTATCGCAGTACGGAAGGTTTGCAATGTGGCAAGCGGTTCACCGGATGGATGTTTCTGGCCTTTTTCCGGGCTAACTGTCGTGAAAATACAGCGGCTACAGGGTTTTGCTACATCAAAAATGACGTCGCCAATACGAATCACTTTCCAGGTATCTTCTTCCCAGGCACCAGCTCCCGAAACCACTATATTGGGGCGAAACTGTTCCATTTTGACGCTTGCCGGACAGCGCTGTTGCAGATCGCGCAGGGATGCTTCGTTGGCCAGCAGATAGGGATAACCATCAGCGAAGGATAAAGGAACATCAACATGGCGTTTTACACGGCGCGTCAGCTGCGGGCCGACCCAGCGTAACTGCACGCCACGGGAGAAAAAGCCGCTAAGCCACTGGTTGATAGCCGCTGGTGCAATACGCGCGGTAAAATGATTTCCCCATACTTCTGTTGGTGCATCCTGGAGAGCGAAGTCGGCAAATCGCACGAGGGCGCTGCTGCCATCTGGCGCTGTAAGATGCAGCCCATCGTGGAATGGGGAAGGCGTAAAACGGACCATTTGTGGGAACTGGCGGGCAGTTATGAACGTTCCGTCAGGTTCAGTGATCATAAATATGCGATCAAAGGCGAGACCGCTAATATCTGCCAGGGCATGCGTAAGCCCAATGCCGCGCATTGATTTAACCGGATGAATAAAAAGTCGGGTTAACGTGACCACTGTACAGCCCCTCGAATGAAAATAAGCCTTCAACTTTATGACATACAGCCCATATTAGCTATAATGCGCAGCAATTTTCTCGGAGTAAAAGTGACATTATGAATTCTCTGTTTGCCAGTACGGCCCGCGGGCTGGAAGAGCTGTTAAAAACTGAACTGGAAAACCTCGGCGCGCTGGAGTGTCAGGTCGTTCAGGGTGGGGTCCATTTTAAGGGCGACACACGGCTTGTTTACCAGAGCCTGATGTGGAGCCGCCTGGCCTCGCGCATTATCCTGCCGATGGGAGAGTGCAAGGTCTACAGCGATCTTGATCTGTACCTCGGCGTTCAGGCAATCGACTGGACAGAGATATTTAACCCTGGTGCTACGTTTGCCGTCCATTTTAGCGGACTGAACGAGACCATTCGTAACAGCCAGTACGGCGCGCTGAAGGTCAAGGATGCGATTGTCGATGCCTTTACCCGCAAAAATATGCCGCGTCCGAATGTGGATCGTGAATCTCCGGATCTGCGCATCAACGTCTGGTTGAACAAAGATACTGCCAGCATTGCGCTCGATCTGAGCGGTGACGGTTTGCATCAGCGTGGCTATCGCGATCGCGCGGGTCAGGCACCGATTAAAGAGACGCTGGCCGCGGCAATTGTTATGCGTTCTGGCTGGCAGCCGGGAACCCCGTTACTCGATCCGATGTGTGGTTCCGGCACGCTGCTGATTGAAGCGGCAATGTGGGCGACCGATCGCGCGCCGGGTCTGCACCGTGGATACTGGGGCTTCAGCGGTTGGGCGCAACACGACGAAGCTGTCTGGCAAGAAGTTAAAGCCGAAGCGCAGGTGCGTGCGCGTAAGGGACTGGCTGACTATACCTCGCATTTTTATGGATCCGATAGCGATGCGCGCGTGATTGAAAAAGCGCGTAGTAATGCTCGCCGCGCCGGTATCGCCGATCTGATGACGTTTGACGTGAAAGATGTCGCCAAACTGAGCAATCCGCTGCCGAAAGGACCGTATGGGACAGTTATCAGTAACCCGCCTTACGGCGAACGTCTGGATAGCGAACCGGCGCTGATTGCCCTGCACAGCCTGCTGGGCCGTACGATGAAAAACCAGTTTGGCGGCTGGAATTTGTCGCTGTTCAGCGCCTCGCCGGATCTGCTCAGCAGCCTGCAATTACGTGCCGACAAGCAGTTCAAAGCGAAAAACGGTCCACTGGATTGTGTGCAGAAGAATTATCACGTTGCAGAGACCACTGCGGACAGCAAGCCTGCCACGGTAGCGGAAGATTATGCCAACCGCCTGCGCAAGAATATTAAGAAGCTGGAAAAATGGGCGCGTCAGGAAGGCATTGAATGCTATCGCCTGTATGACGCTGACCTGCCGGAATACAACGTTGCAGTAGATCGTTACGGTGATTGGGTCGTGGTTCAGGAATACGCACCGCCGAAGACGGTTGATGCGCAAAAAGCACGTCAACGCCTGTTCGACATCATTGCCGCCACGCTGTCAGTACTGGAAATCGCGCCAAACAAACTGGTGCTGAAAACCCGTGAGCGTCAGAAAGGCAAGAATCAGTATCAGAAGATGAATGAGAAGGGTGAATTCATTGAGGTAAGCGAGTACAACGCGCGCCTGTGGGTTAACCTGACTGACTACCTTGATACGGGTTTATTCCTCGATCACCGTATTGCGCGCCGTATGTTGGGGCAGATGAGTAAAGGTAAGGACTTCCTCAACCTGTTTTCCTACACCGGTAGCGCCAGCGTACATGCAGGATTGGGCGGTGCGCGTAGCACCACGACGGTCGATATGTCGCGTACCTATCTGGAATGGGCGGAACGTAACCTGCGCCTGAACGGATTGAGCGGTCGCGCTCACCGTTTAATTCAGGCTGATTGCCTGGGCTGGCTGCGCGATGCGAATGAACAGTTTGATCTGATTTTCATCGATCCGCCGACGTTCTCTAACTCAAAACGTATGGAAGATTCGTTTGATGTGCAGCGCGATCATCTGGCGCTGATGAAAGATCTGAAACGTCTGCTGCGTAAAGACGGCACGATCATGTTCTCCAACAACAAACGTGGGTTCCGTATGGATCTCGACGGTTTGGCTGAACTGGGATTGAAAGCACAAGAAATTACCCAAAAAACGCTTTCCCAGGATTTTGCCCGTAACCGTCAGATCCACAATTGCTGGCTGATTACCGCAGCCTGAAAGGATAAATAAATGTCATTGATCAGTATGCATGGTGCATGGCTGTCGTTCAGCGATGCGCCGCTTCTTGATAATGCAGAACTGCATATCGAAGATAACGAACGCGTCTGTCTGGTTGGCCGTAACGGCGCAGGTAAATCGACGCTGATGAAGATCCTGAACCGTGAGCAGGGGCTTGACGACGGGCGTATCATTTATGAGCAGGATCTGGTTGTGGCGCGTCTGCAACAGGATCCGCCGCGTAATGTTGAAGGCAGCGTGTATGATTTCGTTGCCGAGGGTATCGAAGAGCAGGCCGAGTATCTGAAGCGTTATCACGATATTTCGCGTCTGGTGATGACTGATCCGAGCGACAGAAATCTGAATGAGATGGCGCGGGTTCAGGAAATGCTCGATCATCACAATCTGTGGCAGCTCGAAAGCCGTATTAATGAAGTGCTGGAGCAGTTGGGGCTGGATCCAAACGCCGCACTTTCTTCGCTTTCTGGCGGTTGGCTGCGTAAAGCGGCGCTGGGCCGCGCGTTAGTGAGCAATCCGCGTGTATTGCTGCTGGATGAGCCAACGAACCACCTGGATATTGAAACTATCGACTGGCTGGAAGGGTTCCTGAAATCTTTCAATGGGACAATCATCTTCATTTCCCACGACCGTTCATTTATACGCAATATGGCGACGCGTATCGTCGACCTCGATCGTGGCAAGCTGGTGACTTATCCGGGGAATTACGATCAGTATCTGCTGGAAAAAGAAGAAGCGCTGCGCGTAGAAGAGTTACAAAATGCAGAGTTTGACCGCAAGCTGGCGCAGGAAGAGGTCTGGATCCGTCAGGGGATCAAAGCGCGTCGTACCCGTAATGAAGGCCGCGTGCGCGCACTGAAAGCCATGCGTCGCGAGCGTGGCGAACGCCGCGAAGTGATGGGCACGGCGAAGATGCAGGTCGAAGAGGCGAGCCGTTCAGGCAAGATTGTTTTCGAAATGGAGAACGTGGATTACCAGGTTGATGGAAAGCAGCTGGTAAAAGATTTCTCCGCACAGGTACAACGTAGCGACAAAATTGCGCTAATCGGACCGAACGGCTGCGGCAAAACAACGCTGCTGAAGCTGATGTTAGGCCAGCTTCAGGCTGACAGTGGACGCATTCACGTCGGCACCAAGCTGGAAGTGGCCTATTTCGATCAGCACCGCGCCGAACTGGATCCAGATAAAACCGTGATGGACAACCTGGCTGAAGGTAAGCAAGAGGTGATGGTTAACGGTAAACCTCGCCATGTGCTGGGTTATCTGCAGGACTTCCTGTTCCATCCGAAACGCGCGATGACGCCAGTGCGAGCGCTCTCTGGTGGGGAACGAAATCGCCTGCTGTTGGCGCGTCTTTTTCTGAAACCCAGCAATCTTTTGATTCTCGATGAACCAACGAACGATCTTGACGTCGAAACGCTGGAACTGCTTGAAGAACTAATTGATAGCTATCAGGGGACTGTACTGCTGGTAAGCCACGACCGTCAGTTTGTGGATAATACTGTAACTGAATGCTGGATCTTCGAAGGCGGCGGTAAAATTGGTCGTTATGTCGGTGGTTATCATGACGCGCGCAGCCAGCAATCTCAGTATGTGGCGTTTAAACAACCGGTCGCGAAAAAAACAGAGGAAGCTGTTGCTCCTAAAGCAGAAATTGTCAAACGTGGCACGAGCAAACTAAGCTATAAACTGCAGCGCGAACTGGAGCAGCTCCCCGCTCAGCTTGAAGAACTGGAAGCTAAACTGGAAAGGCTACAAGCGCAGGTTGCTGACGCCGCTTTTTTCAGTCAGCCACATGAGCAAACACAGCAGGTATTAGCTAATCTGAACGAAGCGGAACAAGAACTTGAGCAAGCCTTTGAGCGCTGGGAGTATCTTGAGTCTTTGAAGAACGGCGCATAATTTAAAGGAGCACATATGTGCGAACATCACCATGCCGCGAAGCATATTTTGTGCTCGCAGTGTGACATGCTGGTGGCGTTACCTCGCCTTGAGCATGGTCAAAAAGCGGCATGTCCACGATGTGGCACTACGTTAACGGTTGAGTGGGACGCGCCGCGGCAGCGTCCTACCGCCTATGTATTAGCAGCATTATTCATGCTGCTTCTGTCAAACCTCTTCCCCTTTGTGAATATGAACGTCGCAGGGGTGAGCAGCGAAGTGACGTTGCTGGAGATCCCCAGCGTTCTCTTTTCTGAAGACTACGCCAGTCTCGGCACCTTCTTTTTATTATTCGTGCAGTTGGTCCCCGCGTTTTGCCTGCTGACTATCTTGCTGCTGGTGAATCGGGTGCAGATGCCCGCCAGACTTAAGGCGGGTCTTGCACGCGTCCTGTTCCAGTTAAAAAGCTGGGGGATGGCGGAAATCTTCCTCGCTGGCGTGCTGGTCAGCTTTGTTAAGCTTATGGCTTACGGCGATATTGGCGTGGGCAGCAGCTTTATTCCGTGGTGCTTCTTTTGCGTTTTGCAACTGCGCGCATTCCAGTGCGTTGACCGTCGCTGGCTGTGGGATGATATTGCGCCAATGCCAGTGATTAAGCAGGAGTTAAAACCAGGCGTGCCCGGCATTCGACAGGGACTGCGTTCCTGCTCTTGCTGCACCGCGATTCTTCCCGCTGATGAACGGGTGTGTCCGCGCTGCCAGACGAAAGGCTATGTGCGGCGTAAAAACAGTCTGCAATGGACGTTGGCATTACTGTTCACGTCGATCATGCTTTATCTTCCTGCCAATATTTTGCCGATTATGATTACCGATCTGCTCGGGTCAAAGCTGCCATCAACGATACTTGAGGGGGTGGTTTTAATCTGGAGCGAAGGCTCTTATCCGGTGGCTGCGGTTATTTTTATCGCCAGTATTATGGTGCCGACGTTGAAAATGATCGCCATTGCCTGGCTATGTTGGGATGCCAAAGGGCACGGCAAACGCGACAGCGAACGTATGCACCTGATTTATGAAGTTGTGGAATTTGTCGGTCGCTGGTCAATGATCGACGTCTTTGTGATTGCGGTACTCTCTGCGCTGGTACGCATGGGAGGGTTAATGAACATTTATCCTGCAATGGGTGCTTTGATGTTTGCTTTAGTCGTCATTATGACAATGTTTTCTGCGATGACATTTGATCCGCGTCTGTCGTGGGACCGTGAACCAGAACCAGGCCATGAGGAGTCCTGACAGCATGGAATCTAAAAGTGGGGAAGCCAAAGTGCAAAAGGTAAAAAACTGGTCGCCCGTGTGGATATTCCCTATCGTCACTGCACTCATTGGCGCGTGGGTACTGTTTTATCACTACAGTCATCAGGGGCCACAGGTCACGCTGATTACCACCAATGCCGAAGGTATTGAAGGGGGCAAAACGACGATTAAGAGCCGCAGCGTGGATGTCGGTATCGTCGAGAGCGCAACCCTGACTGATGATTTGACCCATGTGGAGATTAAAGCGCGTCTTAACTCCGGAATGGAAAAGCTGCTGCATAAAGATTCTGTCTTTTGGGTGGTGAAGCCGCAGGTTGGACGTGAAGGTATCAGTGGGCTCGGCACGTTATTGTCCGGGGCTTATATTGAACTGCAGCCCGGCAATAAAGGCAGTAAGCTGGAAAATTACCAACTGCTGGATTCACCGCCGCTGGCTCCGCCAGATGCAAAAGGGATCCGTGTGATTCTGGACAGTAAAAAAGCCGGTCAGTTGAGCCCAGGCGATCCGGTGCTTTTCCGCGGCTATCGTGTGGGCTCGGTTGAAACCAGCACGTTTGATGCGCAAAAGCGTACGATCAGCTATCAGCTTTTCATCAATGCGCCTAACGATCGTCTGGTGACCAGCAATGTACGTTTCTGGAAAGACAGCGGGATCGCCGTAGATCTTACCTCAGCAGGTATGCGCGTAGAAATGGGATCGCTCTCCACGCTGTTTGGCGGTGGTGTAAGTTTTGATGTGCCCGAAGGACTGGAACAAGGTCAACCGGTTGAGCAGCAGGCCTCATTTAACCTCTATGACGATCAAAAAAGTATTCAGGATTCCCTGTATACCGATCATATTGATTACCTGATGTTCTTTAAAGATTCGATTCGTGGCCTACAGCCTGGTGCACCGCTGGAATTCCGTGGCATCCGCTTGGGTACGGTGAGTAAAGTACCTTTCTTCTCACCGAATATGCGTCAGGTATTTAACAATGATTACCGTATTCCGGTGCTGGTGCGTATTGAACCAGAACGTCTGAAGGCACAGCTGGGAGAAGATACCGATGTTGGCGCTCATTTGGAGCAACTGCTTAAACGCGGATTACGAGGATCGCTCAAAACCGGGAACCTGGTGACCGGCGCGCTGTATGTCGATCTCGACTTCTACCCGAAAGAGCCGCCGATTACCGGTGTACGCGAATTCAATGGTTATCAAATTATTCCGACCGTGAGCGGTGGTCTGGCGCAGATCCAACAGCGTCTGATGGAAGCGTTGGATAAGATTAACAATCTGCCGCTGAACCCGATGATTGAGCAGGCAACCAATACGCTGTCGGAAAGCCAGCGCACAATGAAACATCTGCAAACCACGCTGGATAACATGAACAAGATCACGTCCAGCCAGTCGATGCAGGATCTGCCGGCGGATATGCAGAACACGCTACGTGAACTGAATCGTAGTATGCAGGGCTTCCAGCCTGGTTCCGCGGCCTACAACAAGATGGTGGCGGATATGCAGCGTCTTGATCAGGTACTGCGTGAACTGCAACCGGTACTGAAAACGTTGAACGATAAGAGTAATGCGCTGGTATTTGAAGCGAAGGACAAAAAAGATCCAGAGCCGAAGAGGGCGAAACAATGAAAAAATGGCTAGTGGTGATGATGGCGGTCTGGCTGACGTCATGTAGCTCCAGCGGAGAAAATAAAAGCTATTACCAGCTCCCTATCGCACAAGGCGGTGTGCAGAGCTCCGCCAATCAGGGAAACCGTCTGCTGTGGGTTGAACAGATTGCGGTACCTGATTATCTGGCCGGTAATGGGGTGGTTTACCAGACCAGCGATGTGCAATATGTGATAGCCAATAATAATCTCTGGGCCAGCCCATTAGATCAGCAATTGCGCAATACACTGGTTGCGAACCTCAGTATGCAGTTGCCTGGCTGGGTTGTCGCTTCACAACCGCTGGGAAGCACTCAGGATACGCTGAACGTGACCGTAACTGGCTTCCACGGTCGGTACGATGGTAAGGTTATTGTGAGCGGTGAATGGTTGCTGAATCATCAGGGACAACTGATCAAACGCCCGTTCCACGTCGAAGCTGTACAGACGAAAGACGGCTACGATGAGATGGTGAAGGTTCTAGCCAATACCTGGAGTCAGGAAGCGACGGCTATTGCTCAAGAGCTGAAACGCATCCCTTAAGCTTAAATAATTGTAAATTATGCCGCCCCTGGTTCATTGCCCGGGGCGGTTTTTTTTATTTTTTTAGCCGTGAAGATAGCTGTTCTGACTGACTATTTTTGTACAAATGATTTAGAGGCTAGCTCACAAATATGACACTGGCGTGAATTTTGCGCATTGACGAGCCTGATGTTTAGGGGTATTCGTTTAGTGTGATTGCACACTTAGTAATCACTGTTTTCTTTTCCACCAGACCCAAAAATGAGGGAAACGAGGCATGAAGAGACAAAAACGAGATCGCCTGGAACGGGCACATCAACGTGGATATCAGGCCGGCATTGCCGGACGCTCAAAAGAAATGTGTCCCTATCAGACGCTGAATCAGAGGTCATACTGGCTGGGAGGCTGGCGAGAAGCCATGGGGGATAGGGTTTTAATGGCCTGATTCTGTCTCTTTAGATAAAAGAAACCTCCGCAGAGCGGAGGTTTCGCCTTTTTGCACACCAGATAAAACGGGGAAACGTTAATGTCTGGCTGCTTCGCAGTTCTGGATTAGAACGCGGAAGTGTCCTGGAACAGACCCACTTTCAGATCGTTTGCAGTGTAGATCAGACGACCATCAACCAGCACTTCACCATCTGCCAGGCCCATGATCAGGCGACGGTTAACGATGCGTTTGAAGTGAATACGGTAAGTGACTTTCTTCGCGGTCGGCAGAACCTGGCCGGTGAATTTAACTTCGCCTACGCCCAGCGCACGGCCTTTACCTTCGCCGCCCAGCCAGCCGAGATAGAATCCAACCAGTTGCCACATGGCGTCGAGACCCAGGCAGCCCGGCATCACCGGATCGCCGATAAAGTGACAACCGAAGAACCACAGGTCCGGGTTGATATCCAGTTCAGCTTCAACATAACCTTTGTCAAAGTTGCCACCGGTTTCGGTCATCTTGATGACACGGTCCATCATCAGCATGCTTGGTGCTGGCAGTTGTGGCCCTTTAGCGCCAAACAGCTCACCGCGACCAGAGGCAAGAAGGTCTTCTTTCGTATAGGATTCGCGTTTATCTACCATGTTCTCTGTAAGCCTTATTTTATTGAAGCACGCAGGATAGCTAACACGTGTACGCTGAACAAGTCCGATCAGTTCGGAATAATCCAGTTCAGCCAACGTAGCGGCCATGGAAAACGGTGACGACCTTCCTGTTGCGTTGCCGTGGCAATACGCTCCTGAATGGTTTGCATCAGCGTTGTCTGGCCTTCGCCATCCCACACCAGATTTAACAACAGTGGCAGCGCATCAGTCACGTCGTCCACCGCCCAGATAGTGAATTTTTCTTCTTCTATGGCCTGTAGCAGCGCAGGCTGCAGGCTGAGGTGTCTGACGTTAGCCGAAGGAATGATAACGCCCTGTGTGCCTGTCAGCTCGCGCTGCTGGCAGATGGCGAAGAAACCTTCAATTTTCTCATTCAGACCACCGACAGGTTGCGCCCGACCAAACTGATCGACAGAACCGGTAATAGCGATACTTTGATTAACAGGTACGTCGGCGAGGGCGCTAATCAATGCGCACAGTTCTGCCATGGACGCGCTGTCACCGTCCACCTCACTGTAAGATTGCTCAAAGGTCAGCGAGGCAGAGAAGGGGATCTGTTGCTCCAGCTGGAGTTCCGACATCAGGAACGCCTGCATAATCATCATACCCTTGGCATGAATATTTCCGCCAAGCTCGGCTTTGCGCTCAATATCCGTAAACTCGCCGTCGCCAATATGCACGACGCAACTGATACGAGAAGGCTCGCCAAATGCGCGTGGGTGGCCTGGAAACTCAATCACCGACAAGGCGTTGATCTGGCCAATACGCTCGCCTTCTGTCTCGATAAGGATTTGCTCTTGCAGAATTTCATCCTGCATGCGTTCAGCCAGGAATCCCTCACGCCATTCGCGCTGAGCCAGCATCAGGCTGAACTGCTCAGCGTTGCAGGTTTCGCCCTCGCATAACGGTGCCACCTCTTTGAACTGTCGGGTGATCCACAGCGGGTTAAGCGGCAATGTATCCTGTTCACCGGTATAGCGAACGGCTTCACGGATCAGAACCTGCCAGGCATCGGGAGCGGGGTAAGGCAAATTATTGCGCATGGCAGTATGCGTGACCCATTGACACCACTGCGTCATGGTTTCGGCATCCACAATCTGCAGATTATCTTCAAACTCGCTGTAAATGGCCTGCTCAGCCAATTCTGGTTCCATGTCCTGGAAATCCGCCAGCGATTCACGCTCACCCACCAAAATCACTTTCAGTTTAAGCGGCATAGGCGGAACGGAGACAGGCAGCGGGCGAGACTCATCAAAAGCCACCCAATCAAAACGCTCGTGGCTGACAATGGCTTTCAGGCGCATCCATAACAGCGGTTGGGCCAACAGCGTGCGCAATGAGATAACCAGCACACCTCCATTGGCCTGATGTACCAGACCTGGCTGTAGCGTGATTTCACCATTGAACTGACGTAGACAGCCGAACAGTTGTTCGGCTTCGGCCCAGTCAGCGCTGACCACCTGCGTTAACGTCGCAAAATTGTCTTCCGTTTTCTCAGCTGTACGATAACGAATAGTGTGACCGGAGATGTCGTAATGACCGCCAGTCAGGCTTCCTGCATCCGTGTGCAAGGGACGTGCAGCCTTTGCAATAAGGTTGAGATACTCAAGCTCTTCCGGTGCTTTTACCAACATGAACGAGGATGTTGTCCAGTGCTGAAGAAGCTGCTCTAGCGCGAATTGTAAACGTGGCTGAGTATCACTAAGTAAGGTGTCGGTGTCGTCAGTGACGTGCGGCTGTGCAAATACTTCCTGATAACTGTCGGTATCAGGAACCAGATCACGCCATGCAAGTTTCGTAATGGTCAAAGTTGATGTTTTTTAGTCTGTTGTAAAAAACGAGATTATACCGTAACCCTCACCACTAAACACCTGGAAAGCACCGCGAAACGGTTGTGATGACGCGCGACAGTTCACAGGCTGGATATTCTTTTCTTCAGATGCCGAAAAAGCTGATATTCTGATAAGAGTTACACGGTAACATTGAGATCGCAATGAAATATCAACAACTTGAAAACCTTGAAAGCGGCTGGAAATGGAAGTATCTGGTGAAGAAGCATCGTGAGGGGGAATTAATCACCCGTTACGTCGAGGCCAGCGCTGCCAAAGAAGCCGTTGATTTATTGCTAACCCTCGAAAATGAACCGGTTCGGGTCAATAGCTGGATTGAAGAACACATGAATCCTGCGCTGCTTAATCGTATGAAACAAACCATACGTGCCAGGCGCAAGCGGCACTTTAATGCTGAGCATCAGCATACCCGGAAGAAATCCATCGATCTGGAATTTATGGTCTGGCAGCGTCTGGCAGGTCTTGCGCAGCGGCGCGGAAAAACGCTTTCTGAAACTATTGTGCAGCTGATTGAAGACGCAGAGCATAAAGAGAAGTACGCGAACAAAATGTCGACATTGAAACAGGATTTACAGGCGTTGCTGGGGAAAGAGTAGCGGTCGGCTGGTTGAATGCGTGGCTTACTTTGGATGAAAACAGATGAAAAAAAACCCCGCTATGCGGGGTTTTTTATAAGACGATAACTTAAGCCTGAGGCTGAGTTACAACGTCTTTGATGCCTTTAACTTCGATCTCAACACGACGATCCGGAGCCAGGCAGTCGATCAGTGCAGCGCGAGCTTTCACGTTGTCACAGGTGTTGCCAGTAACTGGGTTGGATTCACCCATACCACGTGCAGAGATTTTGTCAGAAGGAATACCTTTAGAGATCAGGTAATCAACAACGGACTGAGCACGTTTCTCGGACAGACCCTGGTTGTAAGCGTCAGAACCGATGCGGTCAGTGAAGCCCAGAACCACTACGGAACCGTCTTTCGGATCCAGGTTGCTCAGCTGGCTGTACATCTGGTCCAGAGCCTGCTGGCCTTCTGGTTTCAGAGTTGCTTTGTTGAAGTTGAACAGAACGTCAGACTTCAGAGTGAAGTGCTTGGTCTGTACTTCTGGAGCCGGAGCCGGAGCAACAACTACTGGAGCTGCTTCTTCCTGCTGACCGAAACGGTAAGAAACACCAACGCTCAACAGGCCGTTATCCGGACGACCGCCAACGGTGTTCGCGTCACCGATGTTGTTGGTCCACTGGTATTCCAGACGGGTAGCGATTTCAGGAGTAATTGCATACTCTACGCCACCAGCGAATACTGGGGATACACCAGTGTCGTGGTCTTTGAAGCCATCGTTGTTTTTAGCGTCTGCACGCCAAACCATACCACCCAGACGGGTATAAACGTCCAGATCGTCAGTGATTGGGTAACCCAGTTTAGCGGTCAGTTGAACGCCCTGAGCTTTGAAAGCGCCATTCTGCTCGCTGCCTTTGTATGGCATACGGCCTAACCAGTCGTAACCCATTTCGAAACCAACGTACGGGTTAACCTGATAACCACCGAACGCACCGGCACCCAGTTGGCTTTCGTGGGTCGGACCGTTGTTGTCGATACGGTTGTTGCCAATATCATGGAACTGAGACCAGCCCAGTTTAGCACCAGTATACCAGGTGTTATCTTTCGGAGCGGCCTGCGCCACGGTAGCGAAACCAGCCAGTGCCACTGCAATTGCGATAGCTGTCTTTTTCATTTTTTGCGCCTCGTTATCATCCAAAATTCGCCATGAATATCTCCGAAGAGAGATAACACGGTTAAATCCTTCACCCGGGGACCAGTTCAATAGTTACTCTACCGATATCTGCGGCTTACGCCGAGCACCCCTGGCGATGTAAAGTCTACAACGTAGTTGAAAACTTACAAGTGTGAAGTCCGTCAGGCATATGAAAAAAAAAGGCTTGTATACACAATATTTAACATTTATAGCTGAATAAATGTACTGAGGATATCCTGAAAACCGCTTCAGACAAGCGTTCAGACGAAAAACACATTACAGCTCAAAGACAAATTGAGAGATGAAAAAAAATTCCAGGATAAATCCTAATTTTACTCAATGATACAAATTCGAGTGAATTTTTAGCCCGGAATGCTGTCTGCCCGCAAGTGTCTGGGCGCGAACCGGACGCATGATAAAACCCATCGCATTACCTTCATCAGCCGCTTTGACCAGTTCGGCATGTTCATCTTCCGTTAATTCTTCCGCCAGCCAGCCAATGACAACACTGTAATTACCCGTGCGTAGCGCACGAATCATCGATTCCAGCGTATTGCAGGGGGATAGCTGACTAATTTGCATGACTTTCGTCAATGGAAGTCCAGCTGACTGCACCCACTCCCGACTTAATTTTTGCTGAGGCGTCAGCCACAGCTGCCAGCGTGATTGTTGCCCTAACTGTTGCAGCAGGGGAAGCAGCAGCAGTTGTGTCATCATGGGCTGGTCCTCGCGATAGACAACTTCACTGATAAGCCCAGCGGTTGCGTTCTCTGATGAAACGCGCGCAATGTTGCTTGATGTGGAAGAGAACGACGATGAACGATTTGCATAGCCTGAAGTGTACATAATCAATCCAGCCCTGTGAGTTACTGTATGGATATACAGTAACCCTGCAATCAACAAAGATCAACCTTATTTTCGGAAACAGGTTCGCAATTTTTAGTCGTCGTCACGGGAAAAATAAAATTCATCTTGCCCCATACGCATAAGTTGCCTATTTTCGTCATTAACGGATCCGCTACTGAAAATCATTTGCTTACGTTATGATTTAAAAAGGATTTTTATGAAAGAGCTTTCTTATGCAAGGATCTATAAATCGCAGGAATATCTGGCTTCTCTGGGGACAATTCACTATCGCTCACTGTTTGGTGGCTACAGTCTGACGGTTGGCGATACGGTCTTTGCCATGGTCGCTAATGGTGAGCTGTATCTTCGCGCCTGTGAGCAGAGCGCCCAGTATTGTGTACAAAATTCTCCTGTCTGGCTGACATTTATTAAGCGCGGACGTCCTCTTGTACTTAATTATTACCAGGTGAACGATGCCCTGTGGCAAAACCAGCAGCAGTTGGTGTCGCTATCGCGATATTCGTTGGATGCAGCGGTTAAGGAAAAACAGAGTCGCTTTGCCCAGCATCGTCTGCGGGAATTGCCGAATATGACGTTTCATCTGGAGACTCTGTTGAATGAAGCTGGAATTAAAGATGAGGGGACCATGCGATCGTTGGGAGCACAAATGTGCTGGCTGAAACTTCGGCAAAATAACCCGGCTCTGACGGTAAAAGTACTCTATGCCCTTGAAGGCGCGGTAGGGGGGATACATGAAGCCGCGCTCCCGGCGACGCGTCGCCAGGAGCTGGTTGAGTGGGTAAGTTCTCTTACGCCGGAGCCGGGGTATTAGACGGCAGCACGTCAATTTGCTGCTGTAATCGCCGGATCTCTGGGAGCAGGGCGATCAATAGCCCAACTTGCTGAACGACCAGCGGCTCTTTACTGTCCGGGCGTGGTTCCAGGTGCTGAATTCGCTGCTTCAGCCCTTCTAACGCCTGATATACACGCTGCTCGTCAGCGGGTTGATGGTGAAGGGCATCATCAACATAGCAAACAGCGTCATCCAGCAATGCCAAAACGTCTGGATTGGTCAGCTGTTCGCGATGTGCGCCCAGCGCAGAAATATAGCTGGTAAACGTATGGTTGAGACACAGTAAACGGAACGCCGTTTCGCGGGTTTGGGCCGTGACATCCGGCTCGCTCGACATGTTTGATACCACGGAGGCGAGTTCAGCATCACGATTATGCGCATCACGGCGAGCGATACGGTAGGGCAGACGATTATCACGACCCTGATGATATTGCTCGAGAATAGCATCAAGGTAGCGGCAGTTAGCGTCAGTCGCCCGTTCAATTACCCGTGGTAGGTTACGAAAACGCCAGTCTGGCCAGATGAAACTGACAGCAGCCCAGGCGATAGCACAGCCAATTAGCGTATCGATGACACGCGGCAGTGCAACCTCAAAGCCTTCGCCGAGCAGGTTAAAGCACAGTAACACCAGCAGCGTGATAAACATGGTGGCGTGTGCATACTGGACGTTGCGAAAGGCAAAAAACAGTACACCAGTGATCACCAGGAGTATCAGTTGCCCTTCGAGAGAGGGCACAAACCACAGGATCGGTAAACCAATGGCAATCCCAACCAACGTGCCGATAATCCTGAGCGCCAGGCGATGTCGGGTGGCGTTGTAGTTTGGCTGACAGACAAACAGGCTGGTCAGCAAGATCCAGTATCCGTGATTCATGCCGGTTATCTGGATAATGGCGTAACCAACACAGAGCACTAACGACATGCGAACGGCATGGCGAAACAGAGCAGACTCAGGGGTGAAATTACGGCTCAGACGTAACCAGATATCACTGAATCCATGGGGACTGTCATCGGCAAGCTGATTTTCAGACTCATTGCGCGAGAGTACCTGAGCCTGTTCAGACTCTATGGTAGCAAGCTGCGCGTCGATTGCCCGTAGGTTTGACAGTAAAAAACCCAGCGTATTGAGCAGGTCGGCAGGTTCACCACTGGCACGCATGCGCTCAAGTGCGGCATCTATATGGGTGAAGGCGCGCTCAAAGTGCGGATCGTGCTGGTAAGGTGTGCGCAATAAAATACAGCGAGATAATTGTGAACAGGCTTGCCCTTGCATCGACATCAACCGCTGGAAACGGAACATCACATCGCTGTGACGGAAATGATCGCGTAGCGTTTGATACTGAATATGTGAAGAGCTTGCGCGTTCATGAATATCCTGCGCCACAAAATAGTAATGTAGCGTGCGACGTGTTCCCCGTTGTCCACGGTCACCGCGCAGGCGGGTCAGCAGCGACACTTTAGTCTGATTCAGCGTTGCCATCAGTTGGCCATTCGCGAGAGCTAAATCATACAACGGTGCCTGGCTTTCATCTTCTATGTCGGGGTCAAAAAGACGCGATTTCAGTTCCAGGTAGTGCGCTAACTGTTCGTAGCTGCGTGCCAGATTGTCCTGTAAGGGGCGGATGGGGAACAGAAGATGTCCGGTGAGCGTCAGCAGGTTATACCAGATAGCGCCAGCGAGCAGCAGGATGGGTTGTTGATACCACTGGTCGTAAAGCGAGGTGCCCAGCATCGTGTAAATGGCAATCAGCAATGCGCCAAAAGCAATAGTTGCATAGCGCTGGCCTAATCCCCCCAGCAGAATAAAGCCGCTGGTGGAAAGCGTTAAACCAATAGCAAACAGCCAGGGCCATGGGAAGAGCAGTTCAACGGAGGCTGAGGCAATAAAAAAGCACACCAGTGTGATGATTAAATTGCGCAATCGGCCCGCGAGACGATCGTCCAGATCGGTAAGTGCGGCAGCGACCATACCCAGCGTGAGTGGGATAGTCAGCTTGACGTCATCCAGCCACCAGGGTAGCGCCGTTGTGCCGCATAGCGCGATAAAAATCCGCACGTAGTACAGCCATGTGCTGTTCCAGGTATAGCGTTTGAGCAGAGGACTTAACATAAAGGCCATCGGTCCTGATTATTCAAAACGACGACGTGCATTGGCTTCACGCGCTGCACGGGCAACTTCTACTGAAACCACCCGGCGACCCACCGGCCAGAGCGCAATGGCAGCGATTTTAAAGTTTGCAATGCCAACCGGAATACCAATAATCGTAATGCACTGAGCAATACCAGAGATAATGTGCATCAGGCACAACCACCAGCCGAAGAAAATCAGCCAGAAAATATTGAGCACGGTGCCGCCGGTATTTAACAGGACGCTTTTACCGGCCGGATTCAGTTCATCGACATGAATCGCTTCGTTACCATAGGGAAACAGCGAAAGTCGGGTTATCTCCCAGCATGAACGGGTCAAGGGTAAAGTAAAAATAAGCACGACACTGACCAGCGTTGCCAGCAACCAGGCCAGGGTGGTGGCGAACCCCCCAAGCACAAAATTTAAAATATTCAGAACAGTACGCATAAACCCTCGGTTAACTCTGGTTTTCTGTGAATTCGGCAATTGTAACGTTTTTTTGGGCTGGAGCACGTTTTCTCTGGCGGTTACACTGATAAGCAAACCTCTTCGTGTGGATCCGCTTGAGTCTTATGGAACTGAAAGCAACTTCTCTTGGAAAACGTCTGGCACAACACCCTTACGATCGGGCCGTTATTCTCAATGCCGGGATTAAAGTTTCCGGCGATCGTCACGAGTATCTTATTCCCTTCAATCAGTTACTGGCTATTCATTGCAAACGCGGCCTGGTATGGGGCGAGCTGGAGTTTGTACTCCCGGATGAGAAGGTGGTTCGTCTTCACGGTACAGAGTGGGCGGAAACCCAGCGCTTCCATCATCATTTGAATGCGCTCTGGCAACAGTGGAGCCAGGAAATGAGTGACGTTGCTGCGGGGGTTTTACAGCAGCAGTTGGATGCGATAGAGGCGCGTACTAGTGAAAGTAAATGGCTGACGCGCGAACAAACGTCAGGGCTGCAGCAGCAGATTCGCCGTGCCTTTGCCGCGTTACCGCTCCCGGTTAATCGGCTGGAGAAATTTGAAAATTGCCGGGAGGCGTTACGTCAATGCCAGGCATGGTTGAAAGACATTGAAGCCTGTCGCTTACAGCACAATCAGGCGTACACCGATGCAATGCTGGAAGAGTATGCCGAGTTTTTCCAGCATATTGAATCTTCGCCGTTGAACCCTGCTCAGGCGCGCGCGGTGGTGAACGGTGAGCAATCATTGTTGGTACTTGCAGGTGCTGGAAGCGGTAAAACATCTGTGTTGGTTGCCCGGGCTGGTTGGTTGCTTGCACGAGGAGAAGCCGCACCAGAACAGATCCTGTTGCTGGCGTTTGGACGCAAAGCCGCCCAGGAGATGGATGACCGCATCCGTGAGCGTCTGCATACGGATGAGGTCACCGCACGGACGTTCCATTCACTCGCGTTGCACATTATTTCGCAAGGCAGCAAAAAAGTCCCAACGGTAAGCAAGCTTGAAAATGATGCTATCGCGCGCAACAAACTCTTTATAACAACCTGGCGTCAGCAGTGCAGTGAGAAAAAGGCTCAGGCTAAAGGCTGGCGACAATGGTTAGAAGAAGAAATGCAGTGGTCTGTACCCGAAGGTAATTTCTGGGATGACGAAAAATTACAGCGCCGTCTGGCCTCCCGGTTGGATCGCTGGGTTAGTTTGATGCGAATGCATGGCGGAGCACAGGCGGAGATGATTGCTAATGCTCCGGAGGAGATCCGTGATCTGTTCAGTAAACGCATAAAGCTAATGGCGCCGCTGCTCAAGGCCTGGAAGAGTGCCCTGAAGGATGAGAATGCCGTCGATTTCTCCGGGTTGATCCATCAGGCTATTGTCATTCTGGAGAAGGGGCGGTTTATCAGTCCGTGGAAACATATTCTGGTCGATGAATTTCAGGATATTTCTCCTCAGCGCGCCGCCCTGTTAGCCGCCTTGCGTAAGCAAAACTCGCAGACTACGCTGTTTGCCGTGGGTGATGACTGGCAGGCCATTTACCGGTTCAGCGGAGCACAGCTTTCTCTGACAACCGCATTTCAGCAAAATTTTGGTGAGGGCGATCGCTGTAATCTGGATATGACTTACCGTTTTAATAGCCGTATCGGCGAAGTCGCAAACCAGTTTATCCAGCAAAACCCACACCAGCTCACAAAACCGCTGAACAGTCTGACGACCGGTGATAAAAAAGCCGTCACGTTGCTCGACGAAAGCCAGTTAGATCTGTTGCTGGATAAGCTGTCGGGTTTTGTAAAAGCCGAAGAGAGAATTCTGGTGCTGGCGCGATACCATCATCTCAAACCTGCCAGCCTGGACAAAGCGGCCACCCGCTGGCCCAAGCTGCAGCTGGATTTTATGACTATTCATGCCAGCAAAGGGCAGCAGGCGGATTATGTCATTGTTATGGGGCTTCATGAAGGGAATGACGGTTTCCCGGCTCCGGCTCGCGAGTCGATTATGGAAGAGGCGTTACTCCCGGCTGTTGAAGATTTTCCTGATGCGGAAGAGAGACGGTTGCTGTATGTGGCGCTAACGCGTGCGCGGCATCGGGTATGGCTACTGTTTAGCAAAGACGCGCCATCATGCTTTGTTGATGAGCTTAAGCAATTAGACGTTCCGGTGACCAGGAAACCCTGAAAAGCAGGCGGCAATTACCGCCTGCTTAGCGTTTATTTGAGGCGTTCTGCCAGATAACGGGCGTAATCCGGGATCAAGATATCTGTTGCGTCGTTGAAGTTTGGCGACTGGATAATAAAATCAGCCGTTGACACGTTGGTGGCGACTGGAATGTTCCAGACCGTGGCCAGGCGTAGCAGGGCTTTGACATCAGGATCGTGGGGAACGGCGTTGAGCGGATCCCAGAAGAAAATCAGCACATCAATTTTCCCTTCTGAAATCAGCGCACCCACCTGCTGGTCCCCCCCCATCGGGCCGCTCAGCATGGCGTTGACGTCCATTCCTGTCGCGCGTTGAATTAAGTTTCCTGTTGTTCCTGTTGCATACAGAACGTGTTTTTCCAGTAATGGCTGGTGGCGTTCAACCCAGCTCATCAACATCTTTTTGCAGTGATCGTGTGCGACCAACGCAATATGTTTCTGCGCTGGCAATGTGCGAGTCGTTAATTCCATAGTACAGCTCCCAAGTTAACCTTGTTACAGAGTACTGGAAGCACTTGACGCTGCAAGAGAAAGACAAAAAAAATGCGTATACGAACATAAATGTCACGATGGGGGTTGTTTCTCCGCCCATTGTAAGAAGTTACTTCGCGTTTGTGCGTCAGCCTGTTGAAACCAATATTTTAAGCGCTGCTCGGTCAGTGTTTGCGACTGAGGCGGCACGCGATCCAGTTCTGACACCCCGGAAAGCAGCGAACTGTCATCGGCCATCATTGTGGCAAATTGCGGTAAAGACGCATGCTTAGCCGCTTTGTTATAGCGCTCTGTTTCCATTTCATAATCTACGATTTTTGCGGTGGACGTGATTGACAGAATATCCAGCTTAACCGGTATAGGCATGGAGTCCCCATCCAGCAGTTCTACGCGCGGGGCATCATCAAAATGCGTTGCATCCCGCTCGTTGCTCAGACGTGGGAGGTGGAAATTAACCTGACTGACGAGTTGGGTATCAAAGCTGATGACCAACGGAGGCGAAATATACAGACGTTCTTCGTGGCTGGACAGGCGAATGGTTTTTTCTACGCGAAACACGAGCTGGTGCCGACCATTTTCCAGCTCAATACTGTCGGCACCACGCAGTAATGAGCTGGAGACTTTTTTTCCGTCCAGTACCAGAAGGTCAATATCATTAGACAGACGTAAAGAGGTAGCAAAAACGGTTACCGGCAAACATAGGGCAATCAAGGCTGTCACAATGCCGGCTTTCATAGGTTTCTCCTGTCCAGAAAATATCTCTATAAGATGTATCTAAATTTTTCGATAATCATGTTTACTAACATATAGACATATTTTTGAGTTTAGCTCTCATGCGCCAGTATGGGATGAATGGTTGCAAAGTCAGGTTTGTCGTACACTTTGCTAAACAGCCTGGAGGAAAACGATGAAAGAGACCGATATTGCTGGCATTTTGACAACGACCCGTACGATTGCGCTGGTGGGGGCAAGCGATAAACCCGATCGTCCAAGCTATCGGGTGATGAAATATTTACTCGATCAGGGCTATCACGTTATTCCTGTTTCACCGAAGGTTGCCGGAAAAACGCTGCTGGGGCAGCAGGGTTATGCGACGCTGGCAGATGTACCAGAGAAAGTGGATATGGTAGATGTCTTCCGTAATTCTGAAGCGGCGTGGGGTGTTGCTCAGGAGGCAATTGCCATCGGCGCGAAGACGCTATGGATGCAGCTCGGCGTGATTAACGAGCAGGCAGCCGTGCTGGCTCGCGATGCAGGGATGACGGTGGTGATGGATCGCTGCCCGGCGATTGAGATCCCGCGGCTGGGACTGGCGAAGTAAGGCTGATCTGTAGCCGAACAAAACGCACAGGCCCGATTAGCGAATCGCCATCGGGCCTGTGTTAGCATCAATTGCGCAGGCGCGGGGCCTGAAGCTGTTTTCGAATTGTTCGCGCCAGTTCATCCATCGACGGTTGCTCCGGATGTTCTTCCTGTAGCTCACTACTCAGTTGTGCTTCGGCCAGATACGTATGCACTGGCAGACCATTATCGTCTTCCATCACCACGTGATACCAGGGAGCGGCGCGAAGTTCGTCGTTAACCGCCAACTCATCGGCTGACGGTTGATCAAGCGAATATTCCGGGTCGATATCCACGACCACTCCGAGGTAACCTAACAGGGAATGGCGGACCTGCTGGCCGATACCGAATTTGCTGGCAATCATAGTCACCTCCCGGGAAATAGATACCCTTTATGTAAGGGTAATATTCCACTTTTCAAGTTACATGATGCGACAGGCAAACCCTTTCAGATACAGCCCTTCCGGGTAGGTAGCGATCACCGGGTGATCGGCGGCCTGACGGAACTGCTCTATAAATTGTACATCACGACCAGCATCTATTGCGGCATCAGCGATGATTTTCTGAAATAAATCGGTGGTCATTAGCCCAGAGCAGGAGAAAGTCAGCAGCACACCGCCAGGATTGAGCAACTGAATAGCCAGCATATTGATGTCCTTATAGCCGCGGCAGGCACCCATCAACTGGCTTTTGTTTTCGACAAATTTCGGCGGATCCATCACGATGACGTCGAATTTCTCACCACGATCGCGATAAGCACGCAGAAGTTTGAACACATCATCACGCACGAACTCAGCTTTGCTCAGATCCAGCTTGTTCAGTTCCACGTTCTGGCGGGCAATATCGAGCGCTTCCTGAGAGGTGTCAACGCTGACGACCTGACGGCATCCGCCCATTAATGCTGAGACCGCAAAGCCGCCGGTATAAGAGAAACAGTTCAGTACACGCTGATTTTCCACATAACGACGCGTGGCCAGGCGGCTGTCGCGTTGATCGAGGTAATAGCCGGTTTTGTGACCATGCTGAATATCAACCAGCAGCTTCATTCCGTGCTCTTCAATCGGCAGCAGGGCTGGCGGAAGCTCACCCGTTACTGGCCCTTGAGTCAGCTCCATACCTTCTTTTTTACGTACGGCCACATCGCTACGGTCATAAATGGCGCAGTCCGGGAAAACAATTTGCAGAGCGCTAATCAGCGCGGCGCGTTGGTATTCAGCCCCCGCACTGAGCAACTGCAACACCAGGAAGTTGCCGAAGCGGTCAATGGTGATGCCCGGCAGGCCATCGGATTCTCCGGCGATCAGACGGTAACTGTCCAGACCGTCTTTTTTCGCCAGCCAGTCACGCCATGTTTGCGCTTGTTGTAGACGACGGGTGAAGAAATCAATATCGATGGACTCAGACTTGTCGAATGTCCAGACGCGTGCACGGATCTGCGACGCGGGTGAGTACGCGCCGCGTGCTAACCATTTACCCTGATGGTCAACAATATCGATGGTTTCACCGAGGTTGGCTTTACCTTCCATACGTGCGACAGCACCGGAAAATACCCACGGATGGCGGCGCAGTAATGATTTTTCGCGCCCTTTGGCTAACACTAAACGTACACTCATAATTTACTATTCTGTCAATTCAAAGAAATGGGCGCCATTGTCCTGAGTTTTACGCATATTTGCAACGCGCGCTGTGATGATAAGGAGAACCGCAATGTCGAAAGTCTGCATAATCGCCTGGGTCTATGGCCGGGTTCAGGGGGTAGGATTTCGCTACACCACCCAGCATGAAGCACAACGGCTGGGGTTGACCGGCTACGCGAAGAATATGGATGACGGCAGCGTAGAGGTTGTCGCCTGCGGTGAAAGCGACCGGGTAGAACAGCTGATGAAGTGGTTGAAAGCCGGGGGGCCGAGCAGCGCCAGGGTTGACCGGGTTCTCAGTGAACCACATCGTCCTGGCGACGAGCTAAAGGGATTTAGTATCCGCTATTAAATACATTTCACCGGTTTCGGCAGGCCGGCAATTTTAGTCGCCTGCTTGGCCGGACCTTTCGGGAACAGGCGGTAGAGATAACGGCTGTTGCCTTTCTCTTCGCCAAACTTGTTGGCCATCGCTTTTACCAGCATGCGGATAGCGGGGGAGGTATTAAACTCCAGATAAAACTCGCGGACAAAACGCACCACTTCCCAGTGTTCCGCGGAGAGCGTAATGCCTTCGTTTTCGGCGATTCTCTCCGCCAGCGCCTCGCTCCACAGCGTGGTATCTTTCAGATAGCCTTCGCTATCGGTACTGATTTCTTTACCTTCAAAGATCAACATAATTCGTCACTGCGTTAGTCAAACTGGCGGCAGTTTACCAAAAAAGAAAGCCCCGCATAAGCGGGGCTGGATAATGCGTGTGGACATCTTAATCGCGGCTGGCGAAGCCCAGAATACTCAGCAGGCTGACGAAGATGTTGTACAGCGAAACATACAGGCTAACGGTGGCACGAATATAGTTGGTTTCACCGCCGCGGATGATATTGCTGGTTTCAAACAGGATTGCGCCTGAAGAAATCAGAATGAACACCGCGCTGATTGCCAGATGTAATGCTGGCAGTTGCAGGAAGATATTGGCAACCATACCAATCAACACCACTACAACACCCGCCATCAGCATACCGCCGAGGAAGGACATATCTTTACGCGTGGTCAGCACATAGGCCGAGCAGCTGAAGAAGACCAGCGCCGTACCGCCCAGCGCCATGGCGATAACATCACCCATGCCTGCGGACAGGTATGTATTCAGCATCGGTCCCAAGATGTAGCCCAGGAAGCCAGTGAAAGCGAAAGCTGACAGAATACCAACCGGTTTATCCGCCGTTTTATAGGTCAGGAACATCAGACCATACATACCCACCAGCGTCAGGATAAGTCCCGGAGAAGGTAACATCAGTACGGTACTGGCGGTTGCGGTGATCGCTGAAAACGCCAGCGTCAGGCTGAGCAGGAAATAGGTATTGCGCAGCACCTTATGCGTGCTGAGTAGCGATGTACGCTCGCGCGAAGAACTAATAATACGATCCATGAGTCACTCTCTTATGACAGATGTAATTAATGATGGAGGATAATGAAATCAAGAGGAATGACACAGCGGTTTTACCCATCTTTACGCATTTTAGCCCGCCAGACTTAAGCATATTATTTCAACAAAAGTTCCCGAATTAGATGTTAGCACTGTATGTGCAAAAATGTCAGATCGCTATCTACCAGGTAACTGAAAAATATTGCGTTATTCCTGAATCTCTCTGACAGTGACATCGGTGTCTACATAAAACAGAGCAATAAGGTAAAGGGAATGATTCAACATAAATCGAAGATATTGACGTTTACGCTGTTGGCTGTCTGTTTGATGTCTATAAACGGCGCGGCGAGGGCGGCAAATGTTCCCGCAGGAACACTACTGGCAGAAAAACAGGAACTGGTCAGAAACAACGGCAGTGAGCCGGCATCGCTGGATCCGCATAAAGTTGAAAGCAACGTTGAGTTTAATTTAATCAGCGATATGTTCGACGGTCTGGTGGCTGTCGAGCAGGATGGGTCTATCGAACCCCGTCTAGCCGCGTCCTGGGAGAATAAAGGCAACGCTGTCTGGACCTTCCATTTACGCCCGGGCATAACCTGGTCAGATGGATCTGCTATTACCGCACAGGATGTCGTCTGGAGCTGGCAGCGTCTGGTCTCGCCGCAAACGGCTTCACCTTATGCTTCGTATCTGGGCAACATGCACGTTGCGAACGCGGTTGATATTGCCCAGGGGAAAAAAGATCCCGCTACGCTGGGAGTCAAAGCCCTGGATGATACCACGCTGGAAATTACCCTGACGCAACCGACGGCGGCGTTTCTGGCGATGCTGGCACATCCATCTCTGGTCCCGTTGGATAAAGTACTGATAGGTCGTTTTGGCGATAAGTGGACCCGGCCAGAGCATTTTGTCAGCAGTGGGCCGTACAAATTATCGCAGTGGGTGGTTAATGAGCGCATCGTTGCCGAGCGTAACCCACATTACTGGGACGATCGGCATACGGTTATTAATAAAGTTACTTATTTGCCTATTAGCTCAGAGTCGGCTGACGTAAATCGCTATAAGGCCGGTGAAATCGACATTGTGTATAGCGTACCGGTTAACCAGTTCGCGCAACTGAAAAAAACAATGGGGGATGAACTGCATGTCTCGCCTCAGCTTTCAACGTATTACTATCAGTTCAATACAACCCGCGCGCCGTTTAATGATCCGCGCGTGCGCCGGGCGCTGAATATGGCGTTGGATAAAGACATCATTGCGCAAAAGGTGATGGGGCAGGGGCAGCGAGCAGCGTGGGTTATCAGCCAGCCGGAAATAGGTGGGGTGAAACTGCATGCGCCGGAGTATGCGTCATGGCCGCTCGAAAAACGTATTGCTGAAGCCAAAAAACTGCTGGCTGAAGCCGGTTTTGGTCCTGAGCATCCGCTTAGCTTGAATCTGCTCTACAACACCTTCGAAACGCACCAGCGTATTGCGATTGCCGCATCGTCGATGTGGAAGAAAAACCTTGGCGTCGAGGCGAAGCTGCAAAACCAGGAATGGAAAACCATGCTGGACACTATGCACACCGGTAATTTTGACGTCGTGCGCTATGCGTGGATAGCCGACTATGATGATGCCTCAAGTTTCCTCAATATCTTCCGGACCGGTGATAGCGAGAACACCACCAAGTACAGTAACCCCGCCTTTGATGAAGCGATGCGTAATGCGGCAAAAGCAAGTTCACTGGAAGAACGCGGCAAATACTATCAGCAGGCTGAAGACCTTTTAGGTGAGGATGTGCCCGCGATTCCGGTTTACCACTATGTCCGCACGCATCTGGTGAAGCCGTGGGTGGGGGGATTTGCGCCGGATAACCGGGGAAATTACTACACCAAAGATATGTACATCAAAAAACATTAAGCGCTATAGCCGGTATTCGTGCTGAATAAATGGTCAATTTGTTGTTATTTCAGTCGATTAACAACATTTTGGCTGTTTTTCAGGCAAACGAACACATTGGTGCTTTACAGGTCCGTTCCGGATGTTTATAGTGCGCCTCATTGGAAGCGTGGCCGAGCGGTTGAAGGCACCGGTCTTGAAAACCGGCGACCCGAAAGGGTTCTAGAGTTCGAATCTCTACGCTTCCGCCAAACATAAACCCCAAGCTATAAAATAGCTTGGGGTTTTTTCATTTTGCTCGGTTTATATTTTGCCTTCCTTTACTCGTCTTACTCGCGCAAGGGCAACTGCGCACCTGACCGGTTGAATGCTGGTGAACTGAGTAATCCCCCGCCTCGCAAGACCTACATGAGCGAACGTCTCTTCATTAGTCGTGCTATCCATAGCAAGCCCAGCATAATAGCCAGATAGCCCATAACGTAATTTCCCTGTTGCTTTCGTTCAGAAATCGTCGGGTCGGCAGCCCATGCCAGAAAGGCGGTAACATCCCTGGCATATTGCTCCTCAGTTTCAGCTTTTTTCGACGCTGGGCTCCATTGGATCTCCCCACTTGTCAGCGGTTTTGGCATGTTAATCACACCGCCAGGAAAATAGCGATTAGCCTTCAGTTCGGGATCGGCAGGCAGATAGCCGGTTAGCAGCGCGTAAACGTAATCTGCCCCCTGGTCCGTGTAGGGCAGAAAAGCATCTAACAAAAATTGTGGGAATCCGCGATCGTATGAGCGGGCACGGACGATATAGCTCAGGTCAACGGGTTCAGCGCCATTATTAAGGTAGCGTGCTTCCCGGTCGTTTAGATATGGTGATATAAAGCTGTCATTTAGCGTACCGTCGCGCTCACCTATCTGGCCGTCATCCTGAATCGCAGGAAACTGATAGCCGCTGGCGATACTTCTTGCTTCTTCAACCGTGAGTTCCAGACCACCGGGTCTGGTCAACGTCCGAAAGGTAAGGTGTTTCATGCCGTGACAAGCGCGACACTTCTCTTCATAAACCTGCAGACCACGTCTAAGCTGTTCCTTATCATATTGACCGGTAATGCCGCTGAAGCTCCATTCCTGGCGTTCAGGTGTGGCTTCCTGCGCATATGAGGAACCCAGCCCCAATAGAGAAAAGGACAGGACGCTGAATTTCAATAGTTGTTTCATCCTCAATCCTGTTTTTCCAAAAAACGACGGCAAGGTAAGACGATTAAAAACCAGGCAAACCAAATCAGTGTCGAAAGCTGGGATGCGGCACGAATCCAACCCTCTTCATTACGAAAGCCATCAAGAAGATCCGGGCCAACCAGCGCTTTCGACCCTAACCAGCCTAAAAAGCAGGCATTAATAACCCATAGCCAGTATCCGCACTTAACCAGTTTGCTGTAATGGCGAAAACGAGCTCGGGAAGTATCAAGCCAGGGCAGAAAATAGAAAATCAGTATCGAACCGCACATCGCGGCTAGTCCCACGAATTCATTCGGGAAGCAGCGCAAGATGGAGAAGAAGGGAAGGAAATACCATTCCGGCGCAACAATCGCGGGTGTAATCGTTGGGTCCGCAGCAATAAAGTTGTCGGCGCTGCTCAGATAGTGCGGTGCGAAGAATAAAAACCAGGCGAAAACCATCAAAAAAAGAGTGATTTTGATAGCATCGAGATCGGTAATTTTGTAATCGAACAACAGGCTCCTGGACTCTTTCTCGCTAAACTTCTTTTTCATCGCTTGGGCAAACGCCGACTGTACGGTACGTATATGGATAACCGTGGCGACGATAATCACGATGGGAAGAATAAAGTGGATAACAAAAAAGCGGCCAAGCATCGGTGTCCCCGGCGTATGGCTGCCGACTAAATATGCGTAAATTGAATCACCCACCAGCGGGATAGCCTGGGCAAAACGGGTAATTACAGTTGCCGCCCAGTAGCTTTTTTGCCCCCAGATAAGGCTATAACCAAGAAACGCAGTTATCATCAGCAGGATATACAGCGTGACGCTAACCATCCACATTGTCGTCCAGGGCTTGCGGTAAACGTTGTAGTACATACCACGAAAAATATGCAGATAGCAGGCAAAGAAAAAGAGCGACGCGCCAATAGCATGCATGTTGCGTAACAGCTCTCCATGGCGAACCGCGCGCATAATATGAATAATGGAGTCAAATGCCAGCTCAGCCGTCGGCACGTAAAACATCGCCAGCACAATACCCGTAAGGATCTGCACCCCGAGCATAACCAGCAGGATAGCGCCGATTGCAAATACCCAGAGTCCAGCAACAGAGCGAGGAAAAGGGATACGCCCGCGAAGCGAATAGACAAGCTCATTCCTCATTTCAGACTTCCTTCGTGCCGATACGCACGACCTGCCCATCGGAATGAATAACGTAGTCTGGGATTGCCAGGTTGGCAGTCGCGGGCCCGCGTGTCACGCGCCCGGAGGTATCAAACTCAGAACCGTGGCACGGACAAATCCACCCCTCCCCTCCCGGTCGGGCGTTGGGTACACACCCGGCATGTGGGCAATAACCTTGAACTACCAGCCATTGAGGATGGGCTGCAGAGACCCTGGCGCTGTCTGGCTGTGGGTCGATAAGCGTATCCAGGTCGGCACTTCTGGCAGTAATGATTTCATCCGTGGTGCGATGGTGAATAAGAATCAACTTTCCTTGCCATACACGTCTGACGGTTTGTCCAGCAGCAACACCTGCAAGAGAGACATCAATCGGTTCATTTTCCCCAAGCGCTTTTTCATCCGGACCCAAGGCCGAAACCAGCGGCCAGACTGCAGCCGCGATGCCTGTTGCACCGACAAATTTTGTCAGTTTACACAGGCATTCCCTACGTTGTTCCTGGATTTCGCCGTCTGGAAGTTTATTCTCTGCCACCTCGTATACCTCCCTGAGTATCGCGGATTAACGTTTGTCGATACGCGCGTAAATTTCCTGAAAGCGCTTGTCAGCAATACCTGGTGCTTTGAACGCTCGGTAGCTTTCTGGTAACGAGGCATCTCCAACCTTAATCAGCATCACCATGCCCTGTGCGTAATGCGGTGTACATTTGATGCCGTAAAACCCGCCATTGTCATAAGTAACTTCGATCTCTTCATCTATTTTTCCCATAAATCCAGGATAGCCAGCCGGAGACAATTCAGCGATTGAAGCCGCGTTGTGGCTCTTATGTTTACGGATAAACTTCACCGTATCCCCTGGCTGGATCTCCAGATAATCTGGCTCATAGACCATTGGTCCCCCAGCCCCACGATTTTTCATCAACACTTCGTGAGTTTGTGCGAAGGCAGAAGAGGCGAAGGCGAGTAAACACAAAATTTGCAGACTCTGTTTGAGGTATTTCATTGATTCTTCCTTAAAATTCATCAGGCCGTTGATAACGAATAAAACAATTTTCACCACCCGCATCCTTTTCAATGATGGCGTTGATTCCAAACCAGGTGTGGAGGTTTTCGCGGGTAAAAACGGTGCAAGGTTTCCCCTGCATCGCCATATGTCCGGACGTCATTACGATGATGCGATCGCAGAACATCGCGGCATGATTAAGATCGTGCAGAGCGGCAATCACCGTGAGCTTTTCACGTTTAACCAGACTCAGCAGGCCAATCTGATGTTGAATGTCGAGGTGGTTGGTGGGCTCATCCATCAGCAACAACTGCGGTTGTTGCGCCAGCGCCCGGGCGATATGCAGGCGCTGTTTTTCTCCCCCTGAAAAGGTATGCCAGCAGCGATGCTGTAATTCACTGAGATCGACCTTTTCCAGCATAGTTTGCACAATATCGTCATCTTTGGCGGACCAGGGGGAGAGCATGCTAAGCCAGGGGGTTCGCCCCAGAGAAACGGCTTGTAAAGCGGTAAGACGCTCGCTGGTTTCAGCCTGTTGTTCGACCAGCGCCACCTGTTGCGCAAGATGACGCCGCGAATAATGCTGTAGCGCCTTATGTTGCAGAGTGATGTACCCGGAGGTCGGCTTCAGCAAACCGGCCAGCAGTGAAATCAGTGACGTTTTGCCCGAGCCGTTGGGACCAATGATGCCGACAAACTCACCGGGCGTTACGCTGAGTGAAATGTCATCAACAATCGTCTTACCTTTAACCTTCCAGCGCAGATTACAGGCTTCAATAACGGCTTGTGCAGAGTTCACAAGGGGGGATACGAGATTCACCGTCATTTGTTCTGGTTTCCTCTAATCAGAATGATTGAAAACGCAGGGGCGCCAACCAGAGCTGTGATCACGCCTATTGGTAGAACCTGGCCGGGGAGTAACGTGCGGGAAATAACATCTGCGATAATGAGGAAAATCGCGCCGGTAAGCGCACTCACTGGCAGCAGTCGATGATGCTGGTTGCCGACCAGCAGACGAGCGGCATGCGGGATAACCAGACCGACGAAGCCGATCGCACCAACAATGGAGACCATAATTGCCGTCATGCCGGTGACGGCGGCAATCAGTACTGCACGGGTACGTTTTACTGGAATGCCCAACGATGCTGCAGACTCAGCGCCAAAGGAGAAGGCGTCGAGATGACGGGCATAACAGAAGCACAGCACAATACCGACCAGAGCGGTAGGAATGGCTAAGACAACATCGGGCCAACGTACACCGCTCAAATTACCTAACAACCAGAACATAATTCCACGCGCTTGCTCGGCATTTGCTGAGCGGGTGATGATGAGCGACGTAATTGCATTGAAAAGCTGCGAGCTGGCGATGCCGGCAAGAATGATTTGGGTTGTCACACCGCCGCCTTGTCTACCGCCAGCAGCCATTGCCAATAGTGCAACGAACATAAATGCCGTTAGCGCGCCAATGAAAGCCCCCAATGACATGCTGATAACGCCGGCCCCAAGCCCGGTGAGAGCAATCAGCACCGCTCCGGTGGATGCTCCGGCAGAAATCCCCAGTAGATAAGGTTCGGCGAGTGCATTGCGTAGCAGCGACTGTAACACTACGCCGGAAACAGCCAGGCAGGCACCGCAACTGGCAGAGACCAGCGCTCGGGTCAGGCGATAGTTCCAGACGATCCCTGCATCCAGCGCATCGACAGGATAGTGGGTATCAAAAAGATGATTTGCCAGCGTACTGAGCACATGCCGCCAGGGGATCAGCGTTTCGCCGATGGAAATCCCCGCCAGCAGTACGCAGCACATCAGCGCACTGACCCAGACGGTATGCCCACCGACTCTCACTGCAAGCAGACCAAAGGCACGACGCATCCTGCGTGGATCACTCATGATTATCTGCGTTCCTGAGTAACAGAGATGCGCTATACCGCGCAGGATATAGCGCAAAAAGTAGATTAATGAGCAGCCTGCGGATGAGCTAAGCCATATTCAACTAGGGCATCAGCCAGTTTTTCTAGCCCATCAATAGTTCTGATCCCAGCATTCATTGTCTGTACGTCGATGACCGGCAGATGGTTTTCCTTAACGGCAGGAACCAGCGTGGTGACAGGATCGGACTTGAGGTATTCCATCTTGATCTTCCAGTCATCTGCCGGGAAGCGGCGACGGCTCATCTCGCCGAGCACAATGACAGAAGGATTAGCTTTAGCGATAGTTTCCCAGCCCACTGTTGGCCATTCTTCGGCAGAATCAATCACATTCTTCACACCCAGTGTTTGGGCTATCCATGCTGCTGGGCCAAACTTTCCGGCAACGTAAGGATCGAGCTGTAAATCGGCACTTGAAAACCAGAACACGGCAGAAACATTCTTATCAATACCGGTAATTTTATTTTTCGCTGCGGCTTCACGTGCTTTAAGGCTGGCAATCAGCGCTTCGCCTTTATCCTGAACATCGAAGATTTTTGCCAGATCGGCGACTTCCTGATACACCATGGTGATATCAAACATTCCTTTACGGACACCATCACCACCATCTTCGTTATCTTTCGCACAGTCAGCTGGCGCGGTGTAAACAGGAACCTTCAGTTCACTAAACTGTTTATAAGAGGCAACCGTGCCAGCTGGGCCGATTTGCCACTCAAACTGGCTGGCGACCAGATCCGGTTTTTTAGCCAAAATCCCTTCAAAGCTCGGAATATTTTGCGCAATAACGGCAACTTTTTCATTTTCTGTTTTATAGGTGTCCAGTACCGGGCCAAACCACAATGAAGTACCGACGACGCGATCGGCAAGCCCTAATGAATAGAGGATCTCGGTACTGTTCTGACCCACCGTTGCCACGCGCGTTGGTGCCTGATTAAAGGTAATATCGCGGCCGCAGTTTTTAATCGTCAGAGGATATTCAGTTTTTGCCGCGTCAGAAAAACCGGAAGCGAGCAGCAGAGCAGTGGTACCAAAAATAGCCAGAAGCGTTTTTTTAGAGGAGTAAAAGGTAGAATTAGCGTGCATTGTCATCGTCCCGTTGATGCCAGAATCTTAAGGTCTGGTCATGGCTCATTTCATTCCATATATCGGGAGGAGACATGAAGATAGATGACATTGAATCGTGAAATTTAAGAATAAAGATATGCGAAAAATGCAAATAATCCTGACTTAGCCAAAATCTTATTCATAAATACACTACTGCTTGTGTCAAATAATTCATCCCATGGACCATCCCGTCCACTCAATGGTATACATCATTGACAGCAGGTCTCCTGACTCACGGTAATCAGAATATCAGCCTTCCCATAAAGATAAACTTTACAGTGACCAGTGCCTTATTAGCCACACAAGGATATTCTGCATCCGCCTACAGTTGCGGGGGCAGTTATGGAATTGAATTAAATAATTCTCACCATATTCCTATTCATACACAAAATGTAATGAAATGCTGTCGAAAGTGACTCTAACGGCAATTGTTAACAAGGTCAACCACGGAATGTAAGAGGTAAAGAGATAATGCCGTTCTGAAAATGATCAGTAAAAACAATAGGATGTAGATGCATTCCTCTGTGTGTTGCTATAAATGAAAATAACAACAGAAAGCTAAATGAGAATTGATTGATGTTGATCAAACTACGAGCATGATTCAATCTCTGCGTATGAAACATATTGATCACCATCAAAAATGCTGCGGATTGGTGTTTGAATCCTTTTTTTATGAACTCTCCATATGTACCAATTGCCATTCATCCTGCATATCCATAATCACCTTAAAATTATTACGCAACCAGAAGTGATATCCTCCGGGTAAAAAATGATGGGTGTGAAGATACAACGTTTTATATTGATGTTGCTGGCAGAATACATCTGCTAAAGCAAACAATTGGCTACCAATCCCCTGTCTACGATAGCGTTCATCCACGTAGCAACGACAAATTTCTGCCGTTTCACGCAAGTTGTAACGCCCACGCAGTTCAGTAATACGATCATTATATTGACATACCGCCAGTGTGGCGATTAATTCTTGGTTTTCACTCCATGCGCAAAGCAATAAATTTCTTTCCTGTAACAGATACTGTTGTTCGAGATCAAAGAGATCTTCTTCGGCAGAAGGCATGGATCTGCCGGCATTGAAGAATAAATTAAGATGCTCAATAAGGAACGACTGAACAGCAGGAATATCGGCGTGAGCCATCTCACTAAATCTAAATGGGATCATGGCATGCATAACTCAATCTTAGAATGGAAAACGATAATAACAATAAGCCTCCTTTAAAAACAATATTGAGCGGCAAGAGTCAGAAATGCAATTATCTTTGGCGCTATTCTGCATACGGATTATAAATGGGAATCGTAAGTCCCTGCTGCTGGCGACGGTAGTGACCACGCCGCTGAGGGGATTTGGGGGGCCACAATCGGATGGTGAGGCGCTTGCTTGTGACTGGTTCCCGTCGCAGCCGTCGCCTTCATCTGGCAGTGCGAATTTGCCATGAACAACGTACTGCTTCTTTGCGTCGGGATGCTGACGTTACTCACCGCACGCCAGAAGACCAACACGCTGTGTTCCGTTTTACCACTTACCTGCACCACTAACTCTCAAAAATGAGAGGCCGATCCTCTGAGCAGGACTTTTGTCCTCAATCACCTCACAAACGTCTGGTTACAATCCCTGCATATCTTCAATACCCATAATTCAGGAATTGTTATGACTGCACATATTAATGCCAAGCCAGGTGATTTCGCGCCAACCGTTATTATGCCGGGCGATCCGCTCCGCGCTAAATTTATTGCCGAAAATTATCTAGTGGATTACCGCGAAGTCACCAATGTACGTAATATGCTGGGTTATACCGGTTTATATTTTGGGCAACCTGTTTCGGTGATGGGACATGGAATGGGCATTCCTTCAATGACGCTTTATGCCCATGAATTGGTACATGATTTTGGTGTGCAAAGAATTATACGCGTCGGCAGTTTAGGGGCAACACAACATCATGTCAAAATGCGCGATATTATCCTGGCCGTCGCCGCCGGAACGGATTCAGTCACAAATTTAAAACGTAGCGCAGGCTATGCGATGGCAACATCCGCCTATTTCCCATTATTGCAGCAGGCGTGGACGCTGGCACAGAAGGCCGGTATCGATATTAAAGTCGGCAATGTTTTTAGCGGCGATCTTTATTACGATCCTGACGATAATTTAATACCGGCACTGGAAAAATTCGGTGTGCTCGGTGTGGATATGGAAGTAGCAGGATTATACGCTTTAGCGCATCAGTTTAATATTGAAGCGCTGGCTATTTTAACTGTTTCCGATCATTGCCTGACAGGTGAAGAAACAACTGCAGAAGAACGACAATTGACCTTTAATAACATGATTGAGTTGGCGCTAAATACTGCTGTTACCGCTTAGTTCCGGCTTTTAATTGAACCAATCAGAGATGGCATTATATGAAGAATAAAATAGCACTTACGCTGATTAGTTTTCTGGCAAATTTTATTATGGCAGGGTTTGCCAGCCAGTTCGGTATGCTAATCGAACCGATTGCAGTACGCTACGGTGCCGATGTGAATACCGTTGCTTCGATATTTTCGTTGCTCAATGGTGGAGCATTAGCCGGCACTATCGCCGCCTTTTTCCTGATTGAGAAAATCGGTGTGAAGCGTATGACGCTCATTATCTATTCGATAGTGTTCCTTTGCGCTCTGGTAATGCATTTAAGCCCTGGCTTATGGCCTGTGATGGTCGCCATGACCCTGGTGGGTTTTTGCGGTGGGATCGGTCTGTGCGTGGCGGGAACGATTGTGGTATCGGTCTGGCAGGATCGTATTCAAAGTACGATGCTGGTGGTGCAGGACGCCACTTTCAACGTTGCGGGCGTGGTTTTTCCGCTGATCACGACCTTCGCCCTGACGCACAATATGTCGTGGAGTTACAGCTATCTAAGCGTGGGTATGGTGGCCTTACTCACGCTGGGCGTTGTGGCGCTCACCCGCTTTACTGCCTGCGAGACGGCGCCCACGGCAGATCGGACAGATAAGGTAAAATCGGAGTGGAATCCAGGGATCATCAGCGGAGGCATTGGCCTGTTCTTAGGAATGCTGGCGCTGTACACCTTCCTGACCTGGGCACCATTATTTGTGAAGAACAAATTTGGCATTCCCTTTGAAGAAGCAGGAAGTATTATTACGCAATACTGGGGCGCTGCGCTGGTCGGGGCATTAGTATCAACCGTCATTGTTTCTCGGGTGAAGATACATTATTTCCTGCTAAGTATTATTCTGCTGGCTAGCATTATTACCACAATTATCGTCACGAAGGATAATATCTCCGGGCTTGATTATCTGGCATACAGTTACGGGTTTGTCTGTGCTGCGCTGTATAACTCATTTATTGCCTACGGTGTTTCTTTCGTGAAGCGTGCGAGCAGTCAGAACGTTTCTTATATTTTAATTAGCGGCAGTGCCGGGGCCATGTTTAGTCCGGCGATCAGCGCGCTCATGGAAAAAACAATGGGATTGCAGAAAATTATGTACGCGATACCGGTGTTGTATTTAATTATCTTTGTCATGTTGATGGTGACATTAAAACTCAAACGTAATTAAAAGCACTAATAACACTTACCTCTTTAATTAAATAGCCAGTCGCCACACCATTTATATGGTGGGGCGATACTCAACCTTACTCAAAGGAATTGAAAAATGCTGAAGAACAATAAGTTAATGATTAAAAAAACAATCCTGGGTGCAGTAGTGGCAATGAGCTGTATGCAAGCATTCGCGGCTGACTATACTGATGGCAACATCCGTAAAAATGATTTTAACTGGATGCAGATGAACTTAATGCAAAGTGTGGACGCGAAAGTGCCATATGGTATTCGCAATGACACCTATCTGGAACTGGAGTTTGGTGCACGCTCTGGCATTATCGATCTGTACGGTTATGTGGATTTCTTTGATATTTTGGATCGCGAGCAGGACGATCGTCATGGGGGTGATAACTTCTTTGCCAAGATATCTCCGCGTTTTTCCCTGGACGCCATTTTTAATAAAGATTTATCCGTTGGGCCGTTTAACGAATTCTATATTGCAACGGTAAATAACATTGGCGACCGGGAGTTATTTGAACATTACGTTGGCCTGGGTACAGATGTGAAGGTCCCGTGGTTTGGTCTGGTGGGAATGAACATCTATGCGCATTATGTTCGTGAAAACTACGGTGCGGATAACGAAGGAAAGTGGGATGGCTATATGTTCTCGACTAACTGGTCGACGCCATTCTATACCTTTGCCAACGGCAGTTATCTGAACTATCAGGGGTACTTTGACTACCAGTTCGCCGCGAATAAGATTGCTAATCAACCGTTATACAGCAATAACGCGATTGAATGGTATAACGGTATCTACTGGCATTCAGAGCATTATGCAGTCGGTTATGGCCTGAAGTATTTCCGTAACATGGCATTGATGGAAAACCACGGCGGAGCAGGGCGTACCACCGGGCTCGGTCACTATTTCAGCCTCACCTATAAGTTCTGATTGCGCCGAAATGACACACCAATGTTCTGTTAACGAGCGTTGGTGTGTCAGTCAATGATGTCATTGCCGAGAAATTTACGCAGCCCATCCAGATCCTTAATTTCCAGTCCTTGCTTCGTTCGCGTTACCAGCCCGGCATCCGTCAGCGCTTTAACCGCCCGCCGATAGACCCGGTCGGTTGTGCCGAATCGCTCAGCTTCCTGGTATTTTTTATGGAAACCATCCATCGGCTGCTTGTTCTGATGCTGGCGATACAGGTCATACGCCACGTTATGTACGATAGGGTAGAGCATCCGGTGCAGGAAGATTTCCAGCATATCCTGATAATCAATCGCCATTGCACTGGCAAAAAATATCGCCAGTCTGGGGTGCTGATTTAGCGCTTCTTCCAGACGGTCACAGCTGCACACCGCTACGGTCAGTGGTTCTTCCGCGACGATATCAAGCTGGCAGCGATACCCGGTAAAAAACTCCATTTCACCAAACAGCTGCTCGTCGCATTCCATGGCGCCCAACTGGAATCGGCGGCCATTCTCCGCGCTGTAACGCAGCGAAATTCTTCCGGATTGCACCATGATCAGTCGATCGACAACCTGTCCCTGGCGGTATAGATACTCATCTTCCTGGATAATCTGCGTTTCAGAGAGCAGTTCCTGAAATATCTTCTCAATCAAGGCATCATCCTGCTGCCAGATGTTGTGAAAACGACCTTTCGTGAGGGGTTTAAGCTGCATGACTCAACGTCTTATTGTTTAAGATAATTCTTATCTCAGACTGTATGCCATCTGCTGGGCAATGTCATTAAGAGCGCGGGGCGGATAATAAAAGGACCAGCACCATGCTGGTCCTGACACACTAAGGATGGCTGATAAAGCGAGACAGGCGCTGGCGCAGCAGGCGGTTTTCCTGGCGTAACTGAGCGTTCTCCTCCAGCAACGTCAGCGCAACGGCAATCCCTGGCCAGTCAAGTTCCAGCTCCTGACGCAGGCGCACCGCGCGACGCATTACTGTCAGCGCATGATCGTCAAACGTCTCGTCTTCATGAGGTTCTATCACCCCTAAGCCGACAATCTCATGCAGTTCTTCTTCTGATACACCGGTGTACAGACAAAATTCGGTAATGGTAAAAGTGACGGTAACGTTAGCCATTATGCTTTCCCCCACTCTTTGCGCGGATCAAAGGTCTTTTGTGCATCCGCCAGTTGTTGCCACAGGGCGGCACTGGCGTCGTCAGGTTTCGGTGGCATGACGATCTTGATCACCGCATACAAATCGCCGGTATGTTTTTTACTTACCAGACCCTTGCCCTTAATGCGTAGCCGCTGACCGGCCTGGCTGCCTGCAGGAATGGTCAGCAGGATGCTCTCTTTCAGCGTCGGAACGGTTACTTTCGTACCCAGCGCAGCTTCCCACGGCGCGAGGGGAACGACAACTTCCAGATCCTGATTAACAATATCGAACAGCGGATGCGGCGCAATATGAATCACCAGCCACAAATCACCGTTCGGCCCACCGTTTTCGCCGGGGGTACCCTGGCCTTTCAGACGGATACGCTGACCGTTACCGACGCCAGCCGGAATTTTCACATTCAGCGTTTTAGGAATTTCTCGTTCTACCATGCCAAACGCATTATAGACTGGCAGGTTGTAACTGATAGTGCGGCTATGCTCAGTAAGCGTTTCTTCGAGGAATACGGCAACTTCAATTTCAATGTCGTGCCCGCGGCTGGCAGGGCGCTGGCGCGACTGGTGCGCACGCTGGCCAAAAATGGAGGAGAAGATATCGTCGAAATCTTCGGCGCTGTAGCTTTGATTCTCTCCTTGCTGGAATTGACGGCTGAACTGTGGGTCGTTGCGGTGCTGCCACAGCTGGTCGTACTCGGCGCGTCGCTGCTCATCACTCAAAACTTCCCAGGCTTCTGCAACCTCTTTAAACCGGGCCTCTGCGTCAGTCTCTTTGCTGACATCAGGATGATATTTACGGGCGAGTCGACGATAGGCGGTCTTGATTGTCTTGAGATCGTCTGTCGGTTTCACGCCCATAATGGCGTAATAATCCTTTAATTCCATAGCGTTCTCTCGTGTAAATCAACACTTGCAGAAGGTGAACCCTGACAACAGGTATCACCGCTAAGTTTAGGGTAATCCTGATAACGGCGAATGCCAACCGGGAAGGGAGGATATTGCGATAAACGATGCAGGCATTGCACCACCAACAGCGCAGTTGAGGTTACGGCATCTGTTGTGTGGTGCGAAAAATGAGATTAGCTAAACATCAGGATTTGCTTATCAGGAAGCGGACCGTATCAGCATAGTTTTGCACGAATGCATTAAGGTCATCTGACTTCAGTCCTTTTGGATTGATCATATATTTTCCGTTGATAAAAATGGCGGGCACACCGGTTAAATCAACTGCCTTCGCCATTTCTTGCTGCTTAGCGGTCAGTGATTTCACGGCAAAGCTATTCCATGCCGCATCATAATCACTGGCGCTGACGCCCGCGCTGATAAATACGTTACGAATATCGTCCGCTGTTTTAACGGTTTGTTTTTTCTGAACGGCATCAAAAAGCAACGGCTTAACTTTATCTTGTACGTTCAACAGCATGGCGACGGACCAGGCGTGGGTCATGTCTTGCCCCAGCGGACCTAAAAAGTCGACGTGGTATTCGGTGAGTTTGACATCTGCAGGCAATACTTTTTTCACGTTATCAGTGATTTCAAAAACTTCATCGTACTGATAACAGGAAGGGCAATAGAATGAGAAAAACTTCAGTGCGGCTGGAGCGGAAGCGACAGGTTTTTCCAGTGAGATATACTTTTTGCCGTCGGTAAATGATGCTGCCTGAGCGCTAACTGTAAAAAGTAACCCAATCAGGGGTAATAAATATTTTTTCATTTCCATATACTCTAAATAACATTTAATAAACAAATTATCTGCTAATGAATACGTTATTCATTGCGTCTGAATATAATAAGGAATTTCTCTGGAAATGCGCTGACCCTTACTTTCATTTACGCATCAGTACGTGGTGGGCATTATCTGTGTGCTGTCATGGAAATATCTTTCGGCATTCTTCGTAAATAGTGAATGATAACTTGGGTGATATTTTCAGGGGTGTTTTTAGCAATGTTATAGTGTAATAAATAAAGGCGGGAATATGATTAATTATCATTTCGTTTTTAAAGCGTAAATTGCAGGTTGTTGCGTTAAGTTCTGCAAATAACTCCGTAGATTTTCTTTTTCTTGTCGTGCGTGAATGAATAGGGTAAGTGTCAGAGATGAGCAACCCAAATGGATATCGCTATGATCGACCACCTGGATCACCTGGTACTAACCACCAATCATGAAGAGGCTTGCGTTCGTTTCTATGTCGAGCTTTTAGGTATGAGGCTGGAAACCTTCGCGCAAGGTCGGAAAGCCTTCGTCTTTGGCAATCAGAAAATCAATCTCCACATTCGGGGAAAAGAGTTTGAACCCAAAGCCTACGCGCCAACGCCGGGGGCGCTGGATTTATGTTTTATCACCACGCGTACGCTGGAAGAGGTGATGGAGACGTTTCAAACCCACGGAGTCGAGATTATTGAAGGGCCCGTTGCACGTACAGGTGCGACAGGACCTATTCGTTCGGTGTATGTCAGGGATCCCGATCTTAATCTGATTGAAATCGCGGTATATCCAGCAGATAGCAGGACATAACTTTACAGCGGAAAGGTTGCCAAAACCTGGCGAGTGGTTAAGATAACTCGCATCAATGAGTGAGGGTATAATGGCGAAACGTCAACGGATGGGATGGTGGTTCCTCTGTCTGGCATGTGTTGTGGTGATGGTTTGCACCGCACAACGCATGGCGGGCCTGCACGCGTTGCAGATGGATACCGCCGTTACAAGCGTTGTCGCCAGCGCACAAGTGCAGACCGATGAGGCCTCACCCGTTACCCCTTGTGAACTGAGTGCGAAATCATTACTGGCTGCGCCACCCGTATTGTTTGAAGGTGCTATTCTGGTGCTGTGCCTGCTGCTGTCATTGCTGGCGCCAGTACGGGCGTTTCGTCTACCTTTTTTCCCACCGCGAGCCATCTCGCCGCCCACTCTCCGGGTGCATCTCCGATTTTGCGTCTTCCGTGAATGACAGAACAGCCGTTGCTGACTGTTAGATAATTATTCACGGAGAAAAACTATGATGACTGTTTTCAGACAGGCGCTGCTCTGTCTGTTATTGCTATGGCTGCCCGTATCCTGGGCGGCTGAACCCGGCTGGCTGCGTTCACCCGATAACGATCACGCCAGTGTGCGGTTACGCGCTGATACGTCCGCAGGCGGAGAAACCCGTCTGTTGCTGGATGTCAAACTGGAGGACGGCTGGAAAACCTACTGGCGTTCTCCGGGCGAGGGAGGCGTTGCACCTGCAATCGCCTGGAAAGGGGAAATGCCCGCGGTCGACTGGTTCTGGCCAACCCCTGCTCGTTTTGAGGTCGCCAATATCACTACTCAGGGGTATCACGATAAGGTGACGTTCCCGATGGTGGTGCGCGGTAGAGCGCCCGCCACGCTCAGCGGCGTTTTGACGCTATCCACCTGTAGCAACGTTTGCCTGTTGACGGATTTTCCTTTTTCCGTGACGCCCACAGCCCAGGACCCGACTTTTGCACATGACTATGCTCAGGCGATGGGACAGATCCCACTTGCCAGCGGCCTGACCGATGCTCTGAGCGCTGGCGCACGGGCGGGAGAGTTAGTCGTCGAGGCTCGCCGTGCGGGAGGCTGGACTGAACCAGGGCTATATCTGGATGCTGTTGATGATGCGGATTTTGGCATGCCGCAAATTCATGTTGAGGGGGATACGTTACGCGCTACGGTACCTGTACATGACGGTTGGGGAGAAGGCGCGCCGGATCTGCGTGGTAAGTCAGTCACGCTGGTGCTGGCAGATAACGGTGTTGCCCAGGAGAGTCGTCTTGCGATTGGCGAAGCCCCGGTTGTTGAGAACGCCTCACTCCCACTGTGGCAAGTGGTGCTCATGGCACTGTTGGGTGGTTTGATCCTCAATCTGATGCCTTGTGTGTTACCGGTTCTGGGCATGAAGCTGGGCTCTATTTTGCTGGTCGAGGAAAAAAGTCGTCGCCAGATCCGTCGTCAGTTCCTCGCATCGGTAGCCGGAATACTGGTCTCGTTTATGGCTCTGGCGCTATTGATGACGGTGCTGCGTTTAACCAATCAGGCCCTTGGCTGGGGGATCCAGTTTCAGAATCCGTGGTTCATTGGCGTCATGGTGCTAGTGATGCTGACGTTCAGCGCCAGCCTGTTCGGGTGGTTTGAATTCCGACTCCCTTCTGCTATGACCACCACGCTGGCGACTCACGGCGGCAACGGACTGTCGGGACATTTCTGGCAAGGTGCATTTGCGACACTGCTTGCCACGCCGTGCAGTGCCCCGTTTCTGGGAACGGCGGTGGCGGTAGCATTGACTGCTTCGCTGCCGACGTTGTGGGGATTGTTTATCGCACTTGGGCTGGGGATGAGCTTACCGTGGCTGCTGGTGGCCCTGCGTCCCGGTCTGGCGCTGCGTTTGCCGCGGCCAGGGCGGTGGATGAATATTTTGCGGCGTCTGCTTGGCGTGATGATGCTGGGTTCGGCTATCTGGCTTGCGACGTTGCTGCTCCCACACTTAGGGTTTAGCGGACAAAGTAGCGCTAAAGAAAGCGTGAACTGGCAACCGCTAAGCGAGCAGGCGATTGAGGATGCGCTGGCGCAACATAAGCGCGTGTTCATTGACGTCACAGCCGACTGGTGCATCACCTGTAAGGTAAACAAATACAACGTGTTGCATAAAGAAGACGTACAGGCCGCATTGCAACAGCCGGATGTGGTGGCGCTTCGCGGCGACTGGACACTCCCTTCTGAAGCTATTACCGAATTTCTAAAAAAACGCGGCCAGGTTGCTGTGCCGTATAACCAAATTTATGGCCCCGGTCTGCCGGATGGCCAGGCGTTACCCACGTTGTTAACCCGCGATGCGGTACTGCAAACGTTGAATGATGCCAAAGGAGTAACCCCATGAAAATGATGATTGTTCTGCTGTTAACCCTGTTTTCTGCCGTCAGTATCGCGAAAGAGCCTGCGCCGTTTACCCCGGAACAGGAAAAGCAAATTGAAGCATTAATTCAGGAAGCCTTGTTTAACGATCCCAACAGCCCGCGGATTGGCGCGAAGCAGGCGAAACTGACCCTGATAAACTTCACAGATTACAACTGCCCATACTGCAAGCAGTTGGATCCAATGCTGGAAAAAATTGTGCAGAAATATCCTGACGTGGCGGTGGTGATTAAACCGCTGCCGTTTAAAGGTGAAAGTTCGGAACTGGCGGCGCGGACCGTGCTGACGACATGGCATGAGCATCCGCAACAGTCCCTGGCATTACATGAAAAATTGATGCAGAAGAAGGGCTATCATACCGACGTCAGTATCAAACAGGCGCAGGAAAAAGCGGGGGCCAGTCCGGTGACGCTGGACGCCCAAAGTGCTGAAACGCTGAGCACTAACCTGCAACTGGCGCGACTGGTGGGGGTGCAGGGAACCCCGGCAACGATTATTGGTGATGAACTTATTCCCGGCGCGGTGCCGTGGGAAACCCTTGAGGAAGTGGTAAAAGAAAAACTGGCGGCGGCCAATGCTCAGTAAACTGCGCCGCTGGTTGCGCGAAGGGCTGATCTTACTGGCACTGTTGGCGGGGGCAATGCTCTTGATGGATGCCTGGCGCGCGCCGCATCTCCCTGCCTCCTTTGACAGCACGCCTTTACAAACACTGGATGGTGAAACCGTCACGCTGGCGGCGCTCAGCAAAGACGAGCCGGTGTTGCTTTATTTCTGGGCGAGCTGGTGCGGCGTATGCCGCTTCACGACGCCGGAGGTCGCCAGGCTGCGTTCGGAAGGGGAAAATGTGATGACCATTGCGTTACGTTCCGGAAATGAAGCTGAGGTATCTCGCTGGCTGTCGCGTAAAGGCGTGGACTTTCCGGTCATCAATGATGCGAACGGAGCCATTTCCCGCAGTTGGGCAATCAGCGTCACGCCCACGCTGGTGGTGATGTCACAAGGTCGGGTAGTATCAACCACCAGCGGCTGGACCAGCTACTGGGGCATGAAATTTCGGTTGTGGTGGGCGAAAACGTTCTGATAAATGTGCCGGGGAAACCCGGCATTTTTTATGGCGTCGCCCTCCCCAGGAAGGCATATTTCGTTGCCTGACGAAGCAAACACGGTGATTAACGTCCAGAATCAGTCATCTTCTCTTTTCCAGGAAAGTGCAACATGACGAGTTCTTTAGCGTTTGGACCCGCTCTGGTGGTGATGATTGCCGCCACATTTGTCCTCGCCGGGATGGTGAAAGGCGTTACGGGTATGGGGTTACCCACCGTGGCTATGGGGATCCTCGGATCGCTTATTTCGCCAGTTGCCGCGGCGGCCATGCTGTTATTGCCTTCGCTGATAAGCAATTTGTTCCAGTTTGGCGGCGGTGGAAATACACGCCAATTACTCAAACGACTGTGGCCAATGCTGCTGACAGTAGTGGTGGCGACACTGCTTGCCAGCGCCTGGATTACCGGTGGTGACACCACCCGAACTCAGTTTGCACTCGGCGTAGCGCTGGTGGCCTACGCTATCTGGACGCTGGCGGGAAAGAAAATTGCGGTGGCCCCGCAGCGTGAAAAACCGTACTCCCTCGTTATTGGATTTGTGACCGGCTTATTGACCGGCGGAACCGGGGTGTTTGTGATGCCCGCCGTGCCCTGGATCCAGTCCCTCGGCTTTGAGAAAGATGAACTGGTGCAGGCGCTCGGGATCTCTTTTACCTTTTCGACCCTGGCATTGGCGCTGGGTCTGTGGTGGCACAACGCGCTGCCCATACAATCGCTAAGTTTGTCGGCTTTGGCCATTTTTCCTGCGCTGATTGGCCAATGGATAGGTACCCGTGTGCGAAGGGTTATTTCTCCGCTCGTGTTTAAACGCTGTTTTCTGTTTTGTCTGGTCGGGTTGGGTACAGAGATGATGCTACGTGCTGTGTGACCGGTGCGGTGACTTTGCGCGACTTTCATGGCATCGTTAATTCAGATATTCAGGGCCAATGAGGTCGTTATGGCATCCGTGATGTTACATGAAGAAGAGGGCGATCTGGAGTCAAAAATGGCACTCACTGCGGCAGTGATGGCCGATAAATCGCGCTCGCGTATGTTGTGCGCCCTAATGGATGGCTGCGCCTGGACTGCAACTGAGCTCAGCGCGGTGGCGGATATATCCGCGTCGACCGCCAGCGCGCATCTGGCGCGTCTGTGCGAACAACGTTTTGTTGTCGCGTTGGCGCAGGGCAGACATCGTTATTTTCGCCTTGCAGGTTCCGATATCGCTGAACTGCTGGAACGCCTGATGGGCGTTGCGTGGGCGACATCAACGCCCCGCAGAATCACTACACCGCCAGGTTTGCGGCATGCCCGCACCTGCTACGACCATCTCGCCGGAGAGGTCGCGGTGAGGTTGTTCGATACGCTAGTTTCCCGTCAGTGGTTAACGCCGGATGGTGAAACGCTGACTCCTCTTGGCCAGGAAAAGCTGGCACAGATGGGGATTATCCTGGCGGCTGGCTCATCCCGGCGGAAGTTAACCTGTGGTTGTCTGGACTGGAGCGAACGACGTTATCATCCTGGTGGTATGCTTGGCGCAACGCTGCTGCGCTGGTTCAGTGAACAGCGATGGATAAAAACCGAACAGGGCAGCCGCCATGTCATCTTCACACCTCTTGGCATTCGTAAACTCGAAACCGAGTTTGGTGTTAAAACGACAGGCTAGATGGTCTGTTTTGCGAAAGCGTTCCCGGAAATATGTCATATTTCTGTCACACTCTGTTGTGATTGATAACAACAAGAGGTCGTAGGGATGAATAAATCGTTAATCGCCACAGCCGTGGCAGGGGCTGTCTTATTGTCAACCGCCGCGCAGGCGCAGACCGCGCCGGAAGGCTATCAGCTTCAGCAAGTATTGATGATGAGTCGGCATAACTTACGCGCACCTTTAGCCAATAATGGCAGCGTTCTTGAACAGTCCACCCCCAAACAATGGCCAGAATGGGATGTCCCCGGTGGGCAACTCACTACCAAGGGCGGTGTGCTGGAAATCTATATGGGCCACTACATGCGAGAGTGGCTGGCAGAGCAGGGGATGGTGAAATCGGGCGAATGCCCGGCACCGAACACGGTCTATACCTATGCTAACAGCCTGCAGCGTACGGTCGCCACGGCGCAGTTCTTTGTTACCGGTGCTTTCCCTGGTTGCGATGTTCCGGTCCATCATCAGGAAAAAATGGGCACCATGGATCCCACCTTTAACCCGGTGATCACCGATGATTCCGCCGCCTTCAGCCAGCAGGCCGTTCAGGCCATGGAGAAAGAGCGCAGCAAAATGCAGCTCAACGATAGCTATCAGTTGCTTGAACAAATGACCGACTACAAAGACTCTCCGTCCTGCAAAGAAAAACAGCAGTGTTCCCTGACCGATGCCAAAGATACGTTTAGCGCGAAGTACCAGCAGGAGCCAGGCGTTTCGGGGCCGCTGAAGGTGGGAAATTCGCTGGTTGATGCCTTCACGCTGCAATTTTACGAAGGCTTCCCGATGGACAAGGTTGCCTGGGGCGAGATTAAATCGGATCAGCAGTGGAAGGTTCTGTCGAAGCTGAAAAACGGCTATCAGGATAGCCTGTTCACCTCCCCGGAAGTGGCGCAGAACGTCGCCAAACCACTGGTGAAATATATTGATAATGCGCTGGTTACTGAACGCGCGAAAGCACCGAAAATAACCGTGCTGGTGGGGCATGATTCAAATATCGCTTCGTTGCTCACCGCGCTGGATTTTAAACCGTACCAGCTTCACGCTCAGAACGAGCGTACGCCGATTGGCGGGAAGATTGTCTTCCAGCGCTGGCATGACAGCAATGCAAATCGTGATCTGATGAAAATCGAGTATGTGTATCAGAGCTCGCAGCAGTTGCGTAATGCAGACGTTCTGACGCTGAAATCCCCGGCGCAGCGCGTAACGCTGGAGCTGAAAGGATGTCCGATAGATGCGGATGGTTTTTGCCCGATAGATAAGTTCGATAGCGTGCTGAATGAGGCGGCTAAGTAAAAGAAAACTCCCCCGTGTTCGCGGGGGAGTCAGCGCGCTAGACGTTTTTGCGTTCGATAGTCTGTTCACCCCAAAAGAGCGAATCTTTGTCTGTTTTTTCAAAGGCTTTGATGAGTACCTCATCGCTACCTTCTTCCCAAATTTTTTCCGCCAGTTTCTCGTCATAATGTGCGACTTCAAAAATGGCTTCGGCTATTTCCGGCGATGTATTGCGCAGACTTGCCCATTCGCCGACGCGATGGGCTTTCGCTTCTTGAGTTGGCATTCGAATCCTCCTGTTGAAGATTAGCCGTTGAGTTTTACTGCCAGACCTGCGACATATTCACCCTGATAGCGGGCGATAGATAACTCTTCCTGACTTGGCTGGCGGGAGCCGTCGCCTCCGGCAATGGTGGTTGCACCGTAAGGGGTACCGCCGCGAACTTGAGAGACATCAAACAGCTCTTGCGCCGCGTAACCGATAGGTACAATCACCATCCCATGGTGGGCAAGCGTAGTCCAGGTTGATGTAATGGTTTGTTCCTGACCGCCGCCGGTTCCCGTTGAGCTGAATACGCTGGCGAGTTTGCCGTACAGGCCGCCAGAGGCCCACAGCCCGCCAGTCTGGTCGAGGAAGGTACGCATCTGACCGGACATATTGCCAAAGCGCGTGGGGGTACCAAAAATGATGGCGTCGTAATCAGCCAGTTCTTGCGGGGTTGCGACTGGTGCGTTTTGTGTTTTGCCGCCAGCCTTAAGGAAAATCTCGGGCTGCATGGTCTCTGGTACACGCTTAATAATCACTTCCGCGCCATCTACCTTATTTGCGCCTTCTGCGACTGCGTGGGCCATAGTTTCAATGTGTCCGTACATGGAATAATAAAGCACCAGAACTTTTGCCATTTTACACTACTCCTCGAGTTAACCGTGTCCGTAGCGATTCGCTACCTACCTTTAAAGATATGACGTACTGTCAGGAGTGCAAATTTCACAATCACTTCTTTGATTTATAACAATTTTTATAACAACCTTCTTTGTAGCAAAATGATACATATTTAACCGGGTAGAATTCGGTAGTCATAAGAAAGACTTATTGATTTCTTATGGTGATTATTTATTTGTCACTCCTGATCCTGTTGCAGGATATTACAGTTAGCGTCTGCCCTGGCCACACTTCACTATGCTTATTCCCACGCAGTTATTTTCAGGGCCTCGCCCGTAACGCTGCGTGAGGTATCACTCCTCAGTACCTATGCAATATGATGTCTAATCAATGACGGAGGTCAGTAATGGCAAACCATCGGGGCGGTTCCGGCAACTTTGCGGAAGACCGCGAAAGAGCATCAGAAGCAGGTCGAAAAGGTGGCCAGCACAGCGGGGGCAACTTCAAGAATGACCCGCAACGCGCTTCAGAGGCAGGCAAAAAAGGGGGCAAAAATAGTCACGGCAACAACAAATCGTAATTGTCGGGCTATCTGTCAGATATGTCGTGACGGCTGAGAGTCAGAGACAGACGTTACGTAGCCACCGCCGCCGGGTCTTTCCGGCGGTTTTTTTTGTCTGCAAGGTTGAACTGTAACAAAACGCAACGCAGACTAATGACATTCAGTTAATCGGGTGTCTCATGTCATTACTTTCTCGTTATTCCTTCTCTGTTAAACCTCAGGAAGCGATCCTCATTGTGATCACCATGTTCTGGGGTGGCACGTTTTTGGCGGTGCAATATGCCGTTACCCTGAGCGGCCCTTTTTTCTTTGTCGGTGTGCGTTTTGCCACTGCCGCGCTGGCGGTCGCGCTTTTGTCGTTACACACATTGCACAAGCTGACGTGGCTGGAAGTTAAAGCAGGGGTTGCAATCGGTATCGCAATTGCGCTGGGTTATAGTCTGCAAACCTGGGGGTTACAGTTTATTCCCAGCAGTAAATCGGCGTTTATTACCGCGATGTACGTACCGTTGGTGCCGCTTTTACAATGGTTGTGTCTGGGACGCATGCCAGGTCTGATGCCGTGCGTCGGCATTGTGCTGGCCTTTATCGGATTGATTTTTCTGGCCGGACCGGGAGGCAATTTACTGGCTTTAGGCGAAGGCGAGTGGATCACGCTCGCCGGTGCGGTGGCGATTGCGGCAGAAATTATCCTGATTAGCGCGTGGGCAGGAAAAGTGGATGTTCGTCGGGTAACGGTAGTGCAACTGGCAACCGCTTCGATAGTGGCGTTTATGGCGATGGGACCGGCCGGAGAGACCGTACCACCAATGTCTACCGGATTGCTGGTGGTGGCGCTGGGGCTGGGTATTTTTAGCGCGATTATTCAGGTCACCATGAACTGGGCGCAGCGCAGCGTTTCGCCGACGCGCGCGACGGTTATTTATACCGGTGAACCGGTGTGGGCGGGGATCTTTGGCCGTCTGGCGGGTGAACGCTTACCGCTACTTGCATTGCTTGGTGCGGCATTCATTATTGTTGGCGTACTGGTCAGCGAGCTGAAGTTCAAAAAGAAAAAAGCGCTTGGACAAGAGGCGCCGCCGGAATCGCTTTAATTTAACCATTCACCGCGTGATTTGGTATGCTGACGCCCTCACAAGAAGGAGAGGGCGCATGGTCCAACGCGCAGAGAAAAAAACAGGTAAGCGCTCGCAGGCCGTCAGTGCAAAACGCGAGGCCATCTTAACCGCGGCATTAAATATCTTCTCCCAATATGGGATCCACGGCACGCGCCTGGAGCAGGTGGCAGAGCAGGCGGGCGTGTCAAAAACCAATCTACTTTATTACTACCCGTCAAAAGAGGTGCTTTATATTGCCGTTTTACGGCAGATCCTCGACATCTGGCTGGCTCCATTGAAAGCTTTTCGCGAAGACTTTGCGCCGCTGGTGGCCATTAAAGAATACATTCGCCTTAAGCTGGAAGTGTCGCGCGATTACCCTCAGGCCTCACGGCTGTTTTGTATGGAGATGCTGGCCGGAGCGCCTTTATTGATGGCAGAACTGGAGGGGGATCTTAAAACGCTAATTGATGAGAAATCCGCGCTGATTGCCGGTTGGATCAAAAGCGGAAAACTGGCTCCGGTCGATCCGCATCATCTGATTTTTATGATTTGGGCTTCAACTCAGCACTACGCCGATTTTGCCCCACAGGTAGAGGCGGTGACGGGCGCAACGCTGCGTGATGAAGCCTTTTTTAACCAAACGGTGGAGAGCGTACAGCGGATGATTATTGAAGGGATCCGCGTGCGTTAACTGGCCGGCGGTAACGGGCAGCTTAAATCGCCTTCTTCACACTGCAAAAGTGAGGCGAGAAACGCTTCGCGCTCGTTGGTCTTATCCGTCAGGCACTGGCTGGAAATCATCGCCTGAACGCTACCGCCTTCAGTGCCAGAACTGATTAACGCACAGTCCGCATCGCGCAAAGTTATCCAGGATATTTGCGCTTTTTTCAGTAAATCGCGCTGGGTTGGGGCGGCGCGCTTCAGCGCATTCTGATAAGTTTCATTAAGTTTGGCGTCGGCCGCCTTATACTGCTCTGCCGCACAGGTGTTCATCTCAATCTGCGTGTTCGCGTTGGCGCAGTCATCCGCCAGCGCCTGGCCGCTAAGCAGCAGCGCTGCACATGTCAGTACGATTCGTTTCATGCTTCCCTCTGGCTTCATAAAAAAAGGCCCCGTTACCGGAGCCTTAATTAACCACAACCTTAGCCGATTGTCATCAGGCTGGCGTTCCCCCCGGCTGCGGCGGTATTGACGCTCAGGGAGCGCTCAATATACAACCTTTCCAGTAGGATATTGCTTTCGCCGCGGGCAAAGCCCTGGACCGACACAATCGCCCCTTCGCGGGCCGCCACCGCTTCACACAGTGCGCGAAGCTGATCGGAATCACCGTGGAAAATAACCGCATCAAACGGCTGCGTAGTGATGTTGTCCGCTTTGGCAAACTGGATGCGCCCGGAAACTACTGCTGGCAGGCGTTTTGCCAGGTCGCGATGGAATGTATCATCTGGCCACAGGATTAAGCTACCAACGGAAGTTACAGCGGCAACCTGTACCAGCGCATCCTGTTCATCATCGGCGATACACAGCACGCGTTCGCGCGGCAACAGCGTCCAGGTATTGCGCTCGCCGGTGGGGCCTGGCAGCAGGCGTTGCGTTCCGGCCTGCGCCAGTTCACCAAACTGTTGGCAGAGCGCACGCAGTGCTGGACGATCGGTTGCCCATTCGCTAAGCGCTTCCAGCGGCTGAACGAGCGCCGTTTTAAGCTGTGCATCGACAGGGTATTCGGCATCCTGACGGGCAAGCGTAATGCCTAACGCATTTTCCGGACGGTTTGCCAGCAGGCGGTACAGATACAGCGGTCCACCCGCTTTTGGCCCGGTTCCTGACAAGCCTTCGCCACCGAATGGCTGCACTCCGACGACGGCGCCGACCATATTGCGGTTAACGTACAGGTTCCCCACATGTGCCGAACCCGTGACCTGGGCGATGGTTTCATCGATACGGGTGTGCACGCCCAGCGTCAGGCCATAGCCGGAGGCATTAATTTGCTCAATCAGACTGCCCAGATTGTTGCGGGTGTAACGCACAACGTGCAGTACCGGACCGAACACCTCTTTTTGTAATTCGTCGAAGCTTTCCAGCTCGATAAGCGTCGGCGCGATAAAGGTACCGGTTTGCCATTCACGCGCATCGTCGCTGTTTTCGCGCGCAGCCTGGAACACCGGACGCCCTTTGGCGCGCATGGCCTGAATATGGCGCTCAATATTGGCTTTGGCTTCTTCATCGATTACCGGTCCAATATCGGTGGTCAGGCGACCCGGGTTACCCATGCGGCATTCCGCCATTGCGCCACGCAGCATTTTCAGCGTATGGTCGGCGACATCGTCCTGCAGACACAGGACGCGAAGCGCGGAGCAGCGCTGTCCGGCGCTGTCAAAGGCAGAAGCCAGAACGTCGACCACGACCTGTTCCGTTAACGCAGAAGAGTCGACGATCATGGCGTTCATCCCGCCGGTTTCGGCGATAAGCGGGATTGGACGCCCCTGAGCATCAAGGCGGGTCGCGATATTACGTTGCAACAGCGTGGCGACTTCCGTTGAGCCGGTAAACATGACGCCGCGTACGCGCTCATCGGAAGTGAGCTGTGCCCCGACCGTTTCGCCCTGGCCAGGCAACAGTTGCACCACGCCTGGCGGCACACCTGCTTCGAGTAAAATGGCAATACCCTGGGCGGCAATCAGCGGAGTTTGTTCCGCGGGTTTTGCCAACACGCTGTTGCCCGCCGCCAGCGCAGCGGCAATCTGCCCGGTGAAAATGGCCAGCGGGAAGTTCCAGGGGCTGATACAGACCACCGGCCCTAACGGACGATGGGTTTCATTATCGAAGTCATCGCGGACCTGACCGGCATAATAGTGCAGGAAGTCTACCGCTTCGCGCACTTCCGCAATGGCGTTGCTGAAGGTTTTGCCCGCTTCGCGCACCAGAATGCCAATTAACTGCTGCATCTGGCCTTCCATCAGAACGGCGGCGCGATGCAAAATAGCGGCGCGCTCTTGTGGCGGTGTGGCGAACCAGATCGGCGCGTTATTTACCGCGTTCTGCAATGCCTGTTCCACTTCGCTGTGAGTCGCTTCACGCACATAACCGACAATGTCTTTCGGTTCGGCCGGGTTGACGACTGGGGTCATTTCACCGTCAGCAACCGGATGTTCGAGCATCGGTTTAGCGTGCCATTTTTGCAGCGCGCTGTTAAGCAGGGCGGAGGACAGTGAGGCCAGACGATGTTCGTTCGCTAAATCCAGCCCGCCTGAGTTTTCGCGGCCTTTACCGTACAGGTCACGCGGCAGGGCAATCTTCGGATGTGGCAGACCAGCCTGGCCTTCCTGCTGCGCCAGTTTTTCAACGGCTTCGACCGGATCGGCTACCAGTTCATCCAGCGGCAGGGTAGTGTCTGCAATGCGGTTGACGAACGAGGTGTTGGCGCCGTTTTCCAGCAGACGACGCACCAGATACGCAAGCAGCGTTTCATGCGTGCCGACTGGCGCATAAATACGGCATGGACGGTTCAGTTTGCCATCGGCAACTTTACCTGTGACCTGCTCATACAGCGGTTCGCCCATACCGTGCAGGCACTGGAACTCGTACTGACCCGGATAGTAGTTTTGACCGGCCAACTGATAAATCGCCGCCAGCGTATGGGCGTTGTGGGTGGCGAACTGCGGGTAGATCAGATTCGGTACCGCAAGCAGTTTTTTCGCGCAGGCCAGATAGGAAACGTCAGTGTAGACCTTACGGGTATAGACCGGATAACCTTCCAGACCGTCCATTTGCGCACGTTTGATTTCGCTATCCCAGTAGGCGCCTTTAACCAGGCGGATCATCAGGCGACGGCGGCTGCGCGTGGCGAGATCAATCAGGTAGTCGATAACATACGGGCAGCGCTTCTGGTAGGCCTGAATAACAAAGCCGATACCGTTCCAGCCCGCGAGTTCAGGTTCAAAGCACAGTTTCTCCAGCAGATCGAGGGAGATCTCCAGTCGGTCGGCCTCTTCAGCATCGATATTGATACCGATGTCGTACTGGCGGGCCAGCAGAGTAAGCGACTTCAGACGCGGATAGAGTTCATCCATCACGCGGTCATACTGCGCGCGGCTATAACGCGGATGCAGCGCTGACAGCTTGATAGAAATGCCCGGCCCTTCATAGATGCCGCGACCATTTGAGGCTTTACCAATGGCGTGGATTGCCTGTTGGTACGAAACCATATAAGCCTGGGCATCGGCGGCGGTCAGAGCTGCTTCGCCCAGCATGTCGTAAGAGTAGCGGAAACCTTTTTCTTCCAGTTTACGGGCGTTAGCCAGCGCTTCGGCGATAGTCTCTCCGGTGACGAACTGTTCGCCCATCAGGCGCATCGCCATGTCGACGCCTTTACGCACCAGTGGTTCACCGCTCTTGCCGATAATACGGTTGAGTGAGCGTGAGAGGCTGGCTTCATTATGCGTAGAAACCAGACGACCGGTAAACAACAGCCCCCAGGTCGCCGCGTTGACGAACAGGGACGGGCTGCGTCCAATGTGCGACTGCCAGTTGCCGTTGCTGATTTTGTCGCGGATCAACGCATCGCGGGTTGCCTTATCTGGAATACGCAGCAGGGCTTCGGCCAGGCACATCAGCGCGACCCCTTCCTGCGAAGAAAGTGAGAATTCCTGCAATAAACCCTGTACCATCCCGGCGCGGCCGCTGGCGGTCTTTTGGTTACGCAGTTTGTCAGCCAGATCGTACGCCAGCTTGTGCGCTTGCTCCGCGATGGGTTGCGGCAGACGAGCCTGCTCCATCAGCATCGGCACAGCATCGGTTTCGGCTCGGCGGTACGCGGCGGTGATTGCTGCGCGGGAAACTGACTGCGGCAGGATCTGTTCGGCAAATTCCAGGAAAGGCTGATGCGCTTCATTCTGCGGCGTGGTTGACTCCTCACCCTCATTCGCGGCACCCGCCAGCAGGGCCGGCAGTTCAGGAAGCGCGTCGTCATTTTCCAGTCTTTCGAGATAATTAAAGATGGCTTGCTTGATCAGCCAATGTGGCGTGCGATCGATTCGTGATGCTGCTGTTTTAATACGCTCGCGCGTGGCGTCATCCAGTTTAACCCCCATCGTGGTGGTTCCCATGCCGTTTACTCCTGTTGTACTGAAATACGGGTCTGATAGTTACCGAGAAATATCCACTATGTTGCAACTTTGTGCAACCGTGTTAAATGTGACTTGGTTTGCAAGCTTGGAAATGAATGAGATGTTAATAAATATGAGTCTTATGATGTGGGCTGTATAAATTACAGAATCTTTTTCTCTGCGGTAGTTAACACTTTTAAAAGGTGCAACCGAAAAAAATGTGAGAGAGTGCAACCTACAGAAAAATGCTATCTACTCTGGATCAAATTTGATGTAAATGGTGTGTTAAATCGATTGTGAATAACCATCGCTTCCGGCAGGATACGGTCGCCCTGGTCAACATAGATATCTTTGCCACGTTCCGGCAGGGTAATAAAACGGCAAGCCACGGCATTGCTGATACATAATTTTGGAGAGTTTTGATGGCTATTAGCACACCGATGTTAGTGACATTCTGTGTCTATATTTTCGGCATGATATTGATAGGGTTTATTGCATGGCGTTCAACCAAAAACTTTGACGATTACATTCTGGGTGGACGCAGTCTGGGTCCATTCGTGACCGCGTTATCCGCCGGGGCATCTGACATGAGCGGCTGGTTGCTGATGGGTCTGCCTGGCGCGATTTTCCTGTCGGGGATTTCAGAAAGCTGGATCGCCATCGGCCTTATTTTGGGCGCCTGGATCAACTGGAAGCTGGTGGCCGGACGTTTACGCGTACACACCGAATACAATAACAATGCGCTGACGTTACCGGATTACTTTACCGGTCGCTTTGAAGATAAAAGCCGAATTCTGCGTATTATCTCCGCGCTGGTTATTCTGCTGTTTTTCACCATCTATTGTGCTTCCGGTATTGTGGCAGGGGCTCGTCTGTTTGAAAGCACCTTTGGCATGAGCTACGAAACAGCACTGTGGGCGGGCGCGGCCGCGACGATCATTTATACCTTTATTGGTGGTTTCCTGGCGGTTAGCTGGACCGATACCGTCCAGGCCAGCCTGATGATCTTTGCTCTGATCCTGACGCCGGTGATGGTAGTCATTGGCGTGGGTGGATTCGACGATTCGCTGGAAGTGATTAAACAAAAGAGCATTGAGAACGTGGACATGTTCAAAGGGCTGAATTTTGTTGCCATCATTTCCCTGATGGGCTGGGGTCTGGGCTACTTTGGTCAGCCGCATATTCTGGCGCGCTTTATGGCTGCAGATTCCCACCATAGCATCGTTCATGCTCGCCGCATTAGCATGGCCTGGATGATTCTGTGTCTGGCAGGTGCTGTGGCCGTGGGCTTCTTTGGTATTGCTTACTTTAACAACAACCCACAGCTTGCCGGTGCCGTTAACCAGAACGCCGAGCGTGTGTTTATTGAACTGGCGCAAATCCTGTTCAACCCGTGGATTGCCGGTATCCTGCTGTCTGCGATCCTCGCTGCGGTTATGTCGACCCTGAGCTGCCAGCTGCTGGTGTGCTCCAGCGCAATCACCGAAGATTTGTACAAAGCGTTCCTGCGTAAAAATGCCAGCCAGAAAGAGTTGGTGTGGATTGGCCGCATCATGGTGTTGGTCGTGGCGCTGGTGTCTATCGCGCTGGCGGCGAACCCGGAGAACCGTGTACTTGGTCTGGTAAGCTACGCCTGGGCGGGCTTCGGCGCTGCGTTTGGTCCGGTAGTCCTGTTCTCCGTAATGTGGTCGCGTATGACCCGCAACGGCGCGCTGGCAGGGATGATCATTGGTGCGGTGACGGTAATCGTCTGGAAGCAGTTTGCCTGGCTGGGTCTGTATGAAATCATCCCGGGCTTTGTTTTCGGCAGCATCGGTATTGTGGCCTTCAGCCTGTTGGGTAAAGCGCCTTCAACTGCTATGCAGCAACGTTTTGCCGAGGCTGATGCGCATTATCACTCAGCTCCGCCATCGCGTTTACAGGCAGAATAATCTGCCTCTGTCTTCAAGCCCGCCGCGTGCGGGCTTTTTTATTGCTTCCGTTGTAAACCTGCTATAACCATTACCCGCCTGGCCTTTTACATTCAGTCATCATTCTCAAAACATTCTGCTTGAGTTTTTCTTTGCTGTAATGATAATCACTATCACTGTAATTTACTTTTCTTTTCATCAATTGACTGAGAATAACGTTTAAGGGTTCTTCGCATGTTTGTTCCATTTCTAATTATGTTGCGCGAAGGGTTAGAGGCCGCGCTGATTGTCAGCCTGATTGCCAGCTACCTGAAACGGACTCAGCGTGGTCGATGGATTGGTGTGATGTGGATTGGTGTTCTGCTGGCGGCGGCGTTATGCCTGGCGTTAGGGATTTTCATCAACGAAACCACCGGTGAATTTCCGCAAAAGGAACAGGAGCTGTTTGAAGGCATCGTGGCGGTCATTGCCGTGGTGATCCTCACCTGGATGGTGTTCTGGATGCGTAAAGTTTCGCGCAACGTCAAAGTCCAGCTTGAACAGGCTGTCGATAACGCGTTGCAACGCGGCAACCATCACGGCTGGGCGCTGGTGATGATGGTCTTTTTTGCTGTTGCCCGTGAAGGGCTGGAGTCGGTGTTCTTCCTGCTGGCAGCATTCCAGCAGGATGTAGGTATCTGGCCGCCGTTAGGCGCGATGCTGGGACTGGCTACCGCGGTGGTACTGGGTTACCTGATTTACCTCGGCGGCATTCGCCTCAACCTCGGGGCATTCTTTAAATGGACCAGCCTGTTCATTTTGCTGGTGGCTGCCGGTCTTGCCGCTGGGGCAATCCGCGCTTTCCACGAAGCCGGGTTGTGGAATCATTTTCAGGATGTGGCGTTTGACCTGAGCAGTGTGCTGTCGACGCATTCACTGTTTGGCACATTGATGGAAGGCATTTTCGGCTATCAGGAAGCGCCAAGCGTTAGTGAAGTCGCTGTCTGGTTTATCTACCTGATTCCGGCGTTGGTTATGTTTGCGCTACCGCCGCGTTCAGGCACTACGGCATCGCGTACCGCACCTTGATAAAAACGCGATGCAGAATACTTTTTAGTTACAACATACTTATTTATAGGGATAGGTTATGACGTTTAATTTTCGCCGTAGTGCGCTGCAGCTAGGTATCGCCGCGCTGTTTGCCTCCGCTTTTAATGCACAAGCTGCCGATATTCCGCAGGTGAAAGTCACGGTTAACGACAAACAATGTGAACCGATGATTATCACGGTTAATGCCGGGAAAACGCAGTTCATCATCCAGAACCATAGCCAGAAAGCGCTGGAGTGGGAGATCCTCAAAGGCGTTATGGTGGTTGAAGAGCGCGAAAACATTGCACCAGGCTTTAGCCAGAAAATGACCGCTAACCTCCAGCCTGGCGAATATGATATGACCTGCGGTCTGTTGACTAACCCGAAAGGCAAACTGATCGTAAAAGGTAGCGCAACGGCGGATGCCGCGCAAAGCGAGGCTCTGCTGAGTCTGAGCGGCGCGATTACCGAATACAAAGCCTATGTGACAGCCGAAACCGCGCAGTTGGTTGCGGGCACTAAAGCCTTTACCGATGCGATTAAGGCAGGCGATCTGGAAAAAGCGAAATCGCTGTATGCGCCAACCCGTCAGCATTATGAGCGTATTGAACCGATTGCTGAACTGTTCTCCGATCTCGACGGCAGCATCGATGCGCGGGAAGATGATTACGAACAAAAAGCCGCCGATCCTAAATTCACCGGCTTCCACCGCCTGGAGAAAGCGCTGTTTGGCGACAATACCACCAAAGGTATGGATAAGTACGCCGACCAATTAAACAGCGATGTTCTTGACCTGCAAACGCGTATTAGCGAGCTGGCTTTCCCACCGTCTAAAGTTGTTGGCGGGGCAGCAGGACTGATTGAAGAAGTTGCTGCCAGCAAAATCAGTGGGGAAGAAGATCGCTATAGCCATACCGATCTGTGGGATTTCCAGGCTAACGTCGATGGTGCGCAGAAAATTGTCGATCTCTTGCGTCCTCAGTTGCAAAAATCCAATGCTGAACTGCTTGCGAAGGTGGATGCGAACTTCAAAAAGGTCGATACCATTCTGAGCAAGTACCGTACCAAAGACGGCTTTGAAACCTATGACAAACTGACTGACGCCGATCGTAATGCACTGAAAGGGCCAATCACGACGCTGGCGGAAGATTTGTCGCAATTACGCGGTGTTCTGGGTCTGGATTAAGCACTATGCAGCAAGATAATGAAAACGGCGTGAGCGAACCGTCACGCCGACGTTTACTGAAAGGGATGGGCGCCCTGGGTGGGGCGCTGGCGCTGGCGGGTGGGTGTCCGGTTGCCCACGCGCAAAAACCACAAAGCGCGCCGGGCACGTTGTCTCCGGATGCACGTAGTGAAGCGCAGCCGTTTTATGGTCAGCATCAGGCGGGGATCCTGACGCCGCAGCAGGCATCAATGATGCTGGTGGCGTTCGATGTTCTCGCCAGCGATAAGGCCGATCTTGAGCGTTTATTCCGGTTGCTGACCAGCCGATTTGCGTTTCTGACCACCGGTGGACCGGCGCCGGATACGCCGAATCCGCGTCTCCCCCCTATGGATTCAGGTATCCTCGGCGCATACATTGCGCCAGACAACCTGACGATGACGTTGTCAGTCGGCTCCTCGCTGTTTGATGAACGCTATGGACTGAAATCGCAGATGCCGAAAAAGCTGCAAAAAATGACCCGTTTCCCGAATGATTCGCTGGATGCGGCGCTGTGCCATGGCGATGTGCTGCTGCAGATTTGTGCCAACACCCAGGACACCGTCATCCACGCGTTGCGCGATATCATTAAACATACGCCCGATCTCCTTAGCGTGCGCTGGAAACGTGAAGGTTTTATTTCCGACCACGCCGCACGCAGTAAAGGCAAAGAGACCCCGGTCAATTTGCTTGGCTTTAAAGACGGCACCGCGAATCCGGACGCTACGGATGCGAAGTTGATGCAAGACGTGGTGTGGGTTACGGACGGGCAGGGCGAGCCTGCCTGGGCGCAAGGCGGAAGCTATCAGGCCGTCAGGCTCATTCAGTTTCGCGTTGAGTTCTGGGATCGTACGCCGCTGAAAGAGCAGCAAACGATTTTTGGTCGCGATAAACACACCGGCGCACCGCTGGGTATGCAGCATGAGCATGATGTGCCTGACTATGCCAGCGATCCTGAAGGCGAGGTGATTGCGCTCGACAGCCATATCCGTCTCGCAAATCCGCGTACGAAAGAGACCGACTCCAGCCTGATGATGCGTCGTGGCTACAGTTATTCGCTCGGTGTGACTAATTCCGGTCAACTGGATATGGGGCTGTTGTTTGTCTGCTATCAACACGATCTGGAAAAAGGTTTTTTGACAGTGCAGAAACGTCTGAACGGTGAAGCGCTGGAAGAATATGTCAAACCGATTGGTGGGGGATATTTCTTTGCTTTGCCGGGTGTTAAAACTGCAGATAATTATCTGGGACAGTCTCTGCTTGAAGCCTGATGATTATGCCCCGCAGTACAGCGGGGTTTTTCCTGACATCTTGATGAAGGAACAAACTATTTTTTATGATCGGTATGCGACTGAAATAATTCTGTCATCTTTCTGCAAGAGACTGTCTCTGGTGATAAGACAGAATTTAAGTTAACAACAAGTAAAAATATTGTTGCATTAGCGAAAGGTTATGATGTAATTATAAGTAATAGCGGTAGTTCCCGGCGGTGATTGTCATTCACTATGGAGATCGCGAATGGAAAAGTCCTGTACTGGACATGTTTTTCACAGTAACAGCAGTACCTTACGCGGACGTTTCTCTTCCGGTAGCCTCCTCGTCACCGCTAAATCTCTCTCTCATTCACTTCTTATCTTCGCAACTGACGCCCTGTACGGTGCGCGTAGCTGTGCGTGGCGTCTTATCCGAAAGCAAGCAATGGCTTACAAGGAAGCCAACCCTCAGATGTTCGTGCGCATAATCGTGCCGCCAACGGCGCGTGTGATGTATACCTACAACTCAAGGTGCTATCCATGGGAAGACAAAAAGCAGTGATCAAAGCTCGTCGTGAAGCAAAACGTGTGCTGAGGCGGGATTCGCGTAGCCATAAGCAACGTGAAGATGAATCGGTCACCTCGCTTGTGCAGATGGGCGGCGTAGAAACGATTGGTATGGCGCGTGACAGTCGCGACGCCTCGCCAATCACGGCGCGGAATGAAGCTCAGGCGCACTACCTGAATGCTATCGAGAGTAAACAGCTGATCTTCGCCACCGGTGAAGCCGGGTGTGGTAAAACCTGGATCAGCGCGGCAAAAGCAGCAGAGGCCCTGATCCATAAAGATGTGGACAGGATCATTGTAACCCGTCCAGTTCTGCAAGCTGATGAAGACCTCGGCTTCTTACCTGGAGATGTTTCCGAGAAGTTTGCTCCCTATTTTCGCCCCGTGTATGACGTGCTTGTCAAACGGCTGGGAGCCTCCTTCATGCAATATTGCCTGCGACCTGAGATTGGTAAGGTGGAAATCGCGCCGTTCGCCTATATGCGTGGACGTACCTTTGAAAATGCAGTGGTCATTCTTGACGAGGCTCAGAACGTCACTGCTGCGCAAATGAAGATGTTTTTGACCCGCCTCGGGGAGAATGTGACGGTGATTGTGAATGGGGATGTGACCCAGTGCGATCTACCAGCCCACGTTCGCTCAGGGCTTAGCGATGCGCTGGCCCGTTTCGAAGAAGATGAGATGGTTGGGATTGTTCGTTTCAATAAAGACGATTGCGTCCGCTCTGCGCTCTGTCAGCGGACGCTCAACGCTTACAACTGATAAGTACTCCGTCTTCAAGGCCCGGGAAACCGGGCTTTGTTGTTTGACGCCAGTACATGATCGGTCGGGGCTTCTCATCCCCCGTAGATGTGCAACATGCGAAAAAAAAGCCCGTACTTGCGTACGAGCTCTTCTTAAAATATGGCGGTGAGGGGGGGATTGACTCGCTTCGCTCGCCCTTCGGGCAGCCCACTCACTCCGTTCGCGGTCTGTCCAGCTGGCTGCGCCAGCAGTCGAACCCCGGTCGGGGCTTCTCATCCCCCCGTAGATGTGCAACATGCGAAAAAAAAGCCCGTACTTTCGTACGAGCTCTTCTTAAAATATGGCGGTGAGGGGGGGATTCGAACCCCCGATACGTTGCCGTATACACACTTTCCAGGCGTGCTCCTTCAGCCACTCGGACACCTCACCATATTGTTGTTCCTGTGCTACCGGAACGGGCGCTAATGTAGGGGAAACACCGCCCCGCCGTCAATCAACTTTTTGAAAAAAATGTGCATTTACACAAACTTCAAGCAACATGGAGCATAAATAAGCGGGAATTGTTTTTTTTGCCAGCATCCTAAAATTTGCTACTCTGATGTTCCCTCGAAAAATGATGATAATAAGTGCGAGAAAGTTCCGCACAACAATGTTCAGGAGACAATATGGATATAATTTTCTATCACCCAACATTCGATACGACCTGGTGGATTAATGCGTTGGCAAAGGCAATACCTGGTGCGAACGTACGTGAGTGGAAAGCGGGTGATAATGCACATGCTGACTATGCGCTGGTCTGGCATCCGCCGGTTGAAATGCTCGCAGGACGAAAATTAAAAGCCGTATTTGCGCTGGGCGCGGGCGTCGATTCTATTCTCAGTAAACTCAATGCTCATCCGGAAATGTTGGATGCGTCGATCCCGCTTTTCCGTCTGGAAGATACGGGTATGGGCCTGCAAATGCAGGAATATGCTGTCAGTCAGGTGCTGCACTGGTTTCGTCGCTTTGATGATTATCAAGCATTGAAAAATCAGGCGAAATGGCAGCCGTTGCCAGAATATACTCGCGAGGAGTTTACCGTCGGGATCATGGGGGCTGGGGTATTGGGCGCAAAAGTTGCCGAAAGCCTGCAGGCATGGGGATTCCCACTGCGCTGCTGGAGTCGTACGCGTAAATCCTGGTCTGGCGTGGAAAGCTTCGCCGGTACTGAGGAACTGGGCGCGTTTTTGAGTCAAACTCGCGTGCTGATCAACCTTCTGCCTAATACGGCAGAAACCGTAGGCATTATTAACGCTGATTTACTTAGCCAATTGCAGGATGGCGCCTACGTGCTAAACCTTGCACGCGGTGTTCATCTCAATGAAGACGATCTTCTGGCATCGCTGGAAAGCGGCAAGGTGAAGGGGGCCATGCTGGATGTTTATAGCCGTGAACCGCTGCCAGAAAACAGCCCATTATGGAAACATCCGCGTGTGGCGATGACGCCACATATTGCCGCAGTTACCCGTCCGGCAGAAGCGGTGGACTATATCTCCCGCACGATTATGAACCTGGAGAGCGGGCAAGTCGTAACAGGTCAGGTCAATCGCGTTCGGGGATATTAATGGTAACCCGGCAGGTACCGGGTTTCAGCTAAAATACCCGTCATACTTCAAGCTGCATGTGCGTTGGCTACGGTTGTTCACCCGAATCACTTACTTAAGTAAGTGATTCGGGTATCACTCCCTTGCCACCTGCCTGCGACTCGAATTTTTAGGGTATTAATGGCGGCGATACCTGCTATCCTTGACGGAAAATGACTACAGGAGAGAGTTATGTATCCCGTTGACCTGCATATGCATACCGTCGCCAGCACCCACGCCTACAGCACCTTAAGTGATTACATCGCGGAAGCTCGTCGCAAAGGCATCAAGCTATTTGCCATTACCGATCATGGACCGGACATGGCGGATGCACCTCACCACTGGCACTTTATCAATATGCGTATTTGGCCGCGTGTCGTGGATGGCGTGGGGATCCTGCGTGGAATAGAAGCCAATATTAAGAATATTGAAGGTGAAATTGACTGTTCAGGTCCGATGTTTACCTCCCTGGACCTCATTATTGCGGGCTTCCATGAGCCGGTTTTTGCACCTCACGATAAAGACACCAATACCCAGGCAATGATAGCTACGATGGCCAGCGGTAATGTGCACATCATCAGTCATCCGGGAAATCCAAAATATCCTGTTGATATTAAAGCAATTGCGCAGGCGGCGGCAAAGTACCAGGTTGCACTGGAAATCAATAACTCTTCGTTTTTGCATTCGCGTAAGGGCAGTGAGGATAATTGCCGTGCGGTTGCTGCGGCTGTGCGTGATGCTGGTGGATGGGTGGCGTTAGGGTCGGATTCACATACCGCTTTCACGCTGGGAGAATTTGGCGAATGCCGTAAAATCCTGGATGATGTTAATTTCCCTGAAGACAGAATTTTAAACGTCACACCTAAACGTCTATTGGCGTTTCTGGAATCGCGAGGCATGGAGCCGATCGCGGAATTTGCTGAACTGTAATTGTTACTAACTGGAATATATCAATGAACGAGTTTTCTATCCTGTGTCGTGTACTGGGCTCGCTGTTTTACCGCCAACCGCAGGACCCTTTACTGGTTCCCCTGTTTACCCTGATTAGTGAAGGTAAACTGTCCGCCAACTGGCCGCTGGAACAGGACGAACTGCTCACCCGTTTACAGAAGAGCTGCGATATGCCCCAGCTGGCTGCAGATTACAACGCGCTGTTTGTCGGTGACGAGTGTGCAGTGCCGCCTTATCGTAGTGCCTGGGTAGAAGGGGCGAAAGAATCCGATGTTCGTGCATTTCTTTCAGCCCGGGGCATGCCGCTTGCTGATACACCGGCAGATCACATTGGTACGCTGTTGCTGGCGGCTTCATGGCTTGAAGACCAGTCTGCGGAAGATGAAAGTGAGGCGCTTGAAACCTTGTTTGTAGACTACTTGCTGCCCTGGTGCGGTACGTTCCTTGGTAAAGTTGAAGCGCACGCGAACACGCCTTTCTGGCGTACGATAGCACCGCTGACGCGTGATGCCATTGGTGCGATGTGGGACGAATTGCAGGAAGATACAGACGAATAAATGTGACGTGCGTCACCCAATAGTGCAACTCAATTTATAAGCTTGCATAAATTGTGTGCGCGATCTCATTACCATGCCGTTTTTCTGCTAAGATGCGCGGCATGAACATACTTCTCTCAATTGCAATCACAACGGGCATTCTCTCCGGGATCTGGGGATGGGTGGCCGTTTCTCTTGGTTTACTCAGTTGGGCTGGCTTTCTGGGTTGCACGGCTTATTTCGCCTGCCCGCAAGGTGGGTTAAAAGGACTGTGGATCTCGGCGTGTACGCTGTTAAGCGGTGTGGTGTGGGCGTTGGTGATTATTAACGGTAGCGCGCTTGCTCCGCATATGGACATTATTGGTTATGTCATGACAGGAATTGTCGCGTTTCTGATGTGTATCCAGGCAAAGCAATGGTTGCTTTCATTTGTACCGGGCACGTTCATTGGCGCATGTGCAACATTTGCAGGGCAGGGCGACTGGCGACTGGTTGTACCGTCACTGGCACTGGGCCTCGTATTCGGCTATGCAATGAAAAACAGTGGTCTGTGGCTGGCATCTCGCCGTGAAAATAGAATATCGTCGACGCTGACCAGTAAATAAAAAAGCGTGAGGGTTTTCCTCACGCTTTTTATGCTGTATAGACCCATCAGGATTCTGGCGGTACCGACATATGACGGTATTTAACCAGGATGTCATTATCAACTTGTTTCTTATCCTGCAAATCCCACAATCCGCGATCGATGCCGTCATTAATCAGGAAGATAACGCCCGTTTCAATCGCTGACATCAGACAAAGCATAACCGGTTCGTTAGAGGTGTAGCCAATTTCACCTTCCAACAGACGCTGGTAGTCAATAAAGCGGAACACCCCAGCCTGTACTTCATAAGACAGAATGGTTTTACTGGTATTCACTGACGACAGGATCTCACCGGTGCTGACGTTAACTACGCGCAGGTTTACCGCTATCTGGTCGAGCTGGTATTGCGTATCGGCGCCAATACCAAAATAACGTGCACCGACACCACCCGATTTAACGTTGCTTTCATAACCGATAATTGACCCTTCAACCATGACGTTTGCCGCGGTCAGGGACTGTAGCGGGATCCGGTTATTAATCGCAACCGTACCGTTTTCCTGAGCTGCACGAATGATTTTGCGTTCGTTAAGCAAGTTCTGTAACCCCTGACGTTCCAGTGGGACGAACCAACGAGAATCTTTCAATGCAGTGACAAGCATAGCCGTGGCGCTTTGCGGGACGGCGGTTGAGAAGTTACTTGCCGGGTAAGGTTTAAATTGGCCAGTCTCATCCTGAATGTTGTATACCGACACAAAGATCTTACCTGTAGGCATAGGCAGATGCGTCAAGTCTTTATAGCTTTGGGCTCGGGGCATTAATGTCGGCTTAGCGGCTTCTTGAGGCGGAGCTGTTAAACATCCGCTGAGTAAAATTACTGCCACCATGATAAGTAAACGCTGCATGATTATTTCCTTTCGTGGCTATAACTTAGAAGTCGGTCGACTGTGTTTGTAAACCCGACACTTCAATTGTCGAAGTTTTCCCCGATTTCCTGTCGGTGACATTCAATTGCAGTTGTCCGTCCCGGTTGGCGATATCAATGATAAAATCATTGGTCACCATTCTTCCTGGTTTACCGGTATTAATGTTGGTGAGTAGGCCACCGAGAATTTGTGACTGAATCGCCTGAGTAAAGTTATCCAGAGCTGACGGGGTTTCAATACCGTAATCGTCATAGCTTGGATCTTTATATGAGTTCTGGGCCTGGGCGCTGTTCAACAGAAAAGCACCATTATTCGGGTTGCCACCAAAGTTTGGGTTGCGAAACTGGAACGTCATGTTTCCGGCCCAACTTAATGGTGAAATTAGCATGAGCAAAACCACTGCATGTTTAACACGCATGAAAGCCTCCGGACAAAATCATGTTTTAGAATTCATCACGCGCTAAATCGCTAGTGCTTAATAGTGTTTGATCTATTTGCCGGCGATTTAATGCTTCCTCAGTTTGTGCCAATGCGAAGACTACAATTTTGTCGAAGTCTTTTTTCGTCGGAAATAAAAAAGTCTGGAAGATAACGTCCTGATTGACCGTTATGGTGATCCAACTTCCCCAACGCGCACTGGGTCTTTCATTAATGGTTAAGTTTCCTGTGTACTCGCTTTCCCACTTATCACTAAAGGCCCGATAAAAATCATGCCCGATTGAAGAGACAGTGTGGTCAGTTAACAGCCCGGGAACCTCCACCTCTACGGTTGTCGCTGCGTGCAGACTCCCGGCAGCAAAGAATAAATTTGCTGCCACAATCCAGGTCAAATACCGTTTCATGGCTTTATCGCCTGAGGTTATCATTGGCCCATGAGACCGCCTGCGTACGGTTTTTGACAGCTATCTTTTTGAAAAGATTATAAAGATGTGTTTTTACCGTATTTTCACTGATAAACAGTGAGCGAGCGATTTCAATATTTGAGGCGCCGATACGCAATTTATTAAGGATCTCTTTTTCACGGTGCGTCAGCAGTGCCGACTCCGTGCTGTTATAACGATAATTTCCAGAGTGCGTGATCAGATAACTGGCAAGTTTTTGCGTGAAGTAACATTCACCGCGCAAGATACCCTGCAAGCCGCTTACGACACGCTGCTCGTCTTCAGTTGCGTAAAAAACACCATTGATATGCGGCCAGTTTTCGATATCCCGATAAGGGTAATCATCAGGAGTATTCAACAATAACGTCTTTATATTGTTGTTTTTTCTACTCAAATTATCTTGCCAGTAATGGATCAGTTTTTTATCTGCCTCCATCATATCCAGTAAAACAATGCAGCTGGAGGATATATCATCCAGAGAACGTTGAATATTATGTAGTTTTCCGGTGAGTGCCAGTGATTGTTTTAAATGCTGTAATAATGCAGTTGCCTGCAAAGAAGGTTTTGTGATCAACAATAATGTATGACCATGAATACTATGGACTTCATTAAACATGATGAAACTCCACTTTTTAGTCGCACACCTGACAGCTGTCTCTACTAAAATAGAGGCACCAGAAGTACTGACAGATGTTGCACTGCTGTGTAGATATAAAATATCGACCCAAAGGGGTAAAAATATTAAAACAAATGGACTTCAACTGATTTCAATCTAGCTATTACAAATCTTAAAGCAAGTGTTAAACATGTAACAACTTGTAAAATTATATATTGAAATGTGATTTTATGGTTTTATTAGAGTTTAGATTTGATAGGAAAGTTGTACATTTTACCTTTGCTGCATAGATTTAAAAAATCATACAAATTATAGTAACGCATTGATTTTAAATCATTTAATTAATAGATGTTGAGTTTTAGATTTCTAATGAATTCTAAAATCCTTGTCTCAATTTACGTTGGTCAATTTTAGATGGAAAAAAATGACCTTTGTCACGACTTGTACCGATGTCTATCTCGACGTTGTACTGAGAGGCCCTGATATCGTGCAAAATGCACTTTCTCAGTGACTGCATAGAAATTCATTACTGATAGCAAAATAAAAATAAAAGCCAGACCTGAAGCGGTGTTATTCACTGTTAATTAGTACTTTGGTGTGAATCCGGATATAAAAATACCACTCGCGGGTGAGTTATTTAAAATGTTTCCACAGACATACTCTTCATCGTAACGTGGCGTTAACAAATGTAAGTCATGTTAACAACAATTTGAGTGGTAATTAATTTAACTTCATGTACGACCAGGTCCAGGGTGACAACATGAAAAACAAGTTGTTATTTATGATGTTTACAATACTGGGTGTGCCTGGGATTGCATCCGCAACCAGTTATGATTTAGCTAATTCAGAATATAACTTTGCGGTAAATGAATTAAGTAAGTCTTCATTTAATCAGGCAGCCATTATTGGTCAGGTTGGTACTGCTAATAGTGCAAATACTCGCCAGGAGGGCACCAAGTTATTGTCGGTCATTTCGCAAGAAGGTTCAGGTAACCGGGCGAAAACAGATCAGACGGGATCAAATAACTTTGCATATATTGATCAAACGGGTAGCTCTAATGATGCGAGTATTAAACAAAGCTCTTACGGTAATACGGCGATGATTATCCAGAAAGGCTCTGGTAATAAAGCCAATATTACCCAGTACGGTACACAAAAAACAGCAGTTGTGGTGCAGAGACAGTCGCAAATGGCAATTCGCGTTACTCAACGCTAATCCATAAACGACGTTTAAATCAATCCGATGGGGGTTTACCATGAAACTTTTAAAAGTGGCAGCATTCGCAGCAATCGTAGTTTCTGGCAGTGCTCTGGCAGGTGTTGTTCCGCAATGGGGCGGTAATCATCATGGTGGCGGTAGCAACTATGGCCCAGACTCTTCAATGAGTATTTACCAATTTGGCTCTAGTAACGTTGCGAATGCGCTGCAAAGTGATGCACGTAAATCAGACGTGACTATCACACAACACGGACATGGTAACGGTGCGACCGTCGGCCAAGGTGCTGATGACAGTACCATTAGCCTGAAACAGACCGGCTTCCAGAACAGTGCTGATATCAATCAGTGGAATGCAAAAAATGCTGATATCAGCGTAACTCAGTTTGGTGGTCGTAACGGTGCTGTGGTTAATCAGACAGCGTCTGACTCCAATGTGCTGATTCAGCAGGTTGGTTATGGCAACAATGCTACAGCTAACCAGCACTAATTCAGTTTTCTGACTGATAATAAACAGGGCGAAAGCCCTGTTTTTTTTCGGGAGAATATTATGCACACGCTATTACTCATTGCCGCGTTGGCAAATCAAATAACATTCAATACAACTCAGCAAGGTGACATGTACACCATTATTCCTCAGGTGACATTAGCTCAACCGTGCGTATGTGAAGTGCAAGTCCTTGCCGTACGTAAAGGAAAGGGCGGACAAAGTCAGTCACAGCAGAAAACAAGCCTTTCGGTCCCTGCTAATCGGCCAATTGAATTAACAAAAATGAGCTTTAATATTTCACCGGAGGATTCGGTCAAAATTATCGTTACCGTTTCTGACGGGCAGTCTCTGCATCTGTCGCAACAATGGCCTGACTCAAACAGTCACCCATAATTTTTTGCCGGATTTGCATTAAGGGTGTGGCTGGGAGTGCAGTGCTGTTCTATGAATATAGAAACGAACAAACGTTTTATTTGATCGTAACTCGCAGCGGTGAAGGATCATTGCGCTCCCTCAAGGATGATTAATCATTGAGGAACCCTTATGTGTACATTATTAAAGCGTATTTTAAATACCGGTTTGTGGGCTTTTTCTCTTTTCACCCTCCCCGCAATGGCGACGCAAATCTTACCCGGCGGGGTTATTCATTTTCGTGGTGCAATAGTTGAAGCACCTTGCGACGTTAACACTCGACAACAACAGATTGAATTGTCATGTATGCGTGATGGCACGATGAGTAATAGTCTCTACGACCTGCAACAGGTCACGACAGCGCCTCAGAGTGTGCAACAAATTGCCACGGTGAAAATGCATTACCTCAATGAACAGAAAAGCATGGCTATTCTGAATATTGAATATAAATGAATCATTCTGGCGTAGGTATGCACGCTTATGGCTAAAAAGTGAGATTTCAAGGAAAACCCTGCTGTACACTTAACGGAGAGTGTTTTGTCAGGGGGAACTTATGCAATCGCGTGTTCATGTGTTACAGGGCGACATTACGACGATCGCGGTAGATGTGATCGTCAATGCGGCCAACTCCTCGTTACTGGGAGGAGGTGGAGTCGATGGCGCGATTCATCGTGCTGCCGGGCCTGCGTTGTTGGAGGCCTGCAAACAGGTTATACAACAACAGGGAGAATGCCCGACCGGGCATGCCGTTATCACGCTGGCTGGCGCGCTTCCGGCAAAAGCAGTTATTCACACCGTCGGACCCGTCTGGCAAGGCGGTGATCACCACGAGGCTGAACGACTTGAAGAGGCCTATCTAAATACATTGCAACTGGCCTTAGCCAATGGTTATCAATCCATTGCTTTTCCTGCTATAAGCACCGGAGCTTATGGTTACCCACGTGCTGCAGCGGCAGAGATCGCGGTGAAAACGGTGTTGAAATTTATCACCCGACGTACGCTACCCGATCAAATATACTTCGTGTGCTTTGATGAAGAAAACGCTCGACTCTACAAGAGATTACTTACCCAACAAGGCGATGAACGCACGGACTGATATGACGCGACTTGAGCGTGCCATTACGCCGCTATGCGTAAACCACCCGGGAGAATGCGGCATTCTGACGTTGGATGACAGCCTGGATGCGTTTGCTGCTCGCTATCGGTTGACGGAAATGGCGGAACGTACCCTGGATGTTCAGTATTACATCTGGGAAAGCGACATGTCCGGGCTATTGTTATTTTCCGTTTTGCTGGCCGCAGCGAAGCGGGGCGTCCGGGTGCGTTTGTTGCTGGATGATAACAACACACCAGGTCTGGATGACACGCTGCGTTTGCTGGACAATCACCCTAATATTGAAGTTCGCCTGTTTAATCCCTTCTCCTTTCGCATCCTGCGTGCCCTGGGCTATTTAACCGATTTTGCCCGGTTGAATCGACGTATGCACAACAAAAGTTATACCGCTGATGGCGTCGTAACTCTTGTGGGGGGGCGAAATATAGGCGATGCCTATTTTGGCGCAGGCGAACAACCACTGTTTTCCGATCTGGACGTTATGGCTATTGGACCGGTTGTCAAGGATGTTGCAGACGACTTTGAGCGTTACTGGCACTGCCGCTCGGTTTCAACATTGCAAAACGTACTTGAGGTGGCTGAACCAGCTTCTACGCAAAAAATCGAACTTCCTGAATCCTGGTATAATGATGACATCACGCGTCGCTATCTACATAAGCTGGAAACCAGCCAGTTTATGACCCATCTCGATCAGAGGTCGCTGCCGCTAATTTGGGCGAAAACGCGCTTGCTGAGTGATGATCCTGCAAAAGGAGAGGGGAAAGCGCCGCGCCACTCACTATTACCGCAGCGTTTGTTTGACGTGATGGGATCTCCGACCGAGCGTATTGATATTATTTCCGCCTACTTTGTACCAACTCGCGCCGGTGTGGCGCAGCTCCTGAGACTGGTGAGAAAAGGCGTTAAGATCGCAATTTTAACTAATTCTCTGGCGGCGAATGATGTCGCAGTCGTTCACGCGGGCTATGCGCGTTGGCGAAAAAAACTCCTGCGCTACGGCGTGGAGTTATACGAGCTCAAACCAACCCGCGATCGCGTTTCAGCAGTACACGACCGGGGATTAACCGGTAATTCAGGCTCCAGCCTGCATGCGAAAACCTTCAGTATTGACGGTCGTAAAGTGTTTATCGGTTCGCTTAATTTTGATCCCCGTTCAACGCTGCTCAATACGGAAATGGGGTTTGTGATTGAGAGTGACGTACTGGCTGAGTTGATTCATAAACGTTTTATGCAAAGTCAGCGTGATATGGCCTGGCAACTACGTCTTGACCGTTGGGGCAGAATCAACTGGGTTGATCGGCTTTCTGGCAGCGAACAGGTACTGAAAAAAGAACCCGCTACAGGATTCTGGAAGCGGATTCTGGTGAGGCTTGCATCTGTGCTGCCCATTGAATGGCTGCTCTGAACCATTCAATGCAAGAAAACTAACCGGCAACCGCCTTGTTTTTATCCTGCTTAATGGGCGGTTTACCCGAAAAGAGAAACTTCAGCACCGGGATCCGTAAATGGATTTCGTACAGAATGACCGCAATTCCAACCACAAAAAGCAGACCGCAGAGAAAACCCAGCAGGTTCGACTTGATGTGCGGTGTGATATACGCGCCAAAAAACAGCGTTAGCGGGTGGTGCACCAAATAGATGAACAGCGACGCGTTGACAAAATAGGTCACGCGAGCCGACTGGAAATTCAGTAAACGGTGGCCAAGCGAGAAGACAACGTTCACCATCCATAGCCCCATGACCATGGTAATGACATATTCGGTTTCATACATCCAGGCATCGCCGTTGCCGTAACGCTGATTGAGCAGGTATGCGACAAATGCGAATGCGGCGCCTAACGTGCAGCCGCGCGATGGCGTGGTAAACAGTGCTTTCAGATTCGGATTGATAAACGCCAGCGCACCGAGCATAAAGAAAGGCACATAGAACAACGTTTGCATAACGATAAAATTAAACATGCCATCGCTGAGAATCGAAGGGTAGAGGATGAAAATCGTTCTTCTGACGGCGGCATAGCCGACACCCAACAATATAAAAATCAGCGTTAATTTGGTCATCGACACCCCCGATGCAGAGGTACCGTCTCCACGCGATAGTCTGTTTTTCATCTGGGTAAATACCCACATGCTCAGGGTCGTTAACACCACCAGAACCAGCAAAAACCACAGATGGGAAATCAGTTCCCAGGCCAGCGCATTGTATTTGTCGTAGCCGCTGAGGGTATGCCAGCTGTCTGCTTTTCCCTTCACGTATTGCAGCATGATAAATTGCGGCAGCGTAAGCAGCGGAATCGCGGTCAGCATAGGGATCCCCACGCGTTCTACACGCACCTTCCACCAGCGTTTTAACGGATAGCGCAAAAAAAGCATGTAGGAAAAATAACCTGAAATGACAAAGAAGACCTGCATGCGAAATGCATGGATAAAGTCGTTAAAAAGGGTTAACCACCAAGACGGTTCTGCGCTGTTCACGTGCCAGGTGTGGGTGGAGTAGATCAATGAAATATGGAATGGGATCCCTAACAACATTAGCCAGGCACGGATGGAGTCAAGAAAATATTCACGTGGTGGTGATACAGAGCTCATAGACAGTTACGTATTCTCAGACTTTTCGTCTTATCCCTAAGACGAATAATGGTTACATTCGAGGGCAACCCTACACGAAGTCCAACAACCTGTCTCCAGGATAAGCACGCAAAGTGAAAACAGGCAGATGAACCTGCTTAAACCATGAGCCAGCGCGCGAACAATACAGGGATTCAGTTGTCGGAGTACCCGATTATCCATTAAAATGGATCGGATCAATATAAGCACACAAAGGGGGAAGTGCTTACTAATTATGAAACATAAACTACAAATGATGAAAATGCGTTGGTTGGGTGCAGCAGTCATGTTAACGCTGTACACATCATCGAGCTGGGCGTTCAGTATTGATGATGTTGCAAAACAAGCTCAATCTTTAGCCGGGAAAGGCTATGAGGCGCCAAAAAGTAACTTGCCCTCCGTTTTCCGCGACATGAAATATGCGGATTATCAACAGATCCAGTTCAATCGCGATAAAGCGTACTGGAGCAATCTCAAGACCCCATTTAAGCTCGAGTTCTACCACCAGGGTATGTACTTCGACACGCCGGTCAAAATCAACGAAGTTACCGCCACGGCGGTGAAAAGAATCAAATACAGCCCGGATTATTTTAATTTTGGCGATGTTCAGCATGATAAAGACACGGTAAAAGATCTCGGCTTCGCCGGGTTCAAAGTGCTGTATCCGATCAACAGCAAAGATAAAAACGATGAAATCGTCAGCATGCTCGGTGCCAGCTATTTTCGCGTTCTGGGTGCAGGTCAGGTCTACGGCCTGTCAGCGCGTGGCCTCGCGATTGATACCGCTCTGCCTTCTGGTGAAGAATTTCCCCGCTTCCGTGAGTTTTGGATCGAACGTCCGAAACCGACTGATAAACGTTTAACCATTTATGCTTTGTTGGATTCTCCGCGTGCAACCGGAGCGTATCGTTTTGTCATTATTCCAGGTCGTGACACGGTCGTGGATGTTCAGTCCAAAGTATACCTGCGCGACAAAGTGGGCAAACTGGGTGTGGCACCGTTAACCAGTATGTTCCTGTTTGGACCGAACCAGCCGTCTCCGGCGACAAATTATCGTCCGGAACTGCATGATTCTAACGGTTTGTCTATCCATGCCGGCAACGGGGAGTGGATTTGGCGTCCGCTGAATAACCCGAAACATCTCGCGGTGAGCAGCTTCGCTATGGAAAACCCGCAAGGATTCGGACTGTTGCAGCGTGGCCGTCAGTTCTCGCGTTTTGAAGATATCGACGATCGTTACGATCTGCGCCCAAGCGCCTGGATCACGCCAAAAGGTGACTGGGGTAAAGGTAAGATTGAGTTAGTTGAAATCCCAACTAACGATGAAACGAACGATAACATCGTTGCGTACTGGACGCCGGATCAACTGCCTGAAGCGGGCAAAGAGATGAACTTCAAGTACACTCTGACGTTCACGCGTGATGAAGACAAGCTTCATGCGCCGGAAAGCGCCTGGGTACAGCAGACTCGTCGTTCTACCGGTGATGTAAAACAGTCCAACCTGATTCGTCAGCCTGACGGTACCATCGCGTTTGTGGTGGACTTTACCGGCACAGATATGAAAAAGCTGCCGCAGGATACCCCGGTTACCGCACAAACCAGTATTGGCGACAACGGCGAAATCGTTGAAAGCACTGTGCGCTATAACCCGGTATCTAAGGGTTGGCGTTTGATGCTGCGCGTGAAAGTGAAAGACGTGAAGAAAACCACTGAAATGCGTGCTGCCTTGGTCAATGCCGATCAGACGCTGAGTGAAACCTGGAGCTACCAGTTACCTGCCAATGAATAAGACAACTGAGTATATTGACGCAATGCCGCTTTCGGATATCGAGAAAGCGGCACTGCCGAAAACTGACATCCGCGCTGTTCATCAGGCGTTGGATGCCGAGCATCGTACTTACTCGCGCGAAGATGATTCACCGCAGGGTTCTGTGAAAGCTCGCCTTGAGCAAGCATGGCCGGATTCTTTGGCTAAAGAGCAGTTGGTTAAGGACGATGAGGGCCGCGATCAGCTGCAGGCGATGCCAAAAGCAACGCGTACCTCTATGTTCCCCGATCCCTGGCGTACCAACCCGGTTGGTCGTTTTTGGGATCGCTTGCGTGGGCGCGATGTGACGCCGCGTTATCTTTCGCGTTTGACGAAAGAAGAGCAAGAAAGCGAGCAAAAATGGCGTACCGTAGGCACCATCCGCCGCTATACGCTGTTGATTCTAACGCTGGCGCAAACGGTCGTAGCAACCTGGTATATGAAGACGATCCTCCCGTATCAGGGGTGGGCATTTATTAATCCGGTAGACATGATGGGGCAGGATTTATGGGTCTCCTTTATGCAACTGCTGCCCTACATGCTGCAAACCGGAATTCTTATTTTGTTTGCTGTGCTTTTCTGTTGGGTGTCTGCGGGATTCTGGACTGCGCTGATGGGCTTCTTGCAACTGTTGATTGGACGAGATAAGTACAGTATCTCGGCCTCAACGGTTGGGGACGAACCGCTGAATCCTGAACACCGTACCGCGCTGATTATGCCTATCTGTAACGAGGACGTTGACCGCGTATTTGCGGGACTTCGCGCCACGTGGGAATCGGTCAAAGCAACGGGCAACGCCGAACATTTCGATGTTTATATCCTGAGCGACAGCTACAACCCTGATATCTGCGTGGCAGAACAAAAAGCGTGGATGGAGCTGATTGCTGAGGTGCAGGGCGAAGGGCAGATTTTCTACCGCCGTCGCCGTCGTCGCGTGAAGCGTAAAAGCGGCAACATTGATGACTTTTGTCGTCGCTGGGGAAATCAGTACAGCTACATGGTGGTGCTGGACGCTGACTCAGTGATGAGTGGTGACTGTCTGAGCGGCCTGGTGCGTCTGATGGAAGCGAATCCGAATGCCGGGATTATCCAGTCTTCACCGAAGGCTTCCGGTATGGATACGCTGTATGCGCGCTGCCAGCAGTTTGCGACCCGTGTTTACGGACCGCTGTTTACCGCCGGGCTTCACTTCTGGCAGTTAGGGGAATCACACTATTGGGGCCACAACGCAATTATCCGCGTGAAGCCATTTATCGAGCACTGTGCGCTCGCGCCGTTACCGGGCGAAGGCTCGTTTGCGGGATCGATCCTCTCCCATGACTTCGTGGAAGCGGCATTGATGCGTCGTGCTGGCTGGGGTGTGTGGATTGCTTACGATCTGCCGGGATCTTATGAAGAGCTGCCTCCGAACCTGTTGGATGAACTCAAGCGCGACCGCCGCTGGTGCCACGGTAACCTGATGAACTTCCGTTTGTTCCTGGTGAAAGGGATGCACCCGGTTCACCGTGCGGTATTCCTGACCGGTGTAATGTCCTATTTGTCTGCGCCGCTTTGGTTTATGTTCCTCGCGCTCTCTACCGCATTGCAGGTGGTGCATGCGTTGACGGAGCCGCAGTACTTCCTGCAACCGCGTCAGCTGTTCCCGGTTTGGCCGCAGTGGCGACCTGAACTGGCGATCGCGCTGTTTGCTTCAACGATGGTGCTGCTGTTCCTGCCGAAGCTGCTGAGTATTTTGCTCATCTGGTGTAAAGGGACGAAAGAGTACGGCGGGTTTATCCGCGTCACGCTGTCGCTACTGTTGGAAGTTCTGTTCTCCGTGCTGCTGGCGCCGGTGCGTATGCTGTTCCACACCGTCTTCGTCGTGAGTGCCTTCCTCGGTTGGGAAGTTGTGTGGAATTCACCGCAGCGTGATGACGATTCGACCCCGTGGGGTGAAGCGTTTATGCGTCACGGTTCTCAGTTACTGCTGGGGCTGGTGTGGGCTGTGGGTATGGCATGGCTGGATCTGCGTTTCCTGTTCTGGCTGGCACCGATTGTCTTCTCGCTGATCCTGTCACCGTTTGTTTCCGTGATTTCCAGCCGTTCCACGGTGGGGTTACGTACCAAGCGCTGGAAGCTGTTCCTGATCCCGGAAGAGTATTCTCCGCCGCAGGTGCTGGTGGATACCGATACCTATCTGGTGATGAACCGTAAACGTACGCTGGACGATGGCTTCATGCATGCGGTGTTTAATCCGTCGTTTAACGCACTGGCCACGGCCATGGCGACTGCACGCCACCGCGCCAGCAACGTGCTGGAGATTGCACGCGATCGTCATGTGGAACAGGCACTGAACGAAACGCCGGAGAAACTGAATCGCGATCGTCGCCTGGTGTTGTTGAGCGATCCGGTGACCATGGCGCGTTTACATTACCGTGTCTGGAATTCACCTGATAAGTATTCTTCGTGGGTGAACTACTATCAGGGACTAACACTGAACCCGCTGGCGCTCAGGAAAAAATAAGCGTTCTGTAACGTGAAAATACCGGCCTGGTGCCGGTATTTTTTTATATTGAATAGAATGAGTCGTGAGGTAGCAGGTGCGAATATTGGCTGTAGGAATAATGATCTTCTTCCTGAGCGGATGCGGCAGCATTATTAGTCGTACCATCCCAGGGCAAGGACACGGAAACCAATACTATCCTGGCGTGCAATGGGATGTTAGGGACTCCGCATGGCGCTACGTCACTATCCTCGATCTGCCATTTTCGCTGGTGTTTGATACGTTGCTGCTGCCGCTCGACATACATCATGGACCTTACGAGTAATTATCGCTCATCCCATTCATCGGCTGCGGTCTGTCCCTCTTCAGTATCAAGGGGAGGTTCCAGCTGGAATTCACCTTCATCCCATTCGTGAAGCGTATTTTCTTCCTGCCACTCCTGGCGGATTTCAATTTCATCATAGTCGCCATCAAAAACGCTCTGGGCCGCTTCCCCGCTCAGGATTGGAAGACATTCACCATCTACATCATCCTCGTCAGCAAAGAATTCCGCCTGCCACATAATGTCGCCATCCTGTAGCACGTATTTTTGGACGCTTAGCTGTTGAACGCTGGCGTCGTCTGACTCAAGGTCAGGGTTATCAGCCAGAAACACTTCACGAGCTGCATCAATAGCCTCTTCCAACGCGGCATAAAAATTCATGTCATTCTTTGCCATATTTCTTCTCCTAAGGCGAACAATAAAGGGGGATGATTCAATCTATAGACTGCGATCCGCAGAGCGTCAAACCCGTTAGCTGCATGGTTCATTCAATCAGATGATTACTGCCTGCAATGCCTACGAGACTGGGGGAAAGTAACTTCGGTTGTTTATGAAAAATTTACATTGGCAGATACTGAAGCCGACGTAATATCAGGAAAAAAAATCAAGAAAAAATAGTAATGTATGTGATTTGCAATGTAGTAATGAAAATCTAAAAATTAAAAAATGACGTTATATAAGGAAATCTTCAGGGTTGAACGTTATTTTTTATGTGTTTTAGAGAGGAAATCCGATCGCTTATGAAGTAATATTTCATAACTTAATAAAAACAAAGAAGAAAATTAATGCCCTATACGGAAGTGTCGCAGGTGCAATCAATGAAAGTGGCTAAACTTAGTGGTGTCTCTGGTAGTGACAACGTATCTTTTGTGTATGGGGACTGTGAATGGTGTGAGTGATACTAAAATAGTATACATAATAAAATGTTATTAATGACAAAGGTTATAAATCTATAAGAAACCATTAAATAAGAAATGAATTAGTGTCATTGAATCTGTGCAGATATAATAGTTTGCAAAATATTATGCTTTATTATATAAAATGCAAAATTAAGAGAGACCTTAAGGTTGTTATGGATAACGGCAATTCAAATAATAGAAGGTTGATGGCTTTCTATATAATCTGTTTGGCTAGCTATGTTCTTGGTGGAGTGTGTCTTACACAATTTAAATTAACGATACAAAGTGTGCCGCAAACAGTATATCTGATTATAATTGTAGGGTTATTCTTTTTATATGGGATAATCTTCCTGTTTATGTTATTCCAGTATCTTTGTAGAAAAGATCTCACCTGCCTTATGATATTAGGTATGGCGTTTCTTGGGAATAACATATTTTTCATCGAGACTATCTACATCGTTCAGGACTTGATTAATGATTATGCCTCAATCGAAAAAAGAACTAACGATATAGCCATATTCTATTACTTTCGGCAGATTAGTTTCATCGCTCTGCTATTTGTTTCATTAAAATCTTATAAAGTATCCTCGACAGTTATTGAAACCAAAGAAAGAGAACCTTGCTATATCGTTCTGTCTTTTTTAATCATGCTTGTTATCGCGGTGGTGGCGCACGCTCTGGCCAGTTACAACCCTAATTTTACACTCGAGATCACAAGCCTGAAGCCTGATAATGTCACCGTGCACTGGCATATTGGGTACATTTATTCGCTTATTGTATCCTGGGGACTGGTCCTGTTGTATTTAATCATTAAAACCAGAACGCATAACATCTTGTGGAAAAGTATAGGGCTACTGTGTTGCTCAGCAATATTGACCAATGTACTACTTCTGAGCCTGGATGAATATAGCATGTATATTTGGTATGTAAGCCGGGGGATTGAGGTGATAAGTGCCCTGTGTATAATCTCAATACTGATGTACAACACCTTCATCATCTTAAAAAAAGAAACGGATTCAGCTATTAAAGACGCAATGACTAAAATATATAATCGTAAACTATTCTATAAGTCATTAAAATCATCATTAGCAAAAGGCACAGTATGTGTAATGGTTCTGGATATTGATAAATTCAAACGGATTAATGATACTTACGGTCATCAGGAAGGTGACAGAGTGATAATCAGCATTGTCGACATTGTCAATAAATCAATCAGAGATACGGATATTTTTGCCAGAGTAGGCGGCGAAGAATTTGCGATCCTTCTTAAGTGTAACGATAAAGATGAGGCAATTGTTGTTGCAGAGCGAATTAGGCGAAATGTAGAGAACGGTACGACAATACCAAATTCTTATGAGTTAAAAGAAAAAATGACGATAAGTATCGGTGTATATTGCAGCAAGATTGATGATGAATCAGCGGATAAAGTTGTTTCATACGCCGATGCCGCATTGTATGAAGCCAAAAATTCTGGCAGAAATAAGGTGTGTTACTATTATCATTAAGGTTGAAATATACGCCGTGTAAGATAAGTTTATTGTTCCGAACCGGCGAATACAAATACACAAATCATCCCACGACCTCTGTACTCCGACGACGGCGCAGGCTATTCCACGAGTACAGGGCGTTAAACAGTACGACGCCCGCGGTCACACAGAAAACGGCACGAAAACCGTAGTTGGCGGATATCGCTGCCCCCATTAGAGGTCCTGTTACGTTACCGATATCGCGAAATGACTGGTTATAACTGAAAATACGTCCAGCTATTTGATTGGTCGAGTTGTAAACCAGCAGCGTTTGTACCGCCGGGAGCAGAGCGCCGTCGGCCGCACCCAATAAAAAGCGCAGAACACCAAGCTGCCAGGGCGTATGGACAAATGACATCGGAATAAGCAGTAACACAGAAACGATCAGCGCGACGATCAGGATCTTCTCCGGGCCAATTCGATCGCCTAATTTGCCAAGTTTCGGGGCGCTGATTAATGCCGCAACGCCGGGGACAGAGGCTATCATCCCACTGATAAACGCAATATTGCTGACGTTGCCAGCCAACTCTCGAACGTACAGAGTCAGTATTGGCGCGATAGAACCGGTGGCTACCTGAATGATCAAAGTGGTGATAAACAGGCTCAGCACCAGTTTGGGGTTCTTTAAAGAGGCCACGACTTCACGAATGTGCAGCATCTCCTTCTTGCTCACCGGCTGGAAACGCTCGCGGATAAAAAATAGCGTCAGGATGAAGCAGACCAGCAGCACGCTGGCGGTGATGAAAAATACAGGGCGTAATCCGTACTGATCCGCGAGGAGGCCGCCAGCTAGCGGCCCGAGCAGTGCGCCACTAACGCCACCGGTTGAAAGCGTTCCCAGTGCCCAGCCGCTTTTATTGCGTGGAACCTGGGTGGCGATCAGTGCATTCGCATTGGGGATGAATCCACCAAGCAGCCCTAACAAGGCGCGCAGGATTAAGAACTGCCAGATATTTTGCGCCAGTCCCATCAGCAGCATCACAATTGCCATGCCCAACGCGGAACGCAGCAGCATGATTTTTCGTCCTTTGCGATCGGCAAGGCCACCCCAGAAAGGAGAAGCAATGGCTGAAAAGAGAAAGGTGATGCTGAAGACCAGGCCTGACCACATATTCAGGGCGCTATGACCCGTGACGCCGAGACTCTCGACGTAAAGAGGCAAAAAGGGCATGACCAGGCTAAATGCTGCTCCGGTTAAAAAACAACCTAACCAGGCAACGGTGAGGTTGCGTTTCCAGTTTATGGGGGCATCTGAGGGTGACATAGCGATCCGCAGTGTGATGCGCTGTTTGCGCTATCGATTGAATATAAGTAAGCAGGCTAATTATGCGCCTGGTTGATAGTTGCTGCAATGCGGATAGCAGTTAAACCTAAAACGGGTAGGGAGCGGGTTGCAGCCCGCTGGGCTGCAACTCTGCGTCAGTACAGAGAAGGGGAGCCTTCAGGACGCGTCTTGAAGCGACGATGCAACCACATATACTGCTCTGGTGCCATCATTATGCATTGCTCAACAATTTTGTTCATCCACGCAGCAGTGGTTTCTGCGTCGTCCAACGGTGGTGAGCATTCTGGAGGCAACATAATCAATTGATACCCTTTACCGTCAGGTTTGCGGCGGGGAACAAACGGTACCAGGCAGGCATTGGACATGCGTGAAAGCATCCAGGTCCCTGAGGTTGTTGCGGCTTGTTCAACGGCAAAAAGTGGTACAAACACGCTGGCGCGAGGGCCGTAATCATGATCCGGCGCGTACCAGACCACTTCGCCCTTTTTCAAGGCTTTAATCATCCCTTTCAGGTCTTTACGATCGAGCATTGATTTATTCGAGCGCATGCGGCCCCAGGTTTGTAGCCAGTCCAGCAGCGGATTGTCGTTAGGGCGATACACACCAATACCCGGCTCCTGCAAGCCAAACTGGCGCGCACCCAGTTCCAGAGTCAGAAAGTGCAGACCCACTAACAGAATCCCGCGTTTTTGCGCCTGAACATCACGGATATGTTCCATTCCGATCACTTCCGTCCAGCGCGAAATACGCTTATCGGACCAAAACCAGGCCATCCCGGTTTCCATTACGCCCATGCCTACTGATTCAAAGTTCTTGACGACCATCTGCTGGCGTTCCTGCTCACTCATCTGCGGGAAGCACAGTTCCAGATTTCGGGAAACAATTTTTGCCCGACGTTTCATCAAACGTAGCGCCAGTCGACCTAATGCACAGCCCAACTTAAAGAGGATGGGGTAGGGTAACTGCACGATTAACCAAAGGATGCCAATACCCAGCCAGGTTAACCAATAGCGTGGATGCAGTAACGCAGCCGAAAACTTGGGTAAATTCGTCATGTCTATCCTGTCTTCAAACGACCAATTCCCTGTATTGTCGCATTTTTTCGCGCGTATCAAAAATTTGTGACGGGAGAACGGTGATTAATTCTGCAATTGTTGTTGCGGTTTTATCGTGAAGTATGAAATGTAGCGTAAAATGTGTGGATGTAAATTGGCGATGTTTGCTTTATTATGCCGCCGATTTTCATTTATTCCTTATTTGCAGGATACGTACACCATGCCAGTGTTACACAACCGCATTTCGAACGACGCCCTCAAAGCCAAAATGCTGGCCGAGACCGAGCCGCGCACGACGATCTCATTCTATAAATATTTCACCATTGCCAATCCTCAGCACACGCGTGATGCGCTGTACCAGATGTTCACCGCATTGAACGTCTTCGGGCGAGTATATCTTGCCCATGAAGGAATTAACGCGCAAATCAGCGTACCGCAAAGCAACGTCGAGGCATTTCGCCAGCAGCTCTATGCGTTTGATGCTGCATTGAAGGATTTACGTCTGAATATTGCGCTGGATGATGACGGTAAATCGTTCTGGGTACTGCGTATGAAAGTCCGCGAACGTATCGTGGCGGATGGTATTGACGATCCAGACTTTGACGCCAGCAACGTGGGGGATTATCTCAAGGCAGCAGAAGTAAATGCCATGCTGGACGATCCTGAAGCGGTATTCATTGATATGCGCAACCACTATGAATATGAGGTGGGTCATTTCGAGAATGCGCTGGAGATCCCGGCAGACACGTTCCGCGACCAGTTGCCGAAAGCTGTTGAAATGATGCTGGCGCATAAAGATAAAAAAATCGTGATGTATTGCACGGGTGGGATCCGCTGTGAGAAAGCCAGCGCTTGGATGAAACACAATGGATTTAGCAAAGTCTGGCACATTGAGGGCGGTATTATTGAGTATGCCCGCAAGGCGCGTGAACAGGGGCTTCCGGTACGTTTTGTCGGTAAAAACTTTGTCTTTGATGAGCGTATGGGCGAAAGGATCTCTGAAGATGTTATCGCGCATTGCCATCAGTGCGGCACGGCGTGCGATAGCCATACTAATTGCAAAAATGATGGCTGCCATCTGTTGTTTATTCAGTGCCCGGCTTGTGCGCAGAAATATAAAGGCTGCTGTAGCGAGCTGTGTAGCGAAGAGAGTGAGTTGCCGGAAGAGGAACAACGGCGTCGTCGTGCGGGACGTGAAAATGGCAATAAAATCTTCAATAAATCACGCGGTCACCTGAATACCAAACTGGGTATTCCAGACCCTGCGCAATAACATGATGCCGGATGAGGGGCAGAACCTCATCCGGTAATTCATGCGTTACTTCTGCTGAACACCTTCCACTGAGATGATCAAATCGACTTCCTGCGATGCAGGTCCGAGATCGGTGGTGATGTTGAAATCCTTCAGCTTAATCTTACCTTGCGCTTCAAAACCAGCGCGCGTACCGCCCCAGGGATCGCCACCCTGACCGATGAGCTTCGCGTCCAGCGTAACCGGTTTAGTAACGCCGTTCAGGGTCAAATTACCGGTGATATCCAGGTCATTCCCCTCTTTTTTCACGCTGGTGGAGCTGAAGGTAGCCTGCGGGAATTTTGCCACGTTAAGGAAATCTGCACTGCGCAGATGCTTGTCGCGTTCGGCGTGATTAGTGTCAACGCTGTTGGTGTTGATGGTTACGTTAACCTTATCGGCTGCGGGATTTTTCTCATCAAAGGTAAACGTACCGTCGAAATCTTTGAAAGTGCCGTACAGCCAGCTGTAACCCAGATGCTGAATACGGAAATTAACAAAGGCATGCTGTCCTTCCTTGTCAATTTTGTAATCTGCCGCCACGGCCGACCCGGTGGTGAATAAAAGAGAAGCGAGTGTAAGTCCCAGCAGGTTTTTTTTCATTTTAAGCTCCATAGTCAGATGACGATTTTCCCAACATGCGATTGAGGGTATCGTCGTTATCAATAAAGTGATGTTTCAGGGCCATCAGTCCGTGTAGTAGGGATAAAATCACCACGGTCCACGCAAGCCACAGGTGCAAGCTACCGGCGAGGTCGGCCTGGGAACCCGCATTGGCCAGGGTGGCGGGAATGTCGAACCAGCCAAAGACGCTTATCGCTTTGCCATCTGCGGTGGAAATCAGATATCCGCTGATGACTATTGAAAAGAGCAGCAAATAAAGTGCGAGGTGACCCATTGCCGCGGCGATACGGGTTAAACGGGAGTAGCTTGCCAACGCAGCAGGCGGAGGGGAGAACAACCGCCAGATAACGCGGATAACCAGTCCCATCATGAGTAGGATGCCGATGCTTTTATGCAGTTCGGGGGCCTGGTGATACCAGCCATCATAGTAGCTAAGCGTGACCATCCATAACCCCAACGCAAACATGCCATATACAGCAATCGCAACCAGCCAATGTAATGTGGCTGACACTACGCCATAGCGCTGTGGAGTATTATTGAATTGCATAAGCACACCGATTGATATTTCAGAAGTGAATGAAAATGGCGTGTAAAAGACATTAATGCAACTAATAAATAACAATAGTGATGATATTTATTTTTTGTTCAATAAAGTTGACTGATTGTTGAGGTAATCATCAAGGGATTAGTGCGAAAATATGTGGCGGGGCTTAGTCTATGGGGTGTTGTGGTTTTTGTTATTATTCAGTTTATTGCAATGAAAATTAAGCTAATCTCAATTTTTGTCAATTAATGTCAGCGCGCAGGAATCAGAAAAACATAATATATATTACATCCATAATGGCCAGCAGTGACCATAAAATAATGTAGAGCATAAGATGCTCGCGAATATTATTAACCAGATAGTGAAAGATACGGCGCATTGACGTTATTCCTGTCATTAAAAATGGCCTCACCAACGAGGCCATTCATTTATTATCACTTAAAACGGCTTAGCCTGAAGGGGGTCAGGTCAAAGTCAGACGGTTTGTCCTGAGCGAAGTCTGCCGCAATCTCTCCCAGTACAGAGGCAAACTTAAAGCCATGTCCGCTCAGTCCGGTAATGATCAGCGTGTTGTCATGTTCCGGCAGAGTATCAATTATAAAGTCTTCATCTGGTGAATTATCGTAAGTGCAGGATGCGCCGTGCAGGCAACAGCCAATGCCAGGCAGAATTGTGCGCAGGAATGGGAAGGCTTCAGAACCGTCGCTGGCTACAGCGGCAAATGGCTTACGCTCTTCTGCAGAATGGATTACCTGTCCGCCATTGTGCTTACCAATTTTCAGCTCGTCGTTTTCAACCGGGAAACCGTAGTATTGATCGCCATTTGGCAGCTCGCCGGTGAAAGCCGGGAAGTTATTCTTAACGCTGTAGCGCCCATCGGCCTGATACCAGGCGAACACTTTGCGCACCGGTTGTATCGGTAGTTCAGGGACTAAAGCCTGCACCCAGGTACCGGCGCTGATCACTGCTTTCTTCGCGTGGTAGTCACCGTCAACCGTTTCTACCGTGATGCCATCATCACCGTGATGAATTGCGCTGACCGGGCATTTAAACAGTTGCGCACAGCCTGCTTCTTCCGCCAGACGGATCCAGGTTTTAATTGCTAACTCACTGCGTAAAAAACCGGACTCCGCTTCAAACAGACCGATATAGTTGTCAGGTACGCGAATTTCCGGCCAGCGAGCCATGATGGCCGCTGCATCTAATTGTTCAACGTTAAGTTGCCACTGTTTTGCGCTTTGCGCTGCAGTTGCTAAGAAGGTTGACTCTGCCGGACCGAGGTTGATAACTCCGGAGCGAACAAAAATCGGTTCTTCATTATGGGTGGACAGTTCATCCCACAATGTTTGCGCACGTAGCACCAGCGGAACGTATTTTTCGCCTTCGCCATAAGCATGACGAATTAATCGAGTATCGCCGTGGTGGCTGCCCTGTTGATGTGGTGGCATATGCGCATCGATCATCAGAACCTTCAGACCGGCACGAGTGGCATAGTATCCAGCTGCGGCGCCTACCGAACCGCTGCCAATAATGATTAAGTCGTATTTCATCCGCTTCTCTCTGCAATCGCGATAGTAGAAGGGTAAATAACTGACCTGGAATATTCAACCTGGAAATAAGAAAGGCACCGCTAAGGTGCCTTTTGATGGTTGGATGTATCAGGTTTAATGTCGCTGATACTCATTTACCTGGTAATCGCCAGATTCAATTTTGGCGATTCCTGCTTCTAATATCGAAATAAATTGCCTGGCAACATCAGTGGTTAACCAGAGCGTTTGACCAACTTCAGTCCCATCCGGGTCAGGGCGGTTCGGGGTTTGGTAGTGCAAACGCAGCATCAGCGCATCGTAGCTATCAACAGTGCTGATGTCCCACCCTACAAGCGGATGAGTCTGAATGACTTCATTATTCTTTTCCATCATGCCCCCTAATTCGTGTTACTAGACAACGGTTTTCGAGGTTCAATGCGTTTTTTTCTGAAGCAACTTCAGTATATCAATAAATAAGGGTATTCATTGAAAATTTAAAGAGGGAAGGGCATAAATTTTTTGTTTTCAGCGTTATCTGACTAAGAAACCGACATGTTATTCATTTTTTTTTAGTATGTTGCACAATTATTTTGTTGTTTTGGTTAAAAGATAATCGGTGGGTTAATATTAAATTAAATGCTCGTCAGAAGAAATGTGCGATTGATTACAAGATAGCGTGTATAAAAAAGCCGGGGCGACCCGGCAAACAAACATCACTGCATATCATTATTTATTCGTTAATGAACCAGTCATCCGCGCTTTCCCAGGTTTCCTGTAGGATCTCGCTGATGCGCTCTTTGTCCTCTTTGGTCGCGCCAATAACCGACAGATTGTTTGCGCCGGCATAACGGACGGTAACGTTACCTTCGTTATCCGGAAAATGGTGCTGAATACGGCGGGAGAGTTCACCTGCCAGTGCGTCAATTGCACCGGCAGGTAAAGGTGAAGTTTTGGCAATAGTGACTTCAATACGCATAGTAGCCCCCTGTGGAATATACTGTTTATTTATACAGCTATTCGAGTCGGTTGGCTACACTTTTTTTAGCTTTTGACTGACCAGCGTACCGTTTCGCCACCCAGGAAAGGCACCAGCGTATCGTCTTCCAACGCTATGCTCTCAGGGACCAGGTGCTCCACGCGTTCCAGCTCAATAAAGGTCTCATTTACCGGCAAACCATAGAACTGTGGGCCGTTGAGTGAGCAGAAGGCTTCGAAATGGTCCAGCGCATTCATCTCTTCAAACACGGCGGCATAGCTGCCTAGTGCGGTCGGTGCATTAAAGCATCCAGCACAGCCACAGCTTGACTCTTTGCGATGACGTGCGTGCGGCGCTGAGTCGGTACCGAGGAAGGCGCGCGTAAACCCGCTGGCAACCAGTTCACGCAGCGCCTGTTGGTGGACGTTACGTTTGAGGATCGGCAGGCAGTACAGGTGAGGACGAATCCCGCCAACCAGCATGTGGTTGCGGTTAAACATCAGGTGCTGTGGCGTAATAGTCGCTGCCAGAAGCTCGTTACCGTCGCGCACGTATTCGGCAGCATCTTTGGTAGTGATATGCTCGAACACTACTTTCAGCGAGGTCAAACGCTGGCGCAGCGGTTCCATCACCGTTTCAATAAAGCGCGCTTCGCGATCGAAAATATCGATATCTGCATGCGTCACTTCGCCGTGCACCAGCAGCGGCATACCCAATTTTTCCATCCTCTCCAGCACCGGCATGATGGCGTCAATAGAGGTTACGCCATGCGTCGAGTTGGTGGTGGCATTGGCCGGATAGAGTTTTGCTGCGGTGAATACGCCTTCGTTAAATCCACGTTCCAGCTCGTTGGGATCCAGCGTATCCGTTAAGTAGCAGGTCATTAATGGTGTGAAGTCGTGTCCGGCAGGTACCGCGTCAAGAATGCGCTGGCGATAAGTGATAGCCGCGTCAACCGTGGTGACGGGCGGTGCCAGGTTCGGCATGACAATGGCGCGACCATAAATTTCACTGGTGTAGGGCACGACAGTTTTTAACATGTCGCCATCGCGAAAGTGAAGATGCCAGTCGTCTGGGCGGCGGATCTTTAAAACCTGGGATGGTGCAGTCATCAATATGCTCCGGCTGAGGATAGTCTTTTTTGCCGGAAACAAAGGATAAGCGGAAACGTTTTCGTTTGCACGAAAAAAAAGGGCGCATCGGCGCCCTCAGTTTTATTAGTCGGTGAACGGGATGATGATTTCCCCCGGTTTCACCTCAATTCCCTTCGCCAGTTTTTTCGCCAGTGCTTCACCCTGGCTACTGTCATCCTGCAGAATGTAGGCTGGCTGCTGGTTGAAATAGTTACGCAGCGACTGGTTTAAATAAGGCATCAGCGTTTGCAGTACCGACTGCATTTTTTCTGGTGTAACGGTCGCATCCACGACTTCCATCTCTTGCAGATAAATTGCGCCTTTCTCTTTGTTGAATACCGGTAAGGCTTTTAACTTCAGCTTCATGGTCGCTTTTTGGCTGCCAAACAGGGAATTCATGTCCAGGTTGGCATCACCGGTCAGCGTCACTTTATTGGGTTCTTCACGGCCAATCTGACTGGCGAGATTATTTAGTACGATGTGTGCTTCAGCAACGCCGGGCAAGCCGATATCTTTAGAAAAGTTATTATGCTTTGCCAGGGCCTGATTAATTTCTTGCTCGCTAACCGTGTATTGCGTGAGTTGATTACAACCAACCAACAGGCCGCTGACAATCAGTGCAGCGGCAAAAAAAAACTTTTTCATGGGGTTCCTCAACATGATGCATGTGGCGTAATCGTGACACAAAGCATCATCGAGTACCAGCGCCCCGGACGCCAGCAGAAAAAACTGAAAAGCGCCCGGAAGCAGGTTCGGCTATCAGGTGTCTGGCTCCAGCATGCCTCTCGTTGGGCGTTTGAGACTGAATTGCCAGCCCAGCGCCAGGAAGGTGATGAGGCCGATAATACCGAGCATCATCCAGGGTAACTCAGGCTGTGCCAGGGCCTTGCCCATGTCAAACAGCCAGCCGCCGCCGATATATCCAATTGCGCCACCGATAGCGAGCCCCAGTCGACTGAAGCCCATATAGCTTCCTCGGGCACGTGCATTCGCCAGTGAGGCGCTAAGGGTTTCACGCGCGGGTTCGGCGATGATCGAGCCAATATAGAACGTACAGATCAGGGTGAACAACTGCTGCAAATTCCCCACCAGACCGATCGGCATCATGCTCAGAGACATCACCAGCAGACCGGCCATCAGACGATGTTCAAGGCGAAAACGTTTTTCACTCCAGCGGGCAATTGGGTAGAGCAGCGTCAAGGAGAGGCACGCCTCGATGGCATACATCCATTTCACGGCGGCCGGTGAACCTGCGATGTCGTTCACCATGATTGGCAGCATCAGCATCACCTGTACCGCCAGCATGTAATAGCCCGCCAGCGTCAGCACATAGGTGACAAAGCGCTTGTCATGCATCACGTGGCTCATCCCTTCGCGCACTGGAATTTTCACCGTCGACAGCTTCCATGCCGGGAGCAGCCAGGCGTTAAACGCCGCGCACAGAACGAACAAAATTGCGCCGGTGGCACAGACCAGACGGAAATCGTATTGCAATAACCAGCTGCCAAGTAACGCGCCAACCACGGCCCCGGCGCTATCCTGCATCATCAGAATAGAGAAAAAGCGCCCGCGCTTTTCCGGGCGGATCAGTTTAACCACCAGCGCCGAGCGGGGTGGGTCGAATAGTGTACCGCCCAGTCCGGAGAGAAAGCAGGAAAACCACAGCAGCCACGGCTCATGGGCAATGCCCATGGTGGCGAACCCGGCAGCGCGCATCAGCATGCCGGTGACGATCATCGGTTTTGCACCGAAACGGTCCGCAATAGCACCGCCGAAAATACCCAACCCCTGCTGGATAAATTGACGTAATCCTAGTGCAATACCAACCATCACGGCGGCCCAGCCCATTTGGTCGACGAAACGAATTGAGATCAGCGGGAAAACGACGAAGAAACCCAGCACGACCAGCATATTATCGATGAGAAGGAAGTATTTACCCAGGTTCCTTGCCTGCGAGACTTGCGACATTTCCCCTCCAGGGAAAAACTCGTCACTCTGGATAGAGTTTAAAAGATAAGCACCTCCTATTCTGCGGTGTCGTCATCGCTTTTCCCACCCTTCGCGGGACAATATTTTTTTATCAAAAGTCCGTCTTGATAGAGAGTTTTCATCAAAATGTGTGAATAATTCAAAAAATGGCATTTTGCTCTTTTCACAGGGCGTATTCGCACAGGTATAGTAATGCGAATAGCGTATTGAAGACGTTACGGGAAGGAGTAGGTATAGAATGTTTGGCTATCGCAGTAACGTGCCAAAAGTGCGCTTAACCACCGACCGCCTGGTCGTGCGTTTAGTGCATGAGCGTGATGCCTGGCGTCTGGCAGATTATTACGCAGAAAATCGTCATTTCTTAAAACCCTGGGAACCTATTCGCGATGAAAGCCACTGCTATCCGTCCGGCTGGCAGGCGCGTCTGAGCATGATCTCTGAGTTTCATAAACAGGGCACCGCCTATTATTTTGCGCTGCTCGATCCGGACGAAAAAGAGATTATCGGCGTTGCGAACTTCTCAAACGTGGTGCGGGGATCCTTCCATGCCTGTTATCTCGGCTACTCCATTGCGCAGAAATGGCAGGGGCAGGGGCTAATGTATGAAGCCTTAACCTCGGCCATTCGTTATATGCAGCGCACGCAGCATATTCACCGCATTATGGCTAACTACATGCCACATAATAAGCGCAGCGGTGACCTGCTGGCGCGACTGGGTTTTGAAAAAGAAGGGTATGCCAAAGACTACCTGCTGATTGACGGGCAGTGGCGCGATCACGTGCTGACGGCGTTGACCACATCAGAATGGACCCCCGGCCGCTAAGTTTCAGATGCAGCCATGATTAATGGAGAAGACGATGAAATACGAATTAACCGCCACCGAAGCACGAGTGATTGGCTGTTTATTAGAAAAACAAGTGACCACGCCGGAACAGTACCCACTCTCCGTTAATGGAGTCGTAACAGCCTGCAATCAAAAAACGAATCGTGAACCGGTGATGAACCTGTCGGAATCGGACGTGCAGGAGCAGTTGGATAACCTGGTTAAGCGACATTTTCTGCGCACGGTGAGCGGTTTTGGCAATCGCGTCACGAAATATGAGCAGCGTTTCTGCAACTCTGAATTTGGCAATCTGAAGCTTAGTGCCGCAGAGGTGGCCATAATCACCACACTGCTGCTGCGGGGCGCTCAGACGCCTGGTGAACTGCGTAGCCGCGCATCCCGTATGTACGAATTCAGCGATATGGCCGAAGTGGAGTCGACGCTGGAAAATCTGGCGAACCGGGAAGATGGGCCTTATGTGATCCGCCTGGCGCGTGAGCCGGGCAAACGTGAAAGTCGCTATATGCACCTGTTTTGTGGTGAGGTTGATGAAGCCATTGCCGCGGCAGATGAACCCCCTGTAGCCTCCGGTGATCTGCAGGCGCGCGTGGAAGCGCTGGAAACGGAAGTCGCAGAGCTTAAGCAGCGACTTGATTCCTTGCTGGCGCACCTGGGAGACTAACGTGAACAAATTACGTATCGGCGTAGTTGGCCTGGGCGGTATTGCACAAAAGGCCTGGCTACCCGTGCTAGGCACCTCCGCGGACTGGACGCTGCAAGGCGCATTTTCACCTTCACGCGATAAAGCACAGCGTATCTGTGATACCTGGCGAATACCCTACGTGGATTCATTGAAGAATCTGGCGCAAACCTGCGACGCGGTTTTCGTCCATTCCAGTACCGCGACGCACTATGCGGTAGTCAGTGAATTGCTGAATGCCGGAGTTCACGTGTGTGTGGATAAACCGCTGGCGGAAAACCTGCATGAGGCTGAGCAACTGGTCGAGCTGGCCGCGCGGAAAAAACTCACGCTGATGGTCGGGTTTAACCGTCGATTTGCACCGCTGTACCAGGATCTCAAAACCCAGTTGGGCACCGCAGCGTCTGTACGTATGGATAAGCACCGTACGGATAGCGTTGGGCCGCACGATCTGCGCTTCACTCTGCTGGACGACTATCTGCACGTGGTCGATACCGCTTTGTGGCTGGCGGGAGGGCAGGCGCAGTTAAATAACGGCACGCTGCTGACCAATGAATCTGGTGCGATGCTCTACGCCGAGCATCATTTTTCTGTCGGTCAAATGCAGATAACGACCAGTATGCATCGCCGTGCCGGTAGCCAGCGCGAGAGCGTGCAGGCGGTGACGGACGGCGGCCTGATTGACGTCACTGATATGCGGGAATGGCGGGAGGAGCGTGGGCAAGGTGTTGTTCATAAGCCGATAGCGGGCTGGCAAACGACCTTAGAACAGCGTGGTTTTGCCGGATGCGCACGTCATTTCATTGAGTGCGTGCAAAATCAGACGGTTCCCCAGACGGCAGGCGAGCAGGCGCTACTGGCCCAGCGTGTTGTTGAAAAGCTGTGGCGGGAGGCGATGGCTGAATAACCCCCTGTAACATCTGGCGGTAGTAATTCATTGTAATCCAGGTACTATATGCCCACTCAAAATAACACCTCTTTTCAACCATAGCTGGTTTGTCGGCCTGATAAGGTGCCAGGGTGTCGCCATCAGGCACAGCAAAAGTGTCGGATGGCGGCGAGAATGCCTTATCCGACCTACGGGCAGGTTTGTCGGGGTTTTGCCTCAGAGTCTGGAATACAACATAGATGAATTTATTAAAGTCGCTGGCAGCCGTCAGCTCGATGACGATGTTTTCACGTGTGCTGGGTTTTGCGCGTGATGCGATTGTCGCCAGAATCTTTGGTGCAGGGATGGCGACAGATGCCTTTTTTGTGGCATTCAAACTTCCTAACCTGTTGCGCCGAATTTTTGCCGAAGGCGCATTTTCGCAGGCGTTTGTGCCGATTCTTGCTGAGTACAAAAGCAAGCAGGGGGAAGATGCTACCCGCGTGTTTGTTGCCTACGTTTCCGGACTGTTGACGCTGGCGCTGGCCGTGGTGACGGTAGCCGGGATGTTGGCTGCGCCATGGGTGATATTAGTCACCGCGCCGGGATTTGCTGACACAGCGGATAAATTTGCGCTGACCACTCAACTGCTGCGGATCACTTTTCCCTATATTCTACTGATTTCACTGGCCTCACTGGTTGGTGCGATCCTTAATACCTGGAACCGCTTTTCCATTCCTGCGTTTGCCCCGACCTTTCTGAATATCAGCATGATCGGCTTCGCGCTATTTGCGGCACCCTATTTTAACCCGCCGGTGCTGGCGCTGGCGTGGGCCGTTACGGTTGGCGGCGTGCTACAGCTGATTTATCAGCTTCCGCACTTGAAGAAAATTGGCATGCTGGTGCTGCCGCGCGTGAACTTCCGTGATGCGGGGGCGATGCGTGTCGTCAAGCAAATGGGCCCGGCGATCCTTGGGGTATCTGTCAGCCAGATTTCACTGATCATCAATACGATTTTCGCCTCGTTTCTGGCCTCTGGCTCAGTTTCATGGATGTATTATGCCGACCGTCTGATGGAGTTTCCGTCCGGTGTTCTGGGCGTGGCGCTGGGGACTATCCTGCTGCCATCGCTGTCCAAAAGCTTTTCCAGCGGTAATCATGATGAATATTGTCGCCTGATGGACTGGGGCCTGCGCTTGTGTTTCCTGTTGGCATTACCGAGTGCCGTAGCGTTGGGTATTCTGGCCAAACCGCTGACGGTGTCTCTGTTCCAGTACGGTAAATTTACCGCCTTTGATGCCGCGATGACCCAGCGTGCGCTGGTGGCGTACTCGGTAGGTTTGATTGGCTTGATCGTGGTGAAAGTGTTGGCTCCGGGCTTTTACTCCCGCCAGGATATTAAAACGCCAGTGAAGATTGCCATTGTGACGCTGATTATGACCCAGGTGATGAACCTGGCGTTTATCGGGCCGTTAAAGCATGCCGGATTGTCGCTGTCGATTGGTCTGGCGGCATGTCTGAACGCTTCACTGCTGTACTGGCAACTGCGGAAACAGAAAATCTTTACCCCACAACCGGGCTGGAGCTGGTTCCTGGCGCGTCTGGTGATTTCCGTGCTGGTGATGTCTGCGGTTCTGGTTGGCATGCTCTACATCATGCCGGATTGGTCGCAGGGAACGATGTTGTGGCGTCTGCTGCGTCTGATGGCGGTCGTGGTGGCAGGTATTGCCGCTTACTTCGCAGCACTCGCCGTACTGGGCTTTAAAGTAAAAGAGTTTGTGCGTCGGACGGCGTAAAGGATCAATGCCGGATGGCGGCATAACGCCGTATCCGGCCTACAAAAGGCGTAGGCCTGATAAGCAAAACGTTATCAGGCTGACATCATATAGAGAATTTTTTCCCGCCGCGGTGCGCAGCAGAGGTTTGACCGTTTGCGCCATACAACGCTGGTTCCTGGTGCGGTTTCAGCACTTGTATTGCTTGTTGATTACGCTCGATCTGCCCTTCCAGCAGCCAACCGTTGTGCTGGTTGAGGTCGCGTAAATGCTGTGTTTTCTTGGTGATAGTCTGCCAGCGTTCAGCAATCTCATCATTGGCGCTGCGCGTGGCGTCATGTTCCAGGCGGCGCTGCTGCTCAAGATAATCAAGGGTTGCCAGCAAGGAGCTTTTTTCTTCTGTAATACGCTGTAGCTGGCTGCCGTTGATATGCCCTGCGGAAAGCTGCTGCTGTTCAGCATCCATTACCGTTTTCAGGTCATTGAGGACGGTCGTCATCTGGTCAAGTATTTCTGACAAACGAGTCATACTTTATTTACTCTGTAGGTAGCTCTGCGCCTCGCGAATCAGCGAGTCGGCAATTTTTCCGGTATCCATTTTCAATTCACCGTTACGGATTGCGGTTTTCAGTGCTTCCACGCGTTCCATATTGATGTCATTGCTGCCGGGCTGCATCAGTTTGGCCTGGGCGTCGCTCAGCATGACGCTGGTGCTGGTGGTCGCGGTGGTTTTTTCCTTCCGCGCTTTTTGTACCGGCGCATCGCTGGTTTCACGCGGCTGAACGGTGCTTACTGGCTTCAATGGTGAGGTACGATCAATGCTCATTTTATTTTTCCTCATCGAGGGGTTACGCTATAGCGGCCCGCTGTAATCATTGGTTGTTTATCTATCGGCACACGCTAAAAAATCTTTAACCTATTATAGGTTAATAAGAATATTCCCATCAGAATCGACGACGCCGCTCACCACCTGGCCTGAAATCATCCGCACTCGCGCATTCTGTGCGACAGCGGCGTTGTTCAGCGCTTTACCTTCGGCATTGACCCGAAAGCCATCTCCGTTGGCAATAACCAGTACGCGCTGACCGGCCTTGATCCGCCATGCCTGGCGCAACATCGAAAGCTGTATCGGTTGGCCCGGCACCAGATCGCGCAGGCTCACTGCATCCTGCACCTGACTCATATCCAGCACCGCGCGCGGCGGTAGTTGGTCCAGTCGACCACGTTTCAGCGTTACGCTGGCTGGGGTCAGGGTGCTACCTCGCGCTACGGATGCAGCGGCAACAACGTAGTTTCCCGTCGCCTGCACGTTCACTTGCAGATAACGTTTTTCGTTGGCACAGCGGGCCAGCACATTCACATTGCCCCACAGTTTTGCGCTACCTGACACGCTTAATGCCGGTTGTTCGCAGTTGGGCAATAAGTTTGGTGACGTTCGGATAGTGACTACCACCTCATCGCTAAATCCGGCCAGGCGCTGGGAAAACCATGCCGTTAGCTGCGAATTCAGGTCTTGTGCCAGCGTCATAGGGCTGAACAGCAGTGCTGCCACGACTATTCCACGTTTAAACGTTTGCATCAAAACCTCGCGCTTTTTCAGGTAGTGGCAGGATTTTACCTGTGTGACGCAGTCATCAACGCAACAAATAGCGACGCATTTTGCGTTTATTCCGGCGATAACGCGCGCGTAATGGGATTTAAGCTGTCGGCTGAATTTTGTCATTTGCGGAGGAGATATGCTCGATAAGCTCGACGCCGCCTTACGTTTTCAACAGGAAGCGCTGAATTTGCGCGCCCAACGCCAGGAAATATTGGCGGCCAACATTGCCAATGCCGACACGCCGGGGTATCAGGCGCGCGATCTGGATTTCGCCAGTGAATTAAAAAAAGTCATGGTGCGAGGACGGGAAGAAACCGGCGGCGTTTCGTTGACGCTGACCTCTGCACAACACATTCCGGCCCAGACCGTTTCTGCGCCGTCTACGGAGCTGCTCTACCGTATTCCTGACCAGCCGTCTCTTGATGGCAACACGGTAGATATGGACCGGGAGCGCACGCAATTTGCAGACAACAGCCTCAAATATCAAATGGGGCTGACGGCGCTGGGTGGACAAATCAAAGGCATGATGAACGTGCTGCAAGGAGGGAACTAATTCGTGGCGCTGTTAAATATTTTTGATATCGCAGGTTCTGCGCTGACGGCTCAGTCTAAACGCCTGAACGTCGCGGCCAGCAACATGGCGAATGCGGATAGCGTCAGCGGACCCGACGGTCAGCCGTATCGCGCGAAGCAGGTTGTTTTTCAGGTAGATGCTGTGCCAGGTGCGGCAACCGGTGGCGTAAAAGTCGCTGACGTCATTGAAAGTCAGGCGCCGGATAAGCTGGTTTATGAACCCGGTAATCCGCTGGCCGATGCGAATGGCTACGTGAAAATGCCGAATGTGGACGTTGTTGGCGAGATGGTCAACACCATGTCTGCCTCACGTAGCTATCAGGCAAACGTCGAAGTGCTCAACACCGTGAAAAGCTTGATGCTTAAAACGTTGACGCTAGGCCAGTAAAGGAGGCGCACATGTCTATTGCTGTAGAAATGAATGACCCGAGCACGACGGGGGTTAATGCCGCCACGGGGAATAGCTCACTGACGGGCAGCAACGCCGCTGACCTGCAAAGCAGCTTTCTTACGCTGCTGGTTGCACAACTGAAAAACCAGGACCCTACCAACCCGCTGCAAAACAACGAACTGACTACCCAGTTGGCGCAAATCAGTACCGTGAGCGGGATTGAGAAACTGAACACCACGTTAGGGTCGATCTCCGGGCAGATCGACAACAGTCAGTCGCTGCAGGCCAGTACGCTGATTGGCCACGGTGTGATGATCCCGGGTACCACCATCCTGACCGGTAAAGGGACAGAAGAGGGTGCCAAAACCACGACAACACCATTTGGAATTGAGCTGCAGCAACCGGCAGATAAGGTTACCGCAACCATTACCGATAAAGACGGCAAAGTGGTGCGCACCATTGACATTGGCGGGTTGAAAGCAGGCGTTCATACCTTTACCTGGGACGGCACCATGACCGATGGCACGGATGCACCAAGCGGTTCTTACAACGTGTCAATTGCTGCCAGTAATGGCGGAACGCAACTGGTGGCCCAGCCGCTTCAGTTTGCGCTGGTGCAGGGCGTTATTCGCAGTAACGGCGGTAATACGCTGGATCTGGGCACCTATGGAACCACCACCCTCGACGAAGTACGGCAGATAATTTAAGCCTTCACACTTATCAGGAGTAAGTCATGGCCTTTTCTCAAGCGGTCAGCGGTCTGAACGCTGCAGCGACCAACCTCGATGTCATTGGTAACAACATCGCCAACTCCGCCACCTACGGTTTTAAATCTGGCACGGCATCTTTTGCCGATATGTTTGCCGGTTCGAAAGTCGGTTTGGGCGTTAAAGTTGCGGGTATTACTCAGGACTTTACCGACGGTACTACCACCAACACCGGACGTGGTCTGGACGTTGCTATCAGCCAGAACGGTTTTTTCCGTATGGTAGACAGCAACGGTTCCGTTTTCTACAGCCGTAACGGTCAGTTCAAACTCGATGAAAACCGCAATATCGTTAACATGCAGGGGCTGCAGCTGACAGGCTATCCGGCTACCGGTACACCGCCAACAGTTCAGCAGGGTGCGAACCCGGCACCGATCACTATCCCGAATACGCTGATGGCGGCTAAATCAACCACCACTGCGTCAATGCAGGTCAACCTGAACTCCACTGACAAGGTCCCTACCAAGACCCCGTTTAATCCAAGCGATGCGGATTCCTACAACAAAAAAGGCAGTGTTACCGTTTTCGATAGCCAGGGTAACGCTCATGACATGAATATTTTTTATGTCAAAACAGGCCCTAACAAATGGGATGTCTACACCCAGGATGCCAGCGTTGCGGGTTCAGTTGCCAGCAAGAATGCGGTGATGAACTTTAGTGCTAACGGTACGCTGACTTCTGTGAATAATTATGTTGAAGGGACGGTGCCAGTCGATCCAGCAGATCCGGATGGACCAAAAATCCCCGTTGAAGGTCCAGCTAATGCCCAACCGCAAATTCAGATCTCCACTGGTACGATCAATGGCGCAGTTCCGGCGAACTTCTCCCTGAGCTTCCTGAACTCCATGCAGCAGAACACCGGTGCCAACAACATCGTTGCCACGAATCAGAACGGCTACAAGCCGGGCGATCTGGTGAGCTACCAGATTAACAATGACGGTACCGTGGTCGGTAACTACTCCAACGAACAGCAACAGGTTCTGGGGCAGATCGTGCTGGCAAACTTTGCCAACAACGAAGGTCTGGCGTCTCAGGGCGACAACGTCTGGGCGGCGACTCAGTCTTCCGGCGTGGCGCTGCTGGGTACCGCAGGCGAAGGTAACTTCGGCAAGCTGACTAACGGCGCGCTGGAAGCGTCAAACGTGGATTTGAGTAAAGAACTGGTGAATATGATTGTCGCCCAGCGTAACTATCAGTCGAACGCGCAGACCATCAAAACCCAGGATCAGATCCTCAACACGCTGGTCAACCTGCGCTAAGCGCCTGACGGGATGGCTTAATGGATCACGCAATTTATACCGCCATGGGCGCGGCCAGTCAGACGCTGAATCAACAGGCGGTGACGGCCAGCAACCTGGCAAACGCCTCCACGCCAGGGTTTCGTGCGCAGCTCAATGCACTGCGCGCGGTTCCTGTAGAAGGATTGTCTTTACCAACGCGTACGCTGGTGGTGGCTTCCACGCCGGGGGCCGATATGACGCCCGGTCAGATGGACTATACCTCCCGCCCGCTGGATGTGGCGCTGCAACAAGATGGCTGGTTGGCTGTGCAGACTGCGGACGGTAGCGAAGGATATACCCGTAACGGCGCTATTCAGGTAAGCCCAACGGGTGAACTGACTATTCAGGGACACCCGGTAATTGGCGAAGCCGGACCGATAGCCGTACCGGAAGGTTCAGAAGTCACCATTGCGGCGGACGGGACCATTTCTGCACTTAACCCTGGCGATCCGGCTAATACGGTCGCGCCAGTGGGGCGGTTGAAGCTGGTGAAGGCTACAGGGCTTGAGGTGCAACGTGGCGATGACGGTATGTTCCGTCTGACCCAGGCCGCACAGGCCACCCGTGGTGCGACGTTACAGGCTGACCCCAGCATTCGCGTGATGTCGGGCGTGCTGGAAGGCAGTAACGTTAAACCGGTTGCTGCGATGAGCGACATGATCGCCAACGCCCGCCGCTTTGAAATGCAGATGAAAATTATCAGTAGCGTGGATGATAACGCGGGCCGCGCCAACCAACTGCTGTCGATGAGTTAATACAGGACATTTTATGATCAGTTCATTATGGATCGCCAAAACCGGCCTGGATGCGCAGCAAACCAACATGGATGTGATTGCCAACAACCTGGCAAACGTCAGCACCAACGGATTTAAGCGCCAACGTGCCGTATTTGAAGATCTGTTGTACCAGACGATTCGTCAGCCTGGCGCACAGTCTTCTGAACAGACCACACTGCCGTCTGGTTTGCAGATTGGTACCGGCGTACGTCCGGTTGCGACCGAGCGTTTACACAGCCAGGGTAACCTGTCGCAGACCAACAACAGTAAAGATGTGGCGATTAAAGGCCAGGGCTTTTTCCAGGTCATGTTGCCCGATGGTACGTCCGCTTATACCCGCGACGGTTCTTTCCAGGTGGATCAGAACGGTCAGTTGGTGACGGCGGGTGGTTTTCAGGTTCAGCCTGCCATCACCATTCCGGCTAACTCGCTCAGTATCACCATTGGACGTGACGGTATTGTCAGCGTGACCCAACAGGGGCAGGCGGCGCCTGTTCAGGTCGGGCAGCTTAACCTGACAACCTTCATGAACGATACCGGTCTGGAAAGCATTGGTGAGAATCTGTACACCGAAACGCAGTCATCCGGTGCGCCGAATGAGAGCACGCCAGGGCTGAACGGCGCGGGTCTGCTGTATCAGGGCTATGTTGAAACCTCTAACGTCAACGTGGCGGAAGAGCTGGTAAACATGATCCAGGTTCAGCGCGCTTACGAAATCAACAGTAAAGCGGTATCGACCACCGATCAGATGCTGCAAAAACTGACGCAACTCTAAAGTGGAGCCCGGTGGGGTGAAAACCTCACCGGCACACTGATTTTGAAGATGACCGCAATGCGAAAATACGCGCTTCACCCATACCCAATTTTAGCCCTGCTGGTGGTTTCACTAACAGGATGTGCCTGGATCCCGGCCACGCCGCTCGTGCAGGGCGCAACGTCTGCCCAGCCCGTTCCAGGTCCAACGCCGGTGGCGAATGGCTCAATCTTCCAGTCGGCACAACCGATTAACTATGGTTATCAGCCACTCTTTGAAGATCGTCGTCCACGCAATATTGGCGATACGCTGACCATCGTATTGCAGGAAAACGTCAGCGCGAGCAAAAGCTCTTCGGCGAACGCCAGTCGCGACGGCAAGACAAACTTTGGCTTTGATACCGTACCGCGCTATCTGGAAGGATTGTTCGGTAACGAACGTGCAGACGTAGAAGCCTCCGGCGGTAACTCCTTTAACGGTAAAGGCGGCGCGAACGCCAGAAATACCTTCAGCGGTACGCTGACCGTAACGGTCGATCAGGTACTGGTGAATGGCAACTTACATGTCGTGGGTGAAAAACAGATCGCTATAAATCAGGGCACTGAATTCATCCGCTTCTCCGGGGTTGTTAACCCGCGCACCATCAGTGGCAGCAACTCCGTACCGTCAACCCAGGTTGCGGACGCGCGTATTGAGTACGTCGGTAACGGCTACATCAATGAAGCGCAGAATATGGGCTGGTTGCAGCGTTTCTTCCTTAACTTGTCGCCGATGTAAGCGAGGTACCCAGTGTTTAAATCTTTTGTTGGAATGGTACTGGTGCTGATAACCACCTTTGCGCATGCTGACCGTATTCGTGACCTGACCAGCGTTCAGGGGGTGCGGGAAAACTCGTTGATAGGTTATGGGCTGGTGGTGGGTCTGGATGGAACGGGTGACCAGACCACACAGACGCCGTTTACGACGCAAACGCTCAATAACATGCTTTCGCAGTTGGGGATAACCGTGCCAACTGGCACCAATATGCAGCTGAAAAACGTGGCGGCGGTGATGGTTACCGCGTCGTTTCCTGCATTCGGTCGTCAGGGACAAACCATCGACGTAGTGGTCTCCTCTATGGGGAACGCCAAAAGCCTGCGCGGCGGTACGCTGCTGATGACCCCGTTAAAAGGGGTCGATAGTCAGGTATATGCGCTGGCTCAGGGGAATATTTTGGTGGGCGGTGCGGGCGCGGCTGCAGGTGGCAGTAGCGTACAGGTTAACCAGCTCAATGGTGGACGCATTACCAACGGCGCGATTATCGAACGTGAATTACCCAGCCAGTTCGGCGGTGGTAACACCATTAATCTGCAGCTCAATAATGAAGATTTCACGATGGCGCAGCAGATTACCGACACCATCAACCGCGCGCGTGGCTTTGGTAGCGCAACAGCATTGGATGCCCGAACCATTCAGGTGCGCGTGCCAAGCGGCAACAGCTCGCAGGTGCGTTTCCTCGCTGATATCCAGAATATTGAGGTGAACGTCACGCCGCAGGACGCGAAAGTGATTATCAACTCGCGCACCGGATCTGTCGTCATGAACCGTGAAGTGACGCTGGATAGCTGTGCTGTGGCACAGGGCAACTTGTCGATTACGGTAAACCGCCAGGCGAACGTCAGCCAGCCGGACACACCGTTTGGCGGTGGACAAACCGTGGTGACGCCTCAAACCCAGATTGACCTGCGCCAGAGCGGTGGCTCGCTGCAGAGCGTGCGTTCCAGCGCCAACCTGAACAATGTGGTACGTGCGCTGAATGCGCTGGGGGCAACGCCGATGGATCTGATGTCCATTCTGCAATCGATGCAGAGCGCGGGTTGCTTACGCGCCAAACTGGAAATCATCTAATGATTGGTGACAGCAAACTGTTGACCAGCGCTGCCTGGGATGCGCAATCACTGAACGAACTGAAAGCGAAAGCGGGCCAGGACCCGGCGGCGAATATCCGTCCGGTCGCCCGTCAGGTTGAAGGGATGTTCGTGCAGATGATGCTGAAAAGCATGCGTGAAGCGCTGCCGAAAGATGGCGTGTTTAGCAGCGATTCAACGCGCTTGTATACCAGTATGTATGACCAACAAATTGCGCAGCAAATGACCGCAGGCAAAGGTCTGGGGCTGGCTGAAATGATGGTCAAGCAGATGACTGAAGGGCAAGCGCAACCTGCGGATGACGCGCCGCAGGTGCCGATGAAGTTTTCACTGGAAACGGTGACCAGCTATCAAAATCAGGCATTGACGCAACTGGTCCGCAAAGCCATCCCCCGGGCGACGGAAAGCAATGATGAGCCGCTGTCAGGTGACAGTAAAGACTTCCTCGCCCAGCTATCGCTGCCGGCTAAGCTGGCCAGCCAGCAAAGCGGCGTCCCGCATCATCTGATTCTGGCACAGGCGGCGCTGGAATCCGGATGGGGGCAGCGACAAATTCGCCGTGAGAACGGTGAACCAAGCTTTAACATTTTTGGCGTGAAGGCTTCAGGAAGCTGGAAAGGTCCAACCACTGAAATCACCACGACTGAATATGAGAACGGTGAGGCGAAAAAGGTGAAAGCCAGATTCCGTGTCTATAGCTCTTACCTTGAAGCGTTGTCGGATTATGTCGGTCTGATATCGCGTAACCCGCGCTATGCGGCAGTGACCGCTGCCGCGACCGCCGAGCAAGGGGCGCAGGCATTGCAAAATGCGGGTTACGCCACAGACCCTAACTATGCGCGAAAATTAACCAGCATGATCCAGCAGTTGAAATCGATGAGTGAAAAAGTGAGCAAAACCTACAGCACGAACATCGATAATCTCTTTTAAATAGCTCAAGTCTACCGACCTGCTGCCGATAATAACGAGTATTGAAGGATTACAAGGAACCTCCATGTCCAGCTTGATTAATAACGCGATGAGTGGACTCAGCGCAGCGCAGGCCGCGTTGAATACTGCCAGTAACAACATCTCCAGCTATAACGTTGCCGGATATACCCGACAGACGACAATTATGGCGCAAGCGAACAGCACGCTGGGTGCGGGGGGCTGGGTAGGCAATGGTGTCTATGTTTCTGGTGTACAACGTGAATATGACTCCTTTATCACTAACCAGTTGCGAGCAGCGCAGAACCAGAGCAGCGGTTTGACGACACGTTATGAGCAAATGTCAAAAATCGACAATCTGCTCTCCAGCAAAACCAGTTCTATTTCGACCTCCATGCAGGACTTTTTTACCAGCCTGCAAACGCTGGTCAGCAACGCCGAAGATCCGGCGGCACGCCAGGCGCTAATCGGTAAAGCTGATGGGTTGGTGAATCAGTTTAAAACGACCGACCAGTATCTGCGCGATCAGGATAAGCAGGTCAACACCGCGATTAAAGCCAGCGTTGATCAGATCAACAACTATTCGAAACAAATTGCCAGCCTCAACGACCAGATTTCTCGTATGACAGGCGTCGGCGCAGGTGCGTCTCCTAACGACCTGCTTGATCAGCGCGATCAGCTGGTCAGTGAATTGAATCAGATTGTCGGTGTTGAAGTCAGCGTTCAGGATGGTGGCACTTACAACCTGACCATGGCCAACGGCTATTCGCTGGTGCAGGGCAGCAATGCACGTCAACTGGCGGCAGTGCCTTCCAGCGATGATCCTAATCGTACAACCGTGGCCTACGTTGATGGCGTTGCCGGAGCTGTTGAAATTCCGGAGAAACTGCTGAATACCGGTTCATTGGGTGGACTGCTCACCTTCCGTTCTCAGGAGCTGGATCAGACGCGTAATACCCTCGGCCAACTGGCGCTTGCATTTGCCAGTGCATTTAACGCCCAGCATAAAGAAGGTTTTGATGCCAACGGCGATCAGGGTAAGGATTTCTTTGCTATCGGCAGCCCGGAAGTCTTCAACAACGCGAAAAATACGGGCACAGGATCGTTAAGCGCTAAGATCACTGACAGCTCCGCTGTGCAGGCGACAGATTATAAAATCGTTTTTGATGGGACGGACTGGCAGGTTACTCGCCTGGCGGATAATACCAGCTTCAAAGCCACCGTTACCGGTGGAAAAATGTCCTTTGACGGGATGGAAATCACCGTTAATGCTGGCGCGAAAGCTAATGACAGTTTTACTGTAAAACCCGTGAGTAACGCTATCGTTGATATGAAAGTTATGGTGACTGATGAGTCGAAAATCGCCATGGCTCAAGTGTCTAAAAATGATACGGACCCCACCATCGATAAAGGCAAGAGCGACAACCGTAACGGTCAGAAACTGTTAGATCTGCAAACCAAAGCGACTGTCGGTAATAAGACCTTCAACGATGCATATGCCACGCTGGTAAGCGATGTCGGGAACAAAACCGCTACGCTGAAAACCAGCGCCACCACCCAGAACAACGTGGTGACACAGCTTTACCGGCAGCAACAGTCTATTTCCGGCGTTAACCTCGACGAAGAGTACGGTAATTTACAGCGTTTTCAGCAGTATTACCTGGCTAACGCGCAAGTGCTGCAGACCGCGAATGCGTTGTTTGATGCACTGATTAATATCCGCTAAGGGAGAGGGACACAATGCGTATCAGCACCCAGATGATGTACCAGCAGAATATGCGTGGCATCACTAACTCTCAGGCTGAATGGATGAAGTTCGGCGAGCAGATGTCAACGGGCAAACGCGTGATCAACCCATCAGACGATCCGATTGCCGCCTCGCAGGCCGTGGTACTTTCTCAGGCTCAGGCGCAGAACAGCCAATATACGCTGGCACGCTCATTCGCGACGCAAAAGGTGTCGCTGGAAGAGAATGTTCTGAGCCAGGTGACGACGGCAATTCAGGCTGCACAGGAAAAAATCGTTTATGCCGGGAACGGAACGTTAAGTGATGATGACCGTGCATCGCTGGCCACCGACCTACAGGGGATCCGCGATCAGCTGATGAACCTGGCAAATAGTACCGACGGTAATGGTCGCTATATTTTCGGTGGATATAAAACAGAATCTGCACCGTTTGCCCAGGCAGATGGCGCTTACAGCGGTGGTACAACAAACGTTACCCAACAGGTCGATGCCTCCCGAACCATGGTGATTGGTCATACTGGCGATAAAGTATTCGCCAACCTGACCAGCAACGCTGTACCGGAACCTGGTGGCGGCACTCAGGAAAAGAACCTGTTTAAAATGCTGGATAGCGCGATTGCAGAGCTCAAAATCCCGATTGCGGGTGATGATGTGGCAAAAGACAAAGCCGCTGCTGCCATTGATAAAACCAGCCGTGGCCTGAAAAACTCGTTGAATAACGTCCTGTCTGTTCGTGCAGAATTAGGTACGCAGCTGAGTGAATTAAGCTCGCTGGATTCACTGGGTGCCGATCGTGCATTAGGCCAAACTCAGCAGATGAGTAATCTGGTGGATGTCGACTGGAACGCCGCGATCTCGTCTTATGTCATGCAGCAGGCTGCGCTACAGGCATCCTATAAAGCGTTCACCGATATGCAGGGAATGTCGTTGTTCCAGCTCAATCGTTAACGCCTCGTTTTGAAACATATCTTGAAACTGGGTATGTTTGTCTGCCCGCTCCTTTAACACCCCGGAGCGGGCATTTTTTTAGGCAACCGACGTCTTACTAAGCGACGGGTTCCCCGTCAGTCTTATGACCAACGCAATTGCACTGCTGAAGGTAGCCAACACAACGACACCTTCCCAATTTGCCAGGGCGTAGACCTGACTTCCGAGAACCGAACCCAGCGCCATACCGATAAACACCATCGTAAACAGCAGAGCGTTCAATCGTCCTCGTGCCAGAGGCTCCAGGCTATAGACCAGATTCTGGTGGGCAACCAGGCTGGATTGCAATCCGAGATCAAAACCTACCGCCGAAAGGGCGATGAGCAGCCACTGCCCCTGAACGGGCAGGGCGGGTAACAAAAACATCAGTGCGAAAGATACCGTTACCAGCAAAGCACCCAATTGCGTTACTTTTGCCGCACCCACTTTATCGGCAAGATGGCCCGCCATCGGTGCGGCAAGCGCTCCGGCTGCTCCCGCGATACCAAAAGCACCCGCTATAGCGCTACCCATGTGGTAATGCTCAGATAACATCACCGCCAGCGTAGACCAGAAGGCGCTAAAAGCAATGGACAGAAAGCCTTGTGCCAGTGCTGCGCGGCGCAAGGTGGAATATCGTTGCCAAAGTTGCGCCATTGAGAGCATTAATGATGGATAGCTCAACGTGGAATGGACCGTAAAGCGAGGCAGTACTTTCCACATAATCGCGGTAATTACGGCAATGCTGACGGCAGCGAGTTGATACATCTCGCGCCAGCCAAACGCTTCGCCCACCAGCCCACTGACGGTACGTGAGAGTAAAATCCCCAGCAGAAGGCCCGTCATCACGGTGCCCACCGTTTTTCCCTGCTTGCCTTCGGGCGCCAGTATTGCCGCCGCAGGCACAATATCTTGTGCCATGGTTGCCGCCATCCCCATCAGCAGGCTCACCAGTAATAGCGAATGCAACTGACCGGTAAAGCTACAGGCCAGCAGCAGCGCGGCAAGAGAGATGCTTTTCAGCAGGATTAATGTCCGGCGGTCATAACGATCGCCTAATGGCAATAAAAACAATATACCTAACGCATATCCCGCCTGGGTCAGCGTCGGGACCAACCCCATACCGGTGAGACTTAAGGCCAGATCCTGACCCATTAAAGGCAGAAGAGGCTGGGCGTAATAGATAGCGGCCACGCTGAATCCGGCGCCCATTGCCAGAACAAAAATGACCCAACGGGAAAGTGCGGTATGTGTGTTCACAAATGATTCCTCAATCACAGGATGTGCGGCTATTTTTATCCTTCAGCGAGTGGCGCGGTAGCGAGCGCAGTGGTAAAACAGTTATACGTCAGACGTATGATGAAACTGAAAATGATAAAAAATGAGCGTATAGACAGGGTGGAGCTGATGCGTACGTTTGTGCGTATCGTAGAAGCAGGATCGCTTTCGGCAGCGGCAAAACAGATAGGGACGACGCAGGCGACCGTAAGCCGACGGCTGCAATCGCTGGAGACGCTGCTGGGTGTGAAACTGCTTATGCGTACCACGCATGCGATGAAATTGACCGACGACGGCGAAAGAGGCTATCAGCATGCTAAGAAGATTATTGATGCCTGGCTGGCGCTGGAAGATGGACTTAATGTCACAGAAGATGAACCGGTGGGGACGTTGCGAGTCCGCGCACCGCATGCGTTCGGGCAACAACAACTACTTGAGCCGCTTTTGCAGTTTCTTTCGCGCTATCCCCAGTTGGCAGTAGAGTGGATGCTCAACGATAAAACCGTTGATTTTCTGAGCGATAATATTGATTGTGCGATCAGGGTTGGTGCTGAGGTGGATCCGGCCACGGTTTCCGTCTTACTGGCTGAAGTTCCCCGTAGTATGGTGGTGAGTCCAGGACTGCTGGAGCAATATGGCGAGCTTTCTCATCCTGAGCAGTTATCAGCGCTGCCCTGGATTGCCGTGAACACGTTTTATCAACATAGCGTTTCGTTGTTGCACCAATTGCGTAATGAGCCAGTCACGCTGAATATTTCACCCAGATTAAGCACAGACAGTATTTATGTCGCAAGAAATGCCGCGCTAGCAGGGTTGGGAGTGACTATTGTTTCAAGCTGGATGGTGGCTGAGGACATTGCCAACGGACGTCTGGTTGCGTTGCTACCTGAGTGGCATGCGGCGCCGTTGCCTGTACATTTGGTTTATCCGTGGGCGCGTTACTATCCGACCCGCTTACGCAAGTTTCTGGCCCTAATGAAGGATGTTATGCCGCAGCTGACGGGGATGAAAGGCGTAGATCAGATATAAAAAAGCCGACCCGAAGGCCGGCTTTGATATTGATTATGGCTTACTCAACAGGCTGTGGACGTGTTGCTGGCGCAGTCGCTTGATGCGTTGCGCTGTGTCCACCTGCGGCACCTTTGCCTTCAAAGGCGAATGCCGGACGCTGCCAGTCGCTATGACGCGGCGCTTCTGGCACATATTCCGGTGCCGGAGCGCGGGTCATTGGCGCGGTTGCATGGCTGTGCAGGTGTTCAGCATCAGCGCTGGCTGCGACAACTTCAGCCTTAACGACTTCAGTTTCGACGACAGGCGCGGCAACAACGTCTTTCGGCGCTGCAACTTCTTCAACAACTGGCGCTGTTTCCACAACTTCAGCAATCTCTTCAACCACTTCTGGCTGGGAGACAACGACGTCTACCGCTTCTTCGACAACCGGCGCAGTCACAACGTCAGCCACAGGTTCGGCTTCAGCGGCGATTTCTTCTGCTACGGGCGCATCAGATGCAGCGATAATTTGCGGTTGTTCCTCGACCGGGGTCGCAATCACTTCTGGATGCGTGGTTTCAACCTGCGTGGTTTCAACAACGGCGACCTGAGGCTCAGCTACGACAACCTCTGGTTGCACGGCTTCAACCGGCGCAGGGGTATCCACAATGTGTTCAACGGCAGCGGCAGCAACCTGAGGCTCTACGGCGACAGGTGCAGCTTGCTGCTGGACCATTTCCTGTTCGCGCTGTTCTTCAACCTGCTGATCCTGAGGACGTGCAACAGGGTAGCGGATCCAAACCTTACCGGACGCTAATTCAGGAGATGCGCAGGCGACCGTTAACGGCATCGGCGACTGAACCGGATAACGCTCGTCACGGTAACGACGACGACGCTGTCCACTGACGCGCAGATGGCGAGGAGAGCGGCGAGAACGACGCGGCATACCGTTGGAGTCACGAGCTTCGCTGTTGTCTTCCTGCTCAGTCGCAACGACGGCTGGCAGATCAACTTTCGCCAGTTCGGTGCGCTGTGCCGGTACCGGCTGCTCTGTTGGTTGAGCAACAGCAGTTTCAGCGATTGCAGCAACAGCAGCCACTTCGGCTTCAACCGCCGGGCTGTCTGTGAAACGAACTTTCTGAGTCAACTGACGCTGTTTGCGGCGGGTTTGAGGCTGACGTACGCGCTCTTCCTGCTCGGTATCCTGCACAGGTTGTTCAGCCTGGTTCAGCTCTTTAACTTCCTGCTGAGCCTGACGCTTGTCATCGTTACGACGGCGGTTACGTTCGCGACGCGGCGCCTGCTGTTCATCACCGGATTTCGCTTTGTCTACAACATCAGTGGTTTGCTGGCGGTTATCGCGAGCTTCCGCATTTTGCTGCTGGGACTGACGACGGTTACGGCGGTTATCTTCACGGTTTTCGCCGTTTTCTGAACGTTCGCTACGGTTGTCACGGTCACCGCGATTATCACGGTTATCACGACGATCGTTACGGTCGCGACGATTGTTCTGACGCGGTTTACGACGATCCTGCTGGCGTTCGGTTTTCTCTTCAGCTTTCGGCGCAGGTTGTTCAACCGGTTTCACTTCTTCGCTACCACCGAAGATGGACTTCAGTGCGCCAAAGAAACGGCTAATCAAACCGGGCTGTGCGGCAACGGCTGCGGTTGCTGCTGCAGCTTTAGGCGCGGCGGCTTTCGCGGCAGGTTCCTGCAGAGCAGGGGCTGGCGGAACGTCTGGCATAGCGAAGGTGGCCAGCGCCGGTTGCTCAGGCTGTTTACGCTCGACGTACTCTTCTTCCGTCGGCAATGCCATTGCCTCTTCATGCAGTTTCGGCAGCAGGTAGCTCAGGGTCGGTGTTTCTTCCCCTTTGCGTACGCGCAGCACAGAATAGTGCGGGGTTTCCATCTGATCGTTTGGCACAATCACACAGCGCACGCCATTCTGACGCGTTTCGATAGCATTAACCGCGGTACGTTTTTCGTTAAGCAGGTAAGAGGCGATTGGCACAGGAACAATAGCGTGAACTTCTTGCGTATTTTCTTTCAGTGCTTCTTCTTCGATCAGACGCAGAATAGACAGCGACAGTGATTCGTTATCACGTACGGTACCGGTGCCGGAGCAGCGCGGGCACACGTGATGGCTGGATTCACCCAGAGACGGGCTCAGACGCTGACGAGACATCTCCAGCAGACCGAAGCGAGAAATATGGCTGATCTGAATACGCGCTCTGTCCTGGCGTACGGCCTCGCGCAGACGGTTTTCAACCGCGCGCTGGTGGCGAACCGGCGTCATATCAATGAAGTCGATTACAATCAGACCGCCGAGGTCGCGCAGACGTAGCTGACGGGCAATTTCATCGGCTGCTTCAAGGTTAGTGTTGAACGCAGTTTCTTCGATGTCGCCGCCGCGAGTTGCACGCGCGGAGTTGATATCGATAGCGGTCAGGGCCTCTGTGCTGTCAATAACGATTGAGCCGCCGGACGGCAGGCGCACTTCGCGCTGGAACGCGGATTCAATCTGAGACTCGATCTGATAGTGGCTGAACAGCGGGATTTCGCCGGTGTACAGTTTGATTTTGCTGCTGAAATCCGGACGACCCAGTGCGGCGATGTGCTGACGCGCCATCTCCATCACTTTCGGATTATCGATAAGGATTTCGCCGATGTCCTGACGTAAGTAGTCACGGAAAGCGCGAACGATAACGTTGCTTTCCTGGTGGATCAGGAACGGAGCAGGGCGGCTGTCAGCGGCTTTTTGAATCGCTTCCCAGTGCTTCAGGCGGAAGCTCAGGTCCCACTGCAGCGCTTCGGCGGATTTGCCGACCCCTGCGGTACGCACGATAAGGCCCATGCCATCAGGCAGTTCCAGGCTTGCCAGCGCTTCTTTTAATTCGGTACGGTCGTCGCCTTCAATGCGACGGGAGATACCGCCCGCGCGCGGGTTGTTCGGCATCAGAACCAGATAACTACCCGCCAGGCTGATAAAGGTAGTCAGCGCAGCGCCTTTATTGCCGCGTTCTTCTTTATCGATCTGAACGATGACTTCCTGACCTTCGCGCAACACGTCTTTAATGTTGGGACGACCATGGGAGTTGTAGTTAGCGGGGAAGTATTCGCGGGCAATTTCTTTTAACGGGAGGAAACCGTGACGTTCAGCGCCGTAATCAACAAAAGCAGCTTCCAGACTCGGTTCAATACGGGTAATTTTGCCTTTATAGATGTTGGCTTTTTTCTGTTCGTGTCCAGGACTTTCGATATCCAGATCGTACAGACGTTGCCCATCTACAAGGGCGACACGCAACTCTTCCTGCTGAGTTGCGTTAATTAACATTCTTTTCATCGTAACTTACTCATTATTCTTACATTGACGACTAAGCTGCGGGCAGAGTAATGCCTTTCCGGGTGTGAACCGATGGCCTCGTGTCTATTCGCGTCGCCAACCTCACGGTTATCGTCAGCTCAAAGAGGCGCAGAGTGTCGGTTGCCTGTATTTCATACGGAAACACAGCGCAATTATCAGGGGAACAGTCTGGGTGTTACTCTCCAGAAAAGCTTCCATATTACCGGTAAGGACTGCAACCCGCAGCCCGCTAACTGCCTGAAAGATCAATACGTCTTACGCCATTGCTGCGTTGATGATCGGTCGGGCAAAATTGGGTCATTCCGGAAAAGTTCTTGTTTTAACAAGATTCAACACGGAAACAACCTCATTATTCCACTGCTAACCTTGTTATAGCAAGATGACTTTTGCCATTTATCACCCGGTTACTCACAGTTTTTTCACTTCCGCGTAGTGATTGCTTTAATAACCACCAAATCGGCTATGTCAAACTTAAGTAATAAGGTATAGCAGTTAATATAAGCATAGAAAAATGTGTGGCGCGAATCTTGATGGCTATTTAAAATCGGCCCCCATGAAAACAGAGACTCCAGCCGTAAAAACAGTTGCCATTACTGCCGACGAAGCAGGGCAACGCATCGACAACTTTTTGCGCACCCAGCTTAAGGGCGTGCCGAAAAGTATGATTTATCGCATTTTGCGTAAAGGCGAAGTGCGGGTGAATAAAAAACGCATTAAACCCGAGTACAAACTCGAAGACGGGGATATTGTGCGTATTCCTCCTGTGCGGGTCGCTGAACGTGAAGAAGAGGCCATTTCACCGAACCTGCAAAAGGTCGCGGCGCTGACCGACGTCATTTTATATGAAGATGACCACATTCTGGTGCTTAACAAACCTTCAGGTACGGCCGTACATGGCGGAAGCGGGTTAAGCTTTGGCGTCATTGAAGGATTACGTGCGCTGCGACCTGAAGCGCGTTTCCTTGAACTGGTGCATCGCCTCGACCGGGATACCTCCGGCGTTTTGCTGGTGGCTAAAAAGCGCTCAGCCTTGCGTTCATTGCATGAACAACTGCGTGAAAAAGGCATGCAGAAAGACTATCTCGCGCTGGTTCGAGGCCAATGGCAGTCGCATGTCAAAACCGTGCAGGCGCCGCTGTTAAAGAACATTCTGCAAAGCGGCGAGCGTATCGTGCGGGTGAACCAGGAAGGCAAACCGTCAGAAACACGTTTTAAAGTGGAAGAGCGCTATGCGTTTGCCACGCTTGTGCGCTGTAGCCCGGTGACCGGACGTACGCACCAGATTCGTGTGCATACCCAGTATGCCGGTCATCCAATTGCTTTTGACGATCGCTACGGTGACCGTGAGTTCGATAAGCAACTGGCGGATACGGGGTTGAACCGACTTTTCCTGCACGCCGCAGCGTTGAAATTTACCCATCCGGGAACGGGTGAAGTGATGCGTATTGAAGCGCCGATGGATAAGCAATTGAAGCGCTGCCTCGAGGTTTTACGCAGTAAAGCCTGATGCGCGTTGCTTATCAGGCCTACAATCGTGTGATGCACCGTAGGCCTGATAAGACGCATCGCGTCGCCATCAGGCAGATCAATCAGGCATTCAACGGGTTCATCTCTTCCCGCCGCAGCATTTGACACAACGCGATAAGCGGCAAACCGATCAGGGTATTTGGGTCACGACCCTCCAGACGTTCAAAGAGTGCAATACCTAACCCTTCACTTTTGAAACTACCTGCACAATGGAGCGGGCGCTCTTTGCGCAAATAATCATCAATTTCCGCCTCGCTTAAATGACGGAAATGGACGTCAAAAGGTTCTACTTCGGTTTGTAAATGTCCGGTCGCAGAATTATACAGCGCCAGTCCGGTGTAAAACGTCACAATATTGCCACGGGCTTTGAGTAATTGTTGGCGCGCATTTTCTTCAGTTAATGGTTTGCCGGTTATTTCACCATCAAGAACACAAATTTGATCGGAGCCAATAATCAGATGCGATGGGTAACGGTGGGCGAGAGATTGCGCTTTTTTCTGCGCCAGTCGCAAGACTAAATGGCGTGGTGCTTCGCCGGGCAACGGCGTTTCATCAACCTCTGGCGCAGCGCATTCAAACGGGATTGCCAGTTTTTCGAGTAAAGCGCGACGCCAGGGGGAGGTAGAAGCAAGAATAAGTTGAGGCATATTTTTTCCCTCGCATATAGCGTATTGATGATAGCCATTTTAAACTATGGACTTCGACCTACAAGCTGGCTGTAGTGGCTTGTCTTGAGCGATTTTAAGTCGATGACCCGCAATGTGTGCGAATTATTGGCAAAAGGCAACCACAGGCTGCCTTTTTCTTTGACTATATGACGTTACAAAGTTAATATGCGCGCCCTATGCAAAAGGTAAAATTACCCCTGACTCTTGATCCGGTTCGTACGGCTCAAAAACGCCTCGATTATGAAGGTATCTATACTTCTGATCTGGTTGAGCGCGTCGCCGATTCTGTAGTCAGTGTGGACAGTGATGTGGAATGCTCCATGTCGTTCGCTATCGATAACCAGCGTCTCGCCGTTATAACCGGTGATGCGAAGGTATCGGTTACGCTCGAATGTCAGCGTTGCGGGAAACCGTTCCCACTTCATGTTCACACAACATATTGTTTTAGTCCTGTCCGTTCTGACGAGCAGGCTGAAGCACTCCCGGAAGCGTATGAGCCGATTGAGGTTAACGAATTCGGTGAAATCGATCTGCTTGCAATGGTTGAAGATGAGATTATCCTCTCCTTGCCGGTAGTTCCGGTGCATGATTCTGAACACTGTGAAGTGTCCGAGGCGGACATGGTCTTTGGCGAATTGCCTGATGAAGCGCAAAAACCAAACCCATTTGCCGTATTAGCCAGCTTAAAGCGTAAGTAATTGAGGAGTAAGGTCCATGGCCGTACAACAGAATAAACCAACCCGTTCCAAACGTGGCATGCGTCGTTCTCATGACGCTCTGACCGCAGTCACCAGCCTGTCTGTAGACAAAACTTCTGGTGAACAACACCTGCGTCACCACATCACTGCCGACGGTTTCTACCGTGGCCGTAAGGTAATCGCTAAGTAATCACGCATGACTCAATGGCTTTCCCACTTCTGGTGAGAAAGACAAAGAGTGAACGCGTGATGAAGCTTAGTGAGGCTTTCCCCGGGTGACTGGGGAAACACCTAACCGGGCAGCGACGATACCTTGACACGTCTAACCCTGGCGTTAGATGTCATGGGGGGAGATTTTGGCCCTACCGTGACAGTGCCTGCAGCATTGCAGGCACTGAATTCTAATTCGCAACTCACACTTCTTTTAGTCGGGGATCCCGATACAATCACGCCATTACTTGCCAAAGCTGACTTCGAACAACGTTCGCGTCTGCAGATTATCCCTGCTCAGTCAGTTATTGCCAGTGATGCCCGGCCCTCGCAAGCTATTCGCGCCAGTCGTGGAAGCTCAATGCGTGTTGCCCTGGAGCTCGTGAAAGAAGGTCAGGCACAAGCTTGTGTCAGCGCCGGTAATACGGGCGCACTCATGGGACTTGCGAAGTTATTGCTCAAACCTCTTGAGGGGATTGAGCGTCCTGCGTTGGTGACGGTGTTACCCCATCAGCAAAAGGGCAAAACGGTGGTGCTGGATTTGGGCGCCAACGTAGATTGTGATAGCACGATGTTGGTGCAATTTGCCGTCATGGGTTCCGTGCTGGCAGAAGAGGTTGTTGGCATTGCCAATCCTCGCGTAGCGTTACTCAACATCGGCGAAGAAGAAACGAAAGGTCTCGACAGTATTCGAGATGCTTCAGCTGTGCTAAAAACAATCCCTTCCATTAATTATATCGGCTATCTTGAAGCCAATGAGTTACTGACTGGCAAAACCGATGTGTTGGTCTGTGACGGTTTTACAGGTAATGTCACATTAAAGACGATGGAAGGTGTTGTCAGAATGTTCCTTTCACTGCTGAAATCTCAGGGTGAGGGCAAAAAACGGTCGTGGTGGCTTCTGTTATTAAAACGTTGGTTACAAAAAAGCCTGACAAGGCGATTTAGTCACCTCAACCCCGACCAGTATAATGGCGCCTGTCTGTTAGGATTGCGCGGCACGGTGATTAAGAGTCATGGTGCGGCCAATCAGCGAGCATTTGAAGTCGCGATTGAACAGGCAGTGCAGGCGGTGCAGCGACAAGTTCCTCAGCGAATTGCCGCTCGCCTGGAATCTGTATACCCAGCTGGATTCGAACTGCTGGACGGTGGCGAAAGCGCAAAATCACGAGCACACAGATAACGGTGCGTTTGTGAATGTGGCCAACGTATCAGCGATTTGCTCGTAGCGGTATATAACCAAAAAGTGACTGAGCGTACATGTATACGAAGATTATTGGTACTGGCAGCTATCTGCCTGAACAAGTGCGTACTAACGCCGATTTGGAAAAAATGGTTGAGACATCTGATGAGTGGATCGTCACTCGTACAGGTATCCGTGAACGCCATATTGCAGCGCCAAATGAAACAGTTGCGACGATGGGCTTTGCCGCCGCAAACCGTGCGATTGAAATGGCGGGCATCGACAAAGAACAAATTGGTCTGATTGTGGTTGCTACCACATCATCCACTCACGCATTTCCAAGCGCGGCGTGCCAGATCCAAAGTATGCTGGGGATCAAAGGCTGTCCGGCGTTTGACGTTGCAGCCGCTTGTGCTGGCTTCACTTACGCCCTGAGCGTTGCCGACCAGTACGTTAAATCTGGCGCAGTTAAGCATGCTCTGGTCGTTGGCTCCGATGTCCTGGCCCGTACCTGCGATCCAACCGATCGCGGAACGATCATCATTTTCGGTGATGGGGCTGGTGCGGTTGTACTGAGCGCATCAGAAGAGCCAGGCATTCTCTCCACGCATCTGCACGCTGACGGTCGCTACGGCGAACTGTTGACGCTGCCTAACGCCGATCGCGTGAACCCGGAAAACCCGATCCACCTGACGATGGCGGGTAACGAAGTATTTAAAGTCGCGGTGACCGAGCTTGCGCACATCGTTGATGAAACGCTGGAAGCCAATAATCTCGACCGTTCTGCGCTGGACTGGCTGGTGCCGCATCAGGCTAACCTGCGCATTATCAGCGCGACAGCTAAAAAGCTGGGTATGTCGATGGATAATGTTGTCGTGACGCTCGACAGACATGGTAATACCTCTGCTGCCTCCGTACCGTGCGCGCTGGACGAAGCCGTCCGCGACGGGCGTATTAAAGCTGGGCAGTTGATATTGCTTGAAGCCTTCGGGGGTGGATTCACCTGGGGCTCCGCGCTGGTTCGTTTTTAGTATAAGGATTTAATCATGACGCAATTTGCATTTGTGTTTCCGGGGCAGGGTTCCCAGACCGTTGGGATGTTGTCTGAAATGGCAGCAAACTACCCAATTGTTGAAGAAACATTTGCTGAAGCATCAGCTGCACTGGGCTATGATCTGTGGGCGTTGACTCAGCAAGGTCCGGCTGAAGAACTGAATAAAACCTGGCAGACGCAGCCCGCGCTGTTGACCGCATCCGTTGCGCTTTATCGCGTATGGCAGCAGCAGGGGGGTAAAACACCTGCGCTGATGGCGGGTCACAGCCTGGGCGAATATTCTGCGCTGGTATGTGCGGGTGTTATCAGTTTTGCCGATGCCGTACGTCTGGTTGAACTGCGTGGCAAATTCATGCAGGAAGCGGTTCCGGAAGGCACTGGCGGCATGTCTGCTATTATCGGTCTGGACGATGCCGCTATCGCTAAAGCGTGCGAAGAGTCTGCCGAAGGCCAGGTGGTTTCACCGGTAAACTTTAACTCACCGGGTCAGGTGGTTATTGCCGGGCATAAAGAAGCCGTAGAACGTGCTGGTGCTGCCTGTAAAGCCGCGGGCGCTAAGCGTGCGCTGCCGCTGCCGGTCAGCGTTCCTTCTCACTGCGCGCTGATGAAGCCTGCCGCTGAGAAACTGGCCGTTGAGCTGCAGAAAATCACCTTTAACGCGCCGACTGTTCCGGTTGTGAACAACGTCGACGTGAAGTGCGAGACCACGGCAGACGCAATTCGCGATGCGCTGGTTCGTCAGCTGTATAGCCCGGTTCAGTGGACTAAAACCGTTGAATTTATGGCATCCCAGGGCGTAGAGCACCTGTATGAAGTCGGTCCGGGTAAAGTTCTGACCGGTCTGACGAAACGTATTGTTGACACCCTGACTGCTTCGGCACTGAATGAGCCGGCGGCATTGTCTGCGGCGCTAGAGCAATAAAAGAGGAAGACCATGAGTTTTGAAGGAAAAATCGCGCTGGTTACCGGTGCAAGCCGTGGCATTGGCCGCGCAATTGCTGAGACACTTGTTGCCCGTGGCGCGAAAGTTATCGGTACTGCTACCAGCGAAAGCGGCGCGCAGGCCATTAGCGATTACTTAGGTGCAAATGGTAAAGGTCTAATGTTGAATGTGACCGATCCGGCATCTATCGAATCTGTTCTGGAAAATATTCGCGCAGAATTTGGTGAAGTCGATATCCTGGTCAATAATGCCGGGATTACTCGTGATAACCTGTTAATGCGCATGAAAGATGACGAGTGGAACGATATCATCGAAACCAACCTGTCATCTGTTTTCCGTCTGTCAAAAGCGGTAATGCGAGCTATGATGAAAAAGCGTCATGGGCGTATTATCACTATCGGTTCTGTGGTTGGTACCATGGGAAATGCGGGTCAGGCTAACTACGCTGCGGCGAAAGCGGGTCTGATCGGCTTCAGTAAATCACTGGCGCGCGAAGTTGCGTCTCGTGGCATTACTGTAAACGTTGTTGCTCCGGGCTTTATTGAAACGGACATGACGCGTGCGCTGTCTGATGATCAGCGTGCGGGTATTCTGGCGCAGGTTCCTGCGGGTCGCCTCGGTGGCGCTCAGGAAATCGCCAGTGCGGTTGCATTTTTAGCTTCTGACGAAGCAAGTTACATCACAGGTGAGACTTTGCACGTCAACGGCGGGATGTACATGGTTTAACCACGATGAAAAATATTTGCGTTATTGTAGGTCTTGGCCTCAAAATAACGTAAAATCGTGGTAAGACCTGCCGGGATTTAGTTGCAAATTTTTCAACATTTTATACACTACGAAAACCATCGCGAAAGCGAGTTTTGATAGGAAATTTAAGAGTATGAGCACTATCGAAGAACGCGTTAAGAAAATTATCGGCGAACAGCTGGGCGTTAAGCAGGAAGAAGTAACCAACAATGCTTCCTTCGTTGAAGACCTGGGCGCAGATTCTCTTGACACCGTTGAGCTGGTAATGGCTCTGGAAGAAGAGTTTGATACTGAGATTCCGGACGAAGAAGCTGAGAAAATCACTACCGTTCAGGCTGCCATTGATTATATCAACGGCCACCAGGCGTAAGTGAACATCTCCAGGCGGTCATTCGACCGCCTGAGTTTTATCTTTTTATCCCACTTGAATTATTTTCCCTCCCTGGAGGACAACCGTGTCTAAGCGTCGTGTAGTTGTGACCGGACTGGGCATGTTGTCTCCTGTCGGCAATACCGTAGAGTCTACCTGGAAAGCTCTCCTTGCCGGTCAGAGTGGCATCAGCCTGATCGACCATTTCGATACTAGCGCCTATGCAACGAAATTTGCTGGCTTAGTAAAGGATTTTAACTGTGAAGACATTATCTCGCGCAAAGAACAGCGCAAGATGGATGCCTTCATTCAATATGGAATTGTCGCTGGCGTTCAGGCCATGCAGGATTCTGGCCTCGAAATTACGGAAGAGAACGCTCATCGTATTGGCGCCGCTATCGGCTCTGGTATTGGCGGTCTCGGTCTTATCGAAGAAAACCATACCTCACTGGTAAACGGTGGACCGCGTAAGATCAGCCCGTTCTTCGTTCCGTCGACGATTGTTAACATGGTGGCTGGTCATCTGACCATCATGTACGGCCTGCAAGGGCCAAGCATCTCCATCGCGACCGCCTGTACTTCAGGCGTGCATAACATCGGTCATGCCGCACGTATCATTGCATACGGCGATGCAGACGCGATGGTTGCGGGTGGTGCTGAAAAAGCCAGTACGCCGTTGGGTGTGGGTGGCTTTGGCGCGGCACGTGCACTGTCTACGCGTAATGATAACCCGCAAGCGGCAAGCCGCCCATGGGACAAAGAGCGTGACGGCTTTGTGCTGGGCGACGGCGCTGGCATGGTGGTACTGGAAGAGTACGAGCATGCGAAAGCGCGCGGTGCAAAAATCTATGCTGAAGTCGTTGGCTTCGGTATGAGCAGCGATGCTTACCACATGACGTCGCCACCGGAAAACGGTGCAGGCGCTGCGCTGGCAATGGTCAACGCACTGCGCGATGCGGCTATTGAAGCGGGTCAGATTGGCTATGTCAACGCGCATGGTACGTCTACGCCTGCAGGCGATAAAGCTGAAACCCAGGCAGTGAAATCTGTCTTTGGCGATGCGGCAAGCCGTGTGATGGTAAGCTCCACCAAATCCATGACCGGACACCTGTTGGGTGCGGCGGGCGCGGTAGAGTCTATTTTCTCTATCCTGGCGCTGCGCGATCAGGCTATTCCGCCAACCATCAACCTGGATAACCCGGATGAAGGTTGTGACCTGGACTTCGTACCTCATGAAGCGCGTCAGGTTAGTGGTCTGGAGTATGCGCTGTGTAACTCCTTTGGCTTCGGTGGTACCAACGGCTCTTTGATCTTTAAAAAGATTTAAGTCCGTCAGGTGATGCGCTAGCATCGATAGCAAATTGAAAAGGTCCGCTTGTCGGGCCTTTTTTTATTCGGTTTTCCGCCCTTGTCCTGTGTTACTCATCCTGCCAAACTAGCGGACCAGAAATAAGGAGCCACCATGTTCTTAATTAATGGCTGCGAGCAAGATATGCTGGCCGCAAGCGATCGAGCGACCCAATTTGGTGATGGCTGTTTTACCACTGCCTGTATTATCGACGGTGAAATTCCTCTCTTTGCAGCGCATCTTGCGCGTTTACAAGACGCTTGCCAAAAACTGCTGATCTCTTTTGAAGATTGGTCCGAGCTGCAAAATGAAATGAAAATGCTGGCGAAAGGGCACGTACGCGGAGTGTTGAAAGTGATTATCAGCCGTGGCAGTGGAGGCCGGGGTTACAGTGGCAAAAATTGTCATAGTGCCACACGCATCCTCTCCGTTTCATCCTGGCCCGATCATTACGATCGTTGGCGGCAAGAAGGTATTACGCTGGCGCTAAGCCCAGTGCGGCTGGGACGTAATCCACTGCTTGCCGGGCTTAAACACCTGAATCGACTGGAGCAGGTGTTGATTCGCTCTCATCTTGAACAGACGGACGCCGATGAAGCGCTGGTTCTTGACAGCGAGGGATGGGTTACGGAATGCTGTGCGGCTAATTTGTTCTGGCGTAAAGGCGATGTGGTTTACACGCCCCGGCTGGACCAGGCCGGAGTGAACGGTATTATGCGACAATTCTGTATCCGGATGCTGGCACAATCGCCATTCAGTATTGTCGAAGTGTATGCCGGGTTGGAGGAGGTAATGCAGGCTGATGAAATCGTCGTCTGTAACGCGTTAATGCCCATTATTCCCGTGCGTGCCTGTGGCGACACGTTGTTGTCTTCACGTTTGTTATTCGATTATTTAGCCCCACTTTGTGAGCACCCGAATTAGTCATGAAAAAACTGTTACTTGTTGTCCTGTTATTGCTGGTTGTGCTGGGCATTGCCGCTGGAGTGGGAATGTGGAAAGTTCGCCATCTGGCGGACAGCAAATTATTGATTAAAGAAGAAACGATTTTTACGCTGAAAGCGGGGACGGGCCGTCTGGCTCTCGGCGAACAGCTGTATGCAGACAAAGTTATCAATCGTCCGCGCGTGTTCCAGTGGCTGCTGCGTGTGGAGCCCGAGCTGTCGCATTTTAAGGCCGGAACATATCGCTTCACGCCTGACATGACGGTGCGGGACATGCTGCAACTGCTGGAAAGCGGCAAAGAGGCGCAGTTCCCGTTACGTCTGGTTGAAGGGATGCGCCTGAGCGATTACCTCAAACAGCTGCGTGATGCCCCGTATATCAAACATACGTTAAGCGACGATAGCTATGAGACCGTGGCCGAGGAACTTAAGCTGGAAAACCCGCAATGGGTAGAAGGCTGGTTCTGGCCAGATACCTGGATGTATACCGCCAATACTACTGACGTAGCGTTGCTAAAACGCGCGCATCAGAAAATGGTTAAAGCGGTGGATACTGTCTGGGAGGGGCGCGCTGATGGCCTGCCTTATCAGGACAAAAATCAGCTGGTAACCATGGCTTCTATTATTGAAAAAGAAACTGCGGTTGCCAGCGAGCGCGACCAGGTGGCTTCGGTCTTTATTAACCGCTTACGTATCGGTATGCGTTTACAAACCGATCCGACCGTGATTTACGGGATGGGTACACGGTATAATGGCAAATTGTCGCGTGTGGATTTAGACACCCCGACCGCCTATAACACCTATACCATTACGGGACTGCCGCCAGGCCCGATTGCCATGCCGGGAGAGGCTTCATTGCAGGCCGCGGCGCATCCGGCAAAAACGCCGTATCTCTATTTTGTGGCTGACGGTAAAGGCGGCCACACGTTTAACACCAATCTTGCCAGCCATAACCGGTCCGTGCAGGATTACCTGAAAGTGCTTAAGGAAAAAAATGGGCAGTAACTATATCGTCATTGAAGGCCTGGAAGGCGCCGGAAAAACCACCGCGCGTAACGTGGTGGTGGAGACACTTGAGCAACTCGGTATTCGTGACATGGTTTTCACCCGTGAACCTGGTGGAACGCAGCTGGCTGAGAAACTAAGAAGTCTGGTGCTGGATATTAAATCGGTCGGTGACGAGGTCATTACCGATAAAGCCGAAGTTCTGATGTTTTACGCGGCGCGTGTACAGTTGGTCGAAACCGTTATTAAACCTGCACTGGCGAAAGGCGCGTGGGTAATTGGCGATCGTCACGATCTGTCGACCCAGGCGTATCAGGGCGGCGGACGCGGTATCGATCAAAACATGCTGGCAACCCTGCGCGATGCGGTGCTTGGTGATTTTCGCCCGGACCTGACGATCTATCTGGATGTGACGCCAGAAGTCGGGTTGAAGCGTGCCCGTGCCCGCGGCGAGCTGGATCGTATTGAGCAGGAATCTTTCGACTTCTTTAATCGTACTCGCGCGCGCTATCTTGAGCTGGCTGCCAAAGACACCAGCATTCGTACTATAGATGCTACGCAGCCGTTGGAGGCTGTGATGGCTGATATCCGTCATACCATCACCCAATGGGTGAAGGAGCAGGGCGCATGAAATGGTACCCATGGTTACGACCGGATTTTGAAAAACTGGTAGCCAGCTACCAGGCTGGTCGTGGTCACCATGCGTTACTGATTCAGGCGTTACCCGGAATGGGCGACGACGCGCTGATTTACGCCCTCAGCCGCTATTTAATGTGCCAGCAGCCGGAAGGGCATAAAAGCTGCGGACAGTGCCGCGGCTGTCAGCTAATGCAGGCGGGGACGCACCCTGACTACTATTCGCTGCTGCCGGAAAAAGGCAAAAGCACGCTGGGGGTTGATGCGGTACGCGAAGTCAGTGAAAAGCTGTACGAGCATTCGCGTCTCGGCGGGGCGAAGGTCGTGTGGATCCCGGATGCTGCCCAGTTAACCGACGCCGCCGCCAACGCCTTGCTGAAAACGCTGGAAGAACCCCCGGCACAAACCTGGTTTTTCCTCGCCAGCACAGAGCCAGCTCGCTTGCTGGCGACATTACGCAGTCGTTGCCGGTTACATCATCTTGCGCCACCTCCGGAGTCGTATGCGATCTCCTGGCTTGCTCGTGAGGTGACTGCGTCGTCAGAAGCGCTGCTGAGCGCGTTACGCCTGAGTGCAGGTTCGCCAGGCGCGGCACTCACGTTGTTACAGGCTGAAAGCTGGGCGCACCGCACAGATTTTTGTGCGGCACTGGTGAACACATTAAACACAGGCGACTGGTATATCTTGCTCGCGGCGTTAAACCACGATCAGGCTGCCGCCCGTTTACACTGGCTGGCAACGTTGTTGACCGATGCGTTGAAACGTCCGTATGGCGTTTCCCATTTAACGAATCCTGATGCGCTGGACCTGATATCTTCTATCGCAGAACGGTTATCCGTTGCCCAGATACAGGCGATACTCGGTGACGTTTGTCATTGTCGTCAGCAACTGCTGAACGTAACAGGCGTAAACCGTGAGCTGGTGTTAACCGATCTTATTCTTCGTATTGAGCATTACCTGCAACCAGGCACCGTACTGCCTGTTCCCCATCTTTGAGAGAGACATTATGTTTTTAGTCGACTCACACTGCCATCTTGATGGCCTGGATTATCAATCTCTGCATAAGGACGTGGATGACGTGCTGGCAAAAGCGGCCGCACGTGATGTGAAATTCTGTCTTGCCGTCGCGACAACTCTGCCTGGATATCGCAGTATGCGCGAACTGGTCGGTGAGCGTGACAATGTCGTTTTCTCCTGCGGCGTGCATCCGTTAAATCAGGATGAAACCTATGATGTTGAGGACCTGCGTCGTTTTGCCGCCGAAGAGGGGGTTGTGGCGATGGGAGAAACCGGGCTGGACTATTTTTACACGCCGGAAACAAAGGTGCGCCAGCAGGAATCTTTTATCCACCATATTCAGATCGGCCGTGAGTTACAGAAGCCGGTTATCGTGCATACCCGCGATGCGCGAGCCGATACGCTGTCTATTCTGCGCGAAGAAAAAGTGACGGATTGTGGCGGCGTACTACACTGTTTTACAGAGGACAGAGAAACGGCGGGCAAATTACTGGACCTTGGATTCTATATCTCGTTTTCCGGCATCGTCACGTTCCGAAATGCAGAGCAGCTCCGTGATGCCGCCCGCTATGTTCCTCTGGACCGGTTATTGGTCGAGACGGATTCTCCCTACCTTGCGCCTGTACCGCATCGTGGAAAAGAGAACCAGCCCGCCATGACTCGTGACGTTGCAGAGTACATGGCCGTAGTGAAAGGTGTTGCCGTTGAAGAACTGGCGCAGGCAACCACTGATAACTTTGCCCGCCTGTTTCACATCGACGCTTCTCGCCTGCAATCTGTTCGTTAACTGACTTTTTTTAAAGCTCGTAATTAATCACTAATGCGAGTAAAGTTCACCGCCACAAAATGGGCGGTGAATAATCAGTTTGACACATTCAGAAACGCATTTTATCGGAATGTGCGGATTTTGCGGCCATTCACGACTGAACTGTGATAGCCGTCAAACAAAAACAAACTGAATTATTTTACTCTGTGTAATAAATAAAGGGTACTTAGATGCCCTGTACACGGCGAGGTTCTCCCCCCTCGCCAATGCGTGAGAACGTAGAATACACAAAGTCAATCAAGCTGCATCAAGGCGGCAAGTGAGTGAATTGCAGGAGCTTACTAGAGTAAGTGACTGGGATGAGCGAGCGCAGCCCGCCCTGAGGCGGTTTGAAGGATGAAGTGTATAAGCACAAATACTCAGGAGCACTCCTAATTATGTTTAAGAATGCATTTGCTAACCTGCAAAAGGTCGGTAAATCGCTGATGCTGCCGGTATCCGTACTCCCGATTGCAGGTATCCTGCTGGGCGTCGGTTCCGCTAACTTCAGCTGGCTGCCAGCCGTTGTATCGCACGTAATGGCAGAAGCAGGCGGTTCTGTTTTTGCGAACATGCCGCTGATTTTTGCTATCGGTGTTGCGTTAGGCTTCACTAATAATGACGGTGTATCTGCACTGGCATCCGTTGTTGCTTACGGCATCATGGTTAAGACCATGGCTGTTGTTGCGCCGCTGGTTCTGCATTTACCTGCTGAAGAGATCGCCGCTAAACACCTTGCTGATACGGGTGTTCTCGGGGGGATTATCTCCGGTGCGATTGCAGCGTATATGTTCAACCGTTTCTACCGTATCAAATTGCCTGAGTATCTTGGCTTCTTTGCGGGTAAGCGCTTCGTTCCTATCATTTCTGGTCTGGCTGCCATCTTCACAGGTGTGGTTCTGTCCTTCATTTGGCCGCCGATCGGTACTGCGATTCAGACGTTCTCTCAGTGGGCTGCATACCAGAACCCGGTCGTAGCGTTCGGTATCTATGGCTTCATTGAGCGCTGCCTGGTACCGTTTGGTCTGCACCATATCTGGAACGTTCCATTCCAGATGCAGATCGGTGAATACACCAACGCTGCGGGCCAGGTGTTCCACGGTGATATTCCTCGCTATATGGCGGGTGACCCGACTGCGGGCAAACTGTCCGGTGGCTTCCTGTTCAAAATGTACGGTCTGCCGGCTGCTGCTATCGCTATCTGGCACTCTGCTAAACCAGAAAACCGCGCGAAAGTGGGCGGTATCATGATCTCCGCGGCGCTGACCTCGTTCCTGACCGGTATTACCGAGCCGATCGAGTTCTCCTTCATGTTCGTGGCGCCGATCCTGTACATCATCCACGCGATTCTGGCTGGTCTGGCATTCCCGATCTGTATCCTGCTGGGTATGCGCGACGGTACGTCGTTCTCCCACGGTCTGATCGACTTTATCGTTCTGTCCGGTAACAGCAGCAAACTGTGGCTGTTCCCGATTGTCGGTATCGGTTATGCGATTGTTTACTACACCATCTTCCGTGTGCTGATCAAAGCGCTGGACCTGAAAACGCCAGGTCGTGAAGATGCTACCGAAGACAGCAAAGCAGGTGCGACCGGTGAAATGGCTCCGGCTCTGGTTGCTGCATTCGGCGGTAAAGAAAACATCACTAACCTCGATGCGTGCATCACTCGTCTGCGTGTCAGCGTGGCTGACGTTGCTAAAGTGGATCAGGCTGGCCTGAAGAAACTGGGTGCGGCAGGCGTTGTGGTAGCTGGTTCCGGTGTTCAGGCTATCTTCGGGACTAAGTCCGATAACCTGAAAACTGAAATGGATGAGTACATCCGTAACAGCTAAGCAGTAAGAAGTTGGGGAGAACTAAGGCAGCCTGCGGGCTGCCTTTTTTATTGCATTAATTAGCCTGAATGCGAATTGGTGCGGTGGCGGCGAACAGCCAGGGACGTGCCTCTGCGTTCACGCGCGGGGATAGCGTCTCTCTGACCTGCTGGTGGTAATCATCAATCCACTGTTTCTCAGCATCACTCAGCAGATGCAGTTCGACCAGATTCAAATCAATCGGTACCAGCGTCAGCGTTGAGAAACGACAGAAACCAGGACGACTGTTGATAATCTCCACCTGATTCTCAATGCGGATCCCATATTGTCCGGCCAGATAATAACCCGGCTCGATGGTGATGATGTTGCCTGCGACCAGTGGCCACGGGTTTACTTTTTTGGCAATGCGATGTGGCTGCTCATGAATAAGCAACTGGTGACCCACGCCGTGTCCCGTGCCATGATCAAAATCCAGTCCCAGCTCCCACAACGCCCGGCGGCTAAAAGCATCCAGTTGATGGCCCTGAGTCCCGCTGGGAAACTGCAGCGAAATAAGCGACAAAAAGCCTTTCAACACGGCGGTGTAATGCAGGCGACGTTGTGGATCCTGTGGGCCAAACGCGAGGGTACGCGTCGTATCCGTCGTACCATTGTGGTACTGGCCACCGGAATCATTCAGATACATGGCCTGCGAGGTAATTGGCGTATTGGTCTTTTCACTGGAGTGGTAATGACACATTGCGGCATTGCTGGCAGAGGCCGAAATCGTGCTGAAACTTTGCTCGATAAATCCCGGCTGCTGCTGGCGAAATTCCAGTTGCTTGGCCTGCGCTTCCAGCTCGGTGACCGGATTGCCTGCCGCTTCGCGCAAAGGAACTTCATGGGCCAGCCAGGCAAGGAAGTTTACCCAGGCTGCGCCATCTTGTTCATGGCATTCCCGATAGCCTGCCAGTTCAACGTCATTTTTGTGGGATTTCATCAGAGTGATGGGATCGGGCGCCCATAAGACGTTGCCACCGTGTTCTTCAATGGCAAAACGCAATGCGACCGGGGCGTAGTCTTTATCGACCAGGAAACGCTTCCCATTAGCTAATTGCTGGCAGCGAGTCAGAAAATTCTCTTGCGGGGCCAGAGTAAGCGTATCCAGCAGTGATGCGGGGAGCTGTTGCGTTTTATTGCTATCCACAAACCATTCCAGCTCACCGCTGCGATGGAGCAGGGCAAACGAAAACGGCACTGGCACCATGGCCAGATCCGAACCGCGCACATTCAATAACCAGGCAATGTTATCCGGCAGGGTAATTGCCAGCACGTCAGCCTGGTGTTGAGCGAGTTGTTCCACGACGCGGGCACGCTTTTGCGTGCTGCTTTCCCCGCTGATTTCAATGGGCATTTCACGAATGATGCCGCAGGGTGCTGCCGGGCGGTCTAGCCATACCTGGTCAAAAGGATCTTGCTCAAGAGGCACCAGCTCGCAGTGGGTTGCCGACAGTGCTTCAAACTGGCTATTGACCATCAGCATCGGTTCAAAGCCGATACGTTTACCTGCTGCAACATGAGACTGCAAATAGTCGGCCAGCGGTTCATCGTGTAAATGATGAATTTCAAAATCATCCAGCGAGACTTCATTGCGCACCTGGACCTGATAACGTCCATCGACAAACATTAATGCGCGGTCTTGCAGGACCAGCGCGAGTCCCGCAGAGCCGCTAAAACCGGTCAGCCAGGCCAGCTTATTGTCATGCGGCGTACAATCTTCGCTTTGATGAGCGTCGGCGCGCGGGACAATCATGCCATCCAGCCCCTGCGCTATCAGCAGGTTACGCAGGGCGGAAAGAGGAGTTGAGTTGTGCATAGTTACCTTCAGGCCTTAACGGAACGGCGGTTCGTTGAACGTACGTAATTTACGGGAGTGCAGTCGGTCGCCTTCAGCACGCAGACGATCGATAGCCCGGATACCTATTTGCAGATGCTCAGAAATGGCACCTTCATAAAAACGGTTGGCCTGACCAGGCAGTTTGATCTCGCCATGGAGCGGTTTATCGGAAACGCACAGCAGCGTGCCGTACGGAACGCGGAAACGATATCCCTGGGCGGCGATGGTGGCGCTTTCCATATCGATAGCCACCGCGCGGCTGAGGTTAAAGCGTAGCGCAGAAGCGGAATAGCGTAGCTCCCAGTTGCGATCGTCAGTGGTGACGACGGTACCGGTACGCAGGCGTTGTTTAACCTCTTCGCCGGGCATACCGCTGACTTCTTTGGTAGCGTCATACAGTGCGCGCTGCACTTCCGCGATGCTCGGAATTGGAATATCTGGCGGTAGAACTGCATCCAGCACGTGGTCGTCACGCAGATAAGCGTGGGCCAGAACATAGTCGCCAATCGCCTGGCTTTCACGCAGTCCGCCACAGTGACCAATCATCAGCCAGACGTCAGGACGCAGTACGGCCAGATGATCGCAAATGGTTTTGGCGTTAGACGGGCCAACGCCGATATTGACCAGTGTGATCCCCTGACCGTCGGCGGTGATTAAATGCCAGGCGGGCATCTGGTGTTTCTTCCAGGCGAGATCGGAGATCGCTTCTTCAGGCGCTTCAGTTTCAGCGGTGATCCAGATCCCGCCCGCACAAGAAAGCGCGATATACGGGCTGTCCGGGTCGAGGATCTGGCTGCAACCCCAACGCACAAACTCATCGACGTAGCGGGTGTAGTTGGTGAACAGCACAAACGGCTGAAAATGTTCAACCGGTGTTCCCGTGTAGTGGCGCAGTCGCGCCAGCGAAAAATCTACTCGTCGGGCGTCGAAGTGCGACAACGGGGAGAATTCCGCCGGATGATAGGTACCGTCGGCTGTTTCATCGCCAATCTGTGACAGCTCGGTTGTGGGGAAGTGGCGCGTTAGGCCGGCACTCATCGAGCGGTCGAGCGTCAGTTCAGAACCGTCAATGACATACGGATAGGGGATTTCATGCTGCGACGGCTCAACGGAGATATGCGCATCATAATCCTGATACAGCAGCGTGAGTTGTTCTTCAAGATACGGACGAAAAAGCGACGGACGGGTAATCGTAGTGGTGTAGCAGCCCGCATGGGTAAAACGACCATAGGCGCGGGTTTTAGGGGGATTGGTGGCGCTGCCATCCCAGGTGACACACAGTGATGGGTAAACAAAAAGACCGTTATGGCGGGCGATTACGTCAGGGAGCGTCCCTGTTTCAATATACTTACCAATGGCGCTACGCAGTGCTTTTACCGACTGCTCGTACAGCGCGTCCAGTTTATCCAGTGCCTGAGCCGGGGTCAGGCTGGAGCCCTTATTGTTCATGTCTGTCTCCTTGTTCCACAGATGTACTGCTCTCCCGATAGTATGTCACAGGAATGTGAAACAAAAGTCAGACGTTGAGGAAGATTGTGCGAAGACCGGACGGCCTCCGCACCTTGGCTTAACCATGCTGCTTATCCCGCATCAGCAATGCTGTAGTGGCGGAAATAAGACAACCCGCCATCAGATAAATGGCCACACTGTGCCAGTCTCCGCCGGAGAATGTTACCAGCGCAGCAGCAATGAAGGGGGTAAAACCGCCGCCAACCACGCTTGCTACCTGATAACCAACGCCCGCACCGCTGTAGCGATAGCTTGCGCCAAACAAACCGGTAAACATAGGTTGCTGCACGCAGACCACCATATCGTGTGCAATGTTGGCCAACATAATCGCGAAGAACACGATCCAGAAAATGGATTGCGCTTCTAACGCCATAAAGAACGGGAATGCGCTGAGCGTCCCGACCAGTGCGCCGGTAATGTAAACGCGCCGGCGACCAAAGCGGTCGGCGAGCCAGGCAAAGCAGGGGATGGTCAGACAGCTCAGCCCTCCCACCAACAAGCCGATATTCAGAAACAGTTCACGGGGTAAGCCCAGATTCTGCGTGGAGTAATTTAGGGCAAACGCAGTGACGATATACATCGTCAGCAGTTCACACAGGCGCAGAGCGATAATTTTCAAAAAGGCACCTGGATGACGGATTAACGCCTCGACTACCGGTAGTCTCTTTTTCTCTGGTTGCGGTGCCTGCTGCTGCTGTTCGAATTCGGCTGATTCATCCATTCGGTTACGCATCCACAACGCGCCCAATACCAGCACGATGCTGAACAGGAATGGAATACGCCAGCCCCAACTCAGGAACTGCTCATCGGTGGTTTGCGAGCTAATCAGCGAGACCAGACCGGTAGAAAGCAGTAGCCCGACGCCATAACCGACCTGAACACCGCTGCTGTAGAAGGCTTTTTTATTTTTCGGCGCGCTTTCGACCGAGAGCAACGCCGCGCCGCCCCATTCACCGCCAACGGCGAATCCCTGAATAGCACGCAGCGTCACCAGCAGAACGGGAGCCCACCAGCCAATGGTGTCAAAGGAAGGAATAATCCCTATCAGTGCAGTGGCGATCCCCATCATCCAGACGGTGAGCATCAGCATACGTTTACGCCCCAGGCGATCGCCGAAGTGGCCGAAGATCACCCCGCCTAGCGGGCGGAACAAGAATCCGACGCCAAAGGTGGCAAATGCGGCAAGTGTCCCCATCGCCGGGCTGACTTGCGGGAAGAACTCGCGGTTAAAGACCAGTGCGGCAGTGATGCCGTAAAGCAGAAAATCATACCAGTCGACCACGGCACCCGCGAAGCTACCAAGCGCAGCGCGTCGGGCGCGGTTAAGTGAAGAGGCGTCCTGTTGGGGACCCGTGGAGGTGAGGGAGGAATCCATAGTTATCCTGTCTGTACTGTTTTTTAGTTATTAGTATTTGAGTTGGGTTACACACATTGCAGTCGCAATATTAACGACCGTTATGAGATTACCGCGACAGACGGGAAGTGAAAACGATTATCTCCCTCATCTGATGGCAACATGAAAAATAAGATGAATGAGAAATCTGAACCTGGTGGAATCGTGGGCTGTCAGGGGTGTTCTGATTTCAGGTGGAGCATTAGGAGCGCTGTATTTGGGGAAGTTATAAACCCACTTTCATAATGGTATACGGAGATTCGGTGAAACCACATCGCTCATAAGCACGAATCGCACGCCCGTTATCTCCATGGACATATAAACGAAGCTCCAGTGCCTTTTCTGATTTAGCTTCTTTTGTAAGATGTTTGATGAGCTCATCAGCTAACCCCATCCCACGATGCTCCGGGGCGATATAAAAACTTTGGATCCACCAGTAGTCATTTCCATGAAAATCACTCCATTCTTTTACGACAGAGGTATTGGCGATCACTGTTCCTGAAGAATCTTCCATGACCCAATATTTTGAACGTGGGTTTTCACTAAACGCCGACGAAACGCCACGCTCCACAGCAACAAGGTCAATCACTGAACCTTCAGATTCTTGTGCTTCCTGAGTGGTGAATTCGATTATTTTATTGATATCGTCAGGCGTAGCTGGTCGAATAAAGTAGTTCATAAGTCTGGCTCTCATTAACGTTGCGGCTATACGAATCGCGCAATACCCTACATCAAATCTTGTTCAATGTCCGCTCTTGGCACGAAGCGGACCAGGCAACTGAGCTGAAGGTCCGCTGTGAGCGAGGAACGGAAGTTCGAAATTGTTCGAAAATAGATTGGATATATTTCTAGCATTGTCTATTAAATTTAATGCTTCAACATCGTTATTCATATTATTATCCATAATATTTATATTTTGATTTACACTTTCCTTTAATAATATCTATTATTGCTGATTCTTTCCAAACAATTGCCAGATCGGGATAAAGATTTTTTCCAGAGTGCATTAACTGAGATCGTCCGGAATAAACCCCTCCAAAAGTATAGCATTGTGACATAATCATATCATTCAAGTCTTTCTTTCCCTTTGGTAAAGTAAATCCATTTGACTTTATAAATACAGCAGAGCCTGACATTCCAGTTTTAGTGGTGGCTGTATCAATAAAATATTTAGGTAAATTGTCAATGTTTACATCATGCTCAGAAGCCACGCTACCTCTTTTCCATATTGGTAGATTTCCTCCGGCAACCATGCCTAAAGGGTAACCGATGAAGAATGCATCCATACCAGTTTGAATATCAAAATCTTCCAAATTCAACTCATCTGAATTAACAGGGAAAATAGAAACACCACTTTCTTTTAAGGTTTTTATGCTATCATCAAAAGGTATTGCAATTATGTCAACACTTTGTTTATGATTTGGGTGTTCAAACCACACAGGTAAATATTCACCATTCTGCTCTTCGTACAACTTTAGTTTTAAAATTTTACTCCATGATAAATAAACGGAATTATCCACATTAGTTACTTTCCTGGGTAGATAAAGATGTATTAGATTAGGTTCCGATAAGTTAATAGTGTCTAATGGCATTCCAGATGATGAATTTCTTCCTGTAACGTTATGCCAGTTTGTTATTAAATGAATCTTCCCATCAAAATCATAAAAAAAAGCAGTTGCTGTACTCAGAGTAATAACTTTATCGCTTTTAGCGTCCTCTCTACACATTTCTATCTTGAATGACGTTAAGCTTAGATAATTAATTGACACCATCAAATCCTTATTTGTCAAATGAACTTAAAACTCTTAACCAAGTGGATAATCAGTAATACGAATTCAACAAGAAAGTGAATTGCGAGTTATCATATATCAAACCAATTACTATGTCATTTGACATGAAGGCTTGCGACGTAAACAACGTCCGCTCTTGGCACATAGCGGTCGGCTCGTTACAGAGCTAAATAAAAGATTAGTTGCGATGTGCCCTTAACAATGAGTGCCGCCTCGGAGATTGTCAGGCTGATTGCGCCAATTGTCGCTGCAGGACCTGTAGGCTCGTTCCCGCCCCTGCCCATGCAGCAGCCGAGCCGACCACATACAGGTTTTGCTTGGCGCGTGAGACGGCTACATTGATAATGTTTGGCGGGCTTGCCGCCCACTGACGGGCTCTTTGCTGACTCGCTTTCGGAGCACCCAGCAGCAGGATGACCGTGTCCGCCTCTCGGCCCTGGAACGTGTGGATCGTGCCTACACGATCACGGCTCCACTCATTCCACTTTACTCCCAGCGCTTGCAGCAGATCGGTCTCACTGTCGAGACGCCGACGCATGTTCTGCTCTACGATCTTGAATGGTGTGATGATAAAGACGTCCGGATTTGTAATGCCCGATGCGGCCAGCTCTTTAAGCATTCGTACAACCGCATCACCCTCCTCGGGGCACCACTTCGTCTCAGCATTGCCATTGACGTCGAACCAGCGAGATTGCCCCAAAGCCGAGCCGATAGATCCTAGTCTTTTAGGCCCGACAGCATGGACCATCTGCCCGGCATAGGCGATGGAGTTAGAAACATCGAACATTGGGTTCTGGCAACGCCTGTGAACGAGGAGTGGCAGCCCGACTTCTCGATCACCTACATCCATGACGAAGGTGGATTTGAAGCGCGATGCCTGATCAGCAAGGGTCTGCGTAGATGCTGCGGGCGCAGACCATTCGCTCTGATCAATGTCGAAGAATTTGCAGATTTCGACGTTCAGCTTTTCAGGAAGTGAAACTACAGGTGGGATTTGCAACGGGTCACCTACCACGATGGAGCGCTTTGCCCGCATGATAGCTCCAACTGCTGCCTGAGGAACGGCCTGGCCCGCTTCATCTACCAGAAGCCAGCCAATGCTCTCTGGTGGCAGATCCCCGAACATCGTCCGAACAGAGGCGAATGTCGTGGACACGGTCGGCACCACCATGAAAAGGCTTGACCAAAGGTCGGGGAGAAGTTCACGGTGAGCGGAAGACTGGAAGGCACCAGTCACCATGCCCGACATCAATAGCCCAAGGTTGTGTTGCAAGCGGCTGGCCGAAGCATCGATGAACGTTTTATGCACAGTCAGGGCAGCGGCGAATAGATCCTCCCGCAGGCGATGAACCTCATCGGGAAGCCATGGCGCAGTCAGGTGGATAGCCTCGTGCTCGCGCTCGAAGAATCTCTCATCAACGACCCTGTCTCCCATGCGGTTTCGTGCCTCTGCCTCGGTTGCTTTCAATTTCGAGACAGCCTGACACTTGCTGGAAATTTCCTGGTCGAGTTGCTGTAACTGGGACTCAGTATTGCTCCACTCAGCCCTTGCAAGCTCCAGGGCACCGTCTGTCTCCAGCGCCCGTAGGACTGATTGCTGCAAGGTCGCCGAGAGCATCTGCAGTGTCGATCTCCACGACTTCCAGGCCGCAGTCGCGAACAAACGGGAGAAGAAACCTGGACGGCCAGCAAGATGGCTGTCGAGCATGATCTTATCCTGCTCGATCTGCGATTTTGCCTTCTCATGCTCCCGTTGGCAGGATTCAGCAATCTGGTGTGCCTCTTCTACGGCTTCATCCAGACTCGGTCGACGCTCTTCAGCCCTTTGAAGTTCGGTGATCGCTCCCTTGAGCGCCTGGATATCCCGTCGCATCTCTTCGATGCTGGCGATTTCGGCGTCTACCGTTGCCTTGAGTTTAAGAAATGCGGTTCGCGCTTTCAGCCAGGCCGCAGCAGCATCCGCTTCGTTGGTGCTGGGCCGCTCATTGACAACCACGCTGGGCATTACGCGATCGATGATTTCGCCTGTTCGTTCGTCCTTGATCTCACGCATGACATTTATGCCGCGAGCTGCTTTCAGGTAGGTAAGGAAACCACCGTCTTCATTCCACCAGAAACCTTGCTGGAACGCGCCTCGGTTGCTGCTCTTGCCGAGAGCAGCGGCGATTAGCCCCCAGGTTTCGACTGGGTCGGAGGGGATGTCCCCCTCGGCCTCGGCTTCGAAATAGCCGACGCGTTTGGGGTTCGCAATCAGGTCGCTGATGGACCGAAAATAGGCGATTTGTTCATGACGACCATTGGCTTCCTTGAGAGGAAGCTCTTTACTAACGTTCTCGACCGCTTTGTTATTGGAGGACGCTACAACGATCTCATGGCCCTTTAAGGATGCATGTAACTTGTAGAAGTGCAGGAATGCATTGGAGCCGAATGCCAGCTTCTCGCCTGTTGTGGAAAAGGCATCCTGCGGTTTATTGAAGCCGCACATCGCCGTGGCCCGATCAAGAATGCACCCGACGACAATATCTCGCAGAAGAGTGGTCTTTCCGGTTCCCGGAGGCCCATTGACGCCGATGATACCTGGAGCATCATTCAGCTCAGCACGCGCCGCATTCACGGCAGCCTGTTGAAGCAGTACCAGTGGATGGCCGCCTTTCGAAGGCCAACGAGCCTGCGGCATGAGCGAGGGTGCGACGAATGGCTCAACTGCGGAAATGGGCGATAGCACGTCGATTTTCTGTTCAGGCCTGCCAATTCCCATGTAGCGGCGCAAACCGGCTCCGGCTTTGCCCGTCTCGAGCAATTTGGTTGCTTCACCGAGATCTTCAAGATAGAAGGAATTCAGTAACGAAGGTTCAGGCGGCGCCTTGGCCTTGAAATGATGAAACACCTTAATCGCGAATGTGGGTGGCTCAACCAAATGTTCGGGTACACCGAACTGAGACACAAGCCATCTATAAGCGTTAAGAACGACATCCAAATCGATCGGTATGGGTTCTCCATCCTCGTTGTGGCGGCGAACCATTCGATCCAGATGCTCGATAATGCGCGGCTCAACATTCGGCCAATTCCCTAAGCTCCCAAGCTTCAGGTCGAGAGCCGGCTTGAGTGCCCAGGCAAAACTGGAAACGGCAACGCCTTTGTCCTCAAGCACATAACCTTCTTTGTCGATCAGGATCGAGCCGATGGCCGCCTTCTTACCGTCCGGGCGTGAACGCTCCTCATCCTCGCCAAAAACCTTGACCAGCTCGTCCGTCGCCTTGTCGAGAGCGATGGAGCCGAGGACGACCTCGAAATAAAGCTTATGGCTGGGCTTGCTGCGGGCATTTGGTCCCCATGGTACACCTCGCTCCAATAGGGCAACCCTAGAGCGGTCGCCGGTTGCCATATCCTCTGGGCGTTTATAACCTTGAGGCGACAGTGCTTCGAGGGCTGTCCATGCTGCCAGTATTGCTCGCGCATCATTCGACTTACCTGTCGGAGAGAAAGATGGGAGTGGACCTAGGTCGATCTGGTCTTCGCCGAATTGCTGTTGCATGACAGGAGCTGGATTAGCCTTGGGTTGCTGTTGCACTACCGCTGCAGGCACATCACGGGGCGGAACTTGGGAGGATTGTGTGGACGACGAGCCAGGATGACGCGCTGATGGACTGGAATCCGACATTGAGATCACGCAGTGACCACTAAGTACAGTTCGGGCTTGCTCGATTTTAGTCCTCAACGTTTGGGCCTTGGCAGTATTGCGGAAGGTCAGTTCGTTCAACAGCCGTTCAAGTTCACTAGCATTGTTCCGTGACCGCTCGAAAATTTCCTCCAGATCGAAGATTGATTTTTGCGCATACTGCCTTGTAGTCATTTTTTCTGCAACTCCAGACCCCATCAGTTGAGAGATTTTATGCTAATTAGCATGATTTCTAAAACGGTAAACTTCCGCTCCTTGCATGGAGCAGACCTAAAGCAAGTCCGTTAGGCCCGCTGTGAGCGAGGAGCGGAAGTTGTATTTTGAACCTATACGTCCCCCGCGTCCGGTGGGAACTGATGTATTACCAGTTTCCATTGACCATTAACAGAACACTCCCAGTATGAAGAACGAAGTGATGTTTGACTGGTATCTGGATTAAACTTCCAATAGCGCAAAATTATCTCTTATGCTGATAAGCTGGAAGTAGGTGCTGAGAATGGTCAGTACATTTGTGTAAAATAGGAACCTTTACAATCCAGCTATGCATCGCATGCCCTATTATAACCACCTTCCGTGGCAGAATAGCTTTACCTATTCACTAGAATTGGTAGTGATATTATATGATTATCTATTTTTACGGCGACTTCACATTCAAAAAGAATTTCAAGCTCTTCTTGAATCGCACCGCATTCGCGCACATGCAAACCTTCTTTACACTTGAGAAATACCTCAGCAAGTCGCCCGGAAATTTTAATCTCACGGGCTTCCATCATCGGTCTATTATCTAGAATTATTACACTTGAACCTTTAACACTATAAGTAAGACTTTTGGGGCGATATTGTTTTTTCCACATATCTATTTCGGAAGCAAGTTGTTCCCATAGGGAATTATTTTCTAACTCATCTTCTCCAGTGTAAGAAAAATCAAAAAAATATGCCATCCGAGTTCGAGAGTCTAATGGAAATGGAAGCCATTTATCTCGACCTGTAGGTGCACCAACGACAATACCATGCTTAGTACCTTCATCGAAAAGAGGGCTATATCGATCCACTCTTACTCTAGAATGTGAGTATGGTGGTGGGAGTGATCGAAGTTTCTTAATGAGTTTAATTTCATCAGTCAATGAGTCAGAATCCTCTCTTGGGAATCCATATATGTAATTCCACAAAATTTCGATATTAAACTCATCAGCGAATTTTAATAAATAAATATTCTGTTTAGCACTAACTCCTTTATTCATTAGCTTTAACGCTTGGGTATTAAGCCTTTCAATTCCAGGCTGAATAGCGGTGACGAAATTAGTCTTGAATATTTCTAAGTCGGATTTTTTGAGATTTGCCTTAGTCTCAAAAAAATATCGAAAGCCGTCAATTTTTCCGATTTCCGGCAGGATTGTACGAACTGAGTCGTACGAGATGATATTATCAGTAAAGACAACCTGTCTAGGTCCATGTCGACTTCGCAAAATAACTAATTGTTCCTTGATTATTTCTGTTGACTTTAATCTATATTTTATCTGCTGGCCATTTAAACCACAGAAAGTACAGTGATGCTTTTCTCCCCACCAACAACCTCGAGATGTTTCATAGGGTAGCTGCCAAGTATCAGAAACCTGACCAAATAATCTAGTTTCTATAATAAAATCTGTATAATCTGGAACTGGTATGTTATCAAGAATAGTTGGGCTGGCCCGAGGCCGGGTAACAATTTCTTGAGATACTTTTGTTCTAAAAGATATGCCGTTTACATCACTTCTTGTTTCTTTAGTTTCGTCAAAATGATTTACATACTCAACGAATGAAACTTCTGCATCACCATGGAATACGGCATCAAGAAAGGGATAATTGCGCAATAATTCCTCTCCCATTGGTGTTTCGCAATCTGCACCACCCATAACAATGTCAACCGTTGCATCGAGCTGTCTGATTTTTTTGGCGAGAGCAAGCGCAGCTTGCCGTTGCAAAAGTGTCGAGGTAATACCGATAATATCTGGTTTGCCAACGAGGACCTGTTTTGCAATAGTATCTAAAAAATTTTCAGCATGTTTTACAAGTGCCATGAATTCGTTAAGTGGTAGGGACTGTCTAATGTACTCTGCAAATTCAAAATCCTTCTCTCTATCAGGATGCAATAGCTGAGTGAATACCTGCTCTCCCTTTTGCTCACAATGTCCAATACTTAAAGTATCGTATGCATCAACTCCGATAAGTTCAGCATAAAGTAAATTTGCATAATAAACATTGACTTGATGTCCATGCTGGACTAGACAAGATTTCAGTAATCCTAAAGCTAGTGATGGGTAGTTACGATTTGCAAAAGGAGGGTTTATTAGGCTCACTTTGCGGAATTTTTGCGGGAGAATTTTTTTTGTTGTGTAAGGTGACGCAATGTTTAAATAAATGGGAGCTAGATTGTCTCGATTCATATATCACCTCCTGCACGATTTGATAATCCAAGAGTATCAAGTTTAGATGACTGAAGTTGAAGTAGGTTGACTCGAGGCACTAGAGATATCAATTTATTGGCATCCCACTGAATAAGATTGATATCGTTAATTTCACTTAAGAACGACTGAATGTCGGCTTGTGATACGCTGTAATCTAATGACTGAAGCAAGCGAAATAAAGATTGTAGTGTTTGAACATCATCTAGAGCTAAAAATACCGCCATCCGCCATCCTCGTAGCGTGATCGTTCGCGGTTCGCTGCGAATATCACAAATCTTTACAAAACCAGGTCCCTTGCGGTAATAGAGTTTGTTTGGATGCCATGCTTGTTTCCACTTTTTAATTAAATCTTGTAATTCAAATACCGAGTTATCTATAGGTTCTATATTTTTGTATTCGAAATTAAATAGTCTACAAAAACCTGATATCAGGATTTGACTTATAGGGTAAGTATGAAGAGCTGATTCAATCGGTTTTATTTTTTCTATTCCATACATTTCTGGATTCTTAAACATTAGGCTATCTCTCTCAAGCCTCACTGGCGTAGCATGAAGGGGGGGCTGGAGATGAGAGATTTTTTTGATTTTTTCAATCTGAGTCTGGAGTGATTTCTCTGTTTCTCCTGGCAGGCCATACATAAGTGTCCAGTATGGGGTGATTGCTAATTCTTGAGCCCATTTGAGAATACGAATGTTCTTTAATGCGGTAGTTCCCTTTTGGATGAGCGAAAGTACTTCCGTGTCAAAACTCTCTATCCCTATCTCTACAATATATGTATTTGCCTTCACCAAATGCTTCATTGTAGCCTTGGAAGTAGATGCCTTGATTTCAAAAAAAAGAGTAATGTCGAGATCAAGATCAGAAATAAAAGGGAGCAGCTCTCTCTCATGCTTTTTGGAAAGAAGGTGGTCAGCATGGACTATATGCATAGCCTCATGCTTATTGACAAGCTCAAGTATTTGTTTGAGTGCTGTACCTGATTCCTTCTCAAGATATTTCTGACCTTCTTCTATTAATCCACAAAATATGCAATGCCGTTTGTCTGCCCACCAGCATCCGTGGCTAGCTTGAAATGGAATTACGGATTGCAATGGATCTTGGTAATAACGTTCAAAGTAATTTTCATAGTCTGGAGTTGCTGTAAGATTTCCTGCGCGATAATTAGCTGGCAAGGAGGTGGCTATTGTATTTCGTGCAAGAAACCCTGGTGCGCTTCTAAGGGAGAGGATTGCAGGTAAACTATTTTTTATAGTGGCAGCTCCGCCCTGAAAAATGACTCCGTCAATTTCAGAAAATGAGTCCATTATCGCTTTGGCTTGCGAGGCAGAAGAAAAGTATTGTCCAAAGATAATTATTGGTTTTTGGTAGCCTAAAGCTCTTATGGCCTTGGCAAGACGGATTGTTGCGCCTAGTTGCTGATGTCTGCAGACTATAAATACGGCAGTAGGATTTGAATCATAGATTTTCTTTGCAGCAGCTGGTGAAAAATACTCCCACAGCTCACGCAACTCATAAATTTGTGATATTTGTTCATCTGTTAAATCTAATATTTTTTTTATATAATCTGCAAATGTCTTAGTGGTTCGTAAGCTAACAGTATCGTCAGGAAATTTTGATCGAGAAAGTGAACCTGTCCCAATCCAATCTGCGACCCCCCGCGTAGGAGGAATGTTGGCAATAGATGTGTATACCGAACTGCCTATCAGTTCTGAGAAATCTTGATTAATGTAATTAACATTAACTGATATACCCATTTCTCTTAGCACCTGTGTAGCAACAGCGGCATCGAGGCTCGGGAATTCGAGAGATGCAAATGGCGGTATCACAATGTCAATCATCAAGATGTCCACTCATAATAGTGGTTAATGTATGGATAAGGAATCTACTTTAGGTTGATTTATTAATTTTTAGATGCCGTGAGCTCTAAGTATTTCTTTATTTCTGCGATTCGAGATTCCATTAATATTTTTGCATCTCCAGATAACCCATCAAGAACAAGATTTTCATTCTTTACCAGTAACTCATAATAGCTCCGAGGTAATTTTTCTCCAGATTGAGTGAAGAAATTCACTATTATGGGATCGCCGTTGCTTGCCACAGCTGGAACAGGATGCACAGTTCCATTTGAAGATAGCCCGACCGCAGTGTTAACATCTAAACCTAAGGACTCAGCAGAAACTGATCTGATTTTCAAATCTGACTTTGCCATTTTTGAACACCTCGTTGCTTTGTTGCTAACGGAAGTTTATTTTTTAAGGACGAGCATTTTAGGTCTAGCTGATAACGTGGAGTTGTCAAGTTTCTTTGGTATTGATGGCACAACTCAGTTGAATTGCTAAACACTCTTATGTTGTTTTAAATGGAATTTTTTAAGCCAGTCATTGACGTGGTAACCTACCCCAATTGATAAATAGAGGTTAATGTTAGCAACGTCCACTCCTGGCACGAAGCGGACTGGTCACCTGCTAGACAGCAATCCCCATAATCCTGATGACGCTCTGCTGTGAAGCTGTTTTGAAATAGTCTCTTTTAATTAAGGTCATGCCCTGTTTGCGGTAGAAATTACAGGCGCGTTCGTTCTGTTCTAGAACCTCCAGCCATACAAAGTCTTTCCCCCTGGCCCGGGCCAGGTCTTTGACGGTGTCAAACATGACCTGACCGTAACCTTTACGGGTGTCTGCAGGATCAAGATAGAGTTTGTTAAGCAGCATCCCTGACATATTCGTATCAGGGATGCTGCTTTCATAGGTCACTTTCGCAAAACCAATTGGCCTATCGGTCTCTGCTACATACCAACAGGCCGCTTGCTCATTCAGGCTCTGTTCCAGCTCGTCCAGAGAATATTCGCTTGCTAAAAAAGCTTCCAGTTCAGACTTTGACTCCCACAGATGTTCAAAGTGTGCGCGGTAGATGCGGTAGCCCAGCGCATTAAGCAACATCGCGTCGGCAGGTGTGGCTTCACGGATTTGTAATGTCATGAATGATTCCTGTCCTGGTAATAAATTAACGATTACTGAACTATATCAAAACTGTCAGTGATACAGTGGTATGCGAATATTTCAGAGGCTTATCAGTATGAAGATTGTTTTTATCCCTGCGTTGATCGTAGTTCTGATTGATAAAGAACAGGACATAGGACGGGAATTGACCCGCGATGAGGTTGAGTCCATTCGCGATGGCGCTACAGCCATCCGCCTGCCAGCCGAAGCAGCCGAGGGCATAATCAGAGAGCGTGGCTACCGCGATATTGATCCTGAGAATGTCTGGCGCGAGTGGCAGGCGTATAAAGCTGACTGAATGTTGATGGGAGCACGCTGCTTAAGTAGCGCATGAAAATTGTGCACTTACACGGATGGGTTTACTCCGCACCTGTCGTGGAACTGAGGGGCAACTTTGAGCGACATGCAGCCAGTCAGTTTTGAATAAAATTTAACGGCTAAATCGACGCCCCGTAATTTTTATAAGTGGGGCGTTTTTATCTTCAGAACCTATTAACTCCAGCCTTGTTTACTACGACGGATATAAGGTAATACGGATAATAAAGCCAGAACCGCTAATACCATTCCAATCCATAGAGCTGAACGTAAACCGAATCCAGATGAAATTGCCATTCCACCTAAATAAGAACCGCCACCTAATCCAATATTGATCACGGAAGTATGAACGGCATTGACCATTGGCCCTGGATGTGCCACGCTGACAATTCTTGCCATCATTGCCGGATTCATTGGTACGCCAGATAAACCGATAAGTATAACAGCCAGAATAGCAATGACCTGATATTGAACAAATAGCGCCATGCCGAGCAAAGAAATACTCAATATTGTTAAGCCGACAACCATAACAGTTAAACTATGGCGATATGCAAGACGTCCCGTTACCATATTCCCGATGATATTGGCTAGTCCATAAAGCATCAGAATGAAGGGAACCGTCTGCATTGTAAATTCACTGACATCAGTCAGCACGGGAACAAAATAACTGAATGCCGCAAAACTTGCCCCCAAAATCAAACAGCTGGTTGCACAGGCTTTCCAATAGGCTTTATTTTTAAATGCCTTAATCTCTTCAGCCATCTTGATAGCACCGCCGCCGCTCATATGTGGCAATAAACGTACTAATGCTAGCAGGCATATGAAAACCAGGACCGCGACCAGCCCAAAACTCATTTTCCAGCCCCAGTGCTGGTCAATGATTGTCGCGATAGGTACACCAAAGACATTGGATACCATAAAACCTGCTATCACTATTGATGCGGCACGAGGGCGATTTTCTACAGATACAAGAGCCATACTTGTCGCGAGTGAAAGACTTAAACACCCTGCACATAAAATACCTGTCACGATTCGAATGGCAACTAACACATTGTAATCAGGGGCAAAGACGCTTAATCCTTGTACGATAACATATAACCCTAACAGCCATAATAACGTTGAGCGATAGGGCGCTTTAAACTTAAGAAAGGTGTAGGTTAATACCGGGCCACCTAGCATTACACCGAATGCATAATATGAAATCAAATGCCCGACTTCGCCGACTGTAACACCAAATGCTTCCGATAGCGTGGTCATCATACCCGCCACCATTAACTCTGCTGTACCTAATGAAAAAATGGCTAACCCTAAAATATAAACGACTAATGGCATGTTTTTTTATTTTTCCTTGTATTGGAATGATCGTTACAAAAATGAGTGCAAGTAAATAATGAATTTTTTCGCTTAAATTTATAAATTGATTAACAGACCAGCGACGACATCTTCGAGGATTTTTCTATCTGTAATGTTTTTATTCAGTACACGTAAACCGTAATAGCCTGCCATAAAGCCTCTCGCCATTTCGACGGCTGATGCTTTATTGTTCAGTTCGCCGGTTCGTTGGCCTTCGATGAATACCGACACCAGCGTTTTTTCTAAATGCTGACGATATTCATTATTCAGGCTCGCAACGGCTTCATCTTTACTGCCCATCTCCAGGGCTGAAAATAAGACCATCGCATCATGCTGCTCTGGCTGAGAAAGATCTTCGGCAATACCCCAGAGCAGAAGGGTGTGCAATCGCTCTTTTACCAGACCTGGTTGTGTGAGTATTGTTAACTGTGCTGACATAGTTTGTTCGTGGCTGCGCAACAAAGCTTGCTCGTACAGGGCTTGCTTGCTTCCAAAGGCATTGTATAGGCTTCCCCGCCCTAATCCCGTACCATTGCATAAATCTTGCGCAGAGGTGCCTGCATAACCATTGGCGCTGAAAACAGCGACGGCAGCATCAATGACATCCTGAGCTTCGAACTTTCGCGGACGACCTGGAAAGGTTGGTTTTTCAGCACTCATAGGGATGTGGGACTTGAAATGAGTTGAGGCGGCATAGTATTGATTATGGAACGATCAGTCAAATAATTTTCATAAAAAAATCAGTGGTGATGCGCAGACAGATTTTCTTATGAATTGCTATGCGTTTCTGTAGAGGGATGTGTGGATTTTATCCTTTCCAGGATAGTACGTTGATACAACGGCAACCACGCGTAATGGTTAATCATCACACCGGAATCTGCCGTATTCTAGTGAACGTCCAACGTCCCCCTTCGATTAAGGATAGTGTTGCATCGACCGATTGAGCTCACAGGGCAGAGTAAAGTCATCGCAGCGTGAGTGATATGACAGGCGACCTGTTGAGGCCATGGTACCATTACAGACTGTATCATCTACCTCACTACACACATCGGCCTGCCAGATACTGGTTCGGGGTGTATCTCCGTATCCACGCTGAATACGGTTCTCAGCAATCCAGGGTTCATCACCTCTTCTGGTGTGCCTTGCGCCATAACATGTCCGTTCGCCATGACCACCAGATGGTCGCAGTACCGGCTGGCCTGATTAAGGTCGTGCAGCACGGCGACCACCGTTTTCCCCTGAGCCCGGAGTTCGCCCATCAGCCGCATCAGTTCCACCTGATGATTGATATCGAGATAGGTGGTTGGCTCATCGAGTAGTACAACGGGCGTATCCTGCGCCAGGACCATCGCCAGAAATGCGCGCTGTCGCTGACCGCCAGAAAGATCGGTTAACCGTCGGTCGGCAAGATGTTGGATCCGGGTCTGGTTCATAGCATCATGGACCCGCGTATTGTCTTCAACGGAGAGACGCCCCCAGAGTGACAACCACGGGTTGCGACCGTACGAAACAAGCTCCTGGACGGTGATCCCCTCGGGAGTTAAATGGTGCTGGGGCAGCAGCGCCAGCCTGCGGGCTAGCTGGCGTGATGAGAGCGTATTGATGGCACTATCGCCGAGAAATACGCCTCCGGACTGCGGCGTTAACAGTCGTGAAAAACAGTTTAACAACGTTGACTTCCCGCAGCCGTTAGGGCCGAGCAGGGCGATTGCCTTCCCCGCTGGTAGGGTGAGTGAAACGCCATCAAGCACCTTGTTTGTACCGTAACAGACCGTCAGATTTTCAGTTCGTAATGTCATTTATCGCATTCTCACAAGCAGCCAGACAAACCATGGTGCACCGATAATGGCGGTCAGCACGCCAGCCGGAAGTTCCAGAGGAGGATGAACAATTCGCGCCAGCAGGTCGGCAACCACCAGCAGTAACGCACCTGTCATGGCTGAAACGGGCAGCAGCCAGCGGTGACGTCCACCAGTAATGCTGCGCACCATATGCGGCACCACAAGACCAATAAAGCTAATTGGGCCGCAGACGGCCACGCCGGTCGATGTCATGGCGACGGCCAGTAGCAAAGCCAGGAGCCGAATACGCGGCACCGACACACCGAGCGTGGTGGCGCGCGCATCGCCCAATGCCAGGAGGTCGAGATCGCGGCAAAAACGCAGACTCAGCGGCAGAAACAAAATCAGCAGTGGGGCGGCTATTTTCACAAAGCTCCAGTCACGGCCCCATAAGCTGCCGGTCAGCCACAGCAGGGCGTTGTTCACATCCTGCGGACGCGAAAGCATCAGATAATCCGTCAGGCTGGCCCAGCAGGCAGAGAGCGCAACACCCGTGAGCGCCAGCTTCATCGGCTGGCTGGTGTTCGCCAGTATTCTCAGCAGGATCAGGCCCGCCATGCCACCGGCAAAGGCCAGTAGCGGCAGAGTAATCACCGGTAGTGACGGTAAGAGAAGCAGCGCGCCCACAGAGGCAAGACTAGCAGCATGGTTTACGCCGAGGATATCCGGTGATGCCAGAGGGTTACGCACGATCCCTTGCACCAGCACGCCTGCCACCGCGAGGGCTGCACCAACAAGCAGCGCCAGCAGCAGTCGCGGCAGGCGGTACGACGTTAATACGAAATGATATTCGCGCCCGGTCTGCCAGTCGCTCAGCAGAGCACGCCAGGGAACGGCGAGCACCCCCATTTGTAGTGACAAAACCGAAAGTCCTGCCAGCGCGAGGGCGATGAAAATGACGAACGCAATTTTCATCCACGCCTCCTGACCAGCCAGACAAAACAGGGTGCACCAATCAGCGCCACTACTGCCCCCGCGGGCAATTCGCCAGGGAAGGCCAGCGCTCGGGCCAGAACATCAGCCAGCAGCAGCAGCGTGGCGCCCATAAGCATGCTCATCGGCAGGACCTTGCGCTGATCGAATCCTACCCAGAAGCGAGCCAGATGCGGCATCAGCAGACCGATAAACGCCACCGGACCTGCCACGCTGACGCAGGTACCGACCAGAAGCAGCACCAGAACATTGATGATCAAACGGAGCTTCGGCAGATTCACCCCCAGCGTGCGGGCGGTGCTGTCACTGACGTTAAGCAGGTTCAGTTGATTAGCCAGCAGCAATACCACCGGTACAGCAACCACTACCATTGGGAAAAGCTGCCAGAACTCCTGCCAACGTGCGTGGGATACGCCTCCCGCAAGCCAGTAAAAAATGCCGTAGGCGTGATCTTCCGTCAGCAGCAGGGTGATGCGGGTAAGGGCCATGCAGAAAGCCGAGAACGCGATGCCCGCGAGGATCAGTTTGTTTCTGTCCTGGGTGTGGCGAAATCCACCACCTGCGGTCATCACCATCAGCCAGCTTACGCCACCGCCGCAGGCGGCGATAAAGGCGATGGAGTAACCCGTAACGGGCGCAGGGCTGATAGCGCTGGTAAGCGCCATCGTCAGCGCTGCGCCACTGTTAATACCGAGTAGTGAAGGGGAGGCCATTGCATTATGCGTCAGGGTCTGCAGCAGCGTTCCCGCCAGAGCCAGGCTTGCGCCGATCAAAATGGCGACCAGGCTTCTCGGCAAACGAAGGTTTTGCACCAGCGCTTGTGGAAGCGTCGGCGTATGGCCTGGTAACAGGGCGTGAATGGCGTCAACGCCGGAAACAGGAATGGCCGAGTAGCAAAACAGACTCAGCCAGAAGATAGCGATAAGCGCGACAAGGGGGAGCCCCCACTGTAGCGCTGGATGTTTGAAAACTGTCATTTCACATCGGATAAAGGCTGGTGGTGAAAGATTTTTACCGTGTCGCTGGCAATGCGTTCGGCTGCGAAAATGCCGCGCATCCGCGCCCAGGCGTTACTGTCGACCGACGCCGTCTGCTGTTTTTGCGCCGCAGTTAACATCTGCCACAGCGGGTCTTGTTGCCAGCGTTTCACGATGCTCTCTTCACGATAGTGCGCGACCAGCAGCCATGCCGGATTGAGCGCCAGCAGCTGTTCCAGACCGATGGACGGCATAGACGAACCCGCCATAGCTGCAGGCACCGTCAGCCCCAGAGAGGTCAGGACGCCCCCGGTCCAGGTCTCCTGAGTATGCAGGTTGAACTGCTGCTCCCGGGACGTACCAAACACCACCATCGTGTCTTTTGGCAGTTGGCTGGCCCACGCTGACATCTGTTGTTGGTGTTGCGCCAGGCGTGACTGCATCTGTGCTTTTTTACCCACAATTTCACCGACGATGGCCGCAGATTGCAGATTTTCAGCGTAGGTTTCATTGCGAGACTTGAGCAGCAGCACAGGTGCTATTTGCTGTAAGGCGATGTAAATACCCGCATGGCGGCTGCTGTCGGCAATGATCAGATCCGGTTTCAGCGCGCTGATGGCTTCTAAACTCGGCTGCGCACGCGTGCCGACAGACTGCCAGGGTTTCAGATGGGCACGAACCTCTGGAAGAATGCGTGTGGCATCGTTATCGTCGGCAATGCCGACCGGACTGACATCGACAGCAGCCAGTGCGTCCGCGAACGACAGTTCCAGCACCACTATCCGTTGTGGCGTTTTATCAAGCGTAAAGGTGCCATGTTCGTCATGAACCGTGGCGGCAAAAGCATGGCCGGTGAGCAGCAGAGCGGCGAATAGCGTGCGTAATGGTGTGAACATGTAAATTGCCTGCGTCGGGTGGCGTTTCGTTTGCCCGACCTACAAAAACAGCATGCAGGCCGGGTAAACGGGGGTTTAGAACTTCAACGAACCCTGCATATACAGCGTGCGCGGCTGGCCTGCGTAGATGCCTTTGTTGTTGTCGTCGTAAGAGCGGATGAAATACTCTTGGTCGAAGATATTTTTCACACCGAACGCCAGGTTCAGGTCTGCCATCTGCGGGCCGAAGTCATAGGCTACGCGTGCGCCCCAGAGCATAAAGCCAGGGATGCGACCGGTACTGCCATCAGCGCTCTCTTTAACGGTGTTGGCGTTATCCGCAAACTGGCTGGACTGGAAATCGCTATTCAGGTTGAAGGTCCAGTTGCCCGGCTTATAGTCCACGCCCAACGTGCCTTTGTGTTTCGGCGAGAACGGCACCTGATTGCCATAGGTATCGCCTTTCTCGCGAATCTCAGCGTTCACATACGCATAGCTTGCGTAGACTGAAACGTTGTCGAGCGTTGGCGTCAATGTGCCGAGATCATAGCGAGTCTGAGTTTCCAGTCCGGTATGACGCGTTTTACCGCGTGCAGTAACGGTGTCGTTGGTTTGGTTGGAATCGTACTGATTATTAAAGTTAATCAGGAACAGCCCCATTTCCGCCGTCAGCGCGCCATCGTCGTATCGGGTTCCGAGCTCCCAGGTTCGCGCTTTTTCCGGTTCCACATTGCCGCTTTGCACAGCCTTGCCAATTTGGCTGTACTGTACGGTGCCGAATGAGCCTTCAGTGTTTGCATAAAGATTCCAGCTATCAGTCAGGTGATAAAGCACATTTAGCGCCGGAAGTGGGGCGTTGTAGCTTACTTCCTCATGTGTGCCTTTGATGGCGTTGTTCTGGTATGACTCGATATGTTCAAAGCGCATACCCGGTGTGATAGTCCAGTTGCCAATGTCGATTTTGTCATCCAGATACCAGGCGTGCGCTTCGGTGCCGGAACGAGTATCGCGATCGTAAGGGCTGGCGCTGGACGGCAGTTGTCCACTGCTGGTGGCAGTGTAGTAACGCATTTCATGCGTCGACTCGCTCACATAACGGTATCCCACGCCCACTTCGTGCGCGGAAGGACCCACCATAAAGCTCTGACTGTAGCGTGGTTCAATGCCGCGTACCCAGTAGTTACGCGGTGAAAGGGTGAGGCGTTTTCCCTGTTCCAGGTAGCCGCTGCGCAGGGTTTCAGTGTAGAAGCCCTGAATATTGAATTTATGTTGGCTGTCCGGCTGGAACTGATAGCCGAGGCTTGCCAGCTTGCGGCGCCCCCAGAAGCGATCGTAAGGGCGCGTGGATTGCCAGCGGTCGGCGTCGTAATCCGCGCGAGACAGGCCGCCGGGCATGTCGGCTTCACCGTCGTAGTATTGCAACAGACTGTTGAAGGTATGCACTTCGTTTGGCGCATATTTGCTTTTCAGCATCAGGTCGTCGATGCGGGTCGCGCTGTGTTCGCGCCAGTCGCTTCCACGTGTACCGGAGTAAAGCAGGGCGGTACCAAAACCGTTATCCGCCGTGCCGCCCACCATCAGGTTGTGCGTTTCTTTTGGGTTATTTTGTGAAGATGTTGGGCTGAGCTGGCCTTCCACGCCGGCTTCGATGCCGAAGTCTTGCGGAATAGCGCGGGTAACAAAGTTCACCACACCGCCCACGCTCTGTGGCCCGTAACGCACCGCGCCACCGCCGCGAACCACGTCGATGGCGTCCATATTTCCGAGTGAGACGGGCGCCAGTGAAAGCTGCGGCTGGCCGTAAGGGGCAAACGGCACGGGAATACCGTCCATCAGCACCGTTGAACGGCTGGCCAGGCGCGGGTTCAGGCCGCGAATACCAAAGTTCATTGCCAGATCGTGGCTACCGGTGCCGTTGTTTTCTGGGGCGGTAACGCCAGGAATGCGGTTCAGTACCTCGCGCATGGATGTTGCGCCGGTTTTGGCAAAATCCTCACGGCGGATAACGTCACGTGCGCCGGCATGCTCGAATACGTCGTTTTCGCGCGCATCCCCCAGCCAGTCGCCCACCACGGTCAGGGCATCTTCTTGCGGTGTTGGTGCGGGCTCCAGCGTCCAGCTGTTATTACCCAGCGGTTTCACCTGCAGGCCACTACCGTTCAGCAGGTGTTGCAGGCCGGTTTCGACGTCGTAGTCACCGTGAAGACCGTTACTCTGTTTGCCGCGCGTCAGGCTGGCGTCAACCGACAGGGTAATTCCGCTGAGCGCGGCATACTGATTAAGGGCTTTGTCGAGCGAACCCGGTGCAATATCAACCTGCGCTGCGAAGGCGGATAACGACAGCCCGGCCAGCGGCAGCAGGCTCAGACGAACGGCGTTAACCAAAGGTGTTGTTTTGCGAAAAACGCGTAAAGGCGTCATACCTTCTCCATCATCATTTTTGTTGTGTTCATCTATGAGTCGAATGAGAAGGGGAAAAAGGACAATCGAAATGAGAATTATTTTTCTTACAGTGCGGAAATATTTACCCAGTATCGCGTAACTGACTGAATTTTAACTGGAAGAGTCTTGGCAATAACATCCAGGATTGCATCAGTATTTTTCAGCGGGAAAGTGCCACTCAGGCGTAACCCGGCTACAGCCGGATCGCAGCGCAGCACGCCGTTGCGATAACGGCTCAGCGTGGCAATCACTTCACTCAAAGGTTTATCGCTGAAGCTCAGAATGCCCTGCGTCCAGGTGGCGCTTTCATCATCCGCTGAGGCTATTGCACCAAATTCAGACGCGCTAAACTGCAGGCTCTCGCCAGCGCTGACGATGCGTTTTTCCTGCGGACGATTTGCCAGTAAGACTTCTACAGCATGTTGTTGAACGACAACGCGTGTGACGTTGTCCTGCTGGTAGACGGTAAATTCTGTGCCTAATGCGGTGAGCTGGCCCTGGCGGGTCACAACGCGGAAAGGTCTCTGCTGCGCGTCTTTTGCGGTGGTAATAGCAATTTCGCCGTACCAGAGATGGACAGCGCGTTGACGCGTATCAAAACGAACATCCGCGGCGCTTTGTGTGTTGAGCGTCAGCAGAGAACCATCTTCCAGCCGCTGATGGCTGACCGCGCCTTTGGCGGTGCGGTAATCCGCGCGCAGACCTTCACCGGCTTCAGACTGCCAGAGCTGCCAGCCGCCGCCTACGCCGAGTAGCAGCAGTAGCCCTTTCATGACATGACGACGGGTAAGGCGCGTATCGTGCAGCGCCCGGCTGGCAACATCGCCCGGTACGCGGCTGAGCTGGCTGCGCAGGTTTTCAACCTGTTGCCATGCCCACTGATGATCTTTGTCCTCTTCGTACCATTGTTGCCAGCGCGCTTCTTGCTGTGGGCTGACACGCTCGCCGCTCAATACAGCATACCAGTGCGATGCCGAGCGCAATGCCTGGCGGCGAGAATCGGTGATAGAAGCGTTCACAGACCGTGCTCCAGACGAAACAGCAGACAATGTTCGATAGCCTTTGCCATATACTTTTTCACCGAGCTGACGGAGATACCGAGCTTCAGCGCGATCTCGCTGTATGTCAGACCATCCAGTTGCGAAAGCAGAAACGCTTCTCGTGTTTTTCCGTTCAGCCCGTCAAGCATGCTGTCGATGAGTTGCAGGGTTTCGAGCTGGCTCTCGCGTTCCTCGGGGGAAGGCGCGAGCGCCTCCGGCATAAGCGCCAACATCTCCAGATAGGCTTTTTCCAGCGCGTTTCGGCGAAACAGGTCGACCATCACCCGTTTGGCGAGAGTGCACAGAAAGGAGCGCGGATCGCGGATCGTCGAGAGCGAGTCGCTGCCCATTACCCGTAGAAAAGTGTCCTGGGCAATGTCATCTGCATCAAAGGCGGACTGGAGTTTGCGCGTCAGCCAGCTTTTCAACCAGCCGTGATGTGCGCCATAAAGCGACTCGAGCGTAAAGGAAGCAGTGGTAGTGGCGTGGTCAGACATGTGGAATGTATCAAAAGTTAATTATCACGCGATTATAGTAATATGAGAATGGTTATCATTACAATTAGAAATATAATTGTATTACGTTGAACTTCTTAATGCGTTGTTATTTATAAAAATGTTATGAGGTGGATATCGGATGGGGAAGGGGAGTCTGCTTCTGGCATGTGACGGTTGGAATGACATCTGACCATGTCTGCTGTGAGCATGGAGCAGACGAATGCTTTAAAGCATGCTGAACTCTTTAAAAGTAAACCGTTTTTGGGAGGACACCGAGAGCAGAGCAGCTGTTACTTTTCGGGAAAAGGTGAGTTGCGGATCAGGAAATGCTCAATCGAGTCGATTAAACCGGGAGCTAAGGGGAGCGCGGGTTCAGCGTATGTCGCGATATTCGCTTTGCGATCGTCCGAAGTCACCTCTTTCATAACATGGTTCATATTGGGCAGTATAACCAGGGACGCTTGAGGATTCGCGGCCTTAAGCAGTCTTGCATCCGTTTCTTCCACCTGGAGATCGCGTTGCCCTTGTAGCACTAACACGGGTTTGGAAATACTCGAAATGAGATGACCCGGATTATATGAAAATGCATTGATCAAAAACCCCTGAACAGCAGGATTAAAGATACTTTGCAGTGCTGGGTGAATATTCGTAATATCGACTCGCCGCCGATGCTCCAGAGCATCAATTATCGGCAGCGCCTGCTTTAATAGAATTTCATTTTCCGGATTAGCGTTAAGTTGCCCCCTCAACACCTCGCCCATCGGCCTCCCGGGCGTTGCGATAAGAACCACACCGCACACATTCTCTTCTTGAGCCGAGGCAAGTGCGACTACGCCCCCTTCGCTGTGCCCTAAAACCCAAATACAGGGGGTGTGCATGTGACGTCGAAGCACGTCTACCCAGGATCGAATGTCGTCAACATAGTCAGCAATCGTCACCGCATTGGCATCGTCTACGGCCATTGCGCTAGCGAACATTCCACGTTTGTCGATACGAAGCGTCGCAAAACCTTTGGCAGCCAGGCCTTCAGCAAGAAGTCGGTAAGGCGATGCGTTCACACCAAGCGGGTTGTTTCCATCCCGATCGGTTGGCCCGGAGCCAGGAACGATAAGAACAACGGCTGTTGGTTTTGAATTCGGGGTGAGTAACGTGCCTTTCAAAGGGCCTTTTGGCCCTGCGGCATCCAGGACAGTTTCGGAAAAGGTCACCGGTACTGCCGCCAGACTCACAAATGGGCAAGCGCCCAAAAGGGCAATTGAGGCGGCAATATTCATTGGAGATGTTCCTGTAAAATTCAGCGTATCCGTCAATTTATATTATAAATATGGCCTGCTCTCCATTGATTAATATATCAGCGGCGATAGAAAACGCCGCTGCTGGCACAGAACGGAGGTACTGGGTGAGTTTAAAGTCTGCAGTGAGCGAAGAGCGGACATCTCAACTCATTGTTGGTCCTGTCTATTGATATGGAAGCCCGGAACGGTAAGCGTCTGGAACAAATACCTGCGGCTATTATGAATGAAGTGTTGGCCAGACTAAGTTGAGGTTTTGATATGCGCAATGAGCAATGGCATAAAAGCAAAAAGCCTGCTTAGTTTCCTAAGCAGGCTTCTTAAATATGGCTCCTCTGACTGGACTCGAACCAGTGACATACGGATTAACAGTCCGCCGTTCTACCGACTGAACTACAGAGGAATCGTTTGAACGAGGCGCATATTAGCGAGGGTGGTGAGGCTTGTCAAAGGGGTAAATACATTTGTGTGTTCGTTTGCTGACAAAATCAGCAAAGCGGCGATCTTTCCGTCTTTTTATGCTTTTGCCCCATTCTGGTGCGTGTCTACCTCTTCCAGGGCAGCCTGAATGAGATACTTAGGTGCGCAGAATGATCTTCCTTCGCTTTTACTCCTGACTTTACGCGGCTTTAACCGTAAAACACCGTTTTAGACGAAAGTGGCAAGCATCTTGCAATCCTGAATTTAATGACTGCCAGCACGGGTTCTGGTATTCCGACAGGAGGCAAAATGAACTTCAGACGACTGAAATATTTCGTGAAAATCGTCGATATTGGTAGCCTGACCCAGGCAGCGGAAGTGTTGCACATTGCGCAACCCGCGCTGAGCCAGCAGGTCGCTACGCTGGAAGGTGAGCTGGATCAGCAATTGCTGATTCGTACCAAGCGTGGCGTCACGCCGACGGAAGCAGGAAAAGTGCTATATACCCACGCCCGGACGATTTTACGTCAGTGCGAACAGGCGCAACTTGCGGTTAATAACGTGGGCCAGACCTTGAGTGGACAGGTCTCTATCGGCCTTGCGCCGGGGACAGTCGCGTCATCCATTACCATGCCGTTATTACAGACGCTACGTGCCGAACTGCCTGATGTGCTGGTCTATTTGCATGAAAACAGTGGGGCAGTGCTGAATGACAAGCTGCTCAGCGGGCAATTAGATATGGCAGTGCTCTATGAGCGTTCACCCGTGGCGGGCATCAGCAGTCAACCGTTGCTTAAAGAGGATCTGTACCTGGTTGGCACGCGTGAGTGTCCGGGGCAAAGCGTCGATTTAGCCGCAGTGGCGCAGATGAATTTGTTCTTGCCACGGGATTACAGCGCGGTTCGCCTGCGCGTGGATGAAGCTTTTTCGCTACGTCGCTTAACGGCTAAAGTGATTGGCGAAATTGAGTCTATCTCCACCCTAACGGCCGCCATTGCCAGTGGTATGGGTGTCACAGTGTTGCCTGAGTCGGCCGCCCGTTCATTATGCAATGCGGCTAACGGCTGGATGGCGCGCATCACAACACCATCGATGAATCTGCCATTATCGTTGAACGTATCCGCCAGAGGGAGCTTATCGCCCCAGGCGCAGGCCGTGAAGGAGATCCTGTTGTCGCTGGTCAGCCGTCCGGCGCTGGAAAATCGCGAGCTGCAGCTGGTCAGCTAAACCTTATTCCCACAAGGAATAAGATGCAGGTTTTTATTATTTGTTATGCCGGGCATCAGACTTTAACAATAGCGTAATGTCTGATGTGCCCGGAGCGAAACGTGAATTTCCAGCAACTTAAAATAATCCGCGAGGCGGCCCGTCAGGATTACAACCTGACAGAGGTCGCGAATATACTGTACACCTCGCAGTCGGGCGTCAGCCGACACATTCGTGAACTTGAAGATGAACTTGGTATCGAGATTTTTATCCGTCGCGGTAAACGCCTGTTGGGCATGACCGAACCGGGTAAAGCCTTGCTGGTTATTGCCGAGCGTATTCTGAATGAGGCTAGTAATGTTCGTCGACTGGCGGATCTGTTTACCAATGACACGTCCGGCGTTCTGACGATTGCCACCACGCATACCCAGGCACGCTATAGCTTGCCTGCGGTGATAAAAGCTTTTCGTGAGCTGTTCCCTGAGGTGCGTCTGGAACTTATTCAGGGTACGCCACAGGAGATTGATGTCCTGCTACAAAATGGCGGGGCAGATATCGGAATTGCCAGTGAGCGGCTGAGCAGCGATCCATTGTTGGTGGCTTTTCCCTGGTTTCGTTGGCACCACAGCCTGCTTGTTCCTCACGACCATCCATTAGTGAAAGCCTCTCCGCTCACGCTGGAGTCTATTGCTCACTGGCCGTTAATTACCTATCGTCAGGGGATTACAGGGCGTTCCCGCATCGATGAAGCATTTGCTCGCAAAGGGCTGATACCGGATATTATTCTCAGCGCCCAGGACTCGGATGTGATTAAAACTTACGTGTCGCTGGGGTTGGGGATTGGGCTGGTGGCAGAGCAATCCAGCGGCGAGCAGGAAGAGGGGACCTTAACCCGTCTGGATACCCGGCATTTGTTTGATGCAAATACCGTTTGGCTGGGGCTTAAACGCGGACAGCTGCAGCGCAACTACGTCTGGCGATTCATCGAGCTATGCAATGCAGGGCTATCCGTCGATGAAATTAAGCGCCAGGCGATGGAGCCAGATGAAGCGGTGATTGATTATCAGATTTAACTACAAAAGCCCGTGAGCGAACGGGCTTCTCTGACGTTGCTGAATGGCGGGTAGAAAGCTGCGTTACCTCAAGGTCTCCAGCCTCAGATCCTGCGTCGGCACCCGCGACAATATCGAACAAGACACCGCCCGTCCCGAATCCGCATAAATAAACTGAAATCCATTCTTCACCGAAAGAACATCTCGATTGGTAAACGTATAGAATTTATTACTCTGACTACGGCGGGCATCGGAAACATAAAAACTATTGTTTTCCCACAGCACGCTAACGTGCTGGAACAAATGAAATGTCACCTCCGCCCAGCCTCTGTCCGGGCAACGTAGCGTGACTTTCTCACCGGCTATTGTACTCAGTGGAATTACTAATAAAGCGGTTAGCGCTGCTTTCAGCAGTATCGGCATGGGCAAGTATGGGTCTCATTCTGATGTCGTTGCACGATAAGATACTTAACCATGAAGTTAACGAATTGGATCATAGAGACATTTTGCATAAGCAGACGGACATTCTCCCGTCGGCAGTATGGAAAAACCTGGTGTGGAGTGAAGCGGTCTACCTGGCGACTGGGATCGCAGAAAAGCAAAAAGCCTGCTTAGTTTCCTAAGCAGGCTTCTTAAATATGGCTCCTCTGACTGGACTCGAACCAGTGACATACGGATTAACAGTCCGCCGTTCTACCGACTGAACTACAGAGGAATCGTTTGAACGAGGCGAATATTAGCGATGCCGCTCAGCGTTGTCAAAGCCTGAATGGATAAATGCGATCGTTTGCTGAAATATTCCCCATTTCGCCGCTTATTCAGACGCAACCGGTTGTTTTATGCACTTTTCGCGTTCGGGGCGCGGGTATTTCCACAGCCAGCGGCCGGTGACCATACGCCAGTAAAATAACGCGGCGCGTACGGCCCAGTCGAAGAACATGCCTAACCAAACGCCGACAACTCCCCATCCTAATACGATACCCAGGGTGTAACCCGCGACTACGCGGCAGCCCCACATGCCCAGCATCGATACCCACATAGCAAAACGTGCATCTCGCGCACCTTTAAAGCCTGCTGGTAACACCCAGGAGGCTGCCCATATCGGCATAAATGCTGCGTTGAGCCAAATCAGGATGACTATGACCTCTTTTACATCCTGATCGTGGGTATAAAATGAGGCCATCACCCCGGCGAAAGGAGCGGTTAACCAGGCAATTGCCGTCAGGCCGATCGTCGACAGCCAGAATACATGCCGTAGCTGGATTTCAGCCTGGGCAATCTGGCCATTTCCCAGACGCCTGCCGGTAATGATTGTCGACGCGGAACCTAAAGCATTCCCCGGTAAGTTGATAAGCGCGGCGATAGAAAATGCAATAAAGTTCCCGGCGATAACGCTGGTTCCCATGCCTGAAACAAACATCTGCGTCAAAAGTTTACCGCCATTGAACAGCACTGACTCGATACTTGCCGGAATGCCGATCCCCATCACCTCCCAGATAATGGCGAGATTGAGTGGCTTAAAATAGCTTTTGAAGGGAATTCGCAGCGCGGGGTTAAAACCAATCATCAGTACCCAGATGATGGCAATCGCCCCGATGTAGCGCGAAATGGTCAGTCCCAGGCCTGCTCCCACAAATCCCAGACCTTGCCAGGAAAAGATCCCGTAAATCAGGATGCTACTGATGATGATATTCAGGATGTTCATGCCGCCGTTAATCAACAACGGTATTTTTGTATTTCCGGCTCCACGTAGTGCGCCACTGCCAATCAGCGCAATGGCTGCCGCCGGGTAGCTGAGCACCGTCAGCTCCAGATAGGTGAGTGCCAAAGCTTTAACGTCTGGCGTTGCTTCACCTGCGACAACGTCAATAATCTGTTGACCAAAATAGTGAATGACCGCTGCCAGAACGGTAGCAAAAATTGTCATGATCACCAGTGATTGTCTGGCCGCGGCTCTGGCCCGTCGACGATCTCGTTTCCCGAGGCTAAATGCTACAACCACGGTGGTGCCCAGATCGATGGCGGCGAAAAATGCCATGATGACCATATTAAAGCTGTCGGCGAGTCCGACACCGGCCATCGCTTCTTTTCCCAACCAGCTGACCAGGAAGGTACTGAGAACACCCATCAATAGCACACAGGTGTTTTCCAGAAAAATGGGGACAGCCAGCGGAGTGATTTCGCGCCAAAAGAGAACCTTATAACTCTTGCGTTTGGCATACCAGGGCGTGCGGGAAGCGACCTGGCGTAAGGCAGCGGAGACGTTCAAAGTGGACCTTAACGAAGAAAGTTGAAACCTCATTTCAAATGATGAGGGAGAATCAAAAAAGCTGCAAAGTTTTTTCTATTTAAAATGTCTGTAAATGCAACAAACTGTCGAGAGAAGCATCAATTGATTCGCATTCGAGGAAATGGGGTTTGACAAAATTTTTTTCGCCGCTAAGATAAGCCTCCACAACGATTCCTCTGTAGTTCAGTCGGTAGAACGGCGGACTGTTAATCCGTATGTCACTGGTTCGAGTCCAGTCAGAGGAGCCATATTTAAGAAGCCTGCTTAGGAAACTAAGCAGGCTTTTTGTTTTTTGTTTCAAGCCTGGTCGAGCGAAGCTACGCCGGAATCTTACGCCGGGAAATCCCCATGCTGACGAGCAACCAACGTCAGAATGGAATACAGCGCCACCGCCTGCTGGTGCTGATTAAAGATCTCCACTGACCACTCCACCACGCCGGTCGCTTTTTCTTCGGCATTGCGCTGACGTTTCACCGTTTTGCGTTTGCAGGTTAAACGCACCTGGATAGTGTCGCCCGGCTTAACCGGCTCGATAAAGCGCAGGTTTTCCATGCCATAGTTGGCAATCACCGGACCGACGCCCGCGTCAACAAACAGACCGGCTGCGGCGGAAATCAGGAAGTAACCGTGCACCACGCGCTCGCCGAAAATGGAATCGGCTGCTGCAATCTTGTCCATATGGGCGTAGAAGTGGTCACCGCTGAGGCAGGCAAAGTTAACGATATCCGCTTCGGTCAGTGTACGACGTGGCGTCAGCAGGCTGTCGCCCGGCTGGATCTCTTCGAAGTATTTACGGAACGGGTGAATACGATCTTCCTCCACCCGAGCGCCACGCACCCACTGTTGGCTTACCGCCGCGAGCATGGTTGGGCTGCCCTGAATGGCGGTGCGTTGCATGTAGTGTTTCACCGCGCGCAGACCGCCCAGCTCTTCACCGCCGCCTGCACGTCCAGGCCCGCCGTGGACCAACTGTGGCAGCGGAGAGCCGTGACCGGTCGATTCCGCCGAGGACTCTTCGTTCAGCACCTGAATACGCCCGTGGGCGCGGGCCGCACCGAGGACAAACTCTCGCGCCAGTTCGCCGCTCGCCGTCACCAGTGTTCCTGCCAGACTGCCTTCACCGGCGCGCGCCAGCGTCATGGCATGCCCGGTATTTTGATACGGCATCAGCGTGGCGACCGGACCAAAGGCTTCAATTGCATGTACCGCGCCAATTTCATCCGGCTGCGGACAAAACAGCAGCGTTGGCGGGAAGAAAGCCCCAGCCGTGCTCAGATCTGCTTTTCCGCCCATCAGCACCTCACACCCGGCTTCAACCAGACGATTCACATTATCCTGTACGTCCTGACGCTGATCGTTATTCACCAGCGACCCCATCTTCACGCCTTCCTGCGCCGGATCGCCCACTACCACTTTTTGCAGACGGGTAATCAGCGCCTCGCTGACCGCTTTCACCTGCGCCTGTGGCACGATAATGCGGCGGATAGCGGTACATTTCTGCCCGGCTTTGGTCGTCATCTCGCGCACTACTTCACGTACAAACAATGCAAACTCAGGCTGTTCTGGGGTGACGTCATCACCCAGCACGCAGCAGTTGAGTGAATCCGCTTCCATGGTGAAAGGAACCGATTTAGCCACCAGATTGGGGTGCACGCGCAGCTGCTGTCCGGTATGAGCAGAACCGGTAAAGGTCACCACATCCTGGCTGTCGAGGTGATCGAGCAGGTCACCCGCGCCGCCGCAGATAAGGCTAATTGCGCCGTTCGGTACCAGGCCACTGTCGATAATCGCTTTCACCATTGCCTGAGTGAGCTGCGCGGTGGCGGTTGCAGGTTTGATAATGGCTGGCATCCCGGCAAGCCAGGTTGGCGCCAGCTTTTCTAACATACCCCAGCAGGGGAAGTTAAAGGCGTTGATATGCACCGCAACACCGGATTTGGAGGTCAGCACGTGGCGTGCGGCAAAACCGCCCTGTTTGGAGAGCGGGATCAGTTCGTCTTCCGGCCACAGCGTATCGTCCGGCAGCTCGCGGGCACCGAGACTGGCATAAGTGAAAAGCGTGCCAATGCCGCCTTCGATATCGACCCAGCTGTCACCGCGCGTTGCTCCGGTTTGCGCGGATATGGCATAGAAATCGGCTTTCAGTTCCATTAAATGCTTCGCCACCGCTTTTAGCATCGCGCTGCGCTCAATAAAACTCATTGCCTGTAACGCTTTGCCGCCGTGCTCAATAGCAAAGCGGCGCGCCTGCGCCATATCCAGTCCAACGCTTGTCACTTCCCAAAGCGCTTCACCGGTAAGGGCGTGGTGGATGGTGCGGGTGCGGCCCCGGCCTGTCTGCCAGGCACCGGATAAATAACTGGCTAACTGCTGCATCGTTAATCTCCAGATGTGTTCCGTAATATCTCTTTAAATAGTTCTTTTATGAATCACAAAATGCAAGTGAGATTTTAATAATTTGTTAACAATGAGATCGCGAACACTTTACCTTTATTGGTTATCTATCTGTTATTAATGAATAAACAAAAACCATTTGCGACAAGTATCGCAAAATCAGCAAACAAAATTTGTGGTTTTATTTAACCAAGATGTAACTTTTATAAAAAAAGTGATTCGCAAATATTGATTTGTTGAAATTATCGGAATCATAAGGTGATGACGTGACAGAAGAACAACGCTTTGACCAGCGCATCGCGCAGGAAACGGCCATCGAGCCGCAGGACTGGATGCCGGACGCATACCGTAAGACGCTGATCCGCCAGATTGGCCAGCATGCGCACTCGGAAATTGTCGGCATGTTACCGGAAGGCAACTGGATAACCCGCGCACCTACGCTGCGGCGTAAGGCCATTCTGCTCGCAAAAGTACAGGACGAGGCCGGACACGGTCTGTACCTCTACAGCGCGGCGGAAACACTGGGCTGCGCGCGTGAAGATCTGTACCAGAAGATGCTCGACGGCCAGATGAAATACTCCTCCATCTTCAACTACCCAACCCTCAGCTGGGCGGATATCGGTGTGATCGGCTGGCTGGTCGATGGCGCGGCGATTGTTAACCAGGTGGCGCTGTGTCGTACCTCCTACGGCCCGTATGCCAGGGCGATGGTCAAAATCTGCAAAGAAGAGAGCTTCCATCAGCGTCAGGGCTTCGAAGCGTGTATGGCGCTGGCTACCGGTAGCGAGGATCAGCGTCAGATGCTGCAGGACGCCATCAACCGTTTCTGGTGGCCTGCACTAATGATGTTTGGCCCGAACGACGACAACTCACCGAACAGCGCCCGCAGCATGGCGTGGAAAATCAAACTGCACTCCAACGACGAACTGCGTCAGCGCTTTGTTGATAACACGGTCCCGCAGGTAGAAATTCTCGGTATGACCGTGCCGGACGCCGACCTACAGCTTGATGAAGCGACGGGGAAATATCGATTCGGTGAGATCGACTGGCAGGAATTTAATGAGGTCATCAACGGTCGTGGTGTCTGCAACCACGAACGTCTGGGCGCAAAGCGTAAGGCCTGGGAAGAAGGGGCATGGGTGCGCGAGGCCGCACTGGCGCACGCCGAAAAGCAACAGGCCCGCGACGCGGCGTAAGGAGAGAGTCATGAGCAAAACATACTGGCCGTTATACGAAGTTTTTGTCCGCAGCAAACAAGGGTTATCGCACCGTCACGTTGGCAGTCTGCATGCCGCCGATGACCAGATGGCGCTGGAAAATGCCCGCGATGCCTATACACGCCGCAGCGAAGGCTGCTCCATCTGGGTGGTGAAAGCCAGCGAAATTGTTGCGTCACAGCCGGAAGAACGCGGTGAGTTTTTTGACCCGGCAGAGAGCAAAGTCTATCGCCATCCCACGTTCTACACCGTGCCGGACGGCATGGAACATATGTGAGGCAACGATGAATAACCTGAATCCCGTTGCAACCTATGCCCTGCGTCTGGGCGATAACGGCCTGGTGCTGGCTCAGCGTCTGGGTGCCTGGTGCGGTCATGCGCCGGAGCTGGAGATTGATCTGGCGCTGGCTAACATCGGCCTCGACCTGCTGGGGCAGGCGCGCAACTTCCTCAGCTACGCCGCCGAACTGGCGGGTAGCGGCGACGAAGACACACTGGCTTTTGGTCGTGACGAGCGTCAGTTCCGCAATCTGTTGCTGGTGGAACAGCCTAACGGCAACTTTGCCGACACGATCGCTCGCCAGTTCTTTATCGACGTCTGGCATGTGGCGCTGTTCACTCGTTTGGTTAACAGCCGCGATAAGCAGATTGCGGCTATCGCTGCCAAAGGACTGAAAGAAGTGCGTTATCACCTGCGCTTCAGCCGCGGCTGGCTGGAGCGACTGGGGAATGGTACTGACTACTCCGCGCAACTGATGCAGAAGGCGGTGGACAATCTGTGGCGTTACACCGGCGAATTGTTCCTTGCCGACGAACTGGAGATCGCTCTGGCCAGGCAGGGCATTGCCGTCGATCCGCGCGAACTGCAAACCGAATGGCAGACGACGGTACACACTGCGCTGATTGATTCTGGTTTACACGTTCCGCAAGAGGCGGCGTTTCGCAACGGCGGTAAGCAGGGGCTACACAGCGAACATCTCGGGCCGATGTTGGCCGAGATGCAGTACTTGCAGCGTGCGTATCCTGGTCAGCAGTGGTAGCAGGGGGTGGCTATGCAACGTCTTACCGCGGTCGCACCGCCAGAGGTGCACACCGTTTGGGGGCTGTTAAGTGCGATTTCCGATCCGGAAGTGCCGGTGCTGACCATCACCGATCTCGGCATGGTACGCAGCGTTGAGCGCTGCGGCGACGGCTGGGTAATCGGCTTTACGCCGACGTACTCCGGCTGCCCGGCCACCGAGCATCTACTGGGTGAAATTCGCATGGTGATGGCGGAGCACGGCTATACGCCAGTACATATCGTCCTGCAGCTTGACCCACCGTGGACCACTGACTGGATGAGCCCGGACGCCCGCGAACGCCTGCGCCAGTATGGTATCAGCCCGCCGCAGGCCCACGCCTGTCATGCCGAAATGCCAACTGACGTACAGTGCCCGCGCTGCGCCAGCACCCATACCTCGCTGATTAGCGAATTCGGATCCACGGCCTGTAAAGCGTTATATCGCTGCGACAGCTGCCGTGAACCCTTTGATTACTTTAAATGTATTTGAGGTTGCGATGACAACATTTCATTCGCTTACCGTGGCCAACGTCGAAGCGGAAACGCGCGATGCGGTGACCATCACTTTCACCATTCCCGACGCGCTGCGTAATGACTACGCCTTCCGACCGGGCCAGCATTTGACGCTGAAAGCTCACCTCGGTGGAGAAGAGCTGCGTCGGTGTTACTCCATTTGTCGCAGCCGCTCGCCGTCGGAAATTAGCGTCGCGGTTAAAGCTATCGACGGTGGGCGTTTCTCCCGCTATGCCCAGCAGGATATCCAGCAGGGTATGGCGCTGGAGGTGATGGTGCCGCAGGGGCACTTCGGCTACCAGCCGCAGGCCGAGCGCGAAGCCGAATATCTGGCGATTGCCGCCGGGTCCGGCATTACGCCGATGATGGCGATTATTGAAGCGACGCTGACGACCGAACCGGCCAGCCAGTTCACGCTGATCTACGGCAACCGCAGCAGCCACAGCATGATGTTCCGTCAGGCGCTGGCCGATCTGAAAGACCGCTATCCGCAGCGTTTACAGGTGGTGCACCTGTTCAGTCAGGAGTCGATGGACAGCGATCTGCTACAGGGTCGTATTGACGGCGACAAACTGCGTGCGCTGAGCAAAAACCTGCTCGATTTCAGCCGCTTTGACGACGCCTTTATCTGTGGCCCATCGGCAATGATGGATGAAGCCGAAGTGGCACTGCGCGAACTGGGCATAGCGGAAAAATCTATTCACCTTGAGCGTTTCAATACGCCGGGGACCAGCGTGAAACGCGCCACCGGCGTGCAGGCGGAAGGCCGCACGGTCACCCTTCGTCAGGATGGGCGCGATCGCCTGATTTCACTGAATGCGGAAGATGACAGCATTCTCGACGCTGCGCTGCGCCAGGGCGCTGACCTGCCGTTCGCCTGTAAAGGCGGCGTGTGCGCCACCTGCAAATGCAAGGTGGTCAGCGGCGAGGTGGCGATGGCCGCCAACTACAGCCTTGAAGCCGATGAACTGGCGGCGGGCTATGTGCTGAGCTGCCAGGCGCTGCCAACCAGCGGTGACGTAGTGGTCGACTTCGATGCGCGGGGGATGGCATGAGCGAACTGCTGATTTCCCGTCACGACCGTGTACTGCAACTGGCCCTGAACCGTCCGCAGGCGCGTAACGCCCTGAACAATGCGCTGCTAACGCAGATTGCTGACGCGCTGGAAAGCGCGGCGGCGGACGCCAGCATCAGCGTTTGCGTGATTAGCGGCAACCCGCGCTACTTCGCTGCCGGAGCCGATCTCAACGAAATGGCGGAAAAAGATCTGCCCGCCACTTTCGACGATATTCGTCCTCGCCTGTGGGCACGTATTGATGCCTTCAACAAGCCGCTGATCGCGGTGGTTAACGGTTACGCGCTGGGCGCGGGCTGCGAGCTGGCGCTGCTGTGCGACCTGGTGATTGCAGGGGATAACGCGCGCTTCGGCCTGCCGGAGATTACTCTCGGCACCATGCCAGGGGCGGGCGGTACGCAGCGGCTTATCCGTAGTGTTGGTAAAGCGCTGGCCAGCCGAATGGTGCTGAGCGGTGAAAGCATTGATGCCGAACGAGCGCAACAGGCCGGGCTGGTGAGTGACATTCACCCGGCGAACCTCTCCGATGAATACGCGCTCAAGCTGGCGGCGACCATCGCCCGTCACTCACCGCTGGCGCTGCGGGCGGCAAAACAGTCTCTACGCGCTTCGCAAGAAGTGGGTCTCCAGGCCGGTCTGGTGCAGGAACGTCAGCTGTTTACGCTGCTGAGCGGCACCGAAGATCGTCGTGAAGGCGTCAGCGCCTTTTTAGAAAAACGCACACCGGAATTTAAAGGACGCTAATCGTGGACGCATTTATTCTCAGCGAAGTGGAGCAGGGCGTGATGACTATCACCCTGAACCGCCCGGACCGACTCAACAGCTTTAACGACGTGATGCACCAGCAGCTTGCCGACTGCCTGAAACAGGCCGAGCGCGACGACACCATTCGTTGCCTGCTGATCACCGGCGCCGGACGCGGATTTTGCGCCGGACAGGATCTGAACGACCGTAACGTTGACCCGAGCGGCCCCGCGCCGGATCTGGGCATGTCGGTGGAACGCTTCTACAACCCGCTGGTGCGCCGCTTAGCCGCGCTGCCGAAGCCGGTTATCTGCGCCGTCAACGGCGTTGCCGCTGGTGCTGGTGCCACGCTGGCAATGGGCTGCGACATCGTCCTTGCCGCGCGCTCGGCGAAGTTTGTCATGGCCTTCAGCAAGCTCGGTCTGGTGCCGGACTGCGGCGGAAGCTGGGTGCTGCCGCGCGTAGTCGGTCGCGCTCGTGCCGTGGGTTTGCTGATGCTTGGCGATAACCTCAGCGCCGAACAGGCCGCGCAGTGGGGCATGATCTGGCAAGTGGTCGACGATGCCGAGTTGAAAGATGCCGCGTTGACCATGGCGCGCCATTTCGCGACGCAGCCGACCTATGGCCTAGGGCTGATTAAGAAAGCCTTGCAGCTTTCCGAAACCAACACGCTGGATCAGCAGCTTGAGCTTGAGCGCGACTACCAGCGCATGGCCGGTCGCAGCGACGACTACCGCGAAGGGGTCAGCGCCTTTCTCGGCAAACGCCCACCACAGTTCAGCGGGAAATAAGCCATGACGCAAACTCTTCATCGCGTTGCCGTGATCGGCGGCGGAACAATGGGTGCAGGTATTGCCGAGGTGGCTGCCAGCGCCGGACATTCGGTCCTGCTGTATGACATTTCCGCTGAGGCGATTACTCGCGCCATTGAGGGTATTCGCCAGCGACTCGACGTTCGTGTTGGTCGTGGAAAAATCAGTGCGGAACAGGCCAGTGAGCTGCTGGGACGGATCGCCCCCGCGACTGAACTGAATCAGCTTGCCGATGCACAACTGGTGATTGAAGCCGCTTCCGAGCGGCTGGAAATTAAAAAAGCGCTGTTTAATCAGTTGGCGGAGATCTGTTTGCCGTCAACGCTGCTGACCAGTAATACCTCGTCGATCTCAATTACCGCAATTGCGGCGGGAGTGAAGCATCCGGAACGTGTGGCGGGGCTGCATTTCTTTAACCCTGCACCGGTGATGAAACTGGTGGAAGTGGTGAGCGGCCTTGCCACCTCAACTGAGGTAGTCGAGCTGCTTTGCCAGTGCGTAATCGCCTGGGGCAAGCAGCCGGTGCGCTGCCGCTCAACGCCGGGTTTTATCGTCAACCGCGTGGCGCGTCCGTACTACGCTGAAGCCTGGCGCGCGCTGGAAGAACAGGTTGCGTCAGCGGAAGTGATTGATGCGGCTCTGCGTGACGGCGGCGGCTTCCCGATGGGACCGCTGGCGCTGACCGACTTGATTGGCCAGGACGTCAACTTTGCCGTGACCTGTTCGGTGTTTAACGCCTTCTGGCAGGACCGCCGTTTTCTGCCGTCTTTGCTGCAACAGGAGCTCGCTCTGGCGGGGCGTCTGGGAAAGAAGAGCGGTTACGGCGTCTATCGCTGGCCTGCTGAGGTATCGCCTGAACTGGCTGTTGCAGCGGTAGCGCCTGAAAATGCAGCAAAAAATATCAAGCGTGACGTTGTCACTGAACTGGATGATGTGCTGCTCCTTGAAACTACCGGTGAAACCGCGCTGGCCTTAAGCGTGCAGCACCAGCGCCCGGTGGTGGTGTATGACCATGCTGCGGGCGACACCGTCGTTCTGGCAAGCGCACCAACCAACCCGGCTTCAGCCACCGACAAAGCGGTGTACTACTTCCAGCAGCAGGGCAAAAAAGTGCTGCGTATTGCCGACTATCCAGGGCTGCTGGTATGGCGCACGGTAGCGATGCTGGCGAACGAAGCGCTGGATGCGCTGCAAAAAGGAGTCGCCAGCGCCGAGGATATCGATACCGCCATGCGCTTGGGGGTCAACTACCCGCACGGGCCGCTGGCCTGGGGCGAATCGCTCGGCTGGGGACGTGTGCTGCGTCTGCTGGAAAATCTACAACAGCACTACGGCGAAGAACGCTATCGCCCGAGTGCGCTGCTGCGCCAGAAAGCGCTGATGGAGATGCGTCATGAGTAACGAAGCCTGGCGCAACGCCCGCGCCATGTATGTGAAAGACACCTGCGCGCAGGCGCTGGGGATTGAAATTATTGAGATGGACGACGGTTATTCACAGATGACCATGACCGTGTCGCCGTCGCAGCTGAATGGCCATCAGACCTGTCACGGCGGGCAACTGTTTTCACTGGCAGATACTGCCTTTGCTTACGCCTGCAACAGTCAGGGACTGGCAGCAGTAGCCTCAGCGGCCAGTATCGACTTTCTGCGTCCGGCCTTTGCAGGTGACAAACTGACCGCCACCGCGCGGGTCAAGCAGCAAGGCAAACTCACTGGCGTTTACGACATTGAAATTGTCAATCAGCAACACAAAACCGTGGCTCTGTTTCGCGGCAAATCCCACCGCATCGGTGGCACGATTACAGGAGAAGTCTAATGCGTGACGCATTTATTTGTGACGGTATTCGTACCCCGATTGGTCGCTACGGCGGGGCGCTGGCAGGCGTGCGTGCCGACGATCTGGCGGCCATCCCGTTGCGTGAATTACTCAACCGCAACCCACGCCTGGATCCCAGCGCTATTGACGATGTGATCTTCGGTTGCGCCAACCAGGCGGGCGAGGATAACCGCAACGTGGCGCATATGGCGACCTTGCTGGCGGGGTATCCGCACAGCGTTGCCGGCACGACCATCAACCGTCTGTGCGGCTCCGGGCTTGATGCGATCGGCTTCGCTGCTCGCACGATCAAAGCCGGTGATGCCGACCTGCTGATCGCTGGTGGTGTTGAGTCAATGTCACGCGCGCCGTTTGTAATGGGCAAAGCGACCGTGCCGTTTCAGCGTCAGGCAGAAATGTTTGATACCACCATTGGCTGGCGTTTTGTGAACCCGCTCATGCAGCAACAATTCGGAACTGACAGCATGCCTGAAACGGCGGAGAATGTAGCTGAATTGTTAAATATAAGCCGAGGGGACCAGGACGCCTTTGCGTATCGCAGCCAGCAGCGCACGGCGAAAGCCCAGCGTGACGGCATTCTGGCGCAGGAAATTGTGCCGGTACAAATCATTGGCAAGAAAGGGGCAGTTAGCGCAATACGTGAAGATGAACATCCGCGTGCAGAAACCACGCTGGAGCAACTCGCACAACTGAAAACACCGTTTCGTAAGAACGGCGTGGTCACCGCAGGCAATGCCTCTGGGGTGAACGACGGCGCGGCAGCAATGATCGTAGCCAGCGAGCAACACATAAAGGCCCAGGGACTAACGCCGCGTGCACGCATTGTCGCGATGGCGACGGCGGGCGTGGAGCCGAAGTTTATGGGGCTTGGGCCAGTTCCTGCGGTACGAAAAGTGCTGGAGCGCGCCGGGCTGAATATCAACGATATGGATGTGATTGAGCTGAATGAAGCCTTTGCCGCCCAGGCGTTGGGTGTGATGAGACAGCTTGGACTGGCAGATGACGCAGAACACGTGAATCCCAATGGGGGGGCTATCGCTTTAGGTCACCCGCTGGGGATGAGCGGTGTGCGGTTAGCGCTGGCTGCAACGCTGGAGCTGGAACGACGCAATGGACGTTATGCGCTGTGTACGATGTGTATTGGCGTGGGTCAGGGCATTGCCATGATCCTTGAGCGAGTGTGAGCTAATTGACCTGCGAGTGCCCTACAAAATGACAACGACAACAACAAAATTAGATCCGATTGAAACCGCATCGCGTGACGAATTACAGGCTTTGCAAACCGAGCGCCTGAAATGGACGTTAAAACACGCCTATGAAAATGTCCCGATGTACCGCCGTAAGTTCGACGCGGCGGGGGTTCACCCGGATGATTTCCGTGAGCTGAGCGATCTGAGCAAGTTTCCCTGCACCACCAAGCAGGACCTGCGTGACAACTATCCCTTCGACACCTTCGCGGTACCGATGGAGCAGGTGGTGCGTATCCATGCATCATCCGGCACCACGGGTAAACCGACGGTGGTGGGCTATACGCAAAATGATATCGATACCTGGGCTAACATCGTCGCCCGCTCGCTGCGTGCCGCAGGCGGTACCGCGAAAGATAAAATCCACGTCGCTTATGGCTATGGCCTTTTCACCGGCGGACTGGGCGCGCACTACGGCGCGGAACGCCTGGGGGCAACGGTTATCCCGATGTCCGGCGGTCAAACCGAGAAACAGGCGCAGCTGATTCGCGATTTCAAACCTGACATGATTATGGTCACGCCATCCTACTGTCTGAACCTGATTGAAGAGCTGGAGCGCCAGATGGGCGGTGACGCGCGGGGTTGTTCGCTGCGTACCGGTGTCTTTGGCGCAGAGCCGTGGACAACGGGGATGCGCGCGGAGATCGAACGTCGCCTGGGTATTACGGCGCTGGATATTTATGGCCTCTCGGAAGTGATGGGGCCGGGCGTGGCGATGGAGTGCATCGAAACGGGTGATGGTCCGACAATATGGGAGGATCATTTCTTCCCGGAAGTGGTCAATCCGGATGACGGTACGCCACTGGCCGACGGCGAGCACGGCGAACTGCTGTTCACCACGCTGACGAAAGAAGCGCTACCGGTCATTCGTTATCGTACCCGCGACCTGACGCGCCTGCTGCCGGGTACCGCACGCACGATGCGTCGTATGGATCGCATTAGCGGGCGCAGCGACGATATGCTGATTATTCGCGGCGTCAACGTCTTCCCATCGCAGGTGGAAGAAGAGATCCTCAAGATTGAACATCTGGCTCCGCATTACCAGTTGGAAGTGGATCGCCGAGGACATCTTGATTCGCTTTCGGTACGCGTGGAGCTTAAAGAGAGTAGCCTGGTGCTAAGCCATGAGCAGCGCTGCCAGATTTGCCATCATTTGCGTCATCGTATTAAGTCGATGGTCGGTATTTCAACGGACGTAAGCATTGTTAACTGCGGCAGCATTCCGCGCTCAGAAGGAAAGGCGTGCCGGGTGTTCGACCTGCGCAAAGTTGCCGCCAACGGTTAAGACTCGTAGGCCTGATAAGCGCAGCGCCACCAGGCGAGAGCGCACAAGTTGCCGGATGGCGGCGTTGCCTTATCCGGCCTACAAATTCCTGCCATATCGCGGAAATTATCCTGTGCTATGATTCAAGAAAGACAAAAAAGACAACAGTATGAATCATATGGAAAAACTCGATAGTTTTATTCAGCAGGCGGTAACCGCAATGCCGGTCAGCGGCACCTCTCTTATCGCCTCGCTTTACGGGGACTGTTTATCGCAACGCGGTGGAGAAGTCTGGCTCGGTAGCGTTGCCGCGCTGCTGGAAGGGCTTGGCTTCGGTGAACGTTTTGTACGTACCGCGCTGTTTCGCCTTAATAAAGAAGAATGGCTGGACGTAGTACGTATCGGCCGCCGCAGTTTCTACCGCCTGAGTGATAAAGGGCTACGCTTGACGCGCCGCGCCGAGAGCAAAATCTACCGTGCCAGCGCCCCTGAGTGGGACGGTACCTGGCTGCTGCTGCTGTCGGAGGGGCTGGAGAAAAATACCCTGGCCGAAGTTAAAAAGCAGCTGTTATGGCAAGGTTTTGGCGTACTGGCGCCGAGTCTGCTGGCGTCGCCATCGCAAAAGCTGGCGGACGTACAGTCGCTGCTTCATGAAGCTGGGGTAGCGGAAAACGTCATCGTTTTTGAGGCGCATTCGCCGTTGGCACTCTCCCGCGCTGCGCTGCGTGAGCGGGTAGAAGGGTGCTGGCACTTAACCGAACAAAATGCCATGTACGAGGCGTTTATCATGCTGTTCCGTCCGTTGTTACCGCTACTGCGTGACGCCGGGCCGGACGAACTTACGCCAGAGCGCTGCTTCCAGATCCGCCTGTTGCTCATTCACTTCTATCGTCGGGTTGTGCTCAAAGATCCGCTACTGCCGGAAGAATTGTTGCCTGCTCACTGGCTGGGTCAGACGGCGCGTCAGCTGTGCATTAATATTTATCAACGTGTTGCGCCCGGCGCCCAGGTTTTCGTCAGCGAAAAAGGCGAGAGCTCGGTGGGGGAACTGCCCGCGCCGGGTCCGCTCTATTATCAACGCTTCGGCGGATTAGCCGAGGTGTAACAGGAGAAGCCATGCCGATTTACCAGATTGACGGGATGATCCCGGTAGTTCCTGCAGAAAGCTATGTTCACCCAACCGCAGTGCTGATTGGCGATGTCATTCTCGGCAAAGGTGTTTATGTTGGTCCCAACGCCAGCCTGCGCGGAGATTTTGGGCGTATCGTGGTTAAAGATGGGGCGAATATCCAGGATAACTGCGTGATGCACGGATTTCCCGGCCAGGATACGGTGGTGGAAGAGGACGGACATATCGGCCACGGCGCGATTCTGCACGGCTGTGTGATTGGGCGTAACGCGCTGATCGGCATGAGCGCGGTGATTATCGATGGCGCGATTATCGGTGAAAACAGTATCGTTGGTGCTTCGGCGTTTGTGAAAGCGCGCGCTGAGATGCCCGCCAACCATCTGATTGTCGGCAGCCCGGCGAAAGCGATTCGCATGTTAACTGAGCAGGAACTGGTGTGGAAAAAACAGGGCACTCGCGAGTATCAGGTGCTGGTGGGGCGCTGTCAGCAGACGCTTGCAGAAGTGGAGCCGCTGACTGCGGTAGAACCCGACAGAAAGCGGCTGGAGTTTGATGAGAATTTGCAACCTAAGTCAGCGAGTTAGCGATTCTACGCAATACCCGGTGTCAGAACTGATAGCTGGCGGTAACGCTGACGTTACGCGGCTCACCATAAACGATAGAACCGTCGATATTCGTGTCGTAGGTTTTATCGAACAGGTTATTAAGGTTACCCTGCACTGAGAAGTTTTTTGTTACCTGGTAGCGGGTGAACAAATCTACCAGGGCGTAGCTTCCCTGTTCCGCGCGGAATGTGCCATAAGGCGTGACCGTATCGCTGTAAACACGATTCTGCCAGTTAACTCCACCGCCGACGGTCAGTTCCGGCATGGCTGGCAGGCGATAACGGGTAAACAGTTTGACCGTGGTCCGCGGCAGATTCGGGTTTACTGCATTGCCTTCGTTGTCTTCAGCAACATAGCGTGTCGCACCAAACGTCATCTGCCAGTTATCAGTGATCGCACCGTTAATCTCGAATTCGACCCCTTTGCTGACCGTACCATCCATCGCTTTAAAGGCTGTGTCGCCATTGCTACCGGCGATTGGCACGCCGGTTGATTGCGCTACGTTATCCTGTTCAATGCGGAACACCGCGAGCGTGGTGGTTAAACGGCTGTTCATCCAGTCGGACTTCAGACCAAGCTCATAGTTGTTGCCGGTAATCGGAGAGAGATATTTACCGGAACTGTCGCGCTTGTTCTGCGGCTGGAAGATTGAGGTATAGCTGGCGTAGGTAGACCAGTTATCGTCAATGTCATAGACCAGACCCGCATACGGCGTGGTGTGGTTTTGCTCCATGCTGTAGGTCAGGGTGTCGATACGCCAGTTGGTGTAACGTGCGCCAACAATCAAATGCAGTGGGTCGGCCAGCGAAATACGCGTTGCGGCGTACAGCGATTTCATGTGCGTGGTATCGTCCTGAGCCAATGACTGCGGGTTCCAGTTGGTTTCAGGGAAGTTACCATCGTAGGTATAGAAGCTGCCGATTTCGTTGGGGAAAACGTTCGCCCACGAGCTTTCATAACGGTTATTCTGTTTACTGTAGCTGCCGCCCAACATCAGATTATGCTGGCGACCAAACAGATCATAACCGCCGTCGGCGAATAGATCGACAGCATCCACTTTACGTTTGCCGCTGTTCCAGCCGGTTCCTCCGACGTAGTCATATCCTGGACCATAGTTACCATATGGGCCAATCAGCGTGCCGTCGGCCTTATTAACATAGGCATCGACGTACATCATTTTACTGTCGAACTTGACCTCGGAGTGGGTGGCGTTCATGGTCGCCTGCCAGGTATCGGCAAAACGTTGTTTGATGGTGACAAACACTTTGTTGAAGTCTTTATCGTTGTAAGCCCAGTCCGGCGCAGTGCTACGCGAGCGGTCGTAGCTGTTTTTACTGCCATCGGTATTCCAGCGCGGCAATCCACCCCAGGTTGGGCTGTTGATATCAATGCGCTGATATTCATAGCCCGCAGACAGGCTGGTGGTGTCACCCAAATCGGCATCGACAATCCCGGAGAAGAACATTTTTTCGCTATTGTAGCGATCAAGCCAGGAGTCGTTATTCTGGTAACCCGCCACGATGCGGCCGCGCACGTTGCCGTCTGCTGTAAGCGGGCTTTGCAGATCGGTCACATAGCGTTGTTTGTTCCAACTGCCATATTCCGCTGAAACATTACCGGTGAACTCGCGGCTGGTGGCATGCTTACGGATCATGTTAATGGAGGCTGAAGGGTTACCCGTCCCGGTCATTAGCCCGTTTGCGCCACGGACCACTTCGACACGCTCAAAAAGGGCGGTGTCAGAAAGGGCGTCACCGAGATTCCAGCGGGATTCAAAATAGGTCGGGATCCCATCGACCATATAGTTATCAATCTGAAATCCGCGCGAGTAATAGCTGCTGCGATCTGAATCCGCCTGGCTTTTGCTTATCCCCAACGTGTTGTCCATCACATCGCCCAGCGTTTGCAACTGCTGATCTTCCATGCGTTGCTGGCTGACAATGCTGACCGATTGCGGAATATCGCGCTGTGTCATCTGCATTTTTGTGCCAGCGGTCGTCGATTTAACGCTGTAATCCTGCTCCTCACTGGATGCGGCTGGAGCAGAACCCTCCACGATCACTGTCTCTTCTGCAGGGGCTGCGAGGCTGGTGGAAGGTAAAAGGGCTAGCGTGACGCATGCTGCCAGCAAAGAAGGGGCAAGGCCCGGTTGGCGTTGAACATTCCCGTTGAGTGTTGTGAAAGACATCGAAAAGTCCTTGATAATTATTAATATTAAGTTCAAATCACCGGTAGTTGTGATGAACCCTTTGGTTGTAAATTATTAAATGCGCATGTAAATACAAATGCGAAATATACGCATTAGCACTCAATGTGTAAACAGATGCTACGGCATAAATGAAATATTGTTTCAGTACTATGCTTGAGCAATAGCGCAGGGAAATGGTTATAAGAGCAGCACTGACTGGGGTTTTCGCTTAAAAAATCGAGGGTTAAAGTTGAAAGAGCGTGAGTAACTCGCTCATACTCTATACTCGCAGAGTTACCCGGCGTAGCATGGCAAAACGCTTGGGCTGTTAATGAAAAAGGAAAACGTCGTGGCAGAAGAAACTATATTCAGCAAAATTATTCGTCGTGAGATTCCGTCGGATATCGTATACCAGGATGAACTGGTCACTGCGTTTCGTGATATTTCCCCTCAGGCACCAACGCATATCCTGATCATTCCTAACATTCTGATCCCAACTGTCAACGATGTGACGGCGGAACATGAACAGGCATTGGGCCGCATGATCACCGTTGCGGCGAAAATTGCTGAGCAGGAAGGCATTGCTGCAGATGGGTACCGCTTAATCATGAACACCAACCGCCACGGGGGGCAGGAGGTGTATCACATTCATATGCACCTGCTGGGTGGACGTGCGCTTGGCCCAATGCTTGCGCATAAAGGTCTGTAAGCATGACCAGAGGATGCATTGCGCTTTCACTGGGCTTGTTGTTGCTGGCGGGTTGTCGAACACATCCTGAAATCCCGGTAAGTGATGAACAGTCGCTGGTGATGGAATCAACAATTCTGGCGGCGGGTATTACAGCAGAGCAGCCCACGTTAACAACGTCTGATATTCAGGCTTCGGCATCCTCTCGACTCTATAACGAAAGACAAGAACCCGTTACCGTTCATTATCGGTTTTACTGGTATGACGCCAGAGGGCTGGAAATGCACCCTCTGGAAGCGCCACGCAGTGTGACTATTCCGGCTCATTCGTCGGTGACGCTGTACGGCAGCGCCAATTTTCTGGGGGCGCACAAGGTTAGACTTTATCTTTATTTGTAAGGGGTGAATCTTGATGAACAAAATGAATCGCTACGCACTGATTGCCGCGCTGGCGATGTTTCTCTCTGGCTGTGTGGCGCAACGTGAGCCCGCGCCGGTAGAGGAAGTGAAGCCGGTACCGGAACAGCCTGCGCAGCCGCAACAGCCGGTGCCGGTTGTGCCAACGGTGCCAAGCATACCGCAGCAGCCTGGCCCAATTGAGCATGAAGACCAAACGGCGCAGCCTACGCCACGTCAACGTCACTATGACTGGAACGGGGCTATGCAGCCGATGGTCGGCAAAATGCTGCAGGCAGACGGCGTCAAAGCGGGCGGCGTTCTGCTGGTTGATAGCGTGAATAACCGCACCAACGGCTCGTTGAACGCGGGTGAAGCCACCGAAACCTTACGTAACGCACTGGCGAATAACGGTAAGTTTACGCTGATTTCTGCCCAACAGCTGGCTGTCGCCAAACAGCAGTTAGGTCTGTCGCCGAATGACAGTCTGGGAACGCGCAGTAAAGCGATTGGTATCGCCCGTAACGTTGGCGCGCAGTATGTGCTTTATTCCAGCGCATCCGGCAACGTCAATTCGCCTGCGCTGCAAATGCAATTAATGCTGGTACAAACTGGCGAGATAATCTGGTCAGGTAAAGGTGCCGTTCAGCAACAATAACAGACTCACGCGCGGCGAAGTGTTGTCGCGCTATTTCCCGCAGTATCATCCCGTCGCAACCAGCCAAACCGGCCTGAGCGGCGGGAGCTGCATCATTGAACACCGTTCCCACCGACTGGTACTGCGCTGCCATCACGACCCTGACGCGCCGGAATCTCATTTCTTACGCCAATACCATGCGCTAAAACACCTGCCAGAAAGCCTTGCGCCACGTCCTCACTTTTATACGCGTGGGTGGATGGCAGTCGAGTTTTTTCACGGTAAGGTAGAATCCAGATTACCGGACGCCGACGAACTCGCAGGCTTACTGTATCATCTGCACCAGCAACCCCGATTGGGCTGGCGAATCAGCCTGCTTCCGCTACTTGAACAGTACTGGCAGTGTGGCGATCCGGCGCGTCGTACACCATGCTGGCTGCGCGCGCTGAAGCGGCTAAGGAAACGAGGTGAGCCTCGACCTTTGCGTCTGGGGCCGCTGCATATGGATGTTCACGGTGACAACATCGTACATACGGCATCAGGACTGCGGCTGATTGACTGGGAATACGCCGGAGACGGTGATATTGCCCTGGAGCTGGCGGCAGTATGGGTTAGCGATGAATCCCAGCACCAACAGTTGGTTAGCACCTACGCCCAACGAGCGCACATTGAGCCAGACGTTTTGTGGCGACAGGTCAGACAATGGCAACCCTGGATAATGATGCTGAAGGCGGGGTGGTTTGAGTATCGCTGGCGGCAAACCGGCGATCGACAATTTATCAGGCTGGCCGATGAAACCTGGCGGCAGCTAACAATGAAAGGATAAGGAGAGCAGTGTGGGCCCAGTAATGTTGGATGTCGAAGGGTATGAGCTGGACGCTGAAGAGCGTGAGATTCTGGCACATCCGCTGGTAGGTGGGTTGATCCTCTTTACCCGAAATTATCATGACCCGGAACAGCTGCGTGAATTAGTGCGTCAGATCCGGGCTGCGTCACGTAACCATCTGGTGGTGGCGGTAGATCAGGAAGGCGGACGCGTACAGCGTTTTCGTGAGGGCTTTACCCGCCTGCCTGCAGCTCAATCCTTTGCTGCGTTGCACGGTCTGGAAGAGGGCGGCAAACTGGCTCAGGACGCTGGGTGGTTGATGGCCAGCGAAATGATCGCGATGGACATTGATATCAGCTTTGCACCCGTGCTGGATGTGGGCCATATCAGCGCGGCAATCGGCGAGCGTTCTTACCATGCCGATCCGCTAAAAGCGCTGGCGATGGCGACCCGCTTCATTGACGGGATGCATGCTGCTGGCATGAAAACGACCGGTAAACATTTCCCAGGACATGGGGCGGTGACGGCGGATTCACACAAAGAAACCCCAACCGATCCACGCCCAGAAGCCGAGATTCGTGCGAAAGATATGTCCGTGTTCCAGACGTTGATTACGGAAAACAAACTGGATGCCATTATGCCTGCGCATGTCATCTACAGTGATGTCGATCCGCGTCCGGCGAGTGGCTCACCTCACTGGTTGAAAACGGTGCTACGTCAGGAACTTGGCTTCGATGGTGTCATTTTCTCCGACGATTTGTCGATGGAAGGGGCGGCGATTATGGGAAGCTATGCGGAGCGTGGACAGGCGTCGCTGGATGCAGGTTGCGATATGATCCTGGTCTGCAATAATCGTAAGGGAGCGGTCAGTGTGTTAGATAATCTGTCGCCGATCAATGCAGAACGTGTTACACGTTTGTATCATAAAGGTTCATTTTCACGTCAGGAACTGATGGACTCGGCACGCTGGAAGACGGTAAGCGCTCAGCTTAACCAACTTCATGAGCGCTGGCAGGAAGAGAAAGCAGGTCATTAACGCAAGTTTGGCGAGGATGCGATGATTATCTATTTACACGGTTTTGACTCTAACAGCCCGGGCAACCATGAGAAGGTGTTGCAGCTGCAATTCATCGACCCGGATGTCAGGCTGATTAGCTACAGTACGCGGCATCCTAAACATGATATGCAGCATCTGCTGAAAGAAGTGGACAAAATGCTGCAGCTGAATGTGGATGACCGTCCGCTGATTTGTGGTGTGGGGCTCGGGGGATATTGGGCTGAACGGATTGGTTTCCTGTGTGATATTCGTCAGGTAGTGTTTAATCCCAACCTGTTCCCGTATGAGAACATGGAAGGCAAAATCGACAGACCTGAGGAGTATGCAGACATCGCAACAAAATGCGTGACCAATTTCCGTGAGAAGAATCGCGATCGCTGCCTGGTGATCCTGTCACGTCATGATGAAGCGCTTAACAGTCAGCGTTCGTCGGAAGAGCTGCATCATTTTTACGAGATAGTCTGGGACGAAGAGCAGACGCATAAGTTTAAGAATATCTCTCCGCATTTGCAGCGCATCAAAGCGTTCAAGACGTTAGGTTAATTCTTATTGAGTGTGTAAAAAACCAGCCATCGGGCTGGTTTTTTTGTTCTTAAAGTTCCGGTTGTCTATCTTTTCAGCATCAAAACTTGATACATATCAATTTTGGTATGACCAATGCACCGTTCGTGTTATTCTCACTCTCGAAGAACATTTTCATTGTCGTAACTTGTTGTTAATTAAAGGCTATGCTCATAACTTTTAATTAACAATTGGTTAATAAATTTGAGGGGGTCACGTTGACTACACCATTGAAAAGGATCGTGATTGTCGGCGGCGGTGCTGGCGGACTGGAAATGGCGACGCAGCTGGGTAAAAAACTCGGGCGTAAGAAAAAGGCCAAAATCACACTGGTAGACAGAAACCACAGTCACTTGTGGAAACCGTTACTGCATGAAGTGGCGACGGGTTCACTGGACGAAGGTGTGGATGCGCTGAGTTATTTGGCTCATGCCCGTAACCATGGCTTCCAGTTCCAGTTAGGCTCGGTGGTGGATATCGATCGTGAAGCGAAGACCATTACTCTCGCTGAGCTGCGCGATGAGAAGGGTGAGCTACTGGTTCCTGAGCGTAAAGTGCCGTATGACACGCTGGTGATGGCGTTGGGCAGTACGTCTAACGATTTCAACACCCCTGGCGTGAAAGAAAACTGCATTTTCCTCGATAACCCGCATCAGGCGCGTCGTTTCCACCAGGAGATGCTGAATCTGTTCCTGAAGTATTCCGCGAATCTGGGCGCTAACGGAAAAGTGAATATCGCCATTGTGGGCGGCGGTGCGACGGGTGTTGAACTCTCCGCTGAGCTGCACAATGCGGTAAAACAACTGCACAGCTATGGTTACAAAGGGCTGACCAATGACGCGCTGAACGTTACGCTGGTCGAAGCCGGTGAGCGTATTCTGCCTGCGTTGCCGCCGCGTATTTCCGGTGCTGCGCATAATGAGTTAACCAAACTGGGCGTACGCGTACTGACCCAGACGATGGTAACCAGCGCTGACGAAGGCGGACTGCACACCAAAGATGGCGAATACATTAAAGCTGATCTGATGGTGTGGGCGGCGGGTATCAAAGCGCCAGACTTTATGAAAGACATTGGCGGTCTGGAAACGAACCGTATTAACCAACTGGTGGTTGAGCCAACTCTGCAGAGCACGCGCGATCCTGACGTGTACGCGATTGGCGACTGCGCTTCCTGCGCTCGCCCGGAAGGCGGTTTTGTGCCTCCGCGCGCTCAGGCAGCACACCAGATGGCGACCTGCGCGATGAACAATATTCTGGCACAGATGAACGGTAAGCCGCTGAAAGCGTATCAGTACAAAGATCACGGCTCTCTGGTCTCGCTCTCTAACTTCTCTACCGTGGGTAGCCTGATGGGCAACCTGACCCGTGGTTCGATGATGGTGGAAGGACGTATTGCGCGCTTTGTGTACATCTCACTGTACCGCATGCACCAGATTGCTTTGCACGGCTACTTCAAAACCGGGCTGATGATGCTGGTCGGCAGTATCAACCGGGTGATTCGCCCGCGTCTGAAACTGCATTAATATCGACCTGTGGCGTCGGATGATTTTACGCATCCGGCGCCTTCCTTCAGAGTTGTCTGAATCATTCCGCTTTCGCTCCACCTCCCGCTATTTTCATCCGTAATCTGATTGGCATTCCTTACCTTCTGTTGCAAAGTTGTTGCTAATAGCAAAAAAGGAGGTAGTCCCGTGAATAAATCAATGTTGGCGGGTATAGGGATTGGCGTAGCTGCTGCGCTGGGTGTTGCAGCGGTGGCCAGTCTGAACGTTTTCGAGCGTGGCCCACAGTATGCGCAAGTTGTCTCTGCAACACCGATTAAAGAGTCGGTAAAAACACCGCGTCAGGAGTGCCGGAACGTAACGGTCACCCACCGCAAGCCGGTACAAGATGAAAACCGTATCGCGGGTTCCGTACTGGGCGCGGTTGCGGGTGGTGTTATTGGGCATCAGTTTGGCGGTGGACGTGGTAAAGATATTGCTACCGTGGCCGGTGCTTTAGGCGGCGGCTATGCAGGTAACCAGATTCAGGGTTCGATGCAGGAAAACGATACTTACACCACCACGCAGCAGCGTTGTAAAACGGTGTATGACAAATCTGAAAAGATGCTGGGCTACGACGTGACGTACAAAATTGGCGATCAGCAGGGGAAAATCCGTATGGATAAGGACCCCGGCGCGCAAATTCCGTTGGATAACAACGGACAGTTGGTACTGAATAACAAAGCGTAAAATAGCATTATCCTGAACATTAGCCCCCCATTCGCTCAGGCTGGGGGGCTTTTTTTATCAGAAGGTTAAGGCGTAGTTCAGACCAAAAGTACGACCCCGGCCCTTGTATTCATACAGTGACGGGCTGCCGTAGGTTGGGCTATACAGCAGTGGCGCACGTTGTCCCCACAGTGTGGTGTACTCTTCATTCAGCAGGTTTTCCACGCTGAAGGTCAGCTTACCCAACGGGAGCTGATAGCTGCCGATAAAGTCCATCGTGTTATAGCCATCCAGCTTGTTACCGCTGGCGTCGGTCAGATCAAATGTTTGCTGGCTCTGTACGCGCAAGGTCCACGGTTCTGGTGCCCAGCCGACCCACGCGGTTGCTTTGGACGGTGAGGCCAGCGTGACATCCCATTTTTGCCATTTACCGTTCTGTTTCACTTCCGATTTAATGACGTTGAAGTTGCCACCCAGGCTCCAGTCCGTGTCCGCAATGAAATAATCCACCGCACCTTCAACGCCATAAATGCGGCGATCGTCGGGCTGAACGTTAATGGTCATATCGCTACGGTTGATAACGATCGATTTATCTGAAGTCGAGTAGTAAGCGGCCAGTTGCGTGCGCAGACTATCGCCGGTGTAGCGCCACCCCAGTTCGTACGAGTTAACTTTAATCCCTTCCAGACGTGAATCCGCCACGTTGACGCTGCGCTGGAGCTGGTAATGATCGCCAACCAGCGAATAGGTACCGTTACCGTAATATTTCCCTGGGTCCGGAAGCTCCACGCCCTGAGAAAAGTTAAACCACGTTTGCTGACGGTCGGTCAGGTGGGCAAGGATACCGGCGTTGAACAGGAAATTATCGTAATCGGTTTTGCCGCCCGGAATAGTATCGGCAGAGTTCGCAAGCCCGGTCGCGATTCCCTGCTGTTGAGCATAGCCAACGAAATCATCAACCCTGTTTTCGGTCCACTGATAGCGCACGCCGCCGCTGAGGGTAAAAATGTCGTTAATGTCATAGCTGTTTTGCAGGAAAGGCGCGAAGTTGGTGATGCTGTAACCGGGATAACGCCCGGTGGTATAAGCGGTACGGTTGTCCATGCCGCCGGAGGGCAGGGACCAGGCCAGATCGAAGAATTTCTGATTGGAGTCGAAGGTTTCGTGATCGGCATCGACACCCCACGTCAGCTCCCAGTTATCCATCAACTGGCTGTTGAGGGTAATTTTGGCACCAAACTGGTCTGTGTCCTGCTGTGATGCGGAGAAACTGGTGACTTTGCCTTTGCTGAGCGTAGGGAAGGGGTAGAATTTCAGCGATTCGTCACGGTAATAGATTTGGCTGACCAGGTTTTGGCCAAAAAAATCCGCATCTGAATATTGCAGGCTAATAAGATGACGTTCGGTGCCGGGAATACGATCGGAATTCAGTCCGCTGCTGGTATATGCTTTGCCGTTTCCGGTCACGGCGGACATGTTCTCGCCGAGATCCAGCCCGTAATCGTCATCCCCCTGACTTTTATAGTACTGCGTAACCAGTTGCAACTGACGGTTGTCGTCAAGTTCAATTGTCCCGGTGCCCATGACGTCCAGACGATCGGAGTGCTGTAGCCCGGTTTGGGTGTTATCGAGCAGCAGGGCATCGTGATTACCGTCATACCAGCCGCCAAATCGTTGATACGCGACGGACATACGCCCGGAAGCGCGATCGGTTCCGCCACTCACCGCCGCGGCAACGCGTTCATCATGATCGTTGCTATTGTTGAAGCCGCTTTTGCTCCCCAGTTCGAGTTCTACTTCACGCTCCGGCTGACCTTTTTTGGTGACAATGTTGATTAATCCGCCGGTACTGCCACCGCCATAAAGAGAGGTTGCGCCTGAAATGACTTCAATATGCGCAATGTTAAATGGGTCAATGGAGTCAAGCTGACGGCTGTCGGTTCGCGAGGAGTTCAGACGGACGCCGTCAATTAGCACGACAATGGCGCGACCGCGCATGTTCATGCCGTAGTTTGTGCGTCCCTGGCTACTAACATCGATTCCTGGGATTAGCTGAGCAAGAACATCCTTGAACTCTTTTCCTCCCTGAACCTGTTGTTCAATCTCGCTTCCTTCAATAACCCAGGTCGTTTGCGCCATTTCTGCCACGGTGCGCTGGCTACGGTTGGCGCTGACGATGAGGTTCTCTTCCTCAGCCGCAACAGCGGGTAGAGTTAAAGATAACAGAAGAGGATTGAGCACCCAGAGACGCTTATGCATTTGTATTCCTTTTAAAAAAAGTCGGTCTGTTTTTGTTATAGCGGTAGAGAAACCGATGGTTACATTGTGAAACAGGCATTAAAACAAATGCGAATATTGCTGATAATAATTGTCGTTATCAATACTTTTTACAAAAAATGATCGGGTAACACGATGAAAACAATGAGAAATGTAGGGACAATAGAACGGGAATCTAACCGGGGGCTCTATCAGCTCCCGGTGGTGTGAGTACAGCGGGGGAATTGCAGGAAAGGGTTAAGCTTTGACGAGTTCGGGCCACAGCCGCAGAGTTGTGTGTGCGATCTGCATCAGTTTTTCAAACGTTGCGCCTTCACGGGCGCTGATCGACATACCTTGTAAAATACAGTTCAGGTATTCGGCCAGTTTTTGCACGTCGCAATGGGCCGGAATTTCGCCTCGTTGCTGGCGCTGGTGAAGGAACTGGGTAAGCGTCTGTTCCTGCATTGCATGGCGGGATTTCACCGTGTGCGCAATATCGCGGGAAGAGGCTGCCAGCGTCGCAGAAGTATTAATCATGAAACATCCCGCCGGGGTGTCCTTGCTGGTAAAGCAGGTCGCTATAGCGGTGAAATAGTCTTCAAGTGCGGACTCAAGGCTTTTTTCTTCACAAAACAGCTGGGCTTCGTGTTTCGCCGCAAAGCGGGTGATGTAGCGGTCCAGTACGGCACGGAACAACCCTTCTTTATTGGTGAACTCCGCATACAGCGTGGGCGCTTTTGCGCCGGTGGCTTCCACAAGATCGGCGAGCGAGGTCGCTTCATATCCGTGCTGCCAGAAGAGTGTCATGGCCTTATCAAGCGCGGCTTCCCTGTCGAACACTTTTGGTCGGCCACGGCTTTTTTTTGCACAACCTGTCGTTTCAGTTGTCATGGCGCCGATGTACCTTTGTTGGGTTTATTGAATAACCATTATAAAAATATTCGACTGCACACTCCAGCGGATTCACGATAAAAATAATTTATAGCTATTATTATGAAAAATAAGACCTTTATATTTTATATAACGATCATTATAAAAAAATGTTGACGTGTGACCTGGATCACATCTATGATTTACCTATCGATCGTTAAGTTAATCTTTTCGACACCCATTCATCTGCTAAAGGTCACTATTATGAAAAACGTAAAAACACTGTTTGTTGCTGCTGTTCTTAGCTCACTGTCATTTGCAAGCTTTGCCGCTGTTGAAGTTCAATCCACTCCTGCGGGCCAAGAGAAAGCCGGTACTATTTCTGCGAATGCGGGGACTAACTTAGGTTCTCTGGAAGATCAACTGGCGCAGAAAGCCGATGAGATGGGTGCGAAGTCTTTCCGTATTACTTCCGTTACCGGTCCTAACACTCTTCACGGAACTGCTGTTATCTACAAATAAGATTTAACCCATCGCAATGCCACTGCGAGTTAAATAAAAAACCCCCGCGGAATAAAATCCAGCGGGGGTTTTTTTATACACTACGTTTACAGCGGTTGTTGAGCAACATCATGATGACGAGTCACATCGACCGGCATGCCAGAGCGAATCTCCATCGCATGATCCATGACGGCGGTATCTGTTTGCGCCGCATTTTTAAATGTCTGCATGGACGCGTTCAGCACGATCGGCAGCAGTTGCGGGTCGTCATTGATTTTTTCGGACAGCGGTTGGTGTACTTCCACCAGGCGCACGCCGTTAGGCTCAACGGATGCTTTGATCGGCGTATTGATAATATTGACCTTAGTTCCGGGCGTTACCTGACGGAACAGGGTTTCTATATCACCGTCGCGCAGACGAATACAGCCGGAGCTGACGCGCATTCCGATGCCAAAATCAGCATTTGTACCGTGCAACAGGTACACGCCGCCGTATGCCGCTAAGCGAATCGCATGATGGCCCATCGGGTTATCCGGACCGGCAGGCACAACGGCAGGCAGGTCAATCCCGTTTGCTTTGTATCGCGCGCGGATATTTGCCGTCGGCGTCCAGGTGGGGTTGGCGCGTTTATCAGAGATGGTGGTTACCATCGTAGGCGTCAGCGTGTCACCACCTAACTGGCCAATACCAATAGGATACACGGTCACCGAATTGGTCCCCGGCTGGTAATAATAAAGACGCAGTTCGGCGAGGTTGATAACAATACCTTCGCGCGGGGCATCAGGTAGCAGAGTTTGTAACGGGATCGTCAAAACGCTGCCCGGACGTGGTACGTAAGGGTCAACGCCAGGGTTGGCCTGCAGCAGCGCGAGAAAGCCGACATTGTACTTTTTCGCAATCGCTTCCAGAGAACCGCCATTGTCTTCAACAACGTGAACGGCATTCTGACCCACCAGACGGCTTCCCGGTGGCGGCAGCGGCCAGGTGTTTGCCTGAGCCGGAAGTGCTAACGCGAATGTCGCTGCAAGCGTAAAAAACGCGAGCCAGCGAGAGAGTCGTTTATTGTTTAACATCACCATAAATCCATTGTTTTTACGTGGTTTTTATTATGTAAAAGTAAACGAGAATTATGGCTGTTTGCTGTGTCGGGAAGTGCAGGGAAGTGCAAAGAGTTTGTAAATTCATCAGGCCGGGTGAGTGGTGTGCTCACCCGGCCTGTTCACTATGCTTATGCTACGGCGTTTTCTTCAAGCTGACGCATAAACTGGCGGACCCAGTCGATCCGCGTTTTACGCTCGCTCAACTCCTGCATAAATTTCAGCCGGGTTGGACCGTCCAGACGGAAGTGCTGCGGCTGCTTTTGCAGTAAACCAATCAGCCAGACCGGGTTGACGTGGTTTTTCTCGGCAAATTCAATGGTACCGCCTTTTTCATTGCCTTCGAGCTTTCTGATCCCCAGTTTCTGCGCCTGCTGGCGTAAACGGGCGATATCCAGCAGCGTACGAGCCGGGTCGGGCAGCAAGCCAAAACGGTCTATCAGCTCAACCTTAATTTCTTCCAGTTCGTTTTTGCCTTTCGCACTGGCAATGCGCTTGTAGAACGACAGTCGGGTGTTTACATCCGGGATATAGTCATCCGGCAGCAGAGACGGCATGCGCAGTTCAACTTCGGTTTGCTGGCTGGTGAGATCTTCCAGTGACGGTTCACGCCCTTCTTTGAGCGCATCGACCGCGTTTTCCAGCAGTTCCATATACAGCGAGAAGCCGATGCTTTCCATGGAACCACTCTGATCTTCACCCAGTAATTCCCCGGCGCCGCGAATTTCGAGGTCGTGGGTCGCCAGCGCAAAACCTGCACCCAAATCTTCCAGCGAGGCGATGGCTTCCAGACGTTTTTGCGCGTCGGTGGTCATCGCTTTCGGATGCGGCGTCAGCAGCCAGGCGTAAGCCTGGTGGTGAGAACGTCCCACACGACCGCGCAACTGGTGTAATTGCGCTAAACCGAAGTGATCCGCTCGTTCGATGATGATGGTGTTAGCGGTGGGGATGTCGATCCCGGTTTCGATTATGGTGGTACACACCAGCACGTTAAAACGCTGATGGTGGAAATCATTCATCACGCGTTCCAGTTCGCGCTCGCGCATTTGTCCGTGACCGATACCAATACGCGCTTCCGGCACCAGTTCAGCTAATCTGTCAGCGGTTTTCTGGATGTTTTCGACGTCGTTAAACAGATAATAAACTTGTCCCCCGCGCAGAACTTCACGCAGGATCGCCTCGCGTACCACCAGGTTGTCGTATTCGCGCACGAAGGTTTTGACCGCCAGACGACGAGCGGGCGGCGTGGCGATAATCGACAGATCGCGCATGCCGCTCATTGCCATATTGAGCGTACGTGGAATTGGCGTTGCCGTCAGGGTCAGAATATCGACATCTGCGCGCATCGCCTTGATGCGTTCTTTGTGGCGAACGCCGAAACGGTGCTCTTCATCGACAATCAGCAGACCCAGATCTTTTAACTTCACATCCGCTTGCAGCAGTTTGTGCGTGCCGATGAGAATATCAATTTTTCCCTCGGCAACTTGCTCCAGAATCTGCGCTTGCTCTTTGGCGCTACGGAAACGGGACAACATCTCAATGCGTACCGGCCAGTTGGCAAAGCGGTCGCGGAAGTTGTCGAAGTGCTGCTGTGCGAGCAGGGTGGTCGGCACCAACACGGCAACCTGCTTGTGGTTCTCTACGGCGAGAAAGGCCGCGCGCATCGCGACTTCGGTTTTACCAAAGCCGACGTCGCCGCAGACCAGGCGGTCCATGGCCAGCGGTTGACACATATCGCTGAGTACCGCGTTAATCGCCTGCGCCTGGTCAGGCGTGGTTTCAAACGGGAAGCTGTCGCAAAACAGCTGATACTGTTCACGGTCATGCTTAAAGGCAAAGCCTTCTTTCGCCGCGCGCTGGGCATAAATATCCAGCAGCTCTGCCGCAACATCGCGCACCTTCTCAGCGGCTTTCTGTCGGGCACGTGACCAGGCATCGCCGCCAAGTTTATGCAGCGGCGCATTCTCTTCTGCGCCACCTGCATAGCGGCTGATCAGATGCAGTGACGACACCGGCACGTACAGTTTGGCGTCGTTGGCATAGGTGAGCATCAGATATTCACCGGTTATGCCGCCCGCTTCCAGCGTGGTCATACCGGCATAACGACCCACGCCATGCTCCAGATGCACCACCGGCTGACCGGGATGCAGCTCTGCGAGGTTACGAATTAACGTATCCGGGTTGATGGTGCGACGAGAATCCTGGCGGCGGCGCGCCACGCGTTCCCCAAGCAGATCGCTTTCACAAATCAGCGCCAGATTGCGTTTGCTATCGATGAAGCCGTGCTCAGCTGCGCCAATCATCAGATAACGACCGTTATCTACGGCTTCATCGAGTCGCAATATCCGCTTCGGCGCCACTTTGATACGGGCGAGCAGTTCGCCAAGTGCTTCACGGCGGCCTTCACTTTCCACCGAGAAAATCACCCGACCGGTGAAGCCTTCAAGGAATTTACGTAACGCATCTAACGGCGCTTTTTGCTGTGCCTGAACGGCGATATCCGGCAGCTTCTGGAACCCGAGGTTAGTATTCGCTGCTTTGTTCGCCAGACTCTCGGTTTTCAGTTGAACGCGCGGCCAGCGTTTAAGTTCAGAAAACAGCTCATCAACCCGCAGCCACAGCGATTCCGGCGGCAGAAGCGGGCGCATCGGATCAACACCGCGATTTTCAAAGCGCGACAGGGTATCGGCCTGGAAGCGTTCTGCGCTGGTCTCGATATCACCGGTATTCACCAATAACGTATTGGCGGGGAAGTAGCTGAACAGCGGCGGCAGCGGCTCGCTGAAAAACAGCGGTTGCCAGTATTCAATACCCGCAGGTAACGTGCCTTTGCTGACCTGCTGGTAAATATGTTCGGCGTCGCGTTTCACCTCAAAGGTATCTCGCCACTGGCTACGGAACAGCTCGATGGCCGTTTTGTCAGTCGGGAATTCGTGTGCGGGAAGCAAATTAATGGCATCGACTTCTTCCAGCGTGCGCTGGGTGTCGGTATCAAACAGACGCAGGCTGTCGATTTCGTCATCAAAGAAATCCAGACGATAAGGCAACTCGCTGCCCATCGGGAACAAATCCAACAACGCGCCGCGCGTGGCATATTCGCCGTGTTCCATGACCTGATCAACATGGCGATAGCCCGCACTGTCCAGCTGTTCACGCAGAGCATCACGTGAAAGTCGTTGGCCCTTTTTCATGACCAGCGCATGACCGTGCAGATAGCTGTGCGGACAAACGCGCTGCATCAGTGTATTTACCGGAACGATCAGCACGCCGCGCTGCATGGCAGGCAGCTGATACAGCGTGGAGAGCCGCGAGGAGATAATCTCCTGATGGGGAGAAAAGCTGTCGTAGGGTAGCGTTTCCCAGTCGGCCAGGTTCATCACCATCTGGTCAGTAAACTGACGAATTTCATCATGCAAACGCAGCGCATTTTGCATGTCCGGCGCGATCAGGACCACTGGACCGGCATGATGTTCGGCGATTTCGGCAACCAGCGTTGCGCAGGCCGCGCCGGTAAGCTCACCCAACTGGCGCTGATCGCCTGCTTTCGCTGGGAGCGTGTAACGATGTTGTTCAGGCATTCGGTTGTCAGGATCTCGTTTAGATATACATCTGATAAGCAATGTTCTTTATTATCCGTGATCGTTTCTCATAAGCAAATTGATTCGCCCCCGAATGGGGGCAAAAAGCGCGTTGGGGTTAGCGCGAGGCGGTCGATAAAGAAGGCGGGGAAAAGAGCAGGTCGGCCACGGTTTTTTGTGAAATTTTACGTACCAACAGGCCAAACAAGGTGCACAGTAGCAGGCAGGCGAACGGATACACCAGCAGCAGGGCCAGCTCCGCATATGCAGGCCAGGCGGTATGATTGATTTTAGGGATTAGCGTTAAGCTGAACAGCTCAACCAGAATACGGTGGGTAGTGTAGATGGCGATGGTATTGGATCCAATCACGCTTAACGGGCCGGACTCACGCATACCAAAGCGCAACTCAAATTGATAAAACAGCTTCATGATCAGCACAATGGAAAGCAGAGAAAGTAATAGTGAGACATTTGCCAGCCACGCGACGACGGCGGCAATTGCGCTAACCAGAACAATGACCGCATGGCGGTGCAGGGGCACCTCCTTGATCCATACCATTAGCGTTGTGCCAAACCATGCACCGAGGCTGTACCAGGGCAGATTGCGAATCACGCTGTTCATTCCCCACCACGGCGTCGGGACAAAATTGATCGCCACGCTCAGCACCACAAATAACGCCAACAGTGGCACCGCCCAGCGGCTGAAAATCTTACACAGAACAAAATAGACAATCAGCGCGTACAGATACCACAAGCTGGTGCTGGCGGTCAGCATTCCGTGGGTAAAACCCGCGATCGAATCGGCATAAGCGGCGTTGGCAGCATGGCTCAGATCGCGCTGTGGGGCCAGCCAGTTATTGAGCGCGACTAACGCCAGCCATTGCACCACTCCCCAAAGCACCAGCACCCAGGCAATGCTCCAGATCCGCTTATCCACGCAGGTTGTCCACGGGACGCTATCAATGTAGCGACGGATCAGATACCCCGAAATAAAGAAAAAGACCGGCATGCGAAACGGCGCCAGGTACAAATTGAGGTAAATCCAGCATTTGCTCAGCAGCTCTGAAAGCGGATGCTGAAAAGTAGTGAGGTGCGGGTAAAACGTGATTACCGAGTGGTAAATTACCACCAGACAAATACATAACCCTTTGATTTGATTAATCCATAGTTCTTTTTTCTTCATCGAGACGGCGTATCCATATTGTTGGCTATAGCCTGCCATCCTGCGCAACCCGCTGTGCGCTGTAATGCGTAACTGTCTGCATTTTGTTTTTTTAAGATAAAGATCAGGGGCCCGGGCTGAAGGGAAGAGGGACAACTTTAGCGAATTGATTTATTTATACTTTTAGGAATAGTGCTGTCGAACACTTACGGTTCAGTCATTTACCCATTCCGCTTTCGCTTATATACTCGTGACTTTGCTAACAGCAACCAGACGGATTTCATGTACCAACCTGTCGCTCTATTCATCGGCCTGCGTTATATGCGTGGGCGTGCAGCAGATCGCTTCGGTCGCTTCGTTTCCTGGCTCTCCACCATAGGCATTACTCTCGGGGTAATGGCGCTGGTCACGGTGTTGTCGGTGATGAACGGTTTCGAGCGCGAGCTGCAAAACAATATTCTTGGCCTGATGCCTCAGGCCGTACTCTCGTCTGAACAGGGTTCCCTCAACCCGCAACAACTGCCGGAAAAAGCGGTGGTGTTGAACGGCGTCAACCGCGTTGCGCCTATAACTACGGGAGATGTGGTGCTGCAAAGTGCGCGTAGCGTGGCGGTCGGCGTGATGCTCGGTATCGATCCGGCGCAAAAAGATCCGTTAACACCGTATCTGGTCAATGTGAAGCAAACAGATCTGCAACCGGGTAAGTATAATGTCATCCTCGGCGAGCAACTTGCCGGGCAACTGGGCGTGAACCGTGGCGATCAAATCCGTGTGATGGTGCCCTCGGCCAGCCAGTTTACGCCGATGGGGCGTTTGCCGAGCCAGCGTTTGTTTACGGTGATTGGCACTTTCGCCGCCAACAGCGAAGTCGATGGCTACCAGATGCTGACCAACATTCAGGATGCCTCGCGTCTGATGCGCTATCCGGTGGGTAATATCACTGGCTGGCGTCTGTGGCTGAACGAACCGTTAAAAGTTGACACGCTGAGCCAGCAAACGCTGCCGCAAGGCACCAAATGGCAGGACTGGCGCGAGCGCAAAGGGGAACTGTTCCAGGCCGTGCGCATGGAAAAGAACATGATGGGGCTGCTGCTTAGCCTGATCGTGGCGGTGGCAGCTTTTAATATTATTACCTCGCTGGGTCTGATGGTAATGGAGAAGCAAGGGGAAGTGGCGATTTTACAAACGCAGGGGCTAACGCCGCGGCAGATAATGATGGTGTTTATGGTTCAGGGGGCCAGTGCCGGGGTGATTGGCGCGCTGCTGGGCGCTGTACTGGGTGCCTTGCTCGCCAGCCAACTGAACAATCTGATGCCAATTATTGGTGTGCTGCTGGATGGCGCTGCGCTGCCGGTCGCCATTGAGCCGCTGCAGGTTATCGTCATTGCGCTGGTGGCGATGGCCATCGCGCTGCTGTCTACGCTTTATCCTTCCTGGCGCGCTGCCGCCACTCAACCCGCTGAGGCTTTACGTTATGAATAAGATCCTGTTGCAATGCGACAACCTGTGCAAACGCTATCAGGAAGGCACTGTGCAGACCGATGTACTGCACGATGTCAGTTTTTGCGTCGGCGAAGGTGAGATGATGGCGATTGTCGGCAGCTCCGGCTCCGGCAAGAGTACGTTGCTGCATCTGTTAGGTGGGTTGGATACCCCGACTTCCGGCGACGTCATTTTTAGCGGTCAGCCAATGAGCAAGCTCTCGTCGGCGGCGAAAGCGGAACTGCGCAATCAGAAGCTGGGCTTTATTTACCAGTTCCACCATTTGCTGCCGGATTTTACCGCGCTGGAAAACGTAGCGATGCCGCTGCTGATCGGCAAGAAAAAACCGGCTGAAATCACCGAGCGCGCACGGGACATGCTGAAAGCGGTAGGGCTGGATCATCGTGCCAGTCATCGCCCGTCTGAACTGTCTGGCGGCGAACGTCAGCGTGTGGCCATCGCGCGTGCGCTGGTGAATAACCCGCGCTTGGTCCTGGCAGATGAGCCAACGGGTAACCTGGATGCGCGTAACGCGGACAGCATTTTCGAGCTTCTGGGCGAGCTGAACCGCTCTCAGGGCACGGCATTTCTGGTGGTGACGCACGACCTGCAACTGGCGAAGCGGATGAGTCGCCAGCTTGAAATGCGCGATGGTCGCCTGACGGCTGAACTGAGCCTGATGGGAGCTGAGTAATGGCTTCGCCTTTATCGTTATTGATTGGTCTGCGCTTTAGCCGTGGTCGGCGGCGCGGCGGTATGGTTTCGTTGATTTCGGTGATATCTACCGTTGGCATCGCGTTGGGTGTGGCGGTGTTGATCGTCGGTTTAAGTGCCATGAACGGATTTGAGCGTGAGCTGAACAACCGTATTCTGGCCGTAGTCCCACACGGAGAGATTGAAGCCGTAAATCAGCCGTGGAATAACTGGCAGGAAGCGCTCGACAAGGTACAAAAAGTGCCGGGTATTGTCGCCGCGGCGCCTTATATCAACTTTACCGGACTGGTGGAGAGCGGGGCGAACTTACGCGCGGTGCAGGTGAAGGGCGTTGACCCGAAACAGGAACAGCGTTTAAGCGCGTTGCCATCCTTTGTGCAAAACCACGCCTGGGATAATTTTAAAGCCGGTGAACAACAAATCATCATTGGTAAGGGTATTGCCGATGCGCTGAAGGTGAAGCAGGGCGACTGGGTGTCGATTATGATCCCTAACGCCAGTGCGGATCATAAGCTACAGCAGCCTAAACGCGTGCGTTTGCACGTGACGGGGATCCTGCAACTGAGTGGTCAGCTCGATCACAGCTTTGCCATGATCCCAATGGAAGATGCGCAGCAATATCTTGATATGGGAACCAGCGTTTCCGGGATCGCGCTGAAGGTTAACGACGTGTTTAACGCCAATAAGTTGGTGCGAGACGCGGGTGAAGTCACCAATAACTATGTTTACATCAAGAGCTGGATCGGCACCTACGGCTATATGTACCGCGATATTCAGATGATCCGCGCCATTATGTATCTGGCTATGGTGCTGGTGATTGGCGTGGCCTGTTTTAATATCGTTTCCACGTTAGTGATGGCGGTAAAAGACAAAAGCGGCGATATTGCGGTATTAAGAACCCTCGGGGCGAAAGATGGGTTGATCCGTGCCATTTTTGTCTGGTACGGCCTGCTGGCGGGTCTGTTCGGTAGCCTGATAGGCGTCGTCATAGGGGTGGTTGTGTCGTTGCAACTGACGCCGATCATAAACGGGATTGAGGCGCTTATCGGCCATCAGTTCCTGTCCGGCGATATCTATTTCATTGACTTCCTGCCATCGGAATTACACTGGCTGGATGTGATTTACGTGCTGGTGACAGCACTCGTGCTGAGTCTTTTGGCAAGTTGGTATCCGGCGCGTCGCGCCAGCAATATTGATCCTGCGAGAGTACTTAGCGGCCAATAACAACAATAATACACGACAGCATTCATGCTGCATCAAGGCGTAGCCAACGCAGAGGCATCTTGAAGGATGGCGTGTATCAAGGAGCGGTGATGTATTACGGATTTGACATCGGCGGGACCAAAATTGCGCTGGGCGTGTTTGATAAGCAACGTCGTCTGCAATGGGAAACTCGCGTTCCTACGCCTCGCGACAGCTACGACGCTTTCCTTGATGCGGTCTGCAATCTGGTGACGGAAGCGGATCAGCGGTTCGGCATCAAAGGTTCGGTAGGCATCGGCATTCCGGGCATGCCGGAAACCGAAGACGGCACGCTGTACGCGGCCAATGTTCCTGCCGCCAGTGGCAAACCGCTCCGCGCCGATCTCAGCGCTCGCCTTGACCGCGATGTGCGTCTGGATAACGATGCGAACTGTTTTGCTCTCTCCGAAGCCTGGGATGACGAGTTCACCCAATATCCGCTGGTGATGGGGTTGATCCTCGGTACGGGCGTCGGCGGCGGCCTGGCGCTTAACGGGAAATCCATCACCGGACGCAGCTATATCACCGGTGAGTTTGGTCATATTCGTTTGCCGGTCGATGCGCTGACGCTGATGGGCTTTGATTTCCCGCTGCGCCGCTGCGGATGCGGTCAACTGGGATGCATCGAAAGCTATCTTTCCGGCGGTGGATTTGCGTGGTTGTATCAGCATTACTACCATCAACCGCTGGATGCCCGCGAAATTATCGCGCTGTGGGAGCAGGGTGATGAACACGCGCGTGCCCACGTTGAACGCTATCTGGATTTGCTGGCAGTGTGTCTTGGGAATATCCTGACTATCGTCGATCCTGATTTGGTGGTGATTGGCGGAGGCTTGTCGAATTTTACCGCTATTACGACGCAACTGGCGGATCGACTGCCACGTCATCTGCTGCCGGTTGCCCGGGTACCGCGTATTGAGCAGGCACGGCACGGTGATGCCGGCGGGATGCGCGGGGCTGCTTTCCTACATCTTACCGATTAATACAAAGAGGTTGTTATGCTGTCGCGTCGGGGTCATCGGTTAAGCCGCTTTCGTAAAAATAAACGCCATTTGCGCGATCGCCTGCGTCAACGAATCTTTTTCAGAGACAGAGTGGTGCCTGAATTGATGGAAAAACCAAGAGTGCTGGTACTGACTGGAGCGGGAATCTCCGCTGAGTCAGGAATTCGAACATTCCGCGCGGCGGATGGTCTCTGGGAAGAACATCGGGTAGAGGACGTTGCGACTCCAGAAGGATTTAGTCGAAACCCGGAACTGGTTCAGTCGTTTTATAACGCCCGTCGCCATCAGTTGCAGCAGCCTGAAATCCAACCCAACGCGGCGCATATCGCACTGGCAAAACTCGAAGCCGAGCTGGGCGATCGTTTTTTACTGGTGACGCAGAACATTGATAATCTGCATGAGCGTGCGGGCAGCCAGAACGTTATCCATATGCACGGCGAGTTGCTCAAAGTTCGCTGTTCGCAAAGCGGGCAGATTCTGGAATGGACGGGCGATGTGACACCGGAAGATAAATGTCATTGCTGCCAGTTTCCGGCACCGCTGCGACCACACGTAGTGTGGTTTGGTGAAATGCCGCTGGGTATGGATGAAATTTATATGGCACTGGCAATGGCAGATGTGTTCATTGCGATTGGCACATCGGGACATGTTTATCCGGCAGCGGGTTTTGTGCATGAGGCGCGGCTGCATGGGGCACATACGGTAGAACTCAATCTCGAACCGAGTCAGGTAGGCAGTGAGTTTGAAGAGAAGTATTACGGTCCGGCAAGCCAGGTAGTGCCTGAGTTCGTTGAGAAGTTATTGAAAGGGCTGTAACGGCTATCCGGATAATACTGTTTAAGCCTGTACAAGCTGGCGGTCCTCACGCAGGGCCGCCATAATCAAAAATCCAACGATGTAAAAACAACAGATCAGCCCCAGTGCGCTCAGCCATATGGGTAGTCGGGTAATGTAAACCAGGCTGCACGAGATAATCACCAGAATAATTCCGGTATACATGGGGTGCGCAATCCAGGCAAAAATGCCGCGCGTAACCCTTTTTGCACGAGGTAAATAGTAGCCTGTCCATGTGTGGCTCTCCCCCAAATCCCATTTTCCTTTGATGACCAGCGCGTTACCTACGATCGCCAAAATCAGACATCCCCACTCCACCGGACCAATCTGATGACTGAAAAACAGGCTATAACCAAAAACCAGGATCGGTATTAAAAAGGTGAGCCGTAGCAGGCGGGTTGCGGTGACAGGCAGCAAAGGACGAGCGTTTACCGGTTGCTTACGTGGGAGAATCACCAGCGTAAATACGATCAGATTAGCCAACTCAAGTAGCAGCCAGAACGTTGTCATTGGAAGCCTCAGAAGCCGGCCTGGAATACTGTAAGCATAGCCAGAAACTGGGGAGCGGGAATCAGCCGAAAGGCGTAAAAAGTAGGGATTGGCAGGTAGCAACCCGGCGCAGCGACGCCTGCCGGGTTGCACGAGTATTAGCGTCCTGCTTTTAGCTTCTGATAATACTCTTCGTAGATAGCGCTGGCGGAACCGACATCGTTTTGCCATTCCCCTTTGTTGATGGTTTCCGCGTCAGGGTAGAGCGTTTTGTCGTTCGCGACCTCAGGACTTAACAGCTTGCGTGCTGCCAGGTTCGGCGTCGGGTAACCGATAGTTTCTGCGACTTCTTTCGCGACGTCCGGGCGCAGCAGGAAGTTAATCAGCTTCAGCGCACCTTCTTTGTTTTTCGCGTTAGCCGGAATAGACAGGCTGTCCATCCAGAAAATGCCACCTTCTTTCGGCCATACCACTTCCAACGGTGTGCCCGCCTGACGCGCAACATACGCGGAGCCGTTCCACACCATTCCCAGATTGACTTCGCCTTCCATATACGGATTGGCCGGGTTGTCAGAGTTAAATGCCGCAACGTTAGGCATCAGCTTCTTCAACTCGTTATAGGCGGCTTCAATCTCTTTGGGATCGGTGGTATTGCCGGAATATCCCAGCTTGCGCAGCGCCATCTGGAACACTTCTCGCGCATCATCCGTTAACAGCAGACTGCCTTTGTACTCCGGCTTCCACAGATCGGCCCAACTGGTGACGGTTTTCGGATCGATAGCATCGCTGTTGACGCCAATGGCCGTTGCACCCCAGATATACGGGATGGAGTAGTCATTGTTTGGGTCAAACGGCTTGTTGAGCATTTCCGGATCGAGGTTGTGGAAGTTGGTCAACGTCGACTTGTCGATCTTCTGGATCATGCCTTCTTTACGCATTTTATCGACGTAATAGGTGGACGGGACCACCAAATCGTATGCGCCGTCTTTATAGGTTTTGAGCTTGGCGTACATGGTTTCATTCGACTCGTAGGTCGAATAGATAACCTTAATGCCGGTTTCTTTGGTGAACTGTTCCAGCAGACCCGGTGGGACGTATTCAGTCCAGTTATAGAAATAGAGCGTGTTGTTGTCATTCGCGTGAGCGGCGCTCATGCCCAGTGCCAGAGCACCCGCCGCGAGCAGGTGGCGTGACCATTTTTTCATCATTTAACGTCCCCTGAATTAAGGGCCTTAGCGGCCCTTGGTTTTATCACGTGCAATAAGCTGGCTGGCAATCACCATAACCAGCGACAGAACCAACAAAATGGTCGCCAGCGCGTTCACCTCTGGTGATACGCCGACTTTAACCATTGAGTAGATTTTTAATGGCAAAATTTCATAACCCGGTCCGGTGACGAAAGATGAAACAACAACATCATCCATCGACAGCGTAAAACTCAGCAACCAACCCGCAGCCACCGCAGGCATAGCCAGTGGCAGTATTATCTTGCGCAGAATAGTTACTTCGCTGGCACCCAAATCTTTAGCCGCCTCAAGCATGCGGACATCAAAACCTTTCAGGCGAGAGTAAACCGTCACCACCACAAAAGGCAGACAAAAAGTGATATGCGAGAACAGCAGCGACCAGAAGCCCAGTTGAATGCCGATCAGCATAAACAGCACCAGCAGAGATATTGCCATCACAATATCCGGCGACATCATCACCACGAACAGCATGCCACTGACGAACGGTTTACCGCGAAAACGGTAACGGTACAGCGCAACCGCAGTGAGTGAGCCGATCAAGGTGGCAAAGGTGGCGGATAGCACCGCCATCGTCAGCGAGTGCTGCGCCGCCTGCAACAGGCTGTCGTTATTCATCAGCAGGCCGTACCATTTAGTAGTAAAACCCTGCCAGTTGATGCCAAAGCGCGAACTGTTAAAGGAGTTCACAATCAGAATGATGATTGGAATATACAGATACGCGTAGATAGCGGTCATAAAACCGCCGCGAAGCAGTCGACCGATCATTCGAGTTCCACCTTCTTGTTCAGTAAGCGGGAGGCGCGCCAGTAGATCAGCAGCATCAGACCCATCACGATGGTCAGCGTAATGCTGGTGGCTGCACCAAACGGCCAGTCGCGGATGTTCAGGAACTGAACTTTAATTACGTTACCAATCAGCAGGTTTTTCGCGCCGCCCATTAAGTCGGAAACGTAAAACAGCCCCATTGCGGGCAGCATGACCAGCAAACATCCGGCGATAATCCCCGGCATCGTTAACGGAATAATGATGCGGGTGAAGGTCTGAAGCTTACTGGCGCCTAAATCGCGTGCGGCTTCCAGCAGCGGTTTATCGAGCTTTTCAATGCTGGAATAGAGCGGCATCACCATAAACGGCAGCAGGATGTATACCAGCCCGATAATCACCGCGCTGGGAGTAAACATAATGCGAATGGGTGTATCGATAACGCCGAGCCATAACAGAAACTCGTTGAGATAGCCTTTGGTGCTGAGGAAAATTTTGAGTCCGTAGATGCGAATAAGGGAATTGGTCCAGAACGGAACAATCAGCAGGAACAGCAGCAGCGGGCGTACTTTTTCCGGCAGTTTCACCAAAAACCAGGCAAACGGGTAGCCGAGTACCAGACAGGCGAGCGTGGCAATCAGCGCCATATTGAGGGAGTGAACCAGTACCTCAAAATAGAGCGGATCGAGCAGGCGCGCATAGTTCTCCAGCGTAAAGACCATTTTGACGAAATTGGCGTCGTCACGGGTCAAAAAGCTGGTGCCGATGATCATCAGGTTGGGCAGAAAGACAAATAACACAAGCCAACCGACAATGGTGAAGATCACCACACTCTGGAATTTACTTGTGCTCTTCATCAGCCAGTACGACCTCCCAGCTTTCTACCCAGTTAATTGCCATTTTCTGGTCGAGCGAGTGGTCAAAGTCAGGATCGTCTTCGTTGAAGAATTCGCTGACCATCACCATCTTGCCATTTTCCAGTTCCACAACCGACTCCAGCGTCATGCCTTTGTAGTTGCGTTCACGCACGTAGCCGATCAGGCCTTCGATATGATTATCATCGTTGATTTCATCAACGCGCAAATCTTCAGGGCGTAACAGGACGTGCAGCTTTTGTCCGGGAACTACCGCGAAGTTGACATAAATATTGCACTCGCGGCCTTCAACGTTAGCACGAACACGCTGTTCATCCAGACGTTCAATCACCGTGGCGTTAAACATATTGATCTCACCGATAAACCCGGCGACAAACAGATTCTTTGGCTCTTCGTAGATTTCGCGCGGCGTACCGTCCTGCTCAATCTTACCATCGCGCATCACCACGATGCGGTCGGACATGGTTAGCGCTTCTTCCTGATCGTGTGTGACAAAGACAAAAGTGATACCAAGCTTACGCTGCAGTGCTTTCAGTTCATTCTGCATCTGCTTACGCAGTTTGTAGTCCAGAGCAGAGAGGGATTCATCTAACAAGAGTAAGCGGGGTTTGTTGACCACTGCTCGGGCAATCGCTACGCGCTGCTGCTGTCCGCCGGAAAGTTGATGCGGTTTTCTCTGGGCGAACTCTTCCAGTTGCACCATGCGCAGGGCTTCGGTAACGCGGGGAGAAATGTCGGCTGCGGGCGTTTTTTGCATGCGCAAACCAAAGGCCACATTTTCAAACACAGTCATGTGGGGGAATAGCGCATAGCTTTGGAAGACGGTATTCACGTAGCGATTTTCCGCTGGAACGTGAGTAATATCCTCGTTGTCCAACAAAATATGACCGGAATCAACCGTTTCCAGACCGGCAATCAGGCGAAGAACGGTTGTTTTACCGCAGCCAGAGGGGCCAAGTAGCGTAAGAAACTCGCCATTATTGATGGTCAAATCCAGGCTGGAAATCACCTCTTTGCCATCGAAACTTTTGCGAATTCCCGCTAATTGCACCAGTGGAGAAAGCGAACGCGGTTGTTTATTCAATTTTTTACTCTGTCCCATGTAAACGCAACGGATGGCTGACCGATGCGGGGTTTGTGGTTAACCACCTTGATGACTCTTAATGAGGGCCGTTATTCTACGGCAAACCATTGTAATCGCCAATCCTTGTTGCGAATTACTGACTTAGCCCTATAGTCAGAGGGGATGTCAGGGCGAAATATTCTCACTTGCGGGGATAAAAGTGACCTGACGCAATATTTGTCTTTTGTTGCTTATTGATAATGTTGTCACAAAAAGTGAGGGTGACTGCATGGATAAACTACTTGAGCGTTTTTTACACTACGTGTCGCTGGACACCCAATCAAAATCGGGCGTGCGGCAGGTTCCCAGCACCGAAGGACAGTGGAAATTATTACAACTGCTCAAACAACAGCTCGAAGAGATGGGGCTGGTTAATATTTCACTGAGCGAAAAAGGTACGCTGATGGCAACGTTACCCGCGAACGTTGCTGGTAATATTCCTGCGATCGGCTTTATTTCCCATGTGGATACCTCACCGGATTTCAGCGGTAAAAATGTCAATCCGCAAATCGTTGAAAACTATCGCGGTGGCGATATTGCGTTAGGCATTGGTGATGAAGTTTTATCGCCGGTGATGTTCCCGGTGCTGCATCAACTTCTGGGTCAGACGCTGATCACCACAGACGGTAAAACGTTGCTGGGCGCGGATGATAAAGCAGGCGTGGCGGAAATCATGACCGCGCTGGCTGTGCTTATCCAAAAAGATATTCCGCACGGTGATATCCGCGTGGCCTTTACGCCGGACGAAGAAGTGGGTAAAGGGGCGAAGCATTTTGATGTTGCGGCATTCGATGCGCAGTGGGCCTATACCGTTGACGGTGGTGGTGTAGGTGAGTTGGAATTTGAAAACTTCAACGCCGCGTCGGTCAATATCAAAATTGTTGGCAACAATGTGCATCCCGGCACCGCAAAAGGGGTGATGGTGAATGCGCTGTCGCTGGCGGCGCGTATTCACGCTGAGGTCCCGGCAGATGAAAGCCCGGAGAAGACGGAAGGCTACGAAGGCTTTTATCATCTGGCGAACATGAAAGGGACGGTCGATCGGGCGGATATGCACTACATTATTCGTGATTTTGACCGTAAGCAGTTTGAAGCGCGTAAACGTAAGATCATGGATATCGCCAAGAAGGTCGGCAAAGGGTTACACCCGGACTGTTATATCGAATTGGTGATTGAAGACAGTTACTACAATATGCGCGAAAAAGTGATTGAGCATCCGCACGTGCTGGATATCGCCCAGCAGGCGATGCGCGATTGTGATATTGAGCCTGTGCTGAAACCGATCCGTGGCGGCACTGACGGCGCACAGCTGTCATTTATGGGATTACCGTGTCCGAATCTGTTCACCGGCGGCTACAACTATCATGGCAAGCATGAGTTTGTAACCCTGGAAGGAATGGAAAAAGCGGTGCAGGTGATTGTGCGTATTGCTGAATTGGCCGCGAAACAAAAATAAAGCATGTGTAGTTGCCGGATGGCGCTTTGCTTATCCGGCCTACAATATTTCACTCCAGTAGGCCTGATAAGACGCATAGCGTCGTATCAGGCACAGTCCGCATTACCCTTCGAAGAACCAGTACCCGCTGTTGACCAGCGCGGCAAGCATGGCAAGGAAAGAAGGATCTTCCAGCGCATCCTCAAAGTTCTCAGCCGTCAGCACAATATGACTGGCCAGCGCTTCCAGCGCAGGACGATGCGGCGAATCAATTTTCTCACCGTTAGCGTAGACGTCATCGCCAATGCGCAATACGCGCAACCCGCCCAGACGCACTAACACATCACCTTGTTTCAGGGCATCATAAATTTCGTCTGGCTGATACGGTGGCTCCGGCGGGGCAATATCCAGCTCATGACGAGACTGAGAGATAAATTCGCCAAACCACTGCTGGAAATGTTCTGGCTGATTAATCAGGCCCAGCATCATTTCGCGCAGCTTATCCATCTCCTGCGGCAGAACATCTGCCGGATGATCGCGCGGTGGCAGGTCCGGATCGCTGTAATAGGTGCTGCCCAGTTCGCGTTGTAAAACGTAATCGGCGAACCCGCTGATCAGCTCGCGAGTGTTTGGCGCGCGGAAACCAACCGAATAGTTCATCGCGTTTTCTAACGCATAGCCTTCGTGCGGGAATCCCGGTGGAATGTACAGAATATCGCCGGGTTCCAGCTCTTCATCAATGATGGCTTCGAACGGGTCGACCTGAAGGAGATCCGGGTGAGGGCAGTGCTGCTTCAACTGCAGCTTTTCGCCTACGCGCCAGCGACGACGACCGGTTCCCTGAATGATAAATACATCGTACTGATCCAGGTGCGGGCCAACGCCGCCGCCGGGTACAGAGAAAGAAATCATTAGATCGTCGATACGCCAGTCCGGTAATTCACGGAACGGGCGCATCAGCGCGGCGGTAGGTTCGTGCCAGTGGTTGACCGCCTGCACCAGCAAAGACCAGTTGTTCTCGCCAAGATGGTCGTAGCTTTCGAAGGGACCATGGCTAACCTGCCATTTACCATCCTGATGGCTGACGAGTCGGCTGTCGACTTCGCTTTCCATTGCCAGTCCAGCCAGTTCGTCAGGAGAAAGAGGATCAATAAAGTTATTAAACCCGCGTTTTAAGACCACCGGGCGTTTCTGCCAGTAGCGTTCAAGAAAATCGGGCCAATTAAGTGTGAGTTGGTATTCCATAGTGAGCATCCCGCAGGCTGGTATCTGCAACCGATTATAACGGATACTTAACCTCAAGCGTGAAGTCAGTACATATTTATTACATGCGATGATTACTCGTCTTTCTGGCCCGGCTGCTGGCGGCCAAAAATAACTTCCATGCGCGCACCACCCAGCAGGCTATCACCAGCAATAATCTGCCCGTCATACTGTTCGGTGATTTCTCGCGCCACCGCCAGACCGACGCCTTGTCCTGGACGTAGCGTATCTACGCGCTGTCCGCGGTCAAACACCACTTCCCGTTTGCTTTGCGGAATACCAGGACCATCGTCTTCGACCAGAATATGCAGCTGATCCTCAGACAGTTGCGCCGAAATCTCGACAAACTCCAGACAATATTTACAGGCGTTATCCAAGACGTTGCCCAATACCTCGACAAAATCATTCTGTTCGCCCACAAAGCTGATCTCAGGTGAGATATCGAGATTAATGTTGACCCCTTTGCGCTGATATACCTTATTCAGCGCCGAGGTGAGCTTATCCAGCAACGGCGCGACCGGGTGCAGCTCGCGGCTGAGTAGGGCACTGCTGCCACGCATACTGGCGCGATGCAGGTAATAGCCTATCTGTTGGGAAATACGGCTGATTTGTTCCAGCATGATAGGCTCTGCGTCGCTGACGTTCATCTTTTCATTACGCATTGAGCGCAACGTACTTTGCAGTACCGCCAGTGGCGTTTTCAGGCTATGAGTGAGATCGGTTAACGTGGTGCGATATTTATCGTAGCGCTCACGTTCACTTTTTAAAAGTCGATTGAGATTACGAACCAGGCTGGTCAATTCGCGTGTGGTAGCGGGGTTTAGCATCTCACGATGATGTTCCTCAAGCTCACGGACTTCGCGGGCCAGCGATTCAATCGGCCGCAGGCTCCACCAGGCGGCCACCCATAACAGCGGAATGACCAGCAACAGATTGGCGACCAGCACATAAATAAACCAACTCCAGACCATATAAGAGCGCTTCAGCTCTATAGGAATGGTATCGACAACCACAATGGTCAGTTGCGGCATTCTGGCAGTGGCGGGGTAGACGTTCACCGCCACCGAGTGGGTCATTTCGGCGTCGTCATCATCTTCTCTGACTTCTTTTAACTGCTGCTGAGCGGAGTGATCTTCGCCCAGTAAAGTGCTGGTGGCGTCTACATTGGCTTCAATTTCATGAAAACCGTTCGTTTTTAGCCAGTCCGGTTGGATACTTTTCGTCAGCCAGGGAACATTGCGCTGAGCCCACAACAACTCACCGCTTTCGTTATAGATCAGCGACATTGTTGGGCTTTGCATATCGAGATTTTCAGGCAACTCGACGTTTATCTTGCCGTTTTCCCACTTTGCCAGGGTATAGAACAGATTACTTTCACCCCGCAGCAGGCGAAACGTTGTCTTATCAAAGCTGACGCTGTAGCCCACCAGAGCAACCATGCCGTAGGCCAGCGAGAGCACTAATACAACGCCTGCGGTTGCCAGTAAAAAGCGCAACCGTAGCGATAGCGGGAAAAAATGACGCAATAGTTTATTCATTAGCGCAGTTCAAAAAGATATCCCTGACCACGCACGGTGGTGATGACGTCGTCCGGATATTGCGCCTGAATTTTCTTACGCAGACGTCCCATTAGAACATCAATGGTGTGACTTTCGCGCAGCTCGGCATCCGGGTAAAGCTGCAGCATGAGCGAATCTTTACTGACCACTTTGCCATTATTACGGATGAGCGTTTCCATAATGGTGTATTCAAACGCAGTGAGCTTGATAACTTCATCATTGACGGATAACTCGCGTCGAGAGAGGTCCACCTGAAAAGGCGGAAGGGAGATAATTTGCGATGCCAGACCGCTGTTGCGGCGCATCAGTGCCTGCATGCGCGCAGCCACTTCTTCGATGTGAAACGGTTTGGTGACGTAATCGTCAGCGCCAGCGCTGAGGACTTCCACTTTATCCTGCCAGCCTTCACGCGCGGTTAATACCAGAATCGGCAGCGAAACCTCATTACTGCGCCAGCGGCGGATCAGCGACAAACCATCTTCATCGGGGAGTCCTAAATCAACGATCGCGATATCCGGCAGATGTTCATTCAGATAATAGTCCGCTTCCTTCGCATCTTCTGCATCATCCACCTGATGCCCTAAATCCTGTAACTGAACCTTGAGGTGGTGGCGTAATAAAGCATTATCCTCGACAACCAGTACGCGCATCATCGTTTCTCCCTTAAATAATGGTATGAATAGTTTAACGCTGATTATGTGGATTGAAAGCAGCGCTATGAAATTAAATAACTTTTCTCATGCTCCCTTGCCCGTGGGGGCGTCCTGGGGGCAATGCCGTTGGCATCTGATTGTTCAGCATGTTGACCTGATCCTGGTTCATATCGCCAATCCACTTGGAGTAAACCTCGTACACCATGCGCGCATCTTCATGTCCCATCTGACTCGCTATGAATGACGGGTTCGCTCCGGCCATCAACGTCCAGCATGCGTAGGTATGCCGTGACTGATAAGGATTCCTTTCGCGGATATTGGCAAGTTTAGTGCCTCGCTTCCAGCCATAGGCAATCGAGTTCTTGGAGAAGTAACTGCCTTTCCTGGACGAATATGCTGTCGGTGAAAAAACGAAGCGAAGAGATTGCTGCTCAGTTTTTCCGATCTCCCGATGGTGAAATCGAATTTCTTGCTTCGGATTAGCGCCGGTGATTTCGTATTGTTCCTTTAGTGCATCCAGCGCAGGTTTAAGCAACGTTATCGTCCTTATTCCGGCATCTGTCTTAGGGGGGACAAATACTCGCTTATTCGTCAAACTTCTGGATACGTGGATTTCACCTTTTACCAAATCAATGTCTTCCCATGCCAGGGCGCATATCTCGCCCGGCCTCATCCCCGTATGTACGGCAACAATAATGATTAATGCCTGGCTACGGGGAAGGGCGGCTATCAGAGCCTGGTACTCATGAAGTAAAAGTGGGTCGGGATCATTTTTAGATAACTTGAGTCGCGACACTCCTTCATAAGGAGCATGCAATATAAACTGGCTTCGGTTTGCGAGCTTAAGCATTTCTGATAAAACTGCCATCTGTTTATTGACTGTTGAGGGCGCGCGGCCCTGCCTGGTCAGATTCGGCATTGCCGGGTTAATAATTGTCCCGGTCAATAACTCCTTTCGGTAATGCAAAATATCGGCATGCTCAATATCTACCAGACGGGTATTTTCTCCGATTACACGCAGTAACGTATTTACGACCGAAGTAAGCGATAGCAGTGTTGCGCCAGATACCTCTAAGGCTTTGGTGTCTGTAAAAAAATCACTCAGTTCTTTAAACGTGGTGATTTTTTTGGTTGTGATGAACTTCTTAAGCGCTTTGGATTCCGGGAAACGTTCCGCATAGTCGAACTTACCGAGCTGTATTTCGCTTGTTATGAGCGCGCGAAGATTTCCAGCTTTTTTGATGTTGCTGCTGTTCACCGTCCATCCGCGAAGGACTTCGCGGCAACGTTTGCCGCGATAGGTAAATGTGATCCGTATTTTTCCATTATGCAGCTCAACGCCGGTTGGAAAGTCCATCATGCTTCCTGTACTAATTGGTTAATCTTTGGATAGTTGTACCAAAGCAGACCTTTAGAATTGTCAGTTTCCCCGAGAGCTGTCAGATGTTTGAAATGCACGCCTTCGATCCACAAATTCAACCGATAACTTTTAATTTGTCTTTCCGACAAGCCGGTCTTTTCTGTTAGTCGCGCTTCAACCATCCACTCTTCGCTGAAAATGAGTTGCGACATACATAACTCCGATGCCGCCAGCTACAACAGTACATGCTGTAGCTGGCTGTAAGTGAAAACCTAAAATCAGTTTTTTGTCAGGCGCTGCCAGATTGCAGATACGTATTTGACCTGATGCCGGGCGTCAGAAAGCGCATTGTGTATGCCGCCTTCAAATGGGATGTCGAAGCGCGGGTTGATACCGACAGATTTACCCAGTTCAACCATGGTCCTTACGTCCCTGTCATTCCAGAACGGAACAGCGAAGGGAGTCTCTGTTAATGCATATGCGCGGCGGAGAATGACGTTATCAAACGAGCATCCATTACCCCACAGCTGAACAGTGTGACTACCGTTAGCAGCATTTTCAGCAATGAAGTCAGCCAGTAGTTCAAGGGTTTCACGCAGCCCCATGGCCTCATCAACCAGAATTGCAGAGCGGGCTTCAGATGATTGTTTCAACCACCACTGAATTGTTGACGCATCCGGTTTCATGCCAAACGACATCGATGATTCAAGACTGACAACCTGGTAAAATTCGGCACCAGTGTTACCAGTTGAAGGATCAAAATATACGGCGCCGATAGAGACTATTGGTGCATCAGGACCGCTGCCCATAGTTTCCAAATCAACCATCAGGTGAGTATAAAAAGCGTTCAGGTGATCCGTATCTATATGGTGAACGGGTTCATTATTCAGGGACGCTTGAGGCTCACCAGTTGCATCAGTGCTTTCAACTGGCAAAGCTGCTGCTTCGCCCTGAGGCACATCAGGATTGGCTTTGATTTCGCTGTTGTCAGTTTTTTCCATCTGCACATCGTTGGTGGTTTCCTCGGTATTGGCTTGATGTAATTTTTCTTCGACGGCGCGCTGGCGTACCTGGTCTACGACAGAAAGCGCTGGCGCCGGCTGGTTACCCATCAGGCCATCAATGGAGAAAACACCGTTGCCCATGTTGGCGATTTCTGGTTGCTCGGCTATTGCCTTCTGTTCAGCTGTGGACTTCTCTTTAATCTCGTTTTCCCAGCTTTTTTCTGGTACGTGACCGGCTGCCGCCAGGGTTTCTTCAGTTGGGTGCTGGTGGTCGGTTTCAGTCAGGTTTTTGTTGATGTAACGGCTCAGCAGTTCCGGGAAATGGTGAGTGTTTTCTTCTGCACTACGAATAAGCGCGAAAATAGCTGCGCGGGAATAATCCAGGATGCCAGCGCGTTTGCGCAGGGCGGCGGACCACTCTTTGAACGGACTTTCGTTTTTAGAAATGATCTCTTTTGCACGACGGAAAACGCCACCAGGAATATCGTAGATGTTGAAATCCATTGGAAGTGTGGCCAGCGCAATATCAATGTCCAGAGTATCCAGCGTGTGGACAAGCTGCGGGTTGCGATCGGTCTTATTGCCTCCACCAGCGTTGGTTCCGGAGTCAGTGCGCTGAATCTGCGACACACGATTGCCCTTACACCACTCTTTAACCAGCAGCCCACGGTCAATGTGTTCAGTGTTGAACCAGGCCTTAAAGAACTGAATGACGGTGACCAGTTCAACTCGTTTTCCATCAACTGGAAAAACGGTTTTCAGCGCGCTGACAATCTTCCAGATATCGATCTCTGGCGCTTTCCTGAATGGTTCTACATTCTCGGCGGCAAGCAGCAGGTTCTGCACATAGCTGTTATCCACATCCAGTTCGAGTTCCTGAATAGTTTTCTTCTGCTCAGTATCAATATGGTAAGCATATTCTTCAGAAATAAACTGAGCTAAGAGGCGCTGGCGTAGCGGCAGAGTCGCAACGGTAATAAGCTCTGGCGTTACAGGTGGAGTGTCATGTTCATCACCCGCAACTCGTGCTTTCTTATTATTAACCCACTCCTGAACGATAAGATCCCGCTTTTCTGGTTCTTCAATCCATTCGGTAATAAATTGCTCAAATGAAGCAACGGTATAGACCTGCTCACGGTCAAAAACTTCTTTTATTGCATTTGCCAGCTTCCACTCAACATGAGCAGAAAGCTCTTTCACCGCCGGCACATTCGCAACGGCCAGTAACAGGTTTTGTACATAGAGATCATTTTCGTCCAGTACCATTTGTCCGATCTGGATGTGCTGCGCTTCGCTGATTTCCTTCTCTTCAGTGTCATTGACCAGGTGCGCAATCAGTCGCTGAGACAGGCGCAGGCGAGATATGGGGCGGAGCAACGCGGGTGCATCGCTGGTGGGTACATTGGCACTGGTGGTTTCAGGTTTTTGCTGGCAGGAAGTCTCCTGATTTTCATTATCAGGCTTCTGTTTCAGTTGCCACGTTTGTTGGTCTTCTGCCAGTTCGTAGCGATCGCACCATGTGTCATCAAGTGTGCTTTCCTCAGGAAGATCGTTAACAACAAACCAGTTGGTGCGGACAGGTAATTGATAGTCGGCGCCACGACCGACGGCAATACCGTTGTCTTCGAGAATATTGAGGATTTCGCGTTCTGCACGGGAATCTGATTTCGCAGAGAACCAGCAAAACAGGTTTTTTGCCTCAGTTGCTTTTGCTTTGGCTTTAATAAGATACGCATACGTTAACATTGCGTTCGGGCTCCATAGGATTGTAAGATACCCGGCAGCTGATGATCGCCGCCTAAGGTAGTGGTTATTGGTCAAAACTCGTTCCGGAAAGCTTTGGTCGGCTGACCGGGTACTTAACCCGCCTTGCGCGGGTTTTGTGCTTTATGGGGTAGGGGATTTTCCCTGCGCCAGCTGTGCGACGGGGACCCACTCCAGAGCATTCAGCACGGGCTCAAATGAATCAGGCGTGTGAGTAACGGCGCGAACGACGTCAGCCACGCTGGGGTTTGCTTTGCTAAGGTGGTACCCGCCACCAGCGCCACGCTGGCTGGTGACGATTTCACTGCTGCGCAGCTTCGAGAAAATCTGCTCGAGGTAAGACACAGACAGCTTTGATTCTTTACTGATAGATGCGATGGAAACCGGACTGCCGTTGTAAATCCTGTTGAGGATGGCAACGACCTGAACAGAAGCCACCACGCGTTTCATTCCAAACTCCATCATGCATCCTTTGCCGGTTCGCGACCGTATCCCGGGTTATCGTTTAAGGCGTCATTCAGAACCTGCATTGCCTCATTATGTGGGAGAGTCAGAGCAAGTTTGATCGCCGTTCCAAGAGCTTCAGCCGCACATTCAAACTTACGAGCGAGCCTGGCTGTTTCATCAACTTGTTCACCCATCGCTTCCATTTCAAAGTTGTGCTCAGTCCAGATTTCATCCACCACATCACTTTCAACTTCTTCACGTAATGCTTCTTTTACTTCCAGAACAGGCAAAACCCCGATTAATGCCTCGGCTGGTGCGCTGCTGAAGCGCAATGCCAGATCGTTAGCTGACATAAAAACCTCCGGAAAAAAGCCCGCCACGGGACGGGCAAAGAACACTTTTCCAATTTAACCAGAACAGGTCTTCGTCTCCTGTTTGGTTACGATGGTGGTATTACCATCACAATGCCCTGTGCACCGGGCATGAGGCTGGCAACAGCCATTGGTCAAACTCGTTATGAACGAACAGCAGTCTGTTGGTCGGCAGACGGGTCGCCCTTCTGGGCAAGCGTGTAGCAAATCAGTCGAATGATTACTTCAATGCGATTTAGATGTACGGCCTGACACCGCACTGGTTTACGTGCGAAATCGATCATGGATTTATCCTCTTGTGTTGCCCTTGTCGCCAGGCTGGCGGAACGTTGAACCTGCTGCGTGTTAATGCCTGTCATCTCATCCGGTGATTCGTATGCCGCCGGCAGCTACTTCGTGGGCGTCCTGCCTCGATGACGTTTTCGATAGAATGATTAAATCATTGGTTTAATGTTTGTGTCAATCATCAATTGATGTAGAGGCAAACATTTGCTTTATCAGTCGTGAAAAACTAAGGGGAGGGAGGTTCTGACAAAAGGGCGAAAAAAAACCGGCAAACGCCGGTTTCAATGGATGGGAATAAACTCTTAGTTCACATCGTTAGCCTTAAAACGACCACGAAGATATTTCTCCACGTAATCATCAATTTCCTTTAACCGCAGTGCAAAGGTATCGATCATTCGCTCTTGCTCTGCCTCTGGTAGCTGCCTAAACAAGTTAAGCATTTTGCTCTCGTTAGGCTTGAGACCTGAATCTTCTGATACTTTCTCACCTAACAACCAAGTAACGGACACGTTGGCGGCTTCCGCAATTGCTATGGCGGACTTCTTACTGATAACTCCCTTCTTAAACCACCCATTCACAGCTTGAGGCGTAACTCCTGCAATGCGAGCCATATCAGCTTTGCTGATCCCTCTTTGAGTAATTTCTTCTAAGCGGGCTACCAGTTGGTTATTGAGATCGTCAGTGTTTTTCATACACCCATTGTAAATGTTTGGTTTATAGTCACAATAAATTTAAAGTTTGCAATTGATGTAAACCTATGGTTTATTACTCCCAATTTAAAAAGGAGATAGTTATGACAGCCATTGATAACGCAATTCGACTAGCTGGCTCGGCCAATAAATTAGCTTGCACGATTGGTGTAAGCGGAATGGCAGTAAGTCAGTGGAAAGCAAAAGGTACTGTTCCTTCGTCACGGGTACTTCAAGTCTTTAGCGCTACAGGGGTTACCCCCCACGAACTTAGACCCGACTTATACCCAAATCCAACGGATGGATTACCTAAGGAGTGACCATGCAAACCATCTCTTTTAAAAACCATACCCCGACGATGGTGAGAACTCAGAAAACAAAAAATCAGTTTTCTGTTTGTCGCCGGGATTGGATGAAGTGCAAAAAAATCTGGGTCGCCGTTCGTGAATGGGAATCGACATTACCAGGACAGGCACAGGAACGGATCGCTCAGCTGGTGGCTGAAGAGTGGGCCAAAGTAGATGGCCGTGGAATTGCTGTTAATAAACAGAATTTATTCCGATATCTGAAAAACGAGGGCGGTTCGGAAAAGTACACGGCTTACGTTATGCAACTGTCAGGTTCAATTATTGCTGCTATGCCAGTTCAGATTGCCAGAAAGCACGGATTAAGTAATGCGAGCACAGAAGCAGAGCTGGTGGCGAACGCTATCAAAGAATGCAGTGAGGCACACCATGCGAAATTAATTGGCGCGCCATTACAAAAGCTCGAGAAGGAAATTCGTGAGGCGGCAATCGCATTATTCAACATGTTACCTGCTGATGCGGCGGGACCACTACTGGCGAGCATAAGCGCCGTAGCGCCGCAATTGTTTTAATCGAGTTTTGACCAATGACCATTATTACTGCAACTCGCGGGGTGAAGTATGCCTAATCCTTTGGCTAAGGCCATGCCTAAGAGTAAGGCTAGTAACGAGCCTTACCGTAAGGTGAAGATCACCATGTGGGATGATCCTAAGTTTCGAGCCTTATCACCACTCCCGCCAAGTGGGCAGAGTCTGTTTATTTACCTGCTTACGGGTCCATTCACAGGGATTATTCCCGGGCTGTATAAGGCGGGAAGGGCGGCTATGGCCGAAGAATTAAACTGGGATGTCGAAGCCTTCGACTTAGCCTTAGGCGAAGCCATAGCGTTAGGTATGGTGGAAGCCGACCTTAAAGCCAGAGTTTTTTGGTTGCCTAACGCGGTGAAACATAACCCGCCAGCATCAGTGAACGTGATCAAATCATGGGCAAGATCGTTTGAATTACTGCCTGAATGTTCACTGAAAGATAAAGCATATGAAGCTCTCAAAGCCGCCTGCTACGGGGTTTCTGACGCTATGGGGACGGCTTTTGATAAGGCTTTCGCCTTGCCTAAGGATAAGGCTAAGTCTTTGGCTAAACCTTTGCCATCAGGTATCCAGAAAGCAGTAAGCAGTAAACAGATCTTAAACCCCTCTCTTAACGCGGGCGCGATGAAAAATCCGAATGGGGATGTACTGCCATCCCCGGCCATGCCCCGATACCTGGACGGTGTTGATGAACCGATCGGGAAATTCAGCATGACAGATAGCTGGCTTCCCTCCAGAGACTTCCGACAGCGCGCTGCATCGTGGGGTATCTCCCTGCCTGAACCAGATTACCTTCTGACTGAACTCGCAGAATTCACCGCGTATTGGGAGTCGGAAGGGAAAGTTTTTACACAAATCCAGTGGGAACAAAAATTTGCCCGACATGTAGCCCGGGTTAGAACGCAGGTAAAACCAGAAACCGGAGGTAACAGTCATGTGGGAGCAGGATCCGAACCAACAGCATCCCGGGCAGTTCAGCAAATTCAGTCAGCACACGCAGAGTGGCGCCGCAGGAATGGACTTGATGGCGACGGAAACAGCCTGGCGACTGTGGCAGGTCATGGGGGAGGTGTATTCGAACCGATGGACCCAGAAAAACGGGGCGGAGCCTTCGCCTATCTGGATAGCCCAGATAGGTTCGATGACTGAACCTCAAATTCGGCTGGTCTGTCAGCAGTGCATGGAGCGCTGCGCGATGGGAAATACATGGCCGCCTGACTTGGCTGAGTTTGTTTCTCTGGTTTCAGAGAGTGGGGCGAATCCATTCGGACTGACATCGGAGCAGGTTATGACGGAATACCGGCGCTGGCGCAATGAGTCATATCGGTATTCAGGAAGCGATAAATATCCATGGCCTCAGCCCGTGCTGTATCACATCTGCATCGAAATGCGCAGAACGGGCGTTGAACGACAAATGACAGAGGGGGAACTGAAACGACTGGCGGAAAAGTTACTTACGAAGTGGTCGAAGCATGTTGGTAACGGACTAAGTGTGCCACCAATTCGACGTCAACTGGCGGCGCCGCACCATCCGGCGGGACCAACGCCAGCGCAACTACTGATGGATGAATACAGGCGTCGAAAAGCGGCAGGGTTAACGAATTGAAGAATAAACAAATTGTAAACACGAAATGAAATTCACGTAACTATCATATTTGAATTTTCGAATATGATAGTTGACGGCACTCAACTATTGCAGGAAACTACGGAGAGAATTCAGGAGATTAAAATGGTTGAACTAACTTCTCTACAACTTTTCAAAAATCTCTCAGATGAAACCCGGTTGGGTATCGTGTTATTGCTTAGAGAGATGGGAGAGTTGTGCGTGTGCGATCTCTGCACTGCGCTGGAACAATCTCAGCCCAAGATCTCCCGCCATCTGGCGATGCTTCGGGAAAGTGGATTATTGCTGGATCGTAAGCAGGGGAAATGGGTTCATTACCGCTTATCCCCGCATATTCCTTCCTGGGCTGCTCAGATTATTGAGCAGGCCTGGTTAAGCCAACAGGACGACGTTCAGGCCATCGCCCGTAAGCTGGCTTCAGCCAACTGCTCTGGTAGCGGGAAGGCTGTCTGCATCTAAAAAATTTGCCTGAACATATATGTTTTTTCAAATGTGAGGTATTGAAATGAAAACGTTAACGGTATTTGACCCAGCGATGTGTTGCAGCACCGGAGTCTGCGGTACAGATGTTGATCAGGCTCTGGTCGATTTTTCTGCGGATGTACAATGGCTCAAACAACGTGGTGTACAAATTGAGCGTTTCAATCTCGCACAACAACCGATGAGCTTTGTACAGAACGAGAAGGTCAAAGCGTTTATAGAGGCTTCCGGGGCAGAAGGTTTGCCATTGTTGTTACTGGATGGCGAAACAGTGATGGCTGGGCGTTATCCGAAACGCGCTGAGCTGGCTCGCTGGTTTGGCATTCCACTGGAGAAAGTGGGATTAGCGCCAACAATCTGCTGTGGTGGTAATACTTCTTGTTGTTAAGTATGTCAGGAGGACATATGAACTTCTTACAGAATATCCCCCCTTATCTGTTTTTTACTGGTAAAGGAGGCGTTGGTAAAACCTCTATTTCATGCGCCACGGCGATCCGTCTGGCAGAACAGGGGAAACGGGTGCTGCTGGTCAGTACCGATCCGGCCTCAAACGTAGGTCAGGTGTTTGGACAGACGATTGGCAATACCATTCAGCCAGTAGCTTCTGTTCCAGGATTATCGGCACTTGAGATTGATCCTCAGGCCGCTGCACAACAGTACCGGGCCAGAATCGTTGACCCCATTAAAGGCATCCTGCCTGATGACGTCGTTTCCAGCATCAACGAACAACTGTCGGGGGCATGCACAACAGAGATTGCGGCTTTTGATGAATTTACCGGATTACTGACAGATGCTTCTCTACTGACCCGGTTTGACCATATCATTTTTGATACCGCACCGACGGGTCATACCATTCGCCTTCTCCAGTTGCCAGGTGCCTGGAGTAGCTTTATTGATAGCAATCCCGAGGGTGCGTCCTGCCTCGGCCCGATGGCCGGTCTGGAAAAACAGCGTGAACAGTATGCCCTGGCTGTTGAAGCATTATCTGATCCAGCACGTACCCGACTGGTTCTGGTTGCTCGTCTGCAAAAATCCACGTTGCAGGAAGTTGCCCGGACTCATCTGGAGCTTGCCGCCATCGGTCTTAAAAATCAGTACCTGGTCATCAACGGCGTTCTGCCCAAAACTGAAGCAGCAAACGATACACTGGCTGCGGCAATATGGGACCGTGAACAGGAGGCGCTGTCCAATCTTCCCTCTGATCTTTCCGGTCTGCCAACTGACACGTTATTCCTCCAGCCGGTCAATATGGTCGGCGTGTCTGCACTCAGCGGACTTCTCTCCACTCAGCCTATAGAGGCGTCATTCTCTGAAGAATACATTCAACAGCGCCCTGACATTCCGTCACTTTCTGCGTTGGTCGATGATATTGCCCGTAATGAGCATGGCCTGATCATGCTGATGGGTAAAGGTGGTGTAGGGAAAACCACGATGGCGGCTGCCATTGCTGTCAGACTGGCCGAAATGGGATTTGATGTCCATCTGACAACATCTGATCCTGCAGCGCATCTCAGCACAACCCTCAACGGCAGCCTCAACAATCTGCAGGTCAGCAGGATCGATCCTCTCGAGGAAACTGAACGCTATCGTCAGCATGTTCTTGAGACGAAGGGAAAAGAACTGGACGATGCGGGAAAACGCCTGCTGGAAGAGGACTTACGCTCACCCTGCACCGAGGAAATTGCGGTATTCCAGGCCTTTTCACGGGTGATTCGCGAGGCGGGTAAGCGCTTCGTGGTGATGGATACGGCACCGACCGGACACACGCTCTTGCTGCTTGATGCCACCGGGGCATATCACCGCGAGATTGCCAGAAAAATGGGGGAAAAAGGCCATTTCACCACACCGATGATGCAACTGCAGGACCCGGAGCGAACCAAAGTGTTACTGGTCACGCTACCGGAAACCACGCCGGTACTTGAGGCGGCAAATTTACAGGCCGACCTTGAACGTGCAGGAATTCACCCCTGGGGCTGGATTATCAATAACAGCCTTTCCATCGCGGATACCCGTTCACCGCTGCTCCGCTTGCGAGCGCAGCAGGAACGTCCGCAGATCGAGAGCGTTAAAAATCTACATGCCAGCCGTGTAGCACTTGTACCCGTACTGGCGTCAGAACCAACCGGCATCGATAAACTCAAACAACTCGCGGGTTAGTTATTACCATCATTCGGGGCAGCATTGCTGCCCTTTCAGGAGGTTATATGTTACTGGCAGGAGCCATTTTTATCCTGACCATCATATTGGTTATCTGGCAGCCAAAGGGATTAGGGATTGGCTGGAGCGCCACGCTGGGGGCCGTACTGGCTCTGGCATCGGGTGTGATTCACATTGCTGATATTCCGGTGGTGTGGAATATCGTCTGGAACGCGACGGCAACATTTATCGCCGTTATTATCATCAGTCTGTTGCTTGATGAGTCAGGCTTTTTCGAATGGGCAGCGCTGCACGTTTCTCGCTGGGGGAACGGTCGTGGCCGCCTTCTGTTTACGTATATCGTTCTGCTCGGCGCGGCAGTCGCGGCACTGTTTGCCAACGATGGCGCGGCACTTATTCTGACGCCGATTGTTATCGCTATGCTCCTGGCGCTTGGCTTCAGTAAAAGCACCACACTTGCTTTCGTGATGGCCGCAGGGTTTATTGCCGATACCGCCAGCTTGCCGCTTATCGTATCGAACCTGGTCAATATCGTTTCGGCTGATTTCTTCAAACTGGGATTCACGGAATATGCCTCGGTAATGGTGCCGGTGGATATCGCCGCCATCGTCGCCACTCTGGTGATGCTGCATCTATTTTTCCGCAAAGATATCCCGCCCACTTATGATATTGCACGACTGAAAGAGCCCGCAAAAGCCATCAAAGATCTGGCAACATTCAGAACAGGTTGGATTGTATTAATTCTTTTATTAGTGGGCTTTTTTGTACTCGAACCACTGGGTATTCCGGTCAGTGCCATTGCAGCAGTAGGGGCAGCAATCCTGTTTGCTGTGGCAAAAAAAGGTCACGGCATTAACACCGGTAAAGTGTTGCGTGGGGCACCATGGCAGATCGTGATCTTCTCGCTGGGAATGTATCTGGTGGTCTATGGGCTGCGTAACGCAGGGCTGACAGAATATTTGTCTGACGTGCTGAACTTACTCGCAGATAAAGGCCTGTGGGCAGCCACGCTGGGAACGGGATTCCTGACCGCATTCCTCTCTTCTATCATGAATAACATGCCTACCGTATTGATTGGCGCATTGTCGATTGATGGCAGTACCGCGTCGGGCGTTATCAAAGAAGCAATGATTTATGCCAACGTCATTGGCTGCGATCTGGGGCCGAAAATTACCCCTATTGGTAGCCTGGCAACGCTGCTCTGGCTACACGTACTTTCACAGAAGAATATGACCATCACCTGGGGATACTATTTCCGCACCGGGATCGTCATGACTCTGCCTGTGCTGTTTGTAACGCTGGCCGCGCTGGCGCTACGTCTCTCTTTCACTTTGTAATGAGATACTGATATGAGCAACATCACCATTTATCACAACCCAGCCTGCGGCACATCGCGTAACACGCTGGAGATGATCCGCAACAGCGGTAATGAGCCGACCGTTATTCTTTACCTTGAGACTCCACCTTCACGCGATGAGCTGGTCAAACTCATTGCTGATATGGGCATTTCCGTCCGGGCGTTACTACGTAAGAACGTCGAGCCATATGAGGAACTGGGTCTTGCCGAAGATAAATTTACTGACGACCAGTTAATTAACTTTATGTTGCAGCATCCGATCCTGATTAATCGCCCCATCGTTGTAACACCGCTGGGAACCAAACTGTGCCGTCCTTCTGAAGTTGTTCTGGATATCCTTCCTGATGCTCAGAAAGGGGCTTTCGCCAAGGAAGATGGCGAGAAAGTCGTTGATGATGCAGGCAAAAAATTGAAATAAGCGACAGGAGAGCCGCCTGTTATTTAGGCGGCTCCTTTATCAAATAAAAACAATGGATTGCCTCGATTTAAATCTTTGGACTGTTGATGCAACATTCTTCGCGTAGAAAATCAATAATCGACTCTAACTTGTCATATTGAGAAACGCAGATTAAGGAGCGGCTTTCGCGATTTTGTTTGACCAGACCTACGGAAACAAGAGCGGATATATGATGACTCAGTGTTGAAGATGGAATCGCAAGTTGTTTTTGTAGATCACCTACAGGTAAACCTTGTTCACCGGCTTTAACAAGGTGTTTGAAAATAAACAAACGTGTCGGATGTCCTAATTCTTTCATAGCTTTAGCTACTTCTTCTAGTTGCATGGTGCCTTCCTCGTCTAGTGATATTTCGATAATACCAGAAATATGTTGATCTAACCTCAATAATTCGATTATTCTAGAAATATAGTTTATAGGGGGTTTCATGAATAGCTGGATTTCTATGTTTACTAACGCGGCAGAGATGTTCTTGTTTCTTGCTGTCGAGTTGTCTGCGCTTTTTTTTCTGATTAGTGCGGGTGTTAGCCTTATCAGGCAAAAAATTCCGGACCAAAAGATTCAAAGAATGTTAGGGGCGAGAAAGGGGAGAGGTTACATACTTGCATCGCTGTTAGGAGCTGTAACACCGTTTTGCAGCTGCTCTACAATTCCCATGTTACGCGGACTGTTATCAGCAAAAGCAGGCTTCGGTCCAACACTTACATTCTTGTTTGTTTCACCTCTGCTTAACCCGATAATCATTGGTCTGATGTGGGTTACTTTTGGTTGGAAAGTTACCCTGCTATACGCTGTTATAGCTGCAACAGTTTCCGTACTGGCAAGTATTTTGTTAGATGTGCTTGGTTTTGACCGACATATTGTCGAAAAATCAAAACCGCTGGCTAGCTGTTGTGGTGTTAGCAGTGGAAAAACTCTTGAAACTAAACTACGGAGTGTTTCAGCTTGCTGTTCTGTATCAAATCAACAGGACATAGGGGCTAATAGTTGTTCTAAACCACAAGAAACGTTTAAGAGTTTCTCAGCATTTCAGGGCACAAATTGTGAATTGACCTGCGAGACAGGTCAAACAAATAAACAATTCTTCCCGAAATGTGTAGTAAGAGATCCTGGTGCGATACGTCTGGCATTTCAGGATGCCTGGACTCAATTTAAAGATGTATTACCTTATCTGATGTTAGGTATTGTTATAGGGTCGTTTATCTACGGTTTTATACCTGCAGAGTGGATTGCTGCTCATGCTGGGAATGATAATCCGTTTGCGATTCCACTAAGTGCAATTATTGGAATACCGTTGTATATACGTGCTGAGGCAGTAATTCCGTTGGCATCAGTCTTGATGGATAAAGGCATGGGAACGGGAGCAGTAATGGCTCTGATTATTGGTAGCGCAGGAGCTAGTCTGACGGAAGTAATACTGCTTAAATCAATGTTCAAAACACCCTTGATTGCTGCATTTCTGACCGTTATTTTGGGCATGGCGATTATTATGGGATACCTGACACAGTTGTTATTTTGATTGGGTATGTTAGACAGAACCTGAAAAAGTTGCAGGGGGAGACGAGCATATGAAAGTTGCGCAATCAATCCCAATCAAAGCAGTTATCCAAATTTAAGGACGTTGATATCTCAATACTTACAATGGTGTCAAAACAACAAGTCCGCATTGGATTGAACCCGCTTCGGCGGGTTTTTTTTGCATCTCATTTATAGGCTAAGGTTAACAATTTGTGCTCTTAAGTCATTGATCATTTCAATGTATCGGTGTACTGTACAAATATACAGTATATGCAGTGGAGGCTAATATGAAAGTTGAACTCACCATTGATCGTACTAAAGAACTTCCAAAGGGAGCAGTGCCGGCGCTGGAGAAAGAGTTACTTAAAAGGTTGGGTAATCAGTATGAGAACTGCAGCCTGAGCATACGTCGTACAGGCTCTGATGGCTTAAGTGTTCTTGGTGGTGACAAGGAAGATAAAAAGAAAATAGAGACTATCCTCCAGGAAACCTGGGAAAGTGCTGACGACTGGTTTTATTAATTATTTTGGGTGTTACTTTTATTCCGTTTGCATGGGGGAGTTTAAGTGAAAGAAAAATTAGGATTGCCCAAAAAAGGCTACGCAGTCATCAGATGTCACGATGGAGTCATCGTTGCCAGGCTGCAATCATTTCCTGAGTGTGAGCGCGCCCTGATGTACCGACGCGATAGCATGGTGTCATTTTTGCCTCTTCAGGATGATGAAATTGTCGGATCACCTTCACTTTTTACAAAAATGCTTGAAAAGGCTGGCTACCGTGTATCATATTGCAGTGAAAACCAACAAGAAGATTCGTTTTTGGTGTTAAAGCATGAAAATTAAACCCCAGCAACACTTAATTAACATTCTAACCTCAACAAAGCAACACCACCCTAACTTTACACTTTTTCTTGGTGCCGGTGCGAGTATATCAAGCGGAGTAGAAAGCGCCGGAGGGATGGTCAAACGCTGGAGAGCAGCTTATAGCTCTATGCATGGTGATGAGGAATTAAAAGCTCAACCTTGGTTTGACAAAGAGAATGAATATTCTGAACTTTTTGAATCTTTATACGATCAACCCACGCAACGAAGAGAATTTATTGAAAGCTGTATAACAGGTGCAAAGCCGTCTTGGGGTTATGTATATCTTACAAATCTTTTAGATAAGGGGCATTTTAATACAATATTTACAACCAATTTTGATGATTTGGTTAACGAGGCCTGTTTTACATTTTCTAATAATTTAAGGCCAATAGTTTGCGCTCATGATTCAAGTATTGCTAGTGTTAGATTAACGACAACTCGCCCGAAAATAATCAAGCTACACGGGGATTTTTTATTCGACAATATTAAAAATACCATCCGTGAGTTAGAGTCTCTTGAAGATAATATGAGGGCAAAATTCAGGCAGTTTGCCACTGAGTTTGGTATGATTGTTATCGGATATTCGGGACATGATCGTTCAATAATGGATACCTTGAATACCCTACTGCATTCTGGTACTTGTTTTCCTCATGGTATCTATTGGTGTATAAGAGACAATGCTGAAAACTTACCTGAACCTTTGAAAAACCTAGCCCGTTTTCCACATTTTCATTTAATTAAAATTGATGGTTTCGATGAGTTCATGGCCGAGCTACATGAGTCGCTTGGTTGCACTCTTCAGCAGGAAGTAGTTGAACCTTATTCTGCTTTATCTAATAAATTAGATAGATATTTCTTAGTTTCTGAAGATGAAGATGATGATGAGAATCAACATGAAATAATTAAAAGAGATATGAATAACCTCGCAGACCACGTCAGGCGTGTAAATACGGTTAGTCAATTCGTCAAAAAGATAAAAATTCTCTTGTCTGAAAAAGCATCCTCTCTCGATGACGATTCCATTACAAAATCGCTTGAGATTATGCTTAAGGAAACTCAATTTGCGGGTTCACCAGAAAACCTTCATTTTTATAACACTCCCAATTATCTTATTGCCAATTCAGCTTTCAGGGCTGGAGAGTATAAAGAATGTGTTGAATATGCTACTAAGCATTTAGCTAATGGCCCATCCATCGAGACAGAGGCACTTTTACTTCGTTCCTACATTCATTTAAAAGATGATGAGCAAATTTTGCTCTCAATGAAAAGGCTGGAACAGTATAAGAAGCTAAAAGAAGGGGAAATTACTAAAATTATTAATGCGTTAGTAGATTTAATGGATTTTGAAAAATATACTATCGCTGAAAACTTGATGGAAATCTTAGGTGCACGCGCAATTCCACTCAAACATAAAAATCTCTTAACCATAAACAGGGCGCTTTGCCAAAAGTTGCAAGATTTGCCTATCAAGACAGAACTTAAGGCAGATCTTGAGGAATTACTTACTGAATCAATAGAAAATGACGAAGCATGGATCGCTCTGGGGGCTGCTATACTTCTTGAAAAGGACGAAGTGGCAGAAGAAGTTTCTGATTCTTTGACTGAAACAGAGATCATAGCTGTTGTAACTCAATCTATGCCGATTTTCAGATTGATTTCTTCTTCACTTTATGAAAAGGTCAAAGCATTAGCTGTCAATAAAGGTTTTGAAGTGTCATTCGAAGAGGTATCAGAGGAAGATACAGGGGCTGATGAAAATGACTCCTCAAGCACTCAAAACCCTGAGCAAACAGGCCATGATTCAAACGTGAGTCATGAATCAACTGATAACGATCATTCTGCTCTGGTTGACGCTCTATCACTTGATACTGAGAAGCCAGCAGAAAATGATGAAGCATTTGTTGGTGAACCGGAAGATGAGCTCTTGAATACTCTTCAAGATGATCTTTCTGAAAGACCTGCTTAAATATTTTTCTTGTTAGTCGACCATGAGGGAGCTTATGAAACAAAAAAGCCAACACGCAAGCAGCAAAATTTCTGAAGAAAGCAAAAAAAAGCTGAAGGAACTGCTTAAAAAACAGTAGATTAACATGAACACAAAAGCCCCTTCGGGGGCTTTTTGCTTGTTATGTATTTCGATGCTTTTTATGTGTTAAGATAAAAACTAACAGCCTGAACAGCTGACCCTGCTGCGCCTATGGAGAGATACCAAGGTGCATATTCAAATCCAAAGTACTTATCTGACGTTAACCAACGCCAGCGATTTTCTTTTTGCCGCATCCAGAGGTGCGTTATGAAGAAAAGCTGGTTTCAACATACCCAACTCACCACTGAGCAGGCTGACGAACTGGAAGCCCGCTATCGCGCAAAGCAGATTAAGACAGAGCGGAGTCTGGATAATGACTTCATTCACTGGACGATCAGCGCGTTCTTGCCAGAAGTATCTAAGCCTCCGCGTCAGGACAGAACCTGGCAACAACGGATCTGGAGGTGAATGTGAAAATCTACGATATCACCCCAATGGGCAAGCCCAGAATGACGCGCGCTGACAAATGGAAAAAGCGCCCCGAGGTTCTGCGTTACCGGGCTTTCTGTGATGAAGTTCGTCTGCAGGGTGTTGAGCTGCCGGAAAGCGGTTCACATGTCACCTTCATTATTCCGATGCCAGCGAGCTGGGGCAAAAAGAAACGAGCAGAGTTCAACGGTAAACCACACCAGGCTAAACCCGATTTCGACAACATGATGAAAGCCCTGATGGATGCCATTTACGAAGATGACGCTCATATCTGGGATTCACGCGTAACTAAATTATGGGGAGAGAAGGGACAAATAATTATCGGGGAGATAGCAGAATGAGGGCGCTGCTGAAGCCGGTTGTTGCGCGTGAGCTTGGAATTGTGCTGCTCAAACCGGGCAGCGAGCTGATGTCATTATTCAGTTGTGAACGTGTGCTTGTGGAAAGCCAGCCGGCAGGCATGGACCGGTTGCCTGCTGGCCGTGTTCCTGATGTTCGTCAGCCGCTTGCCAGTGACGACTCCCTGAGGCCGTTCTTCCTGGATGAAAAAGTTATTAAGGCTGCTGGCGGTTTGAGTGGCCTTGATTACTGGCTTATGCGTTATGGCGGTCATTGCTGTCAGTGGCCACACAGCGATTACCATTATCACGAGTTAACTCTTCTGCGCCATGACCCCGGATCGGTTCTTCTGTGCGGACATTGTGATAACCATTTGCGCGACCACTACAGCGTACAACTTGCAGAGCTGGCGAGACGTAATGTTATTAACTGGATTATCAACAGCATCATGGTGGCGCTGAATCAGGATCCGTCCAGAGAACTGTCGCTGGCGGAGCTTTGCTGGTGGGGGGTACGTATGGGGGTTACCGACGCAATTCCCGAATCAGTAGCCAGCCGGGCGCTTCGTATTCCTTCAGAAGAGCATCTGTCAGTCATGCGTGAATGCGATATCGAACCGGGGGTAACCGCCACCAGCATCATTACAGCCAAAGCCAGCACGTTAACCGTATACATGCCATCAGCGCAGGTTCCTGCGCTCAAGCCTGTAGTTGGTGTTCTGGTCGATCCAGAGTCCCCGCAAACCTATATAAAACGTCCAAAGCGGATCCGATGGACGGCCCCCGGGTATCTGGAATGGATTAAAACACAGCCCTGCGAATGCTGCGGCAAACCATCAGATGACCCACACCATTTAATCGGCTGGGGGCAGGGAGGGATGGCAACGAAGGCGCATGATATTTTCGCGATCCCCTTGTGTCGTCAGTGCCATACAGAACTACATAACGACCCGGTGAAGTTTGAGCGAAAGCATGTGCCTCAGCCGGTAATGATTATCAGAGTGCTGGACCGGGCTTATGGGCTCGGCGTTCTGGCGTAAGGAGAAGAACAGGATGACACCACGTCAACGCCGCAATCATCTGGAAGCGCTGGGTAAAGCGGCTTCTGCTCCACGCAAAAGCTGGCTGGGTAAATGTATTCTCCTTACAGGGATCCAGTCCGGATGGATTAAATCCCTGCTCACTATATGGGGCGAGGGTGTGGGAGGAAAAACTGCACCCCGTTTGCTGCGAAGTCATGCATGCTGGAATGTTATTAAAGGACGGATTTGGTCAGATAAGGCGTTAGAGCGATTCACTGTTGCGTTAAATCAGGCGAGAGAAGAGGGATTCCGTGGACAGCAGGCAATGAACAGGGCACATAGCATTCTCTGGCCGCAGTCATCCGCTAGTGTGATTGATGAAGCCCTGCATAATGATGATGTCGATTTTGTTGAGCAATGCGTACTGCAGGCGCTGGATATTAATGATCCGGTTTATGTGGTCGGTCTTCAGTATTACACCACCCGAAAAAAAATCTCAGACATAACCCGGGAGTTGCAGGCGATTGCGCCATGGTTAACTGATGGGGAGGCAAGAAAGCGCGTGCGCTGGTGCCTGGAAATATTCAGAGCAAAGGTCTTTTTGGAAGCACGCAAACTGTTATCTGAATAGACTCACTGAAATCATTTTTTAGCTATTGATGCTATTTTTTGATAATGGTGTTGAAAACGGGCCAGAAAATCAGATAATTTATTCATGCTTGGCAGAGCTGCTGCCACTATGGCAGCGACAAAAAGCGAACAATTTGAACATAACGAGAACCCCGCCACAGCGGGGTTTTTGGTTTCCGGCGATACGACAGGGGTATTCGCGAGGTGCATAGCACCAGTACCCCTGTCATATCGCCGATCTGAAATCGTTAACTCGAAAACAAGTTCTCACAATCCTTTTTCGTTTCTAACTCAGAGGAAAAATGATAGGGGGTCACTGCTAAACGTAGACATCAATATTTTTAGTATTATTCCCTGCAACGTTCGAACTTGATTTGTCACTTACCGTAGGTAATGCACCCGATGCCATTTGGTTTTTTTCTGCTTCTTGTTTTTGTAATTGAGCAATTTTTGCGTACATAGACTCGATTTGCCTTTGAATCATCTCCATCTGCTGTTTAAGCAGTTTTGCCTCATCTTCGGAGGTTACTTCATTTATTTTTGAACCCATGGCGCTGAG